>NZ_JBOITM010000071.1:0-107400 GCF_050717535.1 Clostridium sp.
AATAAGGATAAAATACACTCTTTATTGAAAATAAATATTCTGTTTTTTAGTTCGTATTTATATAAAGGTATTTAGTTGAAATATTCTACTATTTACATTAAATGGGCCTGTTAGGTTGATGGCCATGGACCACATTGTAAAATATGGAAGAGCATGCAGAAAGATTTTACTTGCTAAAAGATTAGTTGGAAGACGGATGATGACTATATAGAGTTATTACATAGTATGAGTACAGATATTTCTTTAACTAAAAATAATCATAGGCTTATTATTGATACAAAATTTTATCCTCAAGCTATGCAAAAAAACTATAGAAGTGAGCATAAAACCTTTATCTCAGGTAATCTGTATCAAATTTTTGCATATGTTAAAAATAGTGATTTTAGTGGTAAAGTAAGCGGGATGTTACTTTATCCAACGGTGGATTATGATTTGAATCAAGTTTATAAATTAAGTGGTAATAATGTATTTATAAAGACTGTTGATTTAAATAAGGATTTTGCGGATATTTCAAGGGCTTTAAGGGGTATCGGGGAATTAGTATAAGTATAGAGATTTAATGAATTTGGTGTTTTAATAAAGGAAGGTATTAAATATGATGAAGGACAAAGAAGAAGTATATTTATTCGGCTATGGAACTCTTATGAGCAGTCATCGAAAAGGTCATACTTATTTGGATGGTGCGGTATTTAAAGGTGAATGTACTTTGAAGGGCTTTGCCTTGTATGATCTTGGATACTACCCTGGGATAGTGGAAGACATTGAAGAAAGAGTAAAAGGAGAATTATATGCGGTTCAAAAAGATAAGCTTTCTGAGATTGATATCTACGAGATACCAAGAATGTGGTAGCAGTGAGCTATATATTAGAGAAATTCCTAATGAATATTTTCAAAAACAAATTATTTGTAAAAAGTGTGGTACTGAATTCATTAGAGAATAGAAGTTATAAGTAATGCTACAGAATAATGATGAATTGCTATGTGAAACAGATTTGGTATTATTAGAAAAATTTGGAGATGTTGAAAGTAAAAATAGATCTAAGCATCATTTTAATAGTTTTGTCATAATATATACTGAATAATACATTGAAATTATGACAAAGATATAATATAATGAAACTAATAAGAGGAGGAATTATTATGGAAAATGTTAACTTAGCAAGTAAAAGATTTAAAGAGTTACGTGAAAGTAGTAATCTAACCCAAGCACAGATAGCAAATTTTTTAAATATTGATCAGAGTTATGTATCAAAATTTGAAAAAGCAGAGCGAAAATTAAGTGTAGATATACTTGAAAAAATGTGTAATTTATTTGGATGTACTTTAAGATATTTTGAAAGTGAAGATGAGAAATACACACCGATGTCAATTGCATTTCGTTCAAATAAATTGCAAAATGAGGATTTAGAAACAATATCAGCAATAAATAAAGTAGCACTTAATATTAGATTTATTAACTTAATGCTGGAGGCGGTTAATATTGAAAAGTAGTATTGAACTAAATTCAAATGCATTAAAAATGAGAAAATTATTAAAGGAAGACTCTTCATCACCAATCGATGTTTTTTCATTAATTAATAATTTAAAGGTAATTACTTTGGTATTTTACCCAATGTCTGATAGATTAAGTGGAATGTGTATTAGAGAGGGAAACAGTAAAGTAATTGGGATAAATTCAAACATGTCTTATGGCAGACAGAGGTTTACAGCAGCACATGAATTATATCACTTGTTTTTTGAAAAAGAATTAAGAAGTGTAATTTGTGAGAAGGATATTAGTGAATCAAAATCAGATAGTGAAAAAGAGGCAGATAAATTTGCTTCATATCTTTTGGCTCCATATGATTCACTAAGAGCTTATTTAGAAGAATATAATATGCTAGATAATCATGCATTGAATATAGAAGATGTTATAAATATGGAACAGTTTTATCAATTGAGTCATAAGGCTATGGTATACAGGTTAGTATATGATGGATATTTGGATTTTAATACATCCAATAGTCTAAAAATGGCAGTTATACAAAAGGCTATGAGACTCGGATATGATGATAAATTATATAAAGCATCAGAAGAAGAAAGAAAGTATTTTTCAATTGGTGAATATGTGCAAAAGGTAGAAGAATTAAAAGAAAGAGATTTAATTTCAAATGGAAAGTACGAAGAGTTGTTGTTAGATGCCTTCAGAGCAGATATAGTTTATAATCTAGGAAGTGAAGGTGTAGAATTATATGATTGATAAATATTTTTTTGACACTGATTGTTTATGTGCGTTTCTTTGGGTGAAAAATGAAAATCTTTTAATAAAACTTTACGGAGGTAAAATTATATTACCTGGTCAGGTCTACTCAGAATTATCACATCCAAGAACACCACATCTAAAGACACTGACCGATACTTTAAAGAATAATGGAGATATATTGATTGAAAATATTGAGATGGATACAGAAGAGTATAAAATATATTGTAAATTAACAAGAAATCCAGACAAAGGTTTCAAAGTTATTGGTAAAGGTGAAGCTGCAGCAATTGCGTTAGTTAAAATTAGAGGTGGAGTATTAGCAAGTAATAATATGAGAGATATTCAGCAGTATGTAGAAGAATATGGATTAGATCATATTACAACTGGTGATATTTTAATCGAAGCACTAAACAAACAATATATTTCAGAGGATGAAGGAAATAAAATTTGGGCGAAGATGTTATTAAAAAATAGAAAATTGCCTACCAATACTTTTACTGATTTTTTAGAGAAGAAAAAGAACAGTTTAAAATGAATTAGTTGTGTTTTTTTTAATACTTTAATTTATTAATAACAGAGTGATGAAAGGTATAATTATCTAAAGTCCTAAAAAAGCAAAATAAAAAATGTATTAAAAGACCCATCTACATTGATGGGTCTATTTTGGTTCGGGATAATATCTTATTACATCTTATTGGAAAATTTTACACCTCAGGGGTAGTTGTGAGACGAAGTCGAGCTTGCTTACCACTTATAAGGATGAGAAAACTTTCTGTCGAAAGTGCTTAAGTAAACTTGAAGATATTGACACTCCTATATTGGATATAATATTTAATTTAAATAAAAAAGGATATCGAACTGAGTACTGCTGCAGTGGACATCCTGAACAAAAGGTCTACTCAGCATATCTTGTTGTAAGTGAAAGTATAAATGGAGAAATAGCTCCAGAGGGATTTAGCCTGAAATATAAGGATAATAGAACCATAATAACTTCTTTAAATGTTAAAAAGAGTAAAGTGAAAGCATCAACTGTTGAACTTGAAAAATTGGCTAGAAAGAATTTGGGTAACCTTAGAAAATGGATTATAGAGTTGCCAGAGCACACTTGTAATTAGTATCTGCTAATAAGTAACATATTCTACCAGGACTCCTGACTTATGAAAGCTATCGAAATGAATTAAAATTTTTGATAGTTTTTTTAATTTTAGAGAAAAGTATAAATCTAGAATGGGGTAAATTTGTTAAAAGAATGGGAAAATTGTATCCCATCAACTTTATTCAAGAATAGGTACAATAGTATTTGTTCGAAAGAACTCCAGTGAAATATTATTTATAAAGTTAAAAATTTGCTAATAAAACTCTGAGGTAATCTTAGAGTTTTATTATTTTGCCTATTTTTACATATATTGAAGGAAAAAATAGTTTTATGTTGAAATAACATAAAATAGATATTAATACATGAGATGATATAAATAGAAGGAGTGGTTTAGATGGCTAATTTAAATTCAGGTTCAGCAATTCAGGGAAGCAGATTATATTTACAGGAGTACATAGTCAATGCAAAAGAGAAATTATCAGAGCTAATAATTGCGGCATCACCATCACTACTATCATTTATTGGCAGTAAATCTGAAATAGAGTGGAAGTCACCTTTAAAAAAACCAGAAAAACTAGGAAAAGAGGAATTCTATGAGTATAGAGATGATTTTCTAGAAGTTTTTTATTTAGATGATGAAGTTAATCTTAGCAAAGCGAAAGAAAAACTAAGAGAATTTTGGCCTAAAAATGGTCCGCAATGGGATGGTTTAGCAATTGTTAATGATATTAAGGGACAAAAGGGATTGTTACTTGTTGAGGCTAAGGCACATATTGATGAAACTAAATCAGACATAAAAGCTGTGTCTACAGAAAGTATTGATAAGATAAAAAAGGCAATAACAGTTACCCAGGAGTGTTATGGAATTGAAACTACTGATTGGACTAAGCATTATTATCAACTTGGAAACAGATTAGCATTTTTATATTTTATGAATGAAGTTTTGAATATACCAACTTGGTTTGTTCTAATTAACTTTACAGAGGGGGATTATAAGACCACTGGTATAGAAAAATGGTTAGGGCATTATCATAGAATTTATGGTGCAATGGGAATAAAACATAATAATTATAAGCTGTTAAGCAATATGATTCAGATATTTCCTATTGCATTAAAGGGAAAGTGTAAAGCTAAATAAATTATTCAAGGAGGATACAGAATGGCTTATCCATTGGAATTTATTACATGGCTAGAAGATCATGATGACTTATGTAATGAACTATTTCATAGTTCGGCTATAACTGAATACTTAAAAGGTCATATTGAATGGTATCCTGTTATTTCCTTTCATATGGGATGCGAAGATTATAATGGAGATTTTGATACAGAATTTAATAGGAGAGTAAATTTATTATATGAAATGTTCATAAGTGGAGAAATTAAACATCGGCTAGTGCCTAATAAGAAAACACTATATGGTTATATTGATAAAACTGGTGCTTTTACTATTGAGCCTAAGTTTGATAATGCATTAGATTTTTATAATGGAAGAGCATGGGTAAGTACAAATAATAAATATGGAGTTATAAACAAAAAAGGACAATATTTAATTGAGCCTTTGTATGATGCTGTTGGAAGTTCAACGGAAAATGCGACCTGGGTAAAACTTAATGGGGTATGGGGATTATTAGATAACAACAGTAAATTTATAATGGAACCTCGGTATGATTTTGATTCTATGGAATCTTATAATGAGGATCTTATGTCTGTAACTATATATGAGAAAGTAGGATTTATTGATACTAAAGGGAACATGGTTATAAGACCATGTTTTAATGGTGGTGGATTAAAATTTTCAGAGGGACTAGCACCGGTTTCATTAGGCATAGATGATCCATGGTGGGGATTTACAGATAAATGTGGAGTAATTGTATTTGAAGGATTTGAAGATGCAGGTAACTTTTCTAATGGTTTAGCAGCGGTACTTAGAAGTGGTACATGGAATTATATTAATAAAAATGGCCAAACTGTAATAGAAACTGAATTTGAAGAGGCCTATGATTTTGAAGAAGGATTGGCATGTATAAAAATAAATGGCATGTATGGATTTATAAATGATTCAGGAAATTATGTGATAGAACCTAAGTATGTAAGGTCTACTTCTTTTAGAAATGGATTTTCTAATGTCACTATAAGTGGTAAAGAAGGCTTTATTAATAAATCAGGTGAAATAGTAGTAGAACCAAAATTTGATTTAGTATTTCCTTTTGAGGAGGGATTAGCAGTAGTTTATTTGAATGGGAAATGTGGCTGCATTAATTCAAAAGGAAATTTTATAATAGAGCAACGATTTGATAGTGCTTTTAGTTTTTCAGATGGTTTAATGTGTGTAGGAATGCAACAATAGGTTTTCAAAGTTTCTTAGAGAATATGAAAGCAAGGAGTAAAGAAGTATTAGACACAGGTGAAATTAGTAATAGAGGTACAAAAGAGAGCGAATTTGGAGCGCTTTTTATAAATGAAAAGAATAGTTTTGGCAAGATGATAGAGTTTTTTTCGGATTTTAATAAGACTCTTTTAGAAGAAATACAAAAAGAATTTAAATTTTGATTAAAATGGAGGGATTTTCATGTGCGAATTCAAACAAAAATTTCAATGCAGCATTTCTGTTATCCCCATAGTAGCTACAGAAAAAAGATATATAGATATTATTCAAAAATCAATGCAAAAGGTAATTCCGTATATAGAGGAATTAACTAAGGTTAGATATTATCCTGTTACAACATATATAGTAGATGATTATACAATAAAAGTAAAATATTCTGGATTGTTAGGGTATGAGACAGATGAACTTATTTTTGAGGACATCAAGGAAGTATTAAAATTTTTATCGTGGATAGCCATAGGGTATCATGCTAAAAGGTTTAATTCTATTGGTGAAGATATTGATTATATGAATTTTTGTAATTTAAAAGAGGTGCAATTAGATAAATTAAGATGGAAGTCAGAAGGCATGTGCTTTTATTTTGAAAAATATTGTGAAGGTAAAGATAATATAAATTTAGATGAATTGTTTATTGAAGAGATATCAAAAGATATGGATTTTATTGAAAATTTCTTTGATAACTTTAAAGAAATACTAAATACTTTTTGGAAAATCACTAATAAACGTGGATTAAAAGATATAAGGCTTGATTATGAAGAAGGAAAAGTATATCCACTAATTAGAGTATGGGAAAAATATTTAAGTAACAAAAATTTTGAAATCATAAAGAAAAATATTGTTGAAGATGGTAAATGGACTAATAAGTTAACTGATCTTATCCAGGTTGTCGTAATAACATTAGAAATGTTGAAGAAAATGTTGTATAAATTTAAAATCACTACTAATAAGTTTTGTACTATAATAAAGGAAATGCATAATTATGGTGTTTATTTTCATAAAAGTGAAGGCAGTGATCCTCAATTTGCCAAGATACTTGTCGACAATGGTTTTCCAGAATGTATTGAGCAGTTTAATACAGGAAAGGTATTAATTTGTATTGATAGAATAATGAAAAGGGTAGACCAGGTATATGAGGCTAATCCTAATATTAAAAAAGATTTATTAATTGAAAATTTAATAACAGCACTTCTTGTACATGAGCATACCCATGCAGCCAATTTTGAGGGGGCTAACTATAATCATTCACAATCATTATTTACCTCTCATGAAAATAAAAACAATTATATATATAGTGTTGTTACTGAAGCATTAGCGGAGTGGTCAGAACTTAACTATTTTCGTGATGATAATATAATAAGTGAGATTATATTATCTCATATAAATAGTGGGGAAATTAAAGATTGGCCATATGCTGGAGCAGCATTAATAGAGAATAGATTTAATGAATTAGGTGTAACAAATTTCCAAACAATATTTGATATGTCAAGAGTGAGTTGTAGAAACGCTTATAAAATATTAAAATTATAATGCACAATTGAAAATTAAAAGGAGAAGAAATTATGTGTATTGATGTGATTTCGAGAATGTTTGTGGATTACAAGGTGTTTGATAAGGTAATATAGTCTTTTGGTCACAACTATAGGGTGTTATTAAAAGTAAAGAAGATTACGAAAGTTACAATTAATTGCTAGGTAAGAAAAAGTTATTCTCTTATAATAGTTTTAATAAGGGAAATTATCGACTGGGGCGTGAAAACATGAATGTTATTTTAAGTATAAAAAGATTTGATTCAATTACATAATATTAAAAAAGAACTCGAATAATTACTTGTTGTATGATTAAAAGTTAAATAACCTATTCAACTCTATAATGTTATAAGTATAGGTAATACAAATATAAATCAAACTAGTAGAGCAATTATTAAATTAATAAGTAATAAAAAATAACCAATTGTATATAAATTATGAAAAATAAGGAGAATATATATGTTTATATTAATTGAATCAGTTCAAGAAATAAGAATAATGCCTATGAGTAAAAATGGAGAATTTGATAATAAAACAATCGCTGAAGTACAGAAAGAGTATTTCTTAAAGGAGTTATTTAATAGGCAAGATTGTAGTTATCATTTTAAAAAGATAGGTATAAAAAATCATAATGGAAGCTTAATATTATTTCAATATGATAATAAAATAATTGCATCGGCACAACTGAAGAATGTAGAAAAGGGTAGTGTAAAGTAATCTATGAAAAAATGAGATGAACTAGTTTGGCTTAAATATACAAAAAATATTTTGAAAATAGCTTGATTTATTAATATCAGAATGAAATTAGACATGCCAAAAAGGCCTTAAAGTTAAGGCAAAAATACAATTAATATTAAAAATATATTACTTGATCATGAGCATTGATTTGTTTGCATTTTTAAAATAGTTTGTTGACCAAGTAAGATGAGTAATTGCCATTTAGCAGGCATATTACCTGCATTAGTTAACTCATCTAACTCATTTAATGGTCTCCAATAGTTATGAGGATGAGGACGCAGAAAATTGTAATAAGCGACCCAGAGGGATACACCATATAGAGCACCATTTTCACTTCCATAGCCGCAAGTTACACGGTAAGATGATTTGAAGGTTCGATTAAGGCGTTCCACAACCTCCTTTACCCAGCGGAATTCAGTCGATACGGCATCATCATTAGTTAGTCCGATGACCTGAGTAATATCAAAATCCCAACCTTTTTCAAGCATACATTGTTGGCTTGCGAGAGGATATGCACTATAACCATCTGCAATAAATTTCAAAGCTTTACCTGGGAAGGTTTTAAATTTTTCAAAAGCCATGCGCATGGCTAGGATACAAGGTCCTACTGCACGAGTATCTGATACCTGGTAGCCTAGGATGGATTTTTTACAGGCATCCATGATAAACCAGACATAATGGTGGATACCTTTTACCTTGATATACGTTTCGTCAGCAGAAAGGATGTTGGCAGGCTTATAGTCAAAGGTATCCGTAAATGGCTTAATAACAGCGGCAGCTGTCATAGCATAGTTAGCAATCATTGTATGGGAAATTTTGATGCCATGTATTTCTTCTAAGGCATGCGAAGTCATCCTTGTTGATAGTTTAAGGTTAACATGATAAGTAAGGCATAAACCCATTATGTAGGCATTGAACTTTTTGTATTTGAAGTTAATCGCATTTGAAGGAAGTTCATGCAAGTCCATCTTAAAGAAATTAATGTTAAATTCACGATAAATGTAGTGGAGCTTATACTTATGTTTATCTGCAACATTTAACCCTTTGGGAAGTTTAGCAAGATTCTTACGATAGTAAGAGCACTTAGCATTAACACATTTATGTATGCGAAAATTTTTACGGTCTTTCTTGGGAACAAGAATATTTTGGCAGTAAGGACAACGTAAAGCTAAAGGATAAGTATAAATGTTGGTTTCACTAAAAAGTTCACCACAGATTTTACATTGATACTGACCTTTAGCACCATTATTTTTATAAATATAATGGTGCGGAGCGCCGCAACGAGGACATACGGTAGTTTCAGAAATGGTTTCCTTAGACCTGCGATTTATTGGTTTAACACTCTTACCATATTTATGTTTATAATAGCCTAAAAGTAGTTGATAATCTACAGGATTTGGAATGATCATCTGAGGAAGCTTGTCCACCTTGAACTTTTGATATTCGGGACTATGGGAATCGTCAAAAGCCCACTGTTTTAGAGGAATATGCTTAGCAATAAATAGAAGTAATATACTAATTTGTTTCAAAAGGTATTGATTATACAAAACTAAATAAGTTATAATTGAACTCATAACAATGACACCCTTTCATGTGTATTTTTGTGAGGTTAGATACTCAATTATAACATGTAATTAGGGGGTCATTGTTTTTTGTATCTAAAAAACTCTGTAACCCTTGATATATATAAGAAAAATCGAAAAAGTAGTGTAAAAAAATTTACACTACCTAGAAAAGTATGATGGAATAAAAGATGGAAAGTATAGCGGAGAAATCACATTTTATAAGGATACTATACAAGTTTTTGAACCTATTGAAGCAAATGAACTACGTAAAATAGACTGCAATTTTAAGCAGTTTTCTAATGTTAAACAGTTTTTAGGTGTAAATAGTAAAAAACAGTTAGATGTGAACAAATTAAAACAAATACTTGATTTAATGCATAGTAAAAAGAAATAATAGTAAGATTAGGTCTTATATATTTGCAAATACCTTTAAATAATTGCACTTGTTTAAAAATAAAATTTTTAAGCTAAAGATATGTTTAAGAATAAGAGCTTGCCACTTGCCACGTAGATGGCACCAAATTTTAGATTTAAAATAGGATATTAAAAAAGATGATAGACTTAAAGACTCATATAAAAGGCGAGAAAAACGCATCTATAGATCTAATAAACATTAAGGATATAGTAGGCTACTTGCCAATTAATAACTTAATAGATTCAAGGATTTTCTCTAGACTTTTGGATGATGACAAGATGGTAGCCAGCTATAAAATGTATTGGTTGCTTGGAATATTAGAGGAAGTTAGCATTGAAAATATGGAGATTGAGTTTAAAAAGCTTATTGCTAGGATGATAGTATATGCGTGGTACCCTCAGCGACAATTCAAATTGAATTTTGGGTTCTCTGATAACCTAAAAAAGTCTATTGGTTATGTAGCTTTGAAGAATGAGTTTCCAACCAATTGCAATGAAAAAGAACTACTGGATTTTTTATATAAAAGTGAAGATAAAGAAATGATCAAATGTGGAATCTTGTACCAACCTTTAAAAACGTTAATAGTAAGAAAAACGATAAATTGCTCTTATATGATAATTATATAGATGATTTTTGCAGTACTCAATATAAAGCATTTTCCTATATTTGTGATAAGAAAATAGTACACAGTCTTGAAGAATATGTGGATGTGCTAAATTTAGAGAAATTAGCAGATGTGCTGGAGGTATTGGTGGGACTAGCTAGTCATCTTGGATATACAGAAGTGGAATTGTTTGCGAAGAGGAAGCAGAAGAAGGAGGAACGTGGTGGATTTAATGAGGGAGTTGTGCTGGAGAGGGTTTGGGAATAGGGTTAATAGAGCTTTTTAAGATATTAAAATATTCGTGATTTTTAATTGATTTGGTTTATACAAACTTTAGAGGAGAGTGTATGGTTATGACTGATTTATATATTGGAAAATTTAGTTCTAATTATCCAGAACAAGTAGAGGAAAGATTTTATGCGGCTGGTGCTGAGGGCGCTGACTGGTATGGAGGTATTAAACCTGGTGATTATGTGTTTCCTGTTTTTAGTGGAAAAATAAATGAACTTTGGTGTGTAAAAGAATATACTAAAAAAGAAAATAAGATTAATAAAGATGGAGTAGTTGTATTTGAGTTAGTTAAAACATTTAAAGAGCCTATAAGATTATCGGATGAATTTATTAGATACAGGTACTTTGAACCAGATCTTAATTTGTTAAATAAGAGTGCTAAGAGTGTTAAAAATTGTGGCTTTATTAAAATAACAGTGTCAAAAGGATGTCCTGAGCCTGATAGTATAGAATTCAGGAATAACTTTAGAAATGTTTTTATTGCGCTTGATGGTGAAAAGCTTATTTTGGATGAAAGAGATTTTGGTATTATTATTAACAATATCGAAGAAGGTAGTATTAAAGGAATTTATATTTACGAGGATGGACAGTTGAAGATTTATGAATCGTTAAGTAAACTTTATGATATAAAAAACGAAGAAAAATATTCGTTACCACAGCTTTTGGAATATGCTGAAATAGATAATGCAAGTAAGAAAAAAAATTATCTTGAATCTGTTATATCTGATTTAAAAGAAAACGGCAAGTTCATTGTTTCCAATCCCATAGCATTATATGATAATGTTTTGGTAGGGAGAAAAAAAAGTGCACCTTCTAAGACTAAGGTTAAGATAGATTCTACTATAGAAGATGTAGAATTTGTAGAAGAAGAAGAAACAAATCCAGAAGAAGCTGCTGAGTTTCAAAAATATGTAGACTTACTTAAGTTTAATCCGAATATGATACTTTATGGACCACCTGGAACAGGAAAAACTTATTCCACAGCAAAGATTATAGAATATATGGATATTAACTATAGTAATAAACATACTTCTTTTGAAACCATAGAAAAAGATGGAAGAGTTAAATTTATAACTTTTCATCAATCTTATTCTTATGAAGAATTTATTGAGGGAATACGTCCACAGATAAATGATGATGAGGATTCAGAGCAAGGAACTGGAATTAAGTACAAGGTTGAGGATGGTATCTTAAAACAATTAGCAAATTTGGCTTCAATGCAGGTGTTAAAGGCTGATAAAAGAATAAAAGGAACTGAAATAATCAGTGAAAAAAGTAGAATCTGGAAAATTTCCTTAGGAAGTCGCAATAAAGATGAAAAAATTTATAATGAATGTATAGCTAGAAATGATATTGCCATAGGCTGGTTGAATGATATAAATCTTAAAGAAAAAAACTATGAAGAGGTATTTGATTTGCTTAAAATTGAAAGAGGAGTAAATGGAAAAAAACCTTTTCAAGATGCAGATTCGGTATATACATTCATTAGCGAAATTCAAATTGGTGATGTGGTATTTATTTACGACGGACCTAGAACTATACGAGATATAGGAGTAGTAGAGGGAGAATATGATTATAAGCCAGAATTGAGTTACTCACATAGACGTAGCATTAAATGGATAAAGCACTATAATCCTGGTTACGACATATATGCATTTAATGGACAGACAATACTCACATTAAAAACTGTTTATCAGCTTCATAGAATTAATTTTACAGACTTAAATAGGATATTGAAAGAAGATGAAAGCAACCAGGTAGTGGTAAGAAGTGAAGCAAAAATAGCACCATATTATCTTATAATTGATGAAATAAATAGGGGTAATATATCAAAAATATTTGGCGAGCTTATAACACTAATAGAAAAAGATAAGCGTGGTAAAATTAATTGTGTTTTACCATATTCAAAAAAGCCATTTACCTTGCCTGAAAACTTATATATAATCGGAACAATGAATACTGCGGATCGATCTATTGCACTTTTAGATACTGCATTGAGAAGAAGATTTGTATTTGTGGAGAT
Source organism: Clostridium sp. (assembly GCF_050717535.1). Lineage (GTDB taxonomy): Bacteria > Bacillota > Clostridia > Clostridiales > Clostridiaceae > Clostridium_AD. Next base: position 12,887 of record NZ_JBOITM010000071.1, read on the forward strand.
TGAGCCGGATATAAAGCTATTCGATAATCCTAACGTTGTAATTAGTCCCAAAGTTAATAATACAATAGATCTTGGAAAATTATTGAATGCATTGAATATTAAAATAGTTAAAAAGCTTGATCGAGAGCATAGAATAGGTCATGCATATTTTATAGATATTATCAGTATGGGAGATTTATACAAGGTATGGTACTATAAAATACTGCCTCTCCTCATGGAATATTTTTATGGTGATATTGAAAGTCTTAAGGCAATAACAGGAAAAGAATTTTTTGATGATATGGGAAGCATTATCTTCATAAGCTATAAAGAAAAATCAGGGGGAATCTCAGAATTTGAAGCTGCATTATTAAAAATATGCCAAGCAGGAAATGCAAATGAATAGTGAAGTAATTACAATATTTGAGGATAATCAAATAAAAATGCAACTAACTGAAAAACAGAAAAAAGACATGCTGGGTTTGAAAGATCTGTGGGGAACACAGAATCTTTCAATACAAGCTGATGGAACTGTTATTATGAAACATTATGTAGGGTTTGTAGTCAGTGGAGAAACACGAATTCAAATATTGCCAAAGATATATAGCAAGGATAGTTATGATAAAGACAAGGAAGCAAGGGAGGCCTGTGAACTTCTTTTGAGATTACTATCTTACTCTGGTTATTTGTCAATAAAAGAAATTCCTAAGCCACAGACTATAGAAGGGTGTAAAAATGATTTATTAGAAATATTCATAACCATGTTTATAGATAAATTTCTAAAGCTTTTTTGTACTGATCCTCATAGGCAATATGAAACCACAGAAGAAAACCTTCAGTTTATTAAAGGAAAGATACTGTTTCAAAAGTCTTTATTAAAAAATATTTATACAAACCATCTTCATTATGTTGAATATGAGGAATTTACTATAGACACGGTACTTAATAGAATATTTAAAACTATATTTTTAAAATTAATATATGTAACAAAGATAAATTCAAGTAAGGTAAAAATTAAGTTAGCCCTTACATACTTAGAGGATGTTAATATAATAGCATTATCTCCAATAATATTTAATAGTATAAAGTTCAATAGATTAAATGAAAAGTATAAACCTCTATATAATTTTGCAAAACTATTTTACTACAATCAACAACCGGGGTTTAAGAATGGAGATGAAAATGTATTCACTTTCCTAGTACCTTTAAATAAACTCTTTGAATATTATCTATTTAAGCTTTTGAAAGGAGCTTACATAAACATAGAAGGTAAAGAATGTAAAGTTAATTACCAAAAGCCACAACGTTATCTTGGAGAATATCAAGGGGAGGATATATTTCTTATGAAACCTGATATTACTGTAACGGAAGGTAACAATGTTAAAGTAATATTAGATGCAAAATATAAAAAGATAGCAGCGAGGTCAGATTCATTTGTTTCACAGTCGGATATATATCAAATGATTGGTTATGCATCACATTATAAATGCAAAGATATATTCTTAGTTTATCCTGCTTATAAATATAAAGATAAACTTGAAAAACCAATAACTATTAAGGTTAAGGTTTTTAATGAAGAAGTTAATATAAGAATAATTGAAGTAGATATTCTAAATGAGAATATTGAAGAAACACGGTTGGAATTACTAAACTCAATATCAAATTTAAGCACAAGGGAATTACCATAACGGATAGGCGGTTAATGCTTATCTGTTTTATTTTTTCTACTTTCTAATGTTAAAGAACTTTAGGTAAAATCCACTCAACCTTTTTTAATTTTTAATGTGACTTTATTCCCCTAATTTAGCAAAGTGGCTGTGATAGAATGAAATTAATAAACAATTAAATAATAAAATGTAAAATTATGTTGTGACATATATTTTTAAATATATAATTTCAGCGCAAGCTTAACAAAAAATATTCAAAAAAATAAAGTGATTAAATAAAAATGATTGCTTTTAAAATTATAAATACCCTTGAGAGTTATAGTAAATAAAATTATTAACAATATTGTTGAGAGAGAGTGTTGTAATAGTAAATTTGGGAGAATGGAATAATAGTGAAGCGGTAAAGGTCTTGCTATAGGCAGAACATGGTGAAAGGAGAAGTATTATGGAAAAGTGGTTAGATGTTAGCAAAGATAAAATTGAAACAGCTGAATTTGTGTCCTACGGTATTATAGAACCAATAAAGAAAATAAAATCATATAGAGTACTGCCTGGTGATATGGGTGCATGGGATGGGAATGGGTTAGAACTAAGAAAAATGCTCAGTAATTTATTTTTTGAGTATTCAAAACAATCAGAGCGAACATATGATTGTACTACTTTTAAATGTGGTATTCCAGAAGATACTATGAGAAAAATTCTAAATGGTAGGTGTGCAATCACAAGAAACTTTTTATCCAAATTTACGGTAGGGTTAAAAATAGATATAGAAATTGCAGATAAACTTTTTGAATTATTTAGTGGGGGACTTAACCCTAAAAATAAGTTTGATTATATAGTAATTTGTGCTTTGCGAGATAAGGATGATTTCTCTGTGTTTTATGAAGATGTGAAAAAATATTGTGATATAAATTTACTTAAAGAGAGAGGATCAAAGGAATAAAGACTGGGGGATAACTTATCCACTATTTTATTCTAAAGTCGCTGTATACTTAAGTCATAAATTAAGAAAAGGGAGATGTAAAATATGAATAAATTCACTTGGACAAAATTTGATAACGAATTTATTAATAGTATCGTTTATTCTAAAAAAACAAAAATTGAGTTAGTGCCAACATTTATTACGGAGGACAATGATACACTAATACCTTTTATGGAGGATATCTGTCAATTTCCAGATGAAAAATTTGTTATTAGATATCGGACAGAAATTGAGTTTAGATTACTTAAAAAATGGCCGGAATTGGTCGCGAAAATTTATAAAAGTATAGAGCCTAAATCAGGCAATAATAATAACTCATGGATGCTTAACGATTTAACCAGTATGAAACTTACAGCAACACTTATAGGTGCTTATATATCAGCTCTTGCAGAGATTGGAGGTTCAAGTTTTGTATACGAAGATGCTTCAAGATTTTCTATACCAATTACAATAGATATGACAAAAAGTATTGCAAGTGATGTTCCATTATATGAATTTCAGAAAGAGGCAGTAGAAAAACTTACTGACAATTTTATAAAGCAAAATAAAGCAGCAGGACTCCTTGTTATGCCAACTGGAAGTGGAAAGACAAGAACTGCAGTATGTTTTCTTCTTAAAAACCTTGTAAGCAAAGGATATCAGGTTATTTGGCTTACTCATCGTCATATGTTAATTGATCAAACTGCGGATGCTTTCTATAATTTTGCACCACTTGTAAAACTGGAAAATAAAAACATCAAAAAAATTAAGATGGCCTGTATATCTGGAGAACACGCTACAATCAAAGCAACTGAAAAAGATGACAATATAATGATTCTTAGTGTTCAGTCAGTTTGCAGAAACCTTGATTATTTAAAAAAAGTTTTAGCAGAGAATGTTATTGTGGTAGTAGATGAGGCACACCATACAGTTGCAAAGTCATACCGTAAAACCATTGATTATATAAGAAAAGTACGTAAGAATGCAAAACTTTTAGGACTTACGGCAACACCTGTTAGAATGAATGACAAAGAAAGCAAATATCTTTTGCAGCTATTTGATAATAATATTATTTATAGCATACCAATGAGCGAGCTTATAACAAAACAAATTCTTGCAGAGCCAGAGTTTGAGAGAATTGAAACAGGCACAGATGTGGAGGCTATCACCAGCATAGATGAAGAAAAATTCATTAAAAAGTGGGGAGAGTTATCACCTTCCTTAGTTGAAAAAATTGCTCACTCCTGTGAAAGGAACGACATCATAGTGAATACATATGTTGAAAATAAAGAGAAGTATGGTAAAACTCTTATATTTGCTTTAAACGCTTATCATTGTATTTCACTATGTGAGGAATTACAGAAAAAAGGAATTCGTTGTGACTATATATATTCATTACATGATGGTAACGAGGCTAAAATTAGACGATTTAAAGCTGGAGAACTTGATGTTCTTGTAAATATAAATATTTTAACTGAGGGTAGTGATGTTCCAGATATACAAACCGTGTTTATTACAAGACCAACACAAAGTGACGTTTTGATTATGCAAATGATTGGGCGAGGTATGAGAGGAAAATCTGCAGGTGGAACAGAGAAAGTAAATATTGTTGATTTTTGTGATAAGTGGGATGTGTTCACAAAATGGCTTAATCCACAGTGGCTTATTGATACTAGAAAAATAGATCCTGATTCTAAAAAAGGCTATGGATCCAGAAGACCAAATTTTATTCCTTTGGAACTCTTTCATGATATTATAAACGGTATAAGTTATATTTGGGGCAGCAAGGCTAAAAAAACTATTGCGTTACCTGCTGGCTGGTATTCACTTCTTGATAGTGATGGGAATGATTATCACATGCTTGTTTTTGCAGATCAGATACATGGATTTAAAAAACTCTTAGAGGACAGAAAACATATTATTGAAGATAAATCTATTACAACGGAAGATTTGCAAAAATATTTTGGGGGATTTGAGATGCCTCCAAGAAATGAGGATTTAGAACTATTTTTAGATAATCTTAGAGAAGATAATGAAATGCCTCATATGTTTAGCTTTGAAGACCGTAAAATCATTGACCCTGCTATTGTAAGTCTAAAAATAAAGGATGAGAGATTAGATTTATTTGCTTATCCAGATGAACTTTATGAGGAAAATGAAATTATTGAAAATATCTTTGGAAGCATAGAGGCCTATAGGCAACGTATTTTTGATTTTATAAATTATAAAGATGGAATACCACCAATTGGAATAAAGGTAGAGGAGATGCCAATTGAGCTAATACCATTTAGACAAGAACCAATTTATGATATTAAGGTTCTTACAAAAGAAGTTATCAATGAAATGTTTGAGGGGGAATTTACAGGCATTAAATCTATTGATTGGACGGATAAGGTTTATAAACAATATTATGGAGTATACAGACTAGATGATAGTATTCGAATTAATTGTTTGCTTAACTCACCGGATGTTCCAAGAGAAACAGTTAAATATGTAATATATCATGAACTTTTGCACCACAAATATTGGAATCATGATAAGACTTTTAGAAAAGAGGAGCATAAGTATCCTGATTATACTGAACATGAAAGATTTTTAGATTTCGGGATAAGTAAATTTGAAATGTAAATATTAAATATTAAAAAGTTGAGGGGGATGAATGATATTGTATAAAAATATTAGTCGTATTAATATTGATAAGTTTGAGGATTTACTATTCAACTCAAATTTTACTCGTAAAGGAATTAAATTAGAAATACCAAAATTAGATATTGGCATTAATATTGACGGCGTATCATTTGCAGAAAGTATTTGTGAATCTCAATATTCGTGCTCATTTTTAAATAATGAATCACTTGATGTTGTAGAGCATAAAGGTAAAAAATATGGTTTGGGTTTAGAAATATGGGAGAGAAACCTAGATGATAATAAATATAGTATAAATATATCTTTGAGTTGTGATTGTGATGATTTTAATTCAGGATTTGGTGAGAATTTTTATCAAATAGAATTAGCAGATGCATTAGAAGATAACGAAAACATATATTTAGTTAGGAATATTACAAAATTTTTTAATAATGCATTAAGCTTAGAAGTAGATGAGTATGGTTCAGAAATATTGTTTTATAAAAATGAAAAATTTCTTTTAATTAGCAAATTTAAAAAGTCCTCATTTGATGACATAATTAAACATTATGAAATTTATAGCGATTTCTTAAAAAAATTTATTAAGTGTGCTTTCATTAATGAAGGATTTAAATTAGAATTTGATGATACAAAATAGGAAGAATAAAATGGGTAGCAGTTATGGTATTAGGTGTACCAAATGCGATTATGAAAAACAATTTAAGATTGGCATTGGTATGATGTATAGCCCGGATAATCTTCAAGATATAGATTCAGAGTTTTCAATATTTCCGAGTCTTATTAAATCTAAGAAAACATTAAATTTAGTAAGAGCATTGCTCAATGAAAAAAATGGAAGAATTTTAGGAGACTGTGGCCATGAGATTTTTGTATGTCCTAAATGTGGAGAATTCTATGAACGTTTTGCTTATAAAGTAAAATATGATGGTGGAGTTTTTGTACCAGAGTATAAATGCAATAAATGTAAGGCAGTTCTTTGTGAAGCTGCAGATGTAAAAAAAGATGCAGAAGGGCATAGGAAGGGTATCGATTTATCTGAATTTCATTGCCCTAAGTGCGGAAAGAAGAGTTTGATCGAAGACTTTAGTTATGTGATTATGTGGGATTGAGAAGGGTTGCTAGATAATAAAACTAATATTGGTGATTCATATTAAAATAAAAAATTAGGGATAGTATGCTACACATTTACCAAAAGAGGAGCACAAGTATCTTAATCATACTGAACATGAAAGATTTTTAGATTTTGGGATAAGTAAATTCGAAATGTAGGAGGATGTTTATTGAATATCTTATTTTTTAGAATAATATGGATGGAATTTTATAATGGAAGAAATAATGAAAGAAGCAGAATGCCTTATACTGGGGGTGAGTATGTAGATGAGTATCGTGAAGGTGGAGAGGAAAGTAACTTTTTAGATATAGATGGTTACTGTTACGGTTATTTTTCTACTAAATCTAGTAAAAGTGGACGAAATAAATTGCATATAGAAAAGCTTGAAGGTATAGACAAAAAAGCTAATAAAGCTGAAGATGTTTTAGTGGTTTGGGTTTCAAAAGATAAGTGGGGAAATCCTAAAATCGTTGGGTGGTATAAGAATGCTACAGTATATAGGGATTACCAAGATAAATATACACGTAATTGCTTTTTTAATGTTAAGTCAAAAGCTGAAGATTGTGTATTATTGCCATTAAGCATGAGATCTTTTGATGTTCCAGTTGCAGGGCGTAATGGTGTTCCTAAAGGTGAAGGATTTGGACAAGCAAATGTATGGTACGCATTAGAAGAACAATCTCAACCTGTGGTGAATAATGTTATTAAATATATTGAAGGATATAAGGGAATTAGAATAAATAAAGTGTTTAAGGACAGCGAAATTGAAGAATTAAGCTTTGAAAAATTTAATTCTGGAGATAAGTACTTTGAACGGGGAAATGAACATATTAATGCAGAAAAGAAAAAAAGAATAAAAGACTATGACTACTTAATGGCATTAAGATGTTTTAATTCTGCAATTGAATTTAACAAGGATGATAGTATTGCATTTTATAATAAAGCTTTCTGTCTGGCCAATTTAAGAAAATATAATAAAGCTATAGAGGTATATGAAAAAATTGTTGGTAAATTACCCTATGAATATGATGCTTATTTTTCATTAGGAAATCTTTATTACAAAATTGAAAATATTGATAAATCTATAGAAAATTATAACAAATCAATTGAAATAAATACTGAATTAGAAGAAACGTATTATCATTTAGCTAATGCATTAAAGTACAAGAATGATTATGTAGAAGCATTAAAAAACTATAAAATATGTATTGATAAAGATAATAAATTTCTAGAACCATACTTTGAAATTGCTGCAATAGAATACAATATAAATAAAGATGTAAATAAAGCAATTGAATACTATGATAAGATAATTGCAATAGATAAAGAAGATCTAGATGCAATGTACCAGGAAGCATATATATTTAAAGAAGAAGGAAAAACTAATTATGCACTTAATATAATAAATGATGCATTAGAAATTGATGGCGAAAATACATGGTTTTTAGATTTAAAAGATAAGATTATTCATAATAAATAAGTAATGTTGTTAATGATACTGCTTCGAATTAGACTATGGTAGCTCCGCATCTTTTGATGGGGAGTTTATTTTTGTCTACTGCATTTCAATAAGACTTCTTAAAAAAGTTATTGGAAGGGTAAATTTTCATGGATGGCTGATTGTACAATTAAATTATAAATAGAAGTTTATGGTCATAGTGAGGGGGATAAGATTCTAGAAGAAGTTGGTAGTATTCTTAGAGCAAATACCAGAAAGACTGATACAGTATTTAGAATAAGTGGTGATGAATTCGTAATTATTTTTCTAAATTCAACATTAGAGGTGGCAAAGAGTATTTGTTAAGAATCTGAATGAAGATCGAGGAGTTAAAGGATGAGGATAAGAGTAAGTATGAAATAGGTTTAAGTTATGGCATTTAAGAATGCAACTCTAATAATAAAATAGCGGCTAGTGAATTAATAAAAGGGGCAGATGAGGATGTATGTTAGTAAGAAAATGAAAATGTAAGAAGGTAAGAATTAAAGCATTAATTATCTATCATTGTTAGATTTTTTTAAATAATATGGTAAAATGATGTAGTTATATATATAATTATAATATATTTTAAAATTTCTCAATTAAAGTTATAAAATGTATGGATTCAATAAAAGTTACCTATCTAGAAAATTATAATAAAGAGAGTTATATAATGTGGATTTAACAATCAGAACAGATTACTAAATCAAAAAAAATACAATGAGGAGATGTTTATTTTGAAAACTTTAGAATTTACAACTAAGTATAAGGAATTGTTTATGAACTGCCTTGAGGTTTATAAAAGATATGAATTGCCTACTGACTCAATTAATTTGATTATGGAAGAAATAGAAAATTTCAAGGTAACAACACCTGTAATTGGGAGTTTCAGCACTGGAAAAAGCTCAATGCTTAATGCTATTTTAGATGATAATATCTTAGCTACGCAGATAACTCCAGAGACTTCTGTTCCCACAGAGATATATTATGGAGATAATAACGTATTTCTGCTTAACCATGGAGAAGAAGAGAAAATTGGAATTGATCAATTTAAAAATAGAGTGCTGGATGCAAGTACTACAAAATTAGTAAAGCTTGAGTACAAGCATGATTTTCTAAGAGAGATTAGAGATGTAAAAATAGTTGACATGCCTGGATTTGATTCAGGACTTGAATTACATAACAAAGCAATAGATGCTTATCTTCCTAGTAGTTTAGCTTATATTATAACTTTCAGTGCTGATGAACCGGTTATTAAGGCGAGTATTACTAACTTCTTAAGCGAACTTAAGCTGCATGAAGTTCCTGTATATATTGTAATCACAAAATGTGATAAGGTAAACCCCGAGGAATTAGAAAAGTGTAAAGAATTTATGGAAACTAATATACCTAAACTCCTCGGAATTAGTGATGTAAGAATTGCTTGTGTAAGATCAAAGAAAAATAAAGATGTAAGCCAAGTAAAAGAGATCCTTCTTGAAATACAGGAAAAATCACAGCAGATATTTAAGAGAAGCTTTTCTATTAAATTAAAAAATTCTGTTTCATTAATTGAAAAATATATATTATCTAGATTAGAAAATAAAGAACTTTCTAGCTCAGAACTTGAGCAGAAGGAAAAGGAATTGGTAAAGGGTATAGCTGAAATTATGAGTAAGCTTGATAAAGAAAAAGGAGTTTTTGAAATACAGACACAAAAGTGTATTGAGGAAATTAAAATTAAAATAAGTTCTGATTTGTCTGCAGCATCAAGTTCTCTAGAGACAATGATATTAAATGGAACTGATATTAAAGAAAAGGTGAACTTAATTGTAAGAAATGCAGTTATGGTAGGTATTAAAAGTGAGTTTGAGCCAAGGCTTCAAAAATATTTAAAGAATGTTGGAGATATTGTTAATGTTGATGTTTCTATTGATGCAGAAGTAAATATTGATGGCATGAAAATTGCAACGGATACTATGGTGAAGGATATTGTAGTAAAGTCAATACCTGCTATTTTTGCAGCTGTTGGAATAGTGCTGGGAGGACCCATAGGAGCTATAATTGGTGGAGCAATAGCTGTTTTTGTTGAAACTTTATTTAAATCAAAACAAGATAATAATAAACATGAAATTGCAAAACAAAAGGTTCAAAATGAAATTATACCCTCAATTGTGGCACAAGCTGGAAGTTCCGTTGAGACTGAGATAATTTCCTATGTCGCTGAAATTAATGAAGAGATACAAGCTGACATAGAAAACAAAAGGGAAGTTTTGCAAAAATCTCTTGAAGATATCAAAAAACAGAAACTAGAGGAAGAAAAACTTCAGAAGCAACAATTTATGGAGTTGAATAATGATTTGGAAAAGGTGAGGGGTTTAGTAAATGGAATATGAAGAATTAGAACTACAATATTCAAAGATAAAAGAGGAGTTTGAACTCTTTAAAAACATTGTTAAACCTAACAGCGATATATCATTAAAAATTGATTTAAGTAAAATTGAAAAGATTATAAATGAACGTGTGCCCACAGCATTAGAACAGAATGCACCCCCAAACTTTCCGGAACTGTATTTTGATTTTAAATATGAATATGGTAAATTTCGTGAGTTTATTTTATACGAACATCTTATTGGCAAAAATATTGTGGCACTAGGTGGTGGATTTAGTAGTGGTAAATCAAGTTTCATAAATTCCTTGATGGGTAAATCAATACTCCCTGCTGAAATTGACCCATCTACTTCTGTGCCAGCGTATATTGTTAATGGTAAGGACACTACAGTCTATGGAGTTAATGTGTTTGACACAAAGATTGATATGAATATAAAAGATATTAAAACCATCGCCCATGGCTTTGGAGAAATAGAGGATGAACACAGTAAAGTATATTCTGATGAGGTAACCTTAGGTCATATTCTTAAAAGCATGTTTTTGTCTACACCCTTACAAGAGTATAAACATATAGCACTTTTGGATACCCCAGGATACTCTAAAGCAGATACATCTTCTTATTCCGCGAAGACCGATGAGAAGATTGCAAGAGCCCAGCTTAACTCTAGTAATTATATATTATGGTTTATTCAATCGGATGCAGGAACAATTACAGAGGAAGATATAAAATTTATCAATTCCTTGAAGAAGGAAATACCTAAACTTATCATTATTAGTAAAGCGGACAAGCCCGGTAAAGAAGATATAAAGCAGATTATAGAAAAAGTTAGAGGAGTATTAGATATAAAGGGCATTCAATACGTAGACGTGTTTGCTTACTCAAGAAATAAACCTAATGAGTTTGATAGTGCAAAAATAAAATATTATCTTCAGATGTGTGATAATGCTGTTTTCGAGTCGACCTTTGCCTATAATTTTAAGGTTCTGTTTGTAAAATGTAAGGAATATTACGAGAATATTATTGATAATGAAAGCAAGCGATTAAACAGGCTAAATACTGCACTTACTTTATCAGATAACACTACAGTAACTGAATGCCTTTCATCCTTGATTAATGAAATTAAACGTAATATTCATGAACTAAAGGATATAAGTGCAAAACTAAAAGCTTTGCAAGATGAATTCTTTACAGAAATTAAGATTATAAGTGATGTTGTTGGAATTAAAATGCCTGAGCCCTCCGAAATTGATTTATTAAAAGATAAAATCAAGGATCCTCTTGAACTTATAAATGAAAATAAGGAACGATACGGTAAAAAGTATGATATAAAGACTGTTAGAAAGATAACAAGTTTAATAGGTAGTTTAGGACGTAGTTAAAATTCAAATAATATTGAAGGAGGCGTTTTTTTGAAGATTTCACACCCAATGGAAAATAAAGAATTATACGTAAAGGAGTACTATTTAAAGGCCCTCTGTAGCTTAGTTAATTGTAATGATGTTCTATCAAATATACAAGTTAGTCTTTTGGAGAAACTAAAGAATGATTTTAAAATTGTAGAGCCACTAAGCAAATATCAGCAAAGTGCACTTACTGGGGATGATGCTTTTATAGAAGAACTTAATTATTTACTTATGAACAATGTTTTAAAGTATTGTTTTATTATTGATGCATTAATAATAATAAGTACTGATGAAAACAAATGCGATAAGCAAATTGAATTAGTCACTGGTTTTTGTGAGGTATTAGGGATCACAGAGAAAGAAGCAAATGTATTAATTGAATTAACTAATTCAATAGCAAAGCAGGATTCTGAGTCATCTGAAATAATTTTATGGAACCTGCCCCAAACAATAGAACCGTGGATATTCGAGTTTTATCTGGCTCCCTTTGCAAAGCATCCTTTAGTTAGACAAAATGATAAACAACTCAGTTATTATTCAAAGGAAAAGAAACCATTAAAATTAGGTGTCGGGGTTGAAAGTATAGAAATAACAGACAAGGATTTTGAACTTAAAAATCTAACAGTTGATATGGAAAGGTTAAAAATACTAATTTCCAACTGTGAAAATGTGTTTATAGAGAACTGTGATTTTTTTATGTCAAGTAATAATATAGTATTTAAAAATGTAAAGAATATTGTGATAAAAAAATGTAGTTTTATGGATTTTAAAGAAAGGGTTATTATTGTTGAAGATTGCTCTTTTACTATTATATCGGAATGTGTTTTTAATAATTGTGGTTTTACATATGATACTCTATCTGATCAAGTTGGTGGGGTCATAGTTGGGCGTACAGGCAAGTTAACGGTTGAGTCTTCAAAGTTCATAGATTGCTTTATTAAAAACTACTATAAGTTTGAGAAAGAAATTAGTGAATTTGTATATGAATACAAACCATACTATGCTATAGCTTACATTTCAAATGGAGAAATAACAGTTTCTAACTCAATGTTTAACAATTGTTGGTCTTATGCAAGAGATGATATGAAAAATAGCTTTAATAGTATGTTGGAGTCTAATTGGCCTAGCTTTATGAAACCAATGGAAAAGGAAAAAACCTATGATGAATTGTATCGTTTAGAGAGGGGACTATTTCCTAAAGAGGGTACATCATATTCCCAGTGCCAGTTAGTAGATTCAGATAGCATAGTATTAGAATAAATAACGTACCTATGCTAGGTGGGGTCTTTTGTATATCAAATATGTTCTATGTAAAGAAGAGTAAATGCAAACAAGCAGTTATTTAGAAAGATTATGCGAATTCTGGTTTGAAAACAAGAGATTTTTAGATCATTACAAAGATATTATATACATTAGATTTAACTTAAACAAAAGGTGGTATAGTTATGGATAATATAAATTATATAGAACTATTCTCCAAAATAACAACTGATAGCAATAATACAGGTTTATCTGCTGAGCTAATAAAATTAAAAGATCTAATAGACAATGATATAGTGAATTTTTTAAAACAGGATTCTCCAATAAATAGCGCCCAGTTATACTTTGATTTTAAGTACCAATACGAAAGACTAGTAGAGCACACAAGGTTTATGGATATTAATGGTAAGAAGATAATAGCCTTAGGCGGTTCCTTTAGCTCAGGGAAATCTACCTTCGTTAATACATTGTTAAAAAAGTCATTATTACCTGCAGAGATAACAGCTACAACATCGGTACCCACATATATAATATCCGGTGATAATAATGTACAAGCTATTAACATATTTAATTCACAAATAAAGTTAACTGAAAAGGAATTAAAAATGTTGACTCATGATAGCGATGAAAATGATGTAAATTTTGGTCACTTGTTAAGGAGTATATTTGTGCAGACCAAAGAACTGGGTTTCCAAAATATTGGATTTTTAGATACTCCCGGGTATAGTAAATATGATGATGCTAACTATAGTGATAGGACAGATGAAAAAATAGCTAGAGCTCAACTAAATTCTGCTGATTATATATTTTGGTTTGTCAAAGTAGATGATGGAACTATAACCGGCAGTGATATAGAATTTTTGAAAACCTTAAATCCTGAAATTCCTAAATCCTTGATAATAAGCAAATGTGATAAATTGAATACAGAAAATCTAAAGCAAGTATTTATTGAAATATCAAGTAAAATAAAAAGCTTAGGGTTAAATATAGAAAACATATTTTGTTTTTCACGAGCTAAGCCTGAGAGATTCGATATTGTAAAAATAAATCAACTGATTGAAAGATTGAATATACCTAAGGCAGAGAAGAACTTTGCTGAGGAATTTATTGCTATCTTTAAATCAGTAGAGAAATACTATGATGATTTATTACAAGATTGCCGTAGGCAGTTTAACAGATTGAATATTGCGATGACAAAATCTGAGGACGAACAAGTGATAGATTGCCTTAATAGTTTACATCGTGATTATAAGCTGAGTATTAAGAAATATTCAGATAAAGTTAATGATTTAAAAAGAATATGGAGTGAATTTTCTTCTGTGCTTAAAGTAGAAAAGAAATCAGAATTAAAATTCACTATGGAGAACCAAAATGTTTTTTCGAAAATGGTTGGGACCTTTAGTAGCTCAGAAAATTGTTACGCAAATATAGTAAAAAATAGAAGAGAATGAAAGGTGGATTTAACATGAATACTTCGGTTCATCCTTTAAAAAACCAGGATGTATATATTAAAGAACTTTACATTTCAATGCTCTTTGCTTGTGCAAGCTGTGACGGGGAGATAAATCCCTCAGAAAAGAGTTATATAGAGAAAATATCTGATAGTGTAGATTGTAATGTTGAAACCTGTCTTGAAAAAATGTATCGTGATTTTGATAAACTTACAGAAGCTTTTAGCTTGGATTTCACAAATAACAATATAATCTATTCTTTCGTATGTGATGCATTTTTAACTGCATATTCTGATGAAGATATAAATGATACAGAGGTTAACTTTATTTCAAAAATAGCTGAAATAGCTAAACTTGATATGCGGTTATTTGAATATTTTTATCAGATTGCAGAACTTTCAAGAGAAAATTCAGAAACAGCATATCTTATAGCAATCTTATCAAGACCGAAATCTATAGATTTCGGATTATTTAGATGTTATTTTAATTTTTATAATAAAAATGTACTAATGAATAATTCATATATAGAAAGAACTTTAAAAACACTTGATAATTTGAGTAAGGCAAAGAAAATTGCTCAAAAATTTATAGCTAAAAATAATAGTCTTCCAGATGTAGTGAATTTCCTATATGCTGATTTCCAACCTCTTATAGAAGATTCAGCTGAGGATTTAGAGGATTTATGTAAGGAATTAAAGGAACATACAGGGCAAAATCTCTTTATTTCAGAAGACGATGTTTATTGGGAATTAGTTGATGATTTGCTTGAACTCAACCATCTATGTGATTTACTTTTTGTTGATATAGGCCAAATAGAGCTGCTAGGTAAAAAGATGAACTTAGATATAGTAAAAAGAATGAATGAGATAATGATATCTAATGATAAAATAATTAAATATTTAATTGAACTAAAATATAACATTTGATCCAAAAGTAAAAGGAGAGATAGTTAACATGGGTATTTTTAATAAATCACAGGAAAACCAAGTAAAATTTAACGAACTTATAAATAAAATCGACGATATTAATAGTAAGCTTGAAAAATACAACAGTAATGATATAGATATGTCATCAATTAGAAAAATAAAGCAAAATTTTATTACTAAAACAGATGACTTCTTTAGGGAAGATAGAAAGCTTAATATAGGAGTAATCGGACAAGTAAAGGCTGGTAAGTCCTCGTTTTTAAACACACTTATTTTTGATGGTATGGAGATACTGCCTAAAGCATCTACTCCAAAGACTGCAACTTTAACCAAAATAGAATATTCCTCAGAAAATTCTATCGTAATTGAGTATTATACAATGGAGGAGTGGAAGAGTCTTGAGGAGAAAGTCCTTGTTGATTCAGAATTAAATGAATACGCCGTGGCTAAAGAAATAATTAATATGGTAAAGAAAAATGGAATTACTCCTCACAATTACTTAACAAAAGGTACTGAGTCTATAAAGTTCGCTTCATATGTAGATCTTATGAATGAACTTAATACTTATGTGGGTGAAGATGGAAAAATAACTCCACTTGTTAAGTCTGTAAAATTAAATATTAATAATGAGTATTTAAAAGAGATATCTGTTGTAGATACTCCAGGGCTAAATGATCCTATAGCTTCTAGAACTGACAAGACAAAGCAATTTATTGAAATGTGTGATGTGGTATTTTTCTTGAGTAAGGCAAGTGGGTTTATTGATAAGAGTGATGTAGATTTGCTAACAGCTCAGTTACCTCAAAAAGGAGTAAAGCGACTGGTCCTTATTTGTAGCAGGTATGATGATGGATTAGCGGACACTATTTATGATAAAGGGGGTCTCAGTGAGGCTGATGTGGATACTAAGCATAGGCTTAAAAAGCACGCTATTAAAACTTTTGATAAGATAATAGATGGATATACAAAGCGTAATGTATCTCGCGAATTTTTAAGTATAATAAAAGAATGTAAATCACCAATATTTGTTTCCTCAATGACCCATAATATGTCTCGTAAATCAAAAGAAGATTATAATTCTCAAGAAATGCAGGCATATGAGAATCTTAATGTTTATGATGAAGTGGATAATAATGCACTTGAAAGAATCGGAAATATGGAAGAAGTAAGAAAGATTTTTAATGAGGTTATCCTTCAAAAGGAAGAAACTTTAGAGAAAAAGTCCTCTTCTTTTATTCCAAACACCCTTCAAGAAATAAAAAATGAACTTGGAACCCTGAAGCAAACAGTAGAAAAGCGTGTTAACCTTTTATTAAACAATGACAGAGAACAGCTTATAAATGAAAAAAAATATATAGCAACTCAAATTAATAGTATAAGTGCAAATATTGAAAATGTATTTGGTGAGTTGAACATTAAGCTTGAGCAAAGTAAGGTAGAGGCATTGAGAAATTTAAGAGAGGGAAGTAAAGAGTATTCGAACTTATCAGAGAGAATGGGTACAGAAACTCACTATGAATCTCACAATGTGTCAACCGCAAAATGGTATAACCCATTTAGCTGGGGGACAAGTAGGACCGAACAAAGTAGCTACGATGAGCGTTATTACTATTTGGATGTTTCAGATGCTCTAGAAAACATTAGAAACTATGCAAATGATGCAACTAACTCAATAGAACATATGTTTTATAAATCTGTAGATATAGCAAGTTTAAAGAGAAAATTACTTAATGTAATTATTGAAAACTTCGATGCTTCAGATGAAAATTATGATCCGGCTTATTTCAAACTTCTTGCAGAAAAGACTCTTAGTGACATTAGCTTACCTGTTATTAAAATTGATATCTCAGAATTTTTGAATAGTGTTGCGGGTAAGTTCTCCGGAGAAATAAAAAATTCATCAGAAAAATCAAATTTAAAATCCATGCTTGCCAGCGCTATAAGTCATTTATTTGATGAAATTATTGGAAAGTTTGTTGATGAGCTAACAAGCTTTAAATCGGAGCTTGAGCCAATAAAAAATGGGTTTGCTGAAAAGTTACTTGTTAACATAAATTCAGAGTTTAACATTGTATTACAGCAATTTGAAAACAAAGAGTATGAAATTCAGATGGGAAAAGAATTTATTACCGAAATTAATACATTGATAAAAGAGTTAGATTAGCTTGAGGGAAGTCTAATTGAAGAAAAGATTAAGCTTTAGTTAACTGAATACAACTCGAATAATAGAATGGGGGTTGTAGATAAATAAGTAGATGAGGGAATATATGTTAATAAGAAGTTAAAAAAGCAAGAGTGATAGCACAATTTATGAGTAAATATTGAAGAGTATACTGTGATAGTTAGAAAATTACTAGAAATATGTTTAATTTACATGGTTAGACAAATTATTCATATGCTTTATAGTATTATTTATAAAATTTAATAATTATAGATAATGAAATGTCTATGGTTCAGAGAATAGAAAATTCGGTTATTAATGTGAATAAAATATTAACAAAGAGAGGAAGAAGAAAATGAATATTAGTAAATTACAATCAATGACAACTGAACTTGTTGAAAAATATGAACTACAACAAATAAAGAACCAATTAGACAATATTAAGCAAGAAAAGTCCGATGTAAAAATAGCTTTATTAGGTGAATTTTCCTCAGGTAAAACTACTTTAATAAATGCATTAATAGGAAAAAAAATATTACCTACTTTTAATGAACCAACAACTGCAGTTATAACAGAGATTGTCAGAAGTGAAGAAAATAAATGCTATGTATTATCTAATAATGAGTATGGTGAAGATGTAAAAAAAGAAATTTATTTTGGAGAAATAGCAGAGGAGGTAACGAAATCTGATCTTAACAAAAAACTTATATTAGAGCTAAAAGATGTTGAATTTTTAAATGAGGGGTTTATGCTTGTTGACACTCCAGGGGTTTCATCAATAGATGATATACATGAAGACGTTACTTATGGTTATCTGCCCTTAGTCGATGTTGCATTTATCTTAATGAATGTTCAATTTGGAGCAATTACAAAGTCATTATTACATTTTTTAAATCAACTTCCAAAAGATCAATTAACTAAAATATATTTTGTATTAAACTTCATTGATACAATGCCAGCATCAGAGATAGAAAGTTTAAAAAAATCATTTGAAGATGGGCTTTCAAGTATAACAGATTCTCCAAAGGTTGTTTTAATTTCAGCTAAACAAGCATTGGTAGGGAAAACTGAGAATAATGAAGAAGTATACAACAAAAGTGGAGTATTACAAATAGAAAAAATTATTAAGGACGATATATTGGAATATAAAAGAGAAATTGAAGAAAAAAAATTAGCAAATAAATTCAAAGAAGTTCTTGTCAATATTAAAGATATATTGAGATTTAAGATAAATAACTTAGATTGGAATAGTGACGAAGAGGATAAGTTAATTAAACAATGTCATCAGGATATTAATAAAATCAAGAGGGATATTGAAAAGATTGAAAGAGAATTTGATGGAATTAAAAATCAAGTTCTAAATAGTACTATTGAGTTTATAAATGGATCAGTTGAATCAATCTCGGTTAAGATTACAAAAGCGGATAAAGATAATGTGGAATTAAATATAGATTCAGAAATTCAGATCATAGTTGAGGGTGTAGAAGGCATAGTTAATAGTGGTTTGAGCAGAATAAAGAATATTAAAATAGATTCAATAAATAGAGATATTGGTAATATTATTTCTAACTCTGTGAATAAAGAAGTATCTAAAATAAAAGATGTAGTAGATATGATTACAGATATAGCTACTTTTATTGCTTCAGTATTTGTATTCCCTGGGCAAAGTGTGGCAATGGAGGTTGGAGAACTTTCAGCAGGAGCTGCTATGGTTGGATCACAAAAGGTGGCTAAAGCTGTAAAAGAAGTTGCTAAAACAAGTAAAGTTTTAGAAGGATTAAAGTTTATAGGATATATAATGAGAGAATGTAATCCACTAGAGAAAATTAAGCGTTATTCTCTTCCATATATTATTAATCCTAAATTAAGGTCGGTATTGAGAGTAAGAATTATAAATAGTTTAGAATGCATGTTTGATGAACTTCAAGATGCTATAAATGAAGAAATAGAGAATAATCATTTGAATATAATAAAGCAAAAGGAAGATATAGTGAGAAACAATATAGATACTAAGAAGAAGAAAATTGTTGATAATGATAATATAAAGATGGAAATTGAAGAGGATATTAATAACATAATAAAAGCGATCTAAAGTAGTGCTTACAGGAGTTGAAAATATGTCAATTACTTATTTAAATAAATTAGAAAGTATATATAAAATATATTCTGAATTTTTAAATTCTGAAACTGGGAGTTTACTAAAAGAAAATATTGGCCTATATAAGCATATTCAATATTTTAATGATGAGCTTTATAAAATAAAACAATCTATGAAAAAGATTAAAGAAAATGAAATACATCTTAATATCGGAATTTTTGGGTCTTTTAATGCTGGAAAAAGTTCCATAATAAACAGTATCATAGGCGATACTGTTTTAGTAGAGGATGTAAGCCCTTCAACTGCTTTAGTAACTATTTTAAAATACGGTAACAAAAAAAAAATAAGGCTATTTAATAATAATAAAAGTACTGAAGAAATTACTGAAGAAAAGTTTAAAATTATCGCAAATCATTCTGAAGACGCTGGAAATGAAGATTGTAATAAATCAAGAAATCAAGTAGACCATATAGAAATATGTTATCCTTCAGATATCTTAAGAAATATTACATTGATTGATACACCAGGGTTCTCATCTATATCTGAAGAGGATGACAAAATTACAAAAAAATGGATAGAAAAGGTAGATGTTTTATTATGGACTTTTGATATAAATAAAGGAGCAATACACAAAGATGAAATTGATATACTAAATGATATAAGTAAAAAAATAGGAAGCAAATGGATTATAGCTATACTAAACAAAGCGGATACAATACCTCCTACAGATATATATAAATTATATAATGGTTTTAATGAAGATTTTAAATTTCATTTTTCAGTGCCTTATTCAGCTAAAGCAATATTGAAAAATATTGTAAATCAAAAGGTAAATAAGGAAATTATGGATGACTTAGTTTTGAAACTTTTGGGGAATTTACAAAGTAAGGAAGAAAGAGAATTAAAAGTAAAAAAGAATAAAATAAGTTTCATTGTGAATGATGAATTAGTAGATGAAAGAAAATTTGAAAAAATACAAAATTATGAATACTTAAATTATAATTGTAAATTAAAAGAATATTTACTTAAGTTACACAAAGAAAAAAAAGTATTAAAAGGAATAAACGAAGAAGAATTAGAAAAAAAAATTGAAAAATCCTGGCATAAACAAAATAACATTGTTAATGATTTACATGATATTTTAATTTCATATAAAAGACAATTAACTGAAGAAGGAAGTGAAAGTATTGAGGTGATTGGTAGATTTGAGATTGATTTTACAAGTAATTTTAAAAGTTTATTCAAAGTAATTAAGGGTAATCTATATAGAAAAATATCTAATGCTTTTATTGCAAAGCAGAAAGTTGATAAAATCAATGGTATTTTAGATGATATATTATTAAAAGAATTTTATGTTGAAATTCATGACATTGTATATAAATTTATTGCAATGAATGAATTTAAATACGATTTTGAAGATGAATTAATAGAAATAAAGTTTTATCTAGAACAATTAATTATAATTTCATGTGATAACATAAAAGGTATTAGTCAATCAATAGATAGATTAAATTATAAAACGTTAGAAATATTAATTCCAGATGAAATATTTAAAAATATTTTATTTGAGTTTTATAAAAATGTTTTTTTAAAACTAAAGGATAAAACTGAAGTTAATATTAATGAAAAAATTCAAGAGGTTATAAAATTTATTTATGATATTGAAAAATATGAGGAAGAAATAGTATTAGATGAAGTTGCAGCCACCAAAAGATAATATATACAGAGTAAAAAAAATATGTATTTAAGAAAAGATTTTTCAGATATAACTGATATAGGGGGTAGAAATGAATAATTTATTACATGATTATGATAAACAAAAAACTATACTAGTTGAAGTTTATAATAAACTTAAAGAGACTGAATTTCTTCCGTGTAAAATAGATAATAAAGAAATAACAAAGGATGATATAGAAGTATTTAAACAAAATTTAATTAAAGAACATTTTATAATAAGCGTATGTGGACAAGTTAAAGCTGGGAAATCAACTCTTCTAAACTACTTACTATTTAATGGAGAAGAAGTTCTTCCTACAGACCCAACACCGTGTACTGCGAAGTTATCTAAAATATGTTATTCTCAAAAGGAAAAAGCAGAGGTTTATTTTTACACGGAAAAGGAATGGGAAAAATTAAAGAGTGAAAAAGTTTCAGAAAATGAAGAAGAAATAAACTATTATGAAAAATATTTAAAAGAGTTTGTAAATAAATCAGCAATGGAAGGTATATACGATAAAGAATTTATAAAAGAGGAAAGAATATGTGTTAAATTAGATAGCTTAGATGATATAAAGAAGTATATCTCAAAGGAGGGTTTATATACACCGTTTGTATCACAACTAGATATCTATACAGATAATGAATTTATTAAGAATGCTACTATTGTTGATACACCAGGTATAAATGATAGCAATGCGTTAAGATCAAAGACTACAGAAGATTGGATATCACAATCAAATGCGATTTTAATGTTAATGTATGCAGGGCAAGCTCTTACAAAAGTAGATTTAGACTTTATTGATAGTCATTTATCAACAGTGTCTTCAGATAAAATAATCTTTGCTCTTTCGAAAGTTGATGTGATAGAGGGTGGGATAGAGGGTGCAAAACAATTTGTAAAACAAAATCTAAAAAGCAATGAAAAGCTTAAGCAAAGAAAATTGTTAGAGAATAAAGATGTATATTGTATTTCAACAATGGCAGCAATAATAAACTGTAAAAACAAAAAAGACATTAAATTAACTGATAGAGAAGAGTTTTTTGAAAATAGGATGGATGAAGAATTAATCGAATCAGAGGGAAATCTTCCAGCACTTTACGAAGCTTTACAAGAACATATCATGAAAAACAAAGGTAATGCAATAATAAAAGGAGCTAAAAGTAAAATTAAAGCTGTGTGCGACGCAAAAATTAAGAATGTTGAGGTTGAATATGAGGTTTTAATTCAAAGTAAAGAGTTTTTATATAGCAGTTCAGAAGATAGAAAAAATAAAAAAGAGCAATTAGATGTTATATTAAATGAAAGTGAAAATATAAAATGTAAATATAATGGGGAACTGGATAAGCTTACAGGAGAGAAGCTTAATGAAATTGCTAAGAGTAAAAGTAAGTTAAAATCTAAAATTATGAAGGAGTATGATTCATGGAGTTGTGACTTTAAGGCTGCCGAGGTTATTAGTGGAGTATTATATAAAGTTAAGGAGTTATTGGATGAAAATATTGCAGATTTTTTAGGAGATATATTGAATAAAGAATTCGAAGTTCAAATTGATGATATAATAACATCTTTTGTTGGAGAATTTAAGAGAATCACAAAAAATGTTATTGCGTCTAAATTAGATTATATTTTCTATCCACCATTTGATATTAATAAAATAACTTCTGATATTAAAGAAAATATTAAAAAAGAATTATGTGAAGATAGTCTCAAGCAATTAAAGGAAAAAGCATTTTTCGTATTTACTAAAAATAATAAGACCAAACAGAATATTAAAAACAGAGTTGATGATACAATGGATGGATTGAATGATGTTCTATATAATTTGGTAAAAGATTATTTAGAAAGTATATCTAAAAATATTATTAATAAAATTCATGGGAATATGAATACCTTTATAAAGAAATTAGATGGAGAATTAGGTAATATTAATAATGAAGTAATGGATTATGATAACAAAGTGAAAAATGTTAATGATAGGATTCATCATAATGATAAGTTAAAGGAAAAACTACATAAAGAATTCGATGATATTAAGTTAATGATAAAGTAAAAACCTATAATATCTTTATAGGTTTAAATAGTAAATGGGAGAAGTGATTATTTGTATATATATAATTTTATAAATCTTCAAGAGGGAGCGTTTTTAATGACTAAAAATAATGGGGATAAACCCAAACTATTGATTGTTCTCGGAGTGATAGCTGTTGGAGCTATAGCATATTCTGCTTATAGAATAAAAAAATCAGCACTTAGTAATAAAGCACAAGGTAATACTCAAGACGTTAAATCAACCTCAAATACTCCTGAAAATAAGAAAGCAAAAGAGGATATTCAAAATTATTTAAAAAAAATCAAAGAAAGCTATAGAGATTATTATCTGTACAATCACTATAGTATTCTGTTTGATATACAAGATTTCAAAATAGATTACTCAAATGATGAAAATTTACATAAAACATATATGGAGATAGGGTTATTTGCGGATGGAAAAAAATCAGCAGAGGATTATATGAAAAATGTAATTGGTGATATATTTAAGAAATATGATGTTAATTCATATAGCATGGCGGATAGTGATTATAAGTCATTTTTAGAAAAGTATTATGAGGTTATCGGGAAAAATGAAGCTTTAGATATAATTGAACAAAAAACAGATAAAATCAATGAATTAAATAAAACTAAGCAGAAAAATAATGAGCTAATTAAAAAAATACTTGGAAAATATATAGCTTAATTTAAATATAGGTATGATGATTCTATCTAAAAGTTAATTTTTGAATTTTATATTATTTGGTACTTTTAAAAATATAACAGTAAATTCTAATAATAAATATTAATAATAATCTCTATATAAATGTATAATAAAAGGGGTGAAGATAGTAATGCCAATAAAATCAAAGAGAGAACTAACTTGTCAAAAGTGTGGAAAGGTATTTTATGTAGAATGTGGTGATAATATAACTGTCAAAGATTTGCAAAGACTAAGTAATAGACTTTGCTTGAAGTGTAAGATATTGAGCATATTTAAGAATGGGACAAACCGGGTCTAAATTACTTATAGTGTTTTGGATTTATGGAATTAAAGAAAATTTACTTGTAGCTCCAGTAAGAACAAAAATTGTACGAATAAAATTATGAGTATTTTATAAGTGGTATGAATATGGATGAAAAAGAGAGGGAATCCGCGTAATTCCACTGATGCTATTGAAGCAATGAAAGTATAAGGAAATGAAATTCTTTAACAACTGAGAATTTTTACTCAAATAGATGAATAATATGCTAGATTAGTGTTAAACGTCAAATTGTAACTAATTGAAAAGTCATTTTATTTCTATTATTAGTAAGTACCTTATATCGGATTATCCCTATAAAATCTCTTTATCAATAAGAAAAAAAGCATTTTATTAATATAATTTATTTTAGCCGTTAGGTTACTTTTATATAAAAAATGAGTAGATGTTACCATTAAAATTTACAGTAACAATAATCCTATACCTTATGTATTCATAGAGGTTAAAGCTCCCCATACGAGAATGAACCTGATCGGCTTACAATATGTGAAAGTGAAGACTCTTACGATGAAATGTATTTAATACCGCTTAAAATTTATTGCCAAATTGCAGCGGGACTACTTATATACATTAATTCTCAAACCTAAGGTAACTTTTATGTACCTACTGATTGGGTAGGAAATAGTGGTTAACACTTTATTTTAAAGGTTAAAGGGGACAGCAAGATTGGTGCAAATATTGATAATGGAGACTTAGTAGTACTCGAGGTTAGACAAACTGCTGAAAATAGGGAGATAGTTGCTGTGTCTAATGATGCGGAATCGGAACTTTAAAAAGATACATGAAAATGGGAGACCATATTGCTTATACCAGAAAATGAAAACTATGAGCCAATACAAATTAAATGTGAAGAGGCAAAGATTTTAGGGGTTGTAGTTGGGGTGGTAAAGAGGGAGAGTTGTATAGCTGCTCTTAAAAGTTGTAGGGGTTTTGTCATAAATTATAATATCATTGTTCATTATATCACCCACAAATAAAATGTCCCACCTGGTGCGCATTGTAAAGAGGCGTGGTGGGTTCTATTAATATTAGTATACTAAAAAAGTAAATAAAATACACCTTTATGTTTGTATATATTCATTCATATCTGTTCATGTAGTGAAATTAGCAGCTATATCTTACTATTATCAAATTTTCTTGCAATGTATATCTATTAGCACTTGTTTACTACCGTTTTTATTTCTACATATTTATAATTTATTTCTCTTAATGGACAGTGATATAGTTATGTGTTTCATGTCTATCAAAACAAAACTTAATTATGATACAATTGAAAACCCTTGAATTCATGGATTTTCGCTATTTTTAAGTGTAAATATAAAGTGGAAATTAATTAATACATTGCCGATGAGAATAAATATCATTAATTGAGTAAATATGAAATGAAATGTGAGTGGAGAAAGCAAGAAAAGAATTTAATATAAAACCAGGGGACAAAATCTCTCATACACCTGGGAGTACTGGGGGGGGGCACTTATATTTGCGAAGGTACTCCATGACGATGTACTAAGAAATGTTATGGGGGAGTTTGTCTATTCATAAACTTTTTCAAGAACTATGCCTTTTTCAAAGCCACCTCTTTCTTCTTTTTTAGAATTTCTCTTGGTAATTAAATTTTCCTCTGAATATCCAAGAGCACCAGCGAGACTAAATAAAACTTCCATAATATCAGCAAGTTCTCCTAAGTTTTTATCTTCTAGATATTCAGATACTTCCTCAGTTAATTTTGTTTCAAGAAGCGGTAGTAATTCTTTCTTCTTAGCATAATGTACATCAAAGCTCTTGCCAGTGGCTTTAATTATTTCAGGGATTTTGTCGCGGACTAATTTGTTGTAGATTTTCATTGTAGGGGACCTCCTTGCTTAATAGTTTGGGTTAATTATAGCATAGGACAATATTGGAATGAAATAAGCAGATTAATTAAGAATAGGTTAACTTAGTATAATGGATAGACATTTATTGTTTATCCATTATATACTTTTGTCGCCTAACGATGTTATAGAGCATTTTTAATTTGAAATATGACAATATTCCCCTTTTTTAGCAATGATAATGTGGTAGAGTGTAGTAAATTGTATTTTCAAAAATAAAATGTAGAATTTTAAAGTGAGGTGGATATGGTTGTGAATGTGAACTTGCCATTTGTAACAAAGGTAGCACCAAAAGATAGCTTTAAATTAGGAAGCATAGCAGAGGATTTGTTTATAGATATATTTGTGGAGGTTTTTGGACCAGAAAACACAAAGTATTTATCAATACAGCATCCCTTTGTTGATATATATGGAAATAGTAGATATATAGATTTTGCTCTTGAAAGTGAGGGACAGAAAATTGCCATAGAAATTGATGGAGAGACTTGGCATAATCCGTCCAAGGTATCCCAAGATAAATATTATGATGATTTGCTCAAACAAAATAGTCTTATATATGGAAATTGGAAAATTTATAGATGGGTATATAACCAGTTGCATACAAAGCCAGAGATGGTAAAGGATGAACTTCAAACTTTCCTTGGCGAATTACCTATGTTTAAAGAGTTAGAAGAATATCTTCCAAAACAAAAGGGTAAAGTTTTTGTACTTAAGGATCATCAAGTGGAGGCTATAGCGAGTCTTGAAAATATGAGGAAGAACAATGAAACTATAGCGCTTTTATATCATGCAACAGGTACAGGTAAAACAATAACAGCAGTAACAGATGCTAAGAAGTTAGGAAAGAGAACATTATTTATAGCACACACAAAGGAATTAGTGAATCAAGCTAAAGATGCATTTGAAGCGGCCTGGTCAGAAGCTTCTTGTGGTATATACATGGGAGAAGAAAAGGCTAAAGATACATTTATAGTTTGTGCTAGCATTCAAAGTTTAAGTGCTAATTTAGAGGAATTTAAACCAGAGGATTTTGGATACATTATAATAGATGAAGCTCATCATGGAACTGCGGATACATATAGAAAAATATTAGGATATTTTAGGCCTCAATTCACATTAGGGCTTTCTGCTACTCCAGAGAGAAGCGATGGCGAGAATATTTTAGAACTTTTCAAGAATGTAGCCCATAAGCTGGACCTAAAAACTGCAGTGGAAATAGGAGAGTTAGTACCTATTAGATGTATAAGAGTTAAAACAAATGTGGATTTATCTTCTGTTAGAATTGGTGGAATAAAATATAATTCTCAAGACTTAGAAAGTAAACTATTTGTACCAGAGAGAAATAATCTTTTGGTAGATACTTATATACAATATGTAAAAGATAAACAGACTGTAGTTTTCTGTGCTTCAGTGTTTCATGCAGAAGAAGTAGCCAAGCTGTTTAAGAAAGCAGGAGTGAGGGCAGAGGCAGTATCTGGAACTACAAAGTCAAAAGCTAGAGATAAAATATTGAAAAACTACGAGAATGGAGATATACAGGTATTATGTGCTTGTGATTTGTTAAATGAAGGTTGGGATAGTCCTAAGACGCAGGTTTTATTAATGGCAAGGCCTACTATGTCAAAGACAATCTATATGCAGCAGCTAGGACGTGGAACAAGAAAAGCAGAAGGCAAAGACTATTTAATGGTATTTGACTTTATTGATAATGCAAGCTTATTTAATATGCCCTTATCAGCTCACAGAATGTTTGATCTATCAAAATATGTACCAGGAAGTTATGTAGTAGCTTCAGGTAATGATAGAAAAATAGATGAAGACCTATTTAGAAAAGGAGAAAAACCAGTAGCCTTATTAGATTTTCCAGTGGAGGCTACAGACTATGAATTAGTAGATTTATTCAATTGGCAAAATGAAGTTAAAGACTTAATATCTCAAATAGAATTTGTAAGAATGGTAGATGTACAGTCTGAAACCTTAGGAAAATACATAAAAGAAGGTAAGATAATACCAGATCTGGAAGTACCAATGGGGACTCGTAGCTTTAAATATTTTAAAGAAGAAAATATAAAAAAATATGCAAAAGAATTTGGTTGGGAAATTATAAATGCAGCTAACATGAAAGATAAATTCATGGAAATGGTTAAAACAATGGATATGTCCTATTCTTATAAACCAGTACTTCTAAAAGCAATGCTTGAGGAAGCGGATGAAAAGGGAAAGGTATTAATAGAAGATATTGTAGATTGTTTCATAGATTTTTATGAGGACAGGAAAAAGCGAGGGCTTGTGGCTGAGAAGAAAAAATGTATTTATAATAATGTTGTAATTGATAGAAAAGATGTGAAAAGAAATATATTATCTAATCCTTTTAAGAGATTTGAGGATATGAGGTTTATGAGGAAATGTCGAGATATTGAGTTTGTGGAGTTTAATAGTAATGTGTGGAAGAAGATTAGTGGGGAGGATAAGGTGTGGATTCGGGAATGGTGTGAGGAGAAGATTAAGGAGTATTATGGGGAATAATACAGCTACATTATAAAGGTACTAAAATTGATTTATATAAACATCTTGAGGGGGAACACAAATGTCATTATTAGAAAAAGCGGTATTGGGTTTGATAAATGCAAAGAGAACAGTTAAAAGTCCTATCTTCGTAAAAGAATTTGAAAAGGAAAATCAACAACTTAAAGATCTGATAGAGATTTCAAGTAAAGTTAGTTCAGATAAAAAGAAACTTATAGACCGGGATATTGCTTTTTTAAAACAAGGTTTGGATGGAGAACAAAATGTTTATTATGAGCTGAAAAATTCGTTTATACCAATGCTATGCCTTCATGATATTAGAATCGAATATAATGATTATGTAGCTCAATTTGATTTTATTATCATTCATTATAAATTCATAATGGTGTTAGAAGCTAAAAAGCTCAATGGAGATATTGAAATTACAGCTGGTGGTGATTTTATAAGAAGCCTAAAAAGTAATTCGGGAAAGGTATATAAGAAAGAAGGAATGTATAGTCCCATATCTCAAAATGAGCGGCATGTTAATATACTTAGAGAAATTTTATTAAAAGAAGGTATTATTAAAACTTTGCCAATAAAATCTGCTGTTATACTTGCTAATCCAAAAACAATTGTGAATAAAAACAAGGCCCCAAAGAGAATTCAAAATAATATATATAAATATGATCAAATAACAAATCTATTAAAACAAGAAATAAATGATGATAAGAATAGCAAAAATATACTTGAAAAATATATGTATGAGATATCAGATTTTCTTGTTGAAAATAATAAGCCTATAATAATGAATAATATGGCTAAGTACTCATTAACAGAAGAAGATCTAATAAAAGAAAAACAAGAGAAACATACTGAAGAAATTATAAATAAAGTTGAAAAAATCAGTAATGATGAGATTCCTAAGAATGATGATACAGAGATTTATAAATTACTCAAAGAATATAGACTTAACGCTTCTAAGGTAGAAGGTATAAAGGCATACCTTGTATTTAATAATGCTGAATTAGATTTATTAATTCGGAGTAAACCAAAAACAAAAGATGAGCTTCAACAAGTTAAAGGGTTTGGACCTAAAAAAGTTGAGAAGTACGGGGATGGGATATTGGAGATTATAAATAGAGGTAAATAATAATTTGAAATTTAAAAGGACTGTCATTTTTAATGTAAGTTTAGGCATGGGATGATATTAGAGTGAAAATATATTAACACGGAAATTAAACACGAAATTAATTATAATTCTTAAGATATATGTTTTGAAAATGATCGAAATTACAAAAAATACTAAGAGGAAAACTGAAGAGGGGGATGTTAGAATGTCAGTAAAAAAAACAAAAGTTAAAAATAACTTAAAACAGATTCTAAGCGAAAGAGGAATTATGCAAATTGAAATAATAAACGATATAGAAATATCAGGTATAAATATAAGCAAATCAACTATGTCAAATATATGTAATAATAGATATGATACGTCTATGGAGCTTGGTTTTAAAATAGCTAGAATATTAAATTTGGGATTTGAAGACATATTTTTCCTTGATGAAGAATAACAAGTGTATATTATATTCTAGATTTATTATTATCTATATTTAAGTTCATTACCTACAAGGTAAATTTTTATCTTTGGTGAATGGTACCATGTAAATATGATTATAAAAAAAAGGTGAACACGAAATAAATTTAAATTGAGGCGAATATTCTATGCAAACAGGTTGGAATTTTCCAAGTAATAATTATGGTCAACTCACAGGAATTGGTGAGGCAGGTATCGAAACATTCAAAGGCGCTCCGTACAGTTCTTTAGCTCGTGAAATATGTCAAAACTCACTTGATGCAAGACTTGACGTTAATAAACCAGTCATTGTTGAATTCTCAAAATTCTATATAGATTCTGAGGAAGTGCCAGGGAGTGATGAACTAAAAGATGCATTGAGCAGGTGTAATGACTTTTGGGAAAGGCAAGGTAATAAGAAGACTGCTAATTTTTTCAAAAAAGCTTTAGATGTGGCTTCTAGTAATAAGATAGCGGTACTAAGAATAAGTGATTTCAATACTACTGGACTAACGGGTTCTGATAAAGAATATAATACACCTTGGCAAAATTTAGTGAAATCTTCTGGAGTATCTGACAAAGGTGGTTCAGCTGGAGGCAGCTTTGGTATTGGAAAATCTGCTCCATTTGCATGCTCTGAGGTAAGGACAATATTTTACAGTACGCTTGATAAAGATTATCTTAATGCGGCGCAAGGAGTGGCTCGCCTTGTTTCTTTTAAAGATATAACAAATGATACAACTCAAGGGATTGGTTACTATGGCGAAATGCAAAGGAATAAGTCACTAACAAGCCAGTTAGGGTTGGATAACAGATTTGAGAGACACGGAAAAACAGGTACAGATGTATATATATTGGGGTTCATTGAGAATGAAGAATGGGAAAAAGAAATGATAAAGTCTGTATTAGATGGCTTTTTAATTTCAATCTTCCAAGAAAAATTAGTTGTGAAAATTGAGAAAAATGGAATTTCAAAAGAAACGTTACCTTTTTTTATTGATAAATATAAAAATGAAGCAAAGCTTGCGTATAATTACTACCAAGTATTAACCTCAGAAAATAGTGAGAAAATTGTAACGTCTTTTGAAGACTTAGGGGGAATTGAACTTTATGTGCTAATGCAGCCCAATTTACATAGAAAAGTTTTAGTTTCAAGAAGCAGTGGGATGAAGATTTTTGACAAACAAAATATTTCTAGTACTATACAATTCGCCAGCATATTAATTTTAAAAGACGATAAAATAAATTCTTATTTTAGAGAAATGGAAACCCCACAACATAATGCATGGGAAGCGGACAGGCATTATGAACCTAAAAAAGCAAAGAAGGCACGAGCACAGCTTTTTAAATATATTAAGGAAACAATATTATCATTAGGTCGTAGTAATGTCTCTGATGAAATAGATGCAGAGGGTGTTGGTGAATATTTACCTGACGAGTTGAATTTTGAACAACGGGAGGGTCAAACAGATAAAGATGAGTCTATAACGGACAAAACAAAGGATATTGAACTAAAGGTTGTAGATAGGGTTACTATATTTAAGGGATCTGCGGAAACAAAAGGAAAGCATGTAGAGGAAGATGACGATATCACTGGCGATAATGATGATGGCAGTGATAACGATAACGGTGACAGTGATAATGACACGGGGAATAAGAGAAATGGTGGTCAGCACAATAAAACATCAGCAAATGGAAACGAAGATGGTGAAAACAATATAAAAAAAGAGGTAGAACTCAGAACATCTTATGTTAGGACCTTTGTGATTGATGATCTTCATAACAAATACAAGCTTACAATAATGCCAGAAAGATCCTCTCTTTTAGGGTATGTTAAAGTTAAACTATCAGGAGAACAAAGTAGTGTTATGGCAAAAGTAAAGAATGCTTATTTGAATGACGATAAGATGAAATCCTTAAAATGCTGTGATGGTAAGATTTTTGTAAAAAACATATCACAGAAACAAAAGATGACACTTTCATTTATTTTAGATTACACCGAAAACTGTTCTATGGAGGTAAGTCTTTATGGATATTCGAAATAAACTATACCCTTATCCTGTACTTAGTGTGTTTTCAGATGATTATGTTGGAGACGGCTATATTGCTGAAGTTAAAGCAGTAAGAGATATTAAGGATATTATTTTTCACTTAAATTTACTGATGGATAATGAAGAGCTACAAAAACTTATTGATGAAGATATGGCTGAATATATATTTCATATTGAGTGTTCACAAACCTCATATCGTACAGTTTTAAGAACAAAAGAAATAGAAAACATTAAGCGAATACCAGAGAGTAAGTTGAATGGTCGTGTTGCAGTATGCTCATTTATTGTAGCAAAAGTAAGGTTAGAAAATTATACTAATTCTAAATTTAATCCTGATTATGGGAACACACCCTTTAATATTGATAGGGGAAGTATTTTAGCTATTGGAGGTCAGACTAACATTGAAATAACTAAGGAGACCGAAGAGTTATCAAAAATACCGTCGATTTTTTCTGTTCTAAGACGTGATACAGATGATAATATTGGCATGCAGGTAGAAATTGATGGAGATAAGATTAAGTTGTGGTTATCCAATGAGGAATTTTATAACTATAGAAGTGCATCGAATATGCCGATGTTGCAAGCAATACTTCATTCAGCATTAATATTACCTGCTCTTATATACACATTTGAAACTGTAAAAAATGCAGGAATTGAGGAGTATGATTCGTATAGGTGGTTTAAAGCAATTGAAAGGATATTAAAGAAGTCAAAAATTGATTTTAATACTGAAACTCTAGAAAATATACCATCCTATGAAATAGCTCAGAAACTACTTGATTTGCCGATAAATCGTGCATTATCATCATTGTTACAAATTGGAACGGAGGATGAGGAGGAATGAAAATTTCTTTTTTAAAGGAGGAAGCACTTGATACCTTAAAGGGTAATATTGGGACAAACTTAAAAAACTACACAAATCCCACAAATGATTGGATTACTGATTATTTTGATGGTCAATCCCCATTTGTTGAATATAAGATTGAGGTTAATGATTTTGTGCTAGATATGTCAGAAGAAAAGCCTAATCAAACTGATTTAGAAAATACAAAAAGATTATATACTAATTTAATGATGCTCACAGAAACACAGGCAACAGATGAGCGCTTGTGGGCTGGTTTAGAGCATGGTGTCTTTTGGAATTATATGAGGTATAGATGGTCACTTAATAGAGTAATGCCAAGTGAACTTAATATAAATAGTAGATTTTTCTATTACCGTACTACTATTCGTCATTCTATAATAAGAAACACTCTATCAAAATTGTGGTGGATTGGTAAACTAACCTATGATAAAAGTAGGAAAGACCCATTTGAATTGACTAATGTATTAAAAATCGATTTTACAACAAGAATGAATGATCTTTTCTCAAGTAATTATTCAAATAATCCTTTAATTGTAAGAGCATTTTTGTCTTCAATAAAGAGTTTTGAAGATAATGGAGTATTTATAAGTAAGTATGTTTATAGAGAAGCTACTAAGTATTTGAATGTTCTTGGGGGTACATATATTTTAGATTGTTTTACGCAGCAGGAACTTGCTGAAAAGATAACAAAACAGGTGCAGCAGTTAATATTAGATTAAAAAGAGCTGAGATATAATTTATTCGGGAAATATATCGATCAAGCAAAATATACCTAATAGATGAAGGGTAGTGTAATAAAATGAAATATAAATCCTTAGATTTAGTAAAAATAAGAAAAGACAATGAAGGTAAATTTAGCAAAGAACCACGTTCTCACCAAATTGAGTCCTATGAGGCATTAAATAAAGTATTTACATTTCCTATGGACGATTACAAAGGGGGACTCCTAGTTTTGCCAACAGGTGCAGGTAAAACTTTTACTGCTGTTAGCTGGATTTGTAATAATGTATTACCAAAAAACATCAAAGTTTTATGGCTAGCTCAATCCTCATATTTATTAGACCAGGCCTGTAATTCTTTTTTAGAAAATTCAATAAATATACCACCAAGTCGTGATACTTTAAATGTTAGGGTAGTATCTGGTAACCCATCACATTCTAATTCTTCTGAAATTGAAATTACCGATGATGTGCTTATAATGACTACTCAGACAGCCATAGCTAACTTTAATAATGATCCTGAAAATAAAAATGGAGAAAAGGTGGATACATATTTTAAAAGGTTCATAAAAAGTTTTAAGGATACACAACTATTTGTTGTCTTAGATGAAGCTCACCATGCACCGGCATATGGGTGTAGAAATCTACTTACTGAGATGAGAGAAACTATTTCTAATCTCTATATCTTGGGACTCACTGCAACACCTACATATAGTGATAAAAGAAATAGTGGTTGGCTATTTAAAATATTTGATAGGGGAATAATCTATGAGGCAAAGAAAACTAAACTAATAGCAGAAAACGTTCTAGCACTTCCAGTTTATATAGAGAAACCAACAGGTAGGGATTTAGAGGTTGATGATAAACTATACAATCGATTAGTAAAAGAGCATAAGGATTTGCCTGCTGATATAGTTGAAAAATTAGCAAATGATTCTGCTAGGAATGATTATATAGTGCACGACTATATTAAAAATAAAGATATATACGGTAAAACTATTATTTTTGCAGACCGTTGGTTTCAATGTGAATATTTAAAGACTAAGTTAAATGCCGTAGCTGGGATAAAAGCTGAAGTAATTTACTCAAGAATTGATTCAAAAGGAAATTCAGTGGATGAAAGAAATAAAAGATCTACCACCGAGAATGAGAAGGTTCTAAATGATTTTAAAGATGGAAAATATGATGTGTTAATAAATGTGAAGATGATGACGGAGGGTGTTGACGTACCTGATGTAAAAACTGTTTTTCTTACAAGACAGACAACCAGTTCAATTTTAATGACACAGATGGTAGGACGGGCTTTGCGTGGTAAAAAAGCTGGTGGAGGAAAAGACAAGTCAGAGGCTAATATTGTCCTATTCCTTGATAACTGGAAGAGAGTTATAGATTGGGCTAATCCAATGGGGGATGGAGTTGAAAATTCGAAGCCTACGGTTAGAGGATACTATCCAAAAGAATACATATCTATTAGCTTAATAGAACAGCTATCTAAGCAAATTAATAATGGAATTAATATAGCAGATGCACCCTATTTATCGTACATTCCAACTGGGTGGTATCAAACAGAATATACAGTAGGTATTACAGATGAGGGCGAAGAAGAAATGCAAACATACTCTGAATTTATAATGGTATATGATAAAAATAAAAGTAAGTTCGAGGCTTTCATTGAGAAGAATATAAATAGTATACCCGAAAAATTTGCAGATGAAAAAGTAGAAGAAGATATTATTATGTCTTGGTTAGATGGAATAATTGAAAATTATTTTGACTTAAATGAGGATGACATTGGAGGAAAATTAAAATCTTATTTAACTAAAATCATAAGACATTTGGCACAGAATGGCGAAGCACCTTTGTACCATTCTTTTGATGAAAGAAATAGTTATAATCTTGATGAAACGGCAAAATCATTAATGAGTAAAGATGCAATTACAAAGCACATTGCTTTACAAAATGAATTTAATAAACAAGGCAGTTTATGGAAGGTGTTTTATAGAGATTATAATAGATTTAAAGCAGCATATGATACAGTGGAGAATAGGCTTGTTTATATTATGATAAATGGTGTAGCAATAGGGGAAGCTTCTGTATGTGTAGATGAATATCCACCTATCAATAGAGAAATAAGTGAAGCTGAAAAAGATCAAATAATGAGGCGTGATGGATATAGATGCGTTTGTTGCGGTAAGGAAAAAGGGAGGGGTGTAAGGCTTGAAATAGATCATATACTTTCATTTTCAATGAGAGGAGTTACAAATGTTGAAAACTCTCAAACTTTATGTAAAGAGTGTAATATAAGAAAAGGAAATAATGAGATTAATTTTAAAGATATTTACAAATCAAATTTACAACACTCAAAAGAATTAACATTAATTCCGAGAACGGCTAAAGAGCTTCCACAATTTACATTAAGAAGAACTATTAATTTTTTCTATCATTGCAAGGCGGTTTCAGATATTAAATTCCACGTAAGAAGTACGGGGAAATATTATTCATCATGGAGTATTGAGCTTTTTTCAGGTAATAATATTGAATGGTTAATGAATTATGAAAAAGAATTATTGGAGTATATTCAAGAGGATTTGAATTGCCCGCAGGTTAAAAGAATTAATATTACAAGCATTATATAAAAAGTGTTAGCACTAAAATTGAAGGGTTAGATCAATAGCTTTTTTAAATCATAGAAGAAGACCAGCTAGTTAAAGTCAACTATTTATTTTAAATTTGTTTAAAGTTATTTACATTAATTTTTGGCACAACAAAAAGACCGTTTCGAAAGACGAACGATGGTAAAAAAAAGGAGGTAATAAAATAAATTAGGCAGCTATAATAGTCTTATTCTCTAAAAACATTTTCTGGTGTAATTTAGGCTCTCTAATTTGGTACTCTTGTTGATTTTTTAAAACAGCAAATAGGTATTTAATAAGCTTATGCATAATTGCAACTAAAGCGACTTTTGCCTTTTAGGTTTTCTTTGTAGTACTTAAGTAAAACTTGATTTGTAGCTTCTCCATTGCGTTTAGTTCTAATAGAAGCTAATGCAGCAGCATAGAGAGCTCTTCTACCAAATCGTGTACCACGTTTAGACATTTTAACTCTATCACCTTTAAACTTACCTGATTCATTAACAGCAGGATCAACTCCAATGCGTAAAATACAGGAATCTATAGATGGAAAAGTTGGACCTTTAAATTTGATTTTTGATTATCTAATTGCTAATGATTATCTGAAGATAATATTGTCAAAAGCAGATTTTTATTTAGCGGAGTGGTATACAAAATATGAGACATCAAATCTTAATGATTTAAGGACAAAGATAGATGCAACAAAAGATTTAATTAGATTATGTAGACAAAATGATAAACGGGAAGAAACTTTGAAATTTATTTTTTGGTCATTATTTGCATTGTCAGTTGATAAGAATTCTTATGAAGAAAAGGTTTCCTTAATTGCAGATTTCGCACATATGATTGAAATTGATGAAAAAACTATTAGAGATATCGCTAAGGTCATCAAAGTTATTTTTGGTGAGGAAGAAGAGGAATTCAAATTTGAAACAGATGAGATACCAATTGAATTTGGCGAAGTATTAAACAATACCATAGGCTATAAAGTTAAATAATATAAGAGCTATTTTAGACAAGAGATTTGGGGGAGTGTAAAATGATTCATCATAATTTAAAAGAAAAACTAATACGTTACATAGATGCTGGATTTCCAATCATTTATATTAATAGTTTTGAAGAAAATAAAATAGATGAAATAATTCAATCTGCGGCTTGTGGTAGAAAAATTCTAGAGTGGAATGGATTTAATGGGTTTGTTGACTTCAAGACTAAGTCCACTTTTATAGCGGATTATTCTCTAAAAGATACCTTGACATTGCTGAAAACAGAGGGTGAATTAGATAGAAAACTATTGATTTTAAAAGATAT
Source organism: Clostridium sp. (assembly GCF_050717535.1). Classification (GTDB taxonomy): domain Bacteria; phylum Bacillota; class Clostridia; order Clostridiales; family Clostridiaceae; genus Clostridium_AD. The sequence goes on from NZ_JBOITM010000071.1 coordinate 50,714, forward strand.
GCATTCTTTTATGGAAGATGCTAATATTATTGCACAGATAAAAGGAATTGTTGGCAATATAAATGCTGGGCTTGACACAAATATTATAATGATTTCTTCAGTGTTATCTATTCCAAGGGAGCTTGAAAAGTATATCACTGTGTTAGATATGGATTATTTAAGTACTAATGAAGTAGAAAAGATTATTCAAGCATTTATTAATGATAACTCTTTACAAAATATTAATCTGAACTTTTTAGAAGAAATGTCAGTTGCATTTAAGGGATTATCAGAATTTGAGATTAATAATATCCTAGCACTTGCGTATGCAGATGATGGTGAATTGACACGCAAAGATTTAATACTTGTTTTTGATCAAAAGCAGCAGATGATAAAGAAATCAGGAATTCTTGAAATGATTCCACTTAAGGAAAGCATGGATGATGTTGGCGGTTTGGAAAACTTAAAGGTCTGGTTAACACGTAAGGCCCGGATTTTCAAAAATATCGGTAAAGCACAGGCATTTGGTGTAGATATGCCCAAAGGCGTTTTAATAGCTGGAATGCCAGGATGCGGTAAGTCATTGAATGCAAAAGCTGCAGCAAAGCTATTTGAAGTTCCACTTCTACGCTTGGATATGGGAAGATTATTGGGTAAGTATGTGGGAGAATCTGAAGGTAATATGAGAAAAGCAATTGCATTGGCAGAGGCAATTTCACTTTGCGTTTTATGGATTGATGAACTTGAAAAGGCATTTGCAGGAGTTGGTGGCGATGGTGGTGGTGCAGAGGTTACAACTAGATTGTTTGGGAATTTTCTAACTTGGATGCAGGAAAAAGATAGTCCGGCGTTTGTTGTCGCAACCGCAAATGATATTACAAAACTTCCACCTGAATTATTCCGTAAAGGTCGGTTTGATGAAATTTTCTATGTAGGGTTACCTAATGATGAAGAGCGTAAAAAGATTTTTGAAATTCATATAGGGAAACGAAGAAAGGTTGATTTGAGCAAAATTAATATAGGCGAATTGGTAGCCAAAACTAAAGGATACAGTGGTGCTGATATTGAAGGGGTTATTAAAGAAAGCATAGAAACGGTCTTTTCCGATGGGAAATTAAAACTAACAACAAATGATATTCTTATCTCCATTAAAAGTACTCATTCTCTTTCTGAAATAATGAAAGAGCCACTAGAGAAAATGTCTAAGGAATATGAAAATCGCAAATTAAAGAATGCATCAAAATAAGGGGATAGAAGTATGTATGAAATTAAAGGGGAAACCTAAGCATTGAAGGAGATTATTTAACTGCAGTCAATCAGATAGACCAAAGAGGCGTTTTAAAAGAGAACTAGCTTGCGGGTCGATTTGTAGAAAAGTAATTTTGTAATTTTAACATAAGAGGAGTGGGAGAAAAATGGCAAAGAAGATTAAATTTCCATTGAGTATGGAGAATGGGGTACAAGTTCGTACATTAGAAGAACTTCGAGAACACTTTAATTTGGAAAAAACTTTTGGCTATTATTTAGATGGAAAATTGCTTACTTGGCTAAATGACCGATATTATGAATATGAAGCAGGTCAGATTGCTGAATTGGACAACAACATATCAGGTTTTACAAATAGGTTTTGTGAAATTTTTGGTATAACAAATAAATTTGATTTTGAGATTGAATTGGATTTAATTAGAAGTAAACATAATAAAATCTCAAAACTAAAGCAGTGTACTAATAAAGAAGAGATTATCGAAAATGTAGAATGTGTGGCATTTAATGAAAAGGAACTGTCCGACTTGCTGGATGCAGGCATTTCTCCTATTTATCTTTATGAAGGGAAATTTAATATACCTATCAGCAGAAAACATATTACTTACATTGGAATTAATTCACCTATAGCTATTATCAAATCAAGAATTTTGGTTGATTTTAGTTCGAAGAATATAGTTTTTAAAGATATAAGGTTTAATGAGGAATATGGTCAAGTAGAAAAAAATTCTAAAAGACATTGTAGTACAATTATAGGTATTGATTTGGGGACAACGAATTCTTGTGTTGCAGTAATGGAAGGCGGAAAGCCAGTTATTATTACAAATGCGGAGGGGTCAAGAACAACTCCCTCAGTTGTTTCATTGCAGAATGATGGTAAATGGTTAGTAGGACAGGCTGCTAAAATGCAATCAATAACCAATCCTGATAGAACTATATCATCTATAGCGAGGCAGATTGGTACCAATTATAAGGCCATTTTCCAGGGGAGAGAATATACTTCGCAAGAAATATTAGCTACAATTCTTCAAAAGCTTAAGAGAGATGCCGAGAGTTATATCGGAAAAGCTATAACGGAAGCTGTTATTACTGTACCAACATGCTATGGGTTTGGTGAAATGCAAGCTATAAAAGATGCAGGTAAAATTGCAGGACTTGAAGTAAAGAGATGCATGACTACTACTTTAGCGACTGCAATTTATTACGGAGTAGATAAACAAGATTATAATCAAAAAATATTAGTATATGATATTGGCGGCGGTACATTTGGCATATCAATACTTGAATTAGGTGATGGACTTTTTGAAGTTAAATCTGTTAACGGTAATATAAAACTTGGAGGGGATGACTTCGATGAAAAAATAGTTGATTTCATTGCTGATACTTTCAAAATCGATAATGGAATTGATTTAAGAAACGATAATATTGCGCTTAAAAGATTAAAAGAAGCATCTGAAATTGCTAAGATTGAATTGTCATCTTCAATGCACACAGCAGACATGAAGCATAAAAATATAGCCCTTGTATATCAAGGGCTATAAGTTTTTTTTGAAAAACTTTTTCTTAAATGCCTCTGGACAACAGCATAGATCAAATGTTATGATAATATTGGAAAGGTAGGTGGGGCATAATATGGACAAAATTATCATGGCATCCTCCGGACGAAATTTCACTTCTGAAGATATAGAACTTATCAAATGGACAAGAAATAAATATTCTCATTTATCAAGAAGAGAATTAGCAGGCACTGTATGCGAGTTTCTAAACTGGACTACGCCAGCTGGAAGGGCCAAAACACCTCAATGCGTAGCATTTCTAGTGAAATTAGAAGAATCAGGAATTATTGAATTGCCACCTGTAATTATTAAGTCAAAAAAAGTATCAGTATCAATAATACCGGACTTTGATATAGATATCACTCCTATAATAGGAGACCTAAAAGATTTTGAACCAATAAATTTAGAGATTGCAAGAGCCGGAGGCCAATTAAAATTATGGCGAAAATACGTAAATGATTATCATATGCTGGGAGATAAGCAAGTGTTTGGCTCTAGATTATATTATTTTGTTAAAAGTGGAGATAAAAAACTTGGTTGTCTTCAATTTTCCGCGTCAGCGTGGGCATTAAAATCACGTGATGAATGGATAGGATGGAGTATTGAAGATAAAAACGTAAGGCTTCATTTTATACTGAATAACAGCAGATTTTTAATATTTCCTTGGGTTAACATTAAAAATTTAGCAAGTAAAGCGTTAGCTTTATCCATAAGACAAATTCAAAAAGATTGGCTCAGAGAATACTGTTATTCACCAGTGTTATTAGAGACCTTTGTAGATACTTCTCAATTTGCGGGTACATGTTATAAAGCTTCGAATTGGACATATATAGGTCATACCAAAGGTCGTGGCAGAATGGATAAAAATACAGAGATGTTATTACCTCCCAAAGCAATCTATATGTATCCGCTCCAAAAAGATTTTAAAGACTGTCTTAAGGGACTTAAACCATGCAAGGTGGTGAATCCTGATGAGTAGAGCAGAAGAACGACAGAAAAAAAGGGAACAGGAAAAACAAGTTAAAAACAAAGAGTTAGAAGCTAAAGGAATTATTATTTCAAGGCAAGAGTATAGAAAGAAAAAAAATATAGCTAATAAAAAATGCAGCTACAACACAGCTGAGGAAGAAATGGTAGACAGGCAAGAAACTTCAGAAGCAGCTCTAAAGGTATATAGAAGGTTATTACCAATACTTCTTAAAAGATTAAGCAAAATTAAAGATCCTAGGCAAACTAAGAAAATAAAACATACTTTAACAGTGCTTATGATATACGGAATATTCATGTTTGTATACAATGTTTCTTCTTTAAGAAATGCCAATAAAGAAATGAGTTTACCAATATTTTTTGGTAACATGAAATCTATGTTTCCAGAGTTTGAAACTATGCCACATTCAGATACATTGAGCAGACTTTTAGATAAAATAAAGGTGGAAGAAATAGAAGAAAGTATGCTAGTGTTATTTGAAGAACTTGTTAAAAAGAAGAAATTTAAAAATCACTTAATTAATAAGAGATATGTCATAGCTATAGATGGCACCCAAAAATTCATGAGAACTGAAAAATGGTCACAGGAATGTTTGGAACGACATGTTGGCAAAGAAAAACAAGAACAATATTATGTCTACGTGCTAGAGTCAGTGGTTATTTTTAATAATGGAATAACTTTGCCATTAATGAGCGAATTTTTAAACAATGATGAGTATAAAGATGTTAGCGCTGATAAACAAGACTGTGAACGCAAAGCTTTTTATCGGTTTTCTAAAAAAGTAAAGGCAAGGTTTCCAAAACTCAAAATTGCAATAACAATGGATGGTCTTTATGCTTGTGGACCTGTAATAAAAATATGCCGTGATTATGGATGGGATTTTATGCTTGTATTCAAGGAAGGATCAATGAGAAATACTTGGAAAGAAACGATGGGACTTATAAGGCTTACTCCTGAGAACACAATTAAGTATAATTATGAATCTAGAAATCAGGTTTATAGGTGGATTAATGATGTTGAGTATACATATGGTGGTAACGGTAGGAGCAAAACAATGCTACACGCAGTAACTTGTGAAGAAACTTGGGAAGAAACAAGCAGAACTACTGGTAAAATCGAACCAAAATCAGCTAGATATGTATGGATATCTGGGAAAGAAATTACTAAAAGTAATGTAGAAAATCGATGTATTAAGATTGGACGCTATCGATGGAAAATTGAAAATAATTTTCTTGCAGTGAAACATCAAGGATACCAATATGAACACTGCTTTTCCTACAATTGGAATGCTATGGTTGGATTTCATCATCTTATGAAAATAGGTAGATTCATAAATGTGTTACTTATAAACAGTGAATTTTTAGCAAAAAAGGTTGCGCAGCTAGGCATAAGAGGATTAATAACTTTTATTTTCAAAGCATGTACAGGAGACATTCTTAATAAAACACGCCTATCGGCAATAGCAAAAGACAATAGGTACCAGTGGAGACTAATAGATTAGTTGGCAATGAAATTTTCATTATTGATTAAGGGCGTACGCCCTTGGTGATTAGTATGAATTTAATATTTGTAAATATTTACAGTGCTCTCTTGTGAGGGTCTTTTTGGCGTTCAGTTTCTTACTAAAAGCTAACTATGAGAATAAGCTGAAGCTTATTTTATCAAGAAAATTGTTTAATAGGTTATACAAATTACAAATTGTAACACCCAACCATAATTTAAAGTGAAATTAGTGATTTCAAAAAAATTCATGCTTCAGCTCTGTCGTAATTGTTATAGGCTTTACAAATGCGGAAAAGTAGAGTATACTAAGTTTATTCCGTAATGAGCGTCACTAGCTCAGTTGGTAGAGCACCTGACTCTTAATCAGGTTGTCCAGGGTTCGATTCCCTGGTGTCGCACCATAATAAATACAGATGTTTCATTAACTTGAAGCATCTGTTATTTTTTTTGCACTTTATTGAGAAAAATTTCTAATTGGTGTTTATTCTTACGAACATATACTTTGAAAATAGAGTTGTAACTATGAATGAAAACTATTGATAGATAAGATGATTAAATTGTAGCAGTAAATTATATAAGCTCATAGAATAATATTATTACAGAGTATATTTAAATGAGGTGAAATAAAATGAAAGCAATTAATTATGATTATAATATTCCTTATTTAACAATAGGAGAAATAAATATAACTGGAGCAACAGGTGCAACGGGTTCACAAGGTATTCAAGGCCAAACAGGATCAACAGGGGTAACTGGGGACAATGGAGCAACTGGAGTAACCGGGTCAACTGGAGATAATGGAACAACGGGATCAACAGGATTAAGGGGTGTAACGGGTTCACAAGATATTCAAGGCCAAATAGGAACTACAGGGATAACTGGAGACAATGGAGCAACAGGGGTAACCGGGTCAACTGGAACCACTGGCGCTACAGGTATAACAGGGGTAACCGGGTCAATTGGAACCACTGGCGCTACAGGTATAACAGGAGTAACCGGGTTAACTGGAACTGCTGGCGCTACAGGTATAACAGGGGTAACCGGGTCAACTGGAACCACTGGCGCTACAGGTATAACAGGGGTAACCGGGTCAATTGGAACCACTGGCGCTACAGGTATAACAGGAGTAACCGGGTTAACTGGAATAACTGGTGCTACCGGCACACCAGGTTCCTCGTTTCTTACTTCAGTTAATCGAATTTACGTGACAAATGCAAGTGATAACAATGTGTCGGTCATTGACGGGAGTACCAATACTGTTATAGCAACAGTTATGGTAGGAGATTACCCAAGAGGTGTAAGTGTAAACCCAACAACTAACCGAATTTACGTGGCAAATATGAATGATAACAATGTGTCGGTCATTGACGGAAACACCAATACCGTCATAGCCACTGTTACAGTAGGATTAAATCCAGCTGCCGTAGGTGTAAATCAGATAACCAATCGAATCTACGTAACAAATATAGGTGAAAACAATGTTTCGGTCATTGATGGGAGTACCAATAGCATCATAGCAACTGTTGCAGTAGGGTTAAATACACTTGGAGTAGACATAAACCAGATAACGAATCGAATTTACGCGGTAAATCATATTAGTGGCAATGTCTCGGTCATTGATGGGGATTCGAATACTGTCATAGCCACCATTGCGGTAGGAAATAGACCATTCAGCATAGGTGTAAATCCTTTAACCAACGGAATTTATGTGCCAAACGCGAGCTTTAACAATGTCTCGGTCATTGATGGACCTTCTAATACAGTTATAACTATAGTTGTTGTAGGAGACGGCCCAACCGGCATAGCTGTAAACCCAATAACCAACCGAATTTATGTAGGAAATAATGTCAGTGCAAATGTCTCTGTCATTGATGGAGGTCTTAATACCGTCATAGCCACCATTGCGGGAGTAGTTTTTCCATACAGCATAGGTGTAAATCCTTTAACAAACGTGATTTACGTATCAAATGAAGATGGCACTGTCTCAGTCATTAGCGGTTTTTCCAATAATGTAATAGCGACTATTACTGTAGGATCTTCACCACAGGGTATAGCAGTGAATCCCTAAGAAAGAGGATTACCGTGGATAAATGAACTAACTTAATGATTGAGTTAGTTCATTTAATGTAATAAGATAGCAGTTTTAGATTACTGAATGTGGTTGCTGTCTTTTTCAGATGTTAACAATATAATAATAACAATATTTATATGCTGACAGCATATTTACTATTTGTTCATATTTATATATAATGAGACATATTATATATTGAATTTTATTAAAGCATCATATTTTTTATATCGGGTTTCTTCCCAATTTAAAAGGTTATTACTAACTATATACTATGTAGTTAATTGATTTCATAAAGTCAATTGAGAGGGGCGTTTATGATGGAAGAAAAAATATCTGAAATTGTAGAGGAACAGGATTTGAAGGCTTGTATTGATACGTTGAGAGATATTTTAAATGAAATGTGTTGCAAATTTGATGAGCGTGAAGTGAATAAAGAAAAATTAAATGTAAGTCACCAATTAGATATACTTATAGTTAGATATATGGGACTTAAAAAATAAATAAAACTGCACAAGGGTATTATATATGAAACTATTATCTAGGATAAGAGGAATAATATTTTTGGATTATTAGGAAGACATGTCAACACCAGATAATATAGGTGTTGATATGTTTTTTTGTTTTTGTTGAATGAAGAATATTTTTGTAATTAACATTTAGGTGGAAAATTTATAACACACTACAAAATGAAATATGTATAAAAATATAGATAACTATAAGTTATAATAGCATAATATTTGTGATATAATTAACCAATGACAAAATATATAAGACGAAACATAAATTGTAAGGGGGAATAATTATGGATTACACGATTTTGATTATACCAGGCATAGTGCTAGTAGCAATATTTTTAATTGCTTATGGTATAGGTTTTACAAGCATAGGATCAGATGAAGTGGGTATTGTTGAGAAATGGTGGAGTATGGGTGGCTCAGTTCCTTCAGATGGGCTTATAGCACTTAAAGGAGAAGCTGGTTATCAACCAGAAGTACTAAGGGCTGGTGTTCACTTCAAAACTCCTTTTAAGTACAAGATTAAGAAAGTAAGGCTAGTAACTATACCACAAGGTCAAATAGCCTATGTATTTTCAAGGTCAGGAGAAAGTTTAGGAGATGGTCAAACACTAGGAAAGGTTATTCCTGAAAGCAAATCTTTCCAAGATGTTGTAGCATTTTTAAATAATAATGGCCAAAAGGGACCACAAAGACAGATTCTTCGTGAAGGTACTTACGCGTTTAATTTAGCACAATTTATTATAATCACCAAAGATAGGGTACATTCAATTTTCACTTCAAAAGATGAGACAACTCAAATAGAATCAATGCGAAGTGACTTAGCTAGAGTAGCTGGATTTAGCCCTGTACTTATATCAAGTTCAAAAGCTACTGAGCAATATACTCAGCAGAATGACGGTAATGAAACGGAAGCCGGATTTGGTAAAGGAGTTAATAAGTACGATAGCAAAGATAGTCGTGATACTATAGGTATTGTAACTATTAATGAGGGCCCTACACCTGATAATGGAGCAATTATAGCACCTATTGTTGGTGAGGGCGTGAATAATGAATTCTATCACAACAACTTCCAAGAGCCAGAAAAATTTTTGGCTGCAGATGGAAGAAAGGGCAAGCAGATGCAAGTACTTACTGATGGAGTTTATTTTATTAATAGAATGTTTGCAAGTGTTGATATAGTACCTAAAAGCATAATAAATATTGGGTATGTAGGGGTTGTGGTAAGTTATTTTGGTGATAAAGGGGAAGATGTTTCGGGTACTGGATACTCTCATGGAGAACTTGTGGAACAGGGCAAAAAGGGTATTTGGAGAGATTCTATGATGCCAGGAAAGTATGCATTTAATACTTATGCTGGTAAAGTTGTGCCAGTTCCTACTACTAATGTAATACTAAAGTGGATTAGTGGTCAAACTGGAGTTCACAAATTAGATGATAATTTAAAAGAGATTAGTTTAATAACTAAGGATGCTTTCGAGCCTAATTTACCACTTACAGTAGTATTTAATATTGATTATAGAAAAGCATCATCAGTTATACAAAGGTTTGGGGACATTAAAATGCTTGTTGAACAATCTCTTGACCCAATGGTAGCTGGTTACTTTAAGAATATTGGTCAAACGAAAACTCTTATAGAACTTGTTCAAGATAGAAGTCAAATTCAACAAGAAGCATCTGACGAAATGAAGCAAAAATTTAAATTATATGATTTAGAACTTCAAGAAGTATTAATTGGAACACCTGCAGCTTCTGCTAGTGATACAAGAATCGAAAAAATTCTTGCACAATTAAGAGATAGGCAGGTAGCTATGGAAGAGATTAAGACCAATGAAGCTAAACAAAAATCTGCTGAAAAACAAAGAGAATTAAATGAAGCTCAAGCAAAATCAATGGCACAATCAGCTCTTACACAATCAAGTATAGATATTGAGGTAGCTGATAATAAAGGTAAATCAGAATTAAGGCTTGCAGAGCAGTTAGCATTAAAAACTCAGAAACTTGCAGAAGCTGACAAATACAAGAGAACTCAAGAAGCAGATGCTGAAAGATACACAAGAGAAGCCGAGGCTGCGGCACAAGCGAAAACTATAGAACTCACAGCAGCTGCTAATGCTAAACAAGTTGAATTACAAGCAAGTGCAGAGGCATTTAAACTTGAAAAAGTAGGTAATGCAACAGCATTAAACATTAAAGTAGTCGCAGATGCTACTGCTGAGCAAGAAACAAAGGTAGGTATTGCAAAGGGAACAGCAGCAAAAGCACTAGTTGATGCATACGGTGGACCAGAATTACAAGTACAACAAAGTGTCATGATAGCATTTGCAGAGGCTTTAAAGATAAGCAAGTCTCCACTTGTACCACAAACTGTAATAATGGGTGGTAGTGATGGAAAAACACCTAATGCAATGGAAGGAATAATGAGCATGGTACTAGCAAATATGGCAAGTGAAAAGAGTTCAATAATATCAAAACCTATAGAAAATATAGAGGTTAAAGAGGTAATAAAATCACAAACTAATTAGTTTAAAATATGAAAAAAACAGTAGAATAATTATTCTACTGTTTTTTTTGTTCGAATTACTTGTACAAATTGCCACTTGTAACGTGGGTGAAACATTTTTATGAAGTTATTATTGCAATATTCGAAAGATTATTATAATATATATATATGTGACAATAATTTAACAATGTTAGGAGGAATTATAATGAATAAACCATTCGATTATAGTAAGTTGGATAGCATTTTAAGCCAGCATGAATTTGAAGCCTGCAATATTATTGCAATATTACAGGATACTCAAGAAATTTATAGGTATTTACCTAAGGAAATATTTGCTTATTTGTCGGATAAGTTGGAGATGAGTAGAGCAAAAATATATAGTGTAGCTACTTTTTATGATAACTTTTCACTAGAACCTAAGGGCAAGTATGTAATAAAGATATGTAATGGTACAGCCTGTCATGTAAGAAAGTCTATCCCAATATTGGACAAACTAAGATCCGAGTTAGGTCTTTCAGAAGCTAAGATCACAACTGACGATTTAATGTTTACTTTGGAAACGGTGTCATGTCTTGGCGCTTGTGGACTTGCTCCTGTTTTAACTATTAACGAAAAAGTCTATGGTGCTATGACTCCGGAAAAAGCAATTGAGCTTCTAAACATGCTTAAGGAGGAGAAATAACATGCTTCATAATAGAAATGATCTAATTAATATTAGAAATGAGTATAAGGCTAGACTTAAAAAACAAAACAAGAAAATTCTTATATGTGCAGGTACTGGTTGTATTGCTGGTGGCTCATTAGAAATTTATGATGAACTTTTAAGAATAATGGTGGAAAAAGGTATAAATTGCGAAATAGATCTTGAAGTTGAGCCACATGATGAATCAGTTGGAATAAAAAAAAGTGGATGTCATGGGTTCTGTGAAATGGGGCCTCTTGTAAGAATTGAACCTATGGGATATTTATACATAAAAGTAAAACCTGAAGATTGTGAGGAAATTTTAGAGAAAACTATAATTAACAATGAGTGCGTAGAGAGACTTGCATATACTAAAGATGGGAAAATATATAAAAAACAAGATGAAATACCTTTTTATAAAAAGCAAACTAGGGTTGCACTTGAACATTGTGGACATATTGATGCAACATCTATAGAAGAATATTTTGCTATAGGAGGATATAGTGCACTTGAAAAAGCATTATTTAATTTGAATTCAGATGATATTATTAAACAAATAGAAGAGTCAAATTTAAGAGGGCGTGGTGGTGGTGGCTTTCCTACAGGTCGTAAATGGTCTCAGGTGAAACTTCAAAAGGAATTAACAAAGTATATCGTGTGTAATGGTGACGAAGGTGACCCAGGTGCATTTATGGACAGAAGTGTAATGGAGGGAGACCCTCATAGAGTACTTGAAGGAATGATGATTGCAGCTATTGCCTGTGGATCACAAGAAGGATATATTTATGTGCGTGCCGAGTATCCACTAGCTGTAAGCAGACTTAAGAATGCTATTAGTCAAGCAAAAAAATATGGAATTTTGGGTGAGGACATTCTTGGGACAAACTTTAATTTTGATATTAAAATCAATAGAGGAGCAGGTGCCTTTGTATGTGGTGAAGGAAGTGCTCTTACAGCGTCTATTGAAGGAAGGAGAGGGATGCCAAGAGTAAAACCTCCAAGAACAGTGGAGCAAGGACTTTTTGGAAAACCGACAGTACTTAATAATGTTGAAACCTTCGCTAATGTTCCTTTAATTATTAATAGAGGGGTAGAATGGTATAAATCTATTGGAACGGAAAAAAGTCCAGGAACAAAAGCTTTTGCATTAACAGGAAACATAGAAAATACAGGACTTATTGAGGTGCCAATGGGTACAACCTTAAGAGAAATAATATTTGATATAGGTGGAGGAATTAAAAATGGTAAAAAGTTTAAGGCTGTACAAATAGGCGGTCCATCTGGAGGTTGTCTTGTAACTACAGACCTTGATTTGTTACTAGATTTCGATTCGTTAAAAAAAGTAGGTGCAATGATAGGTTCTGGAGGTCTTGTAGTTATGGATGAAGATACTTGCATGGTTGAGGTTGCAAAATTCTTCATGAGTTTTACGCAAAATGAATCTTGTGGTAAGTGTGTTCCTTGTCGTGAGGGTACTAAAAGAATGCTTGAAATTCTTGAAAGAATTGTTGCAGGAAGTGGTGTGATTTCAGACATAGATACACTCTTAGAACTTGCAGATACTATAACGAATACATCGCTATGTGGTCTTGGTAAATCAGCTGCATTGCCAGTTGTTAGTACTATTAAAAATTTTCGTGAGGAGTATGAAGCTCATATAATTCAAAAGAAATGTCCATCAAAAACCTGTGTAGGGCTCAAGACAATATTTATTGAGGCCGAACTTTGCAAAGGATGTTCAAAGTGTGCGAGAATTTGCCCAGTTCACGCAATTTCAGGCAAGATTAAAAGTCCATATACAATCGATAAAGATAAGTGCATTAAGTGTGGCGCCTGTATTGAAGCCTGTGCATTTAATGCTATAAAGGAGGATTAAAAAAATGAATGGACAGTTTATGCTTATAGATGATATTCCAGTAGAGATAAATGGTGAAAAAAACATTCTTGAATTAGTTAGAAAAGCAGGCATTGAATTACCTACCTTGTGTTATTATTCAGAACTTTCAGTATATGGGGCCTGTCGTATGTGTATGGTAGAGAACAAAAGAGGAGACATGGAAGCATCTTGCTCCACTCCACCAAGAAATGGAATGGAGATATATACTAATACACAAAGGCTTCGTAAATATAGAAAAATGATTCTTGAATTATTGCTTTCAGACCATTGTAGAGATTGTACTACCTGTGAAAAAAATGGTCACTGTAAATTGCAAGAATTAGCACAGCGCTTCGGAATAAAGGAAATAAGATTTAAAAATACTTCTGAAAATAAAAAGATAGACAATTCATCTCTATGTATAGTAAGGGATAATAGTAAGTGTATTTTATGTGGCGATTGTGTTCGTGTGTGTGATGAGGTGCAAAATGTTGGAGCTATTGATTTTGTTAAGAGAGGTTCCAAAATGAGTGTAGGGACTGCTTTTGATGAAGCATTAGCAGAATCCAATTGTGTTGGTTGTGGACAATGTGCAGCGGTTTGTCCTACAGGTGCTATTGTAGTGAAGAATGATACTGTTAAGCTTTGGGCAGATCTTAGTGATGTGAATACAAAGGTTGTAGTTCAGGTTGCGCCTGCAGTTCGAGTGGGAATTAGTCAGGAACTTGGACAAAAAGATGGGGAAAATGTCATGGGCAAAATAGTAAGTGCTCTTAAAAAAATGGGTTTTGATGAAGTTTTTGATACTTCTACAGGAGCGGATCTTACAGTACTGGAGGAAACCACGGAATTTCTTTCAAGACTTGAAAAAAGTGAAAACTTACCATTATTTACATCTTGCTGCCCAGCCTGGGTAAGCTATGTTGAAAATAATTATCCAAGTCTAATGAAAAATGTTTCTACTTGTCGTTCACCTATGCAAATGTTTTCTTCAGTAATCAAGGAACACTACAAGCATTCTAACAAAAGAATTGTATCTGTGGCAATTATGCCTTGTACAGCGAAAAAAGCTGAAGCAAAAAGGGATGAATTCATAGAGGATGGGATTTCTAGTGTAGATTATGTAATAACTACGCAAGAGTTTATACAAATGATAAAAGAATCAGGAATTGTATTCTCAGAGGTAGAGCCTGAAGCAGTAGATATGCCATTTGGTGTTAGCAGTGGGGCTGGTGTTATATTCGGAGTAACAGGAGGTGTTACTGAAGCTGTTATACGTAGAGTTTTAGATGATAAATCAACGACCACCTTACGTGCACTTGCTTTTAACGGGGTACGTGGCATGGAAGGTGTTAAGGAAACTAGTATTACTGTTGATAATCGAGTAATTAAGATTGCGGTGGTAAGTGGTCTTAAAAATGCGGATGACCTTGTAAAAAGAATTGAAACTGGCCAAGCTCATTATGATTTCGTTGAAGTTATGGCATGTCCAGGAGGTTGTATTTGTGGTGCAGGACAACCATTTGCAAAAAATGCAGGAAAATTAAAACGTAGTGAGGGATTATATGAAGCAGATAGAATGAGTAGCATAAAACGTTCAGAGGAAAATCCAGTGATGATGTCATTGTACCAGGGACTGTTAAAAGGAAAGGTTCATAAGCTATTACATGTAAAATATAAAGGGAAGGAGTGATTTTTGTGATTGATTTAAGTGTTTGTGTAGGAAGTGCATGTCATATTAAAGGGTCTTATAATGTTATTAATAATTTTCAGCAGATTATTGAAGAATATAATTTGTCAGAGGTGGTTCAGCTAAAAGCAATTTTTTGCCTAGGGCATTGTACAGAGGGTGTATCTGTAAAAATAGACGATAGTGAAGTGTATAGTGTTTCAGGATCTACATCTAGGAAGTTTTTTGATGCTGAGGTAATGACAAGATTAAATTTGTAGAATTTTCATTTTTAATTAGGATATAAATGTAAGAAATTGTGTAATTCATACTAAAAAGATAATTTTTATCTAATAAAATAAAAACTCCAGTAGAATAAACTAATATTCTGCTGGAGTTTTATTTGATCAATCCTTAGTTACAAGATGCTACTTGCCACGTGGGTGGCACTTAATTATCCTATAAAGTTTTGTATAGCAAGAAAAGCTTTAATATCTATGTTCTTATTTGTGGCAATCAAACTTTTAGCTTCTTGCTTGGATAATAGCATAATCTCAATATCTTCATCTGGTTCTAAATAAGCTTTAGATATTTCGCCTTGGCAGGTGCAATATACTAAGGCTGCAGACTCATCTGTCATACCTACTGATATATAGACCTTAGATTTGGTCTTTTCAAAATCAATTTTTATTAAATCTAGGCCAGTTTCTTCTTTTAGTTCACGTTTTACAGTAGTTTCAAAATCCTCACCAGCATCTATAAGTCCAGCGGGAATTTCATAAACATAATCATTAAGTGGAACCCTAAATTGCTTTATTACAACTAATTTATTTTCTTCTGCATGAGTAGCTTTATCTACGTAAGTAGCTTTATCTACGTAAGTAGCTACTATAATAACAGCATCAATATGGCTTTCTACTCCATTAAAATAATTGTCTTTTAATGTGTTCAAATCCTTTCTAGAAGCTATGGACCAATTTTTGGATTCACCATCTTTATTGATATATTCTGCATTATAAAGTTTTAAAAACTTTGTATCTGCTATTTTTGTAATAGTGGTTATTGACATTATTTCATCTCCAACTGCATTCCATTTTATATTATGTTTTTTCTATTCAAAATCCTCTGGTTTTAAATTATTTACATATTCTAAAACTACATCTAGTGATTCAGAGGAGTACATTGCATCTGTACCACCTTTGTGATAAAAAACCGAAAAACGATCATTTTTGAAATAGAATATATGATAGCTTCTGCTACCTACTTGCCTATGACCTAAACAACTCTCATCTTCTAAGATAAGATCATTTAATATTTTATTTCCTACATCTATACCTTTTATTACTGCTAAACTCATATAACGAGGTTCAAAAGTAAATTCTTTCATTGTGTTCATTTAAATTCTCCTTTCATATAATATATATATCTTAATAATATCACTTTGCAAGTCTAAAAACAAATATTATATAGTAATATTTGCAACAATTGGGTTTAAGTATTAATAGAAAATACAATCAATGTTTGTTATACTGATAATTGAATTTAAAGTTGTTAAAATATATGCACAAAAAAATATAAGTTTAGTTTTGGGGGAAAAGAAAATGTTTTATTTTGTTAAAGACATAGAAGATAATGTTATGAATGTAAATTGTTTGCAGGAAGTCCCGTTTTTGGACGAGGCAATATATAATATGTCATTAGAAAAAATGATGAAAGAATATGAAAATATAAAAAAATGGTTTATGATAAATAAAATGGCGAACAATTTTCAGCTTAAAGGTGCTGCAGGAGAAGAATTGGATTTTTTCCTTATAGACAATATTCCCTACGATGATATGGATTATACCCATGATGTTCTTCATAATAGAATTAAACAAAAGATGCAATGTGAATTCGAAGAATATGAATATGATTTGAAATTGAGATTAAGTAGGACATGCTCTGTAATTTTATTTAATACTAAAATAAAATCTATTCTAGAGGAGTGGGCATAATTAAAAGATGCTATTCTTACTGATAAACTTCTCTATTAATCACCCGTTATAATTTTACACAAAAACTTTCAATATATAAATTAGTCTATGGCATACAAATTATATTTTAAGTTAGTATTTGATTTACAAAGAAGTAGTTATTTAAATAAAATATAGGTACACATTTAATATATGCAATTATATTTCTCTATACAGTAGAGCTTAGTCCATTAATTTGTGTAATAGGATTGTATTTTTTATATAATTAATATAAAGTTTATATTTAAGTATACGATAATGATAATGTAGGAAAATAATTTATGTAAAATGGGTGATAATTATGGCATTATCTACAAATATAATTAACAATACTTTGTTAAATCAATATGCTTCACAAATAAAAAATAATAATACAATTTCTGATGATAGCACAGTGGATTTTCAGAATGAAAAAGCAATGCAAGAATTAGCATTTCAAACAATGCTTATTCAAATGATGGATAGCTCAGGTAATTCTATGATGGCAGAGCTTATGTCAACTGCGCTATCAAAGGAAAATTCTCCTAATTTAGATGATTCACTGAGTTCTATGAGTAATTTTAATGCAAATATGAGGGGTGCGGCATTATCATTAAATAGTGGTAGCCAAAGCGCGGATAATAAATTAAACAGCTTTGGGTCAACATCTGCTAAATATGAATCTAATGGCGATCCGGGTTCGATAAGTAATACATCAGGTGATTATGGTGGAAAGTCATATGGTGCATGGCAATTTTCCTCTAAGACAGGTTCTTTAGATTCCTTTGTTAAGTCACTACAAAAGAAAGATAATCAAATTTATTCAAAACTATCAGAAGCTAAAGCTAAAGATGGTAATAGATTTGGCACGAATTTCGATACGGCATGGACTAGCATTGCACTAGCTGATAAAGATAATTTCTTAAAGCTGCAGCAAGGTTGTGTTAAAGAAAATTATTATGATATAGCAGCACAAGCATTAAAATCAAAATATGGTTTTGATATAAGCAAAAAAAGTGATGCTTTGAAGGAGAGTTTATATTCTACAGTAGTTCAGCATGGTGTAGGAGGAACTTTATCTGTTTTCTCAAAACTTAATTTAAATAATAGTGACGGTAATATCATAAATGATTTATATAATGAACGTCAAAAGGTTGATGTTTATTTTAGAAGTAGTTCTTCACAGGTAAAACAGAGTGTGTATAATAGATTTACTAATGAAAAGCAAGATATGCTTAATATGTTAAATGGAGTAAATGTTTAATTAATTCATAACCAATAAATGTGTAAAAAATCCAGTAGAATTTATTCTACTGGATTTTTTTTATTTAAAATAGTAAGTGAATACTTCCTTCAAAATAAAACATACTATTCACAACATGAAAAAAATAATGTTTTGAAAAATAAATATTTAAGGTGGAGTAAAATGAAAAAATTCACAAAACTAACTTCTATATTATTAGTAACTGGATTATTGCTAAATAACTCCAGTATCAGTGCACAAAGTGCACAAGTTACAAGAACTGTGCAAGGTGAAAAGCTAAAACTATCCAATTATATTTCTACTACAAACCATGTGAACATCTTTAAAATAGGCGAAAGTATATCAGGATTTAAGCTAGAATCTAAAAAATGGATTGAAGACATACATTCTACGGCCATGATATTTAAACATGTCAAAAGTGGAGCTAAACTTATTTATTTACAGAATGAGGATGAAAACAAGGTATTTTCAATAAGTTTTCGTACACCAGTTGAGGATAATACTGGTGTTAATCATATTATTGAACATTCTGTTTTGTGTGGCTCAGAGAAATATCCCGTTAAAGATCCATTTCTTATTATGACTAAACAATCATTGAGCACGTTTCTAAATGCATTTACAGGTCCGGATTTTACAATGTATCCAGTAGCAAGTAAAAATAATAAGGATTTTCAAAATTTGATGAGTGTGTATTTGGATGCAGTGTTTTATCCTAATATTTCTAAAGATCCTAGAATACTTATGCAGGAAGGCTGGCATTATGAAATTGTTAAGGAAACAGGAGAATTAAAGTATAACGGAATTGTATATAACGAAATGAAAGGTGCAACTTCTTCACCACAAGTAATACTAGCCAATACTATCAATAAATCTCTTTTTAAGGACAATTTATATAATTTTGAATCAGGTGGTAATCCGGAAAATATTCCTGAATTAAGTTATGATAAATTTCTAGAGACCTATAAAAAATATTATGTTGCATCAAATAGCTCTTTATATCTGTATGGAAAATTAGATATTCAAAACACCTTAAAATTTATAAATGACAACTATCTATGTAAACTAAAAAATACCTTTGTTGATAGCGAGATTAAATCACAAAAGGCTTATAAACCTGCGGTAGAAAAAGTAGAAATATATCCTGTAGCAAAAGAAGCAAGTACTAAAAATATGGCTTATTTATCATCAAATTATGTTATTGATAAAGGAACAGATGTTGAGAAAGTTTTAGCATTTCAAATGTTGCAAGCAATTCTTTTAAATACTGAGGCTTCACCTTTAAGAAAAGATTTACTGAAAAGCTGTATTGGAGGTAACGGGTATGCTAGTTTTAATACATCAACAATGCAACCAACTTTCAGTATAATTACCACAAATGCAAATGAGGCAGAAAAATATAAATTTAAAAATGTTGTTGAGACTTCACTAAAGCGAATAGTGAAAGAAGGGTTTGATAGTGAATTAGTAAATTCAGTATTTACTGCTGTGGAATTGAGTTTGCGCATAGAAAATTCTGATGCTAATAGAGGAATGAACTATATGTCTACTGCTATGTCAACTTGGAATTATGATATAAATCCTACAGAATATTTAGAGATTACTCCCGCACTTAAAAAAATAAAAGCCAAGATGTCTCATAGATATTTTGAAAAACTAATACAAAAATATCTGTTGGACAACAAACATAATTCATTAGTTGTTTTAATACCTTTTAATGGATTGAATGAAAAAAAAGAAGAAATGCTAAAGAGCAAACTTGCAACTTATAAATTATCATTAACAGACAGTGAGTTGGCTAAAATAAAAAGTGACACAGAAGAGTTGAAAAAGTGGCAGGACACAGCAGATTCAAGAGAAAACTTAGCAAAGGTGCCAACACTTTTGCGGGAAGATTTAAATTTAAAGGCAGAAGAAATTCCAACGGTAGAAAAATCAGAAAATGGTATAAAAATATTGTATCATCCTATTTTTACTGATGGCATAACGTACTCAAACCTATATTTTGATAGTTCAGTGGTGCCTCAAAATAAAATATTATATTTAAAACTACTTGCTAGTATTTTAGGAAATGTAAAAACTGAAAAATATAATCTTATACAGCTTTCAAATGTGATGAGAGAAAATACCGGTGGTATTAGTTTTAATTCAACTCAATTTAAAAATAATAGGGATAGTAATGAATATCATCCTAAAATCAGTGTTTCAATGAGTAGCTTAAGTGTTAGGTTGCCTCAAGCTTTGGAACTTTTAGATGAAATAATTAATCATAGTGTTTTTGATGATGAAGTCCGAATGAAGGGACTAATTAAAATGCTAAGAGTAAATTATGAATCTATGATTGTTAATGGGGAAAATAGTTTTGCAGTAGAGCATGCATTATCTTATTTATCAGATAGTGGTAAGTATAATGATTTGGGGTATTTACCCTATTACAATTTTATTTGTGATTTAGACGATAATTTTGAAGTTAGATTTGATGATGTAGTAAAAAATTTAAAGAGTATTAAAGAAATGGTATTTAACAAAAAAGGATTAGTTGTAAGTTATACTGGTGATGAAAAAAATTATGATAATTTTACTCATAGTTTTAATTTATTTTCAAAAAGAATAGGAGATAAAGAATTCTTGTCTGAGAAATATAAATTTGATTTTACAAAAAAAAATGAAGCTTTTGTTGTTCCTTCTCAAGTACAATACGTTGTGAAGGCTGGAGGCTTTAAAAATGCAGGCTTCAATTATAATGGAAAAATGAAAGTTGTAGAAAATATTATAAATAGTGATTATTTATGGAAGGAACTTAGAGTTAAAGGTGGTGCATATGGGGGAGCTATGAGTTTTACAAAGTATGAAGTATTATTTTACTCATATCGTGATCCGAATTTAAAGGAGACCTTAAATATATTTGATGGAGTTGTAAAATTTTTAAAAAATTTCAAAGCAAGCGATAAAGAAATGACTAATTATATAATAGGAACAATAGGAGGAATGGATTATTTAAGAACACCATATTATAGCGGTTTAATAGCGGATAATATGTATTTTTCAGGTATAACTCAAGATGATATTCAGAAGATACGAGATGAAGTGTTATCTACAAATGCTGAGGATATAAGAAATTCAGCCGATATGCTAGAGGTAGCGCTAAAACAAAACACACATTGTGTTGTTGGTAGCGCATCTAAAGTTAATGAAAACAGTGATTTGTTTGATAATATTATAGTACCAATAAATAATCCTAAATAGCAATATTTATGAAAGTTATAAAAGGAAGCACACAATATATTTAAAAACTAATTATGGCACTATAGAATATGCAAATGATATGTTATAATGTCAATAACTAGATATTTGCAATGAGGGAAGTGTCATAAGATGGATTTAATTAACAATAGATATAGGGTAATCACAAAGTTGAGTCAAGATAGGATTAAATCTTCCTATCTTGTTTCTGATGTTATAAATAATCATGAAAAAATGCAGTTGAATATTATTAATTCTGAATTTGCATCAGAGTATCTGATAGATTTTTATTCATCTGAGTTTACAACACTTACAAGTATAAACCATGTAAATATAAGTAGCGTGTTTGACTTTGGATTGGTTCACACTATTGATAATAAAAAGACTAGCAGAAGTGAGTACTTCTATACAAATGATTATATAGAGAATACTGTGGAGCTACATGAGTTGACTTATAATTTAAATGAAAATGAAATTTTGAATATATTTATGCAACTATGCTATGTAATGAATTATTTACATATTAGAGGTTTTGTTTATGGTGAACTAAATACTAACAATATAATGATTTCTGAGGTGGATAATAATCACAAGGTTATTCTTGTAGATTTACCAACTATAGAAATTGAAAAGCCAGACTATAGTCGTAATAAAGTAGGCCAACTTAACTTTAAATCTCCTGAGCAAATGATTGATAATAAACCAACAATAGTAGGAGATATATATTCAATGGGAATAGTTCTTCTTGCACTTTGTAAAATTGATGTACATCAAAAATTTGATATATATCAAAGCATTATGAAACTGGAAAATACAATTAAAAATAAATATAAAAATTGTCCTGAAACATTGGGATTTTACAAGAACGCAATAACAATTATAAAAAAGATGACAGAACAAAATTTAAAGTATCGCTATAGTACAATAAATGAAATAGTGGAACACATTAACAAACTTTTCAATACTAAATATAGCGCTTATATAATTGAAAATATTGAAAAGTTGAATTTCAATACAAAAATAGTAGGTAGAAGTACTCAAATTAACGAAATAATAAGTGCTTATGAGAACTTAAGTGCTCCAAGTACTTTAAATAAAATTATTCTTGTTCATGGTGAGCAGGGAATTGGTAAAACCAGACTCTTAAAAGAAATTGAACATTTGCTTTATATTAAAAAAGCTAATGTATATTCTAGCTTTGCCATAGAAAATTTTCAAGGTAAAAGTAATAAGGCATTTGTAGATATATTAAAAAAAATAGTATATATGTGTGATGAAGAAATAGTGAAAAGGTATCAAAGTGAATTAATAAAATTTATTCCGGAACTTGGTCTGGAAAATAATATTGTAGCATCGGAATCTTTAGTAGGCGAAAAAGAAAAGTACAGGTTAATTAGTAGAATATATAGCTTTGTTGAAGAGGCAATGTATAATAAACCTACTATTTTTATAATTGATAATGCTCATTGTTTAGATGAATTTTCATTGGAACTTTTAGAATATGTAAATGTGCAAAAGCAAAATGAGCAAAATATAATGATCGTTTTATCTTATAGTACTGGTGATTACTTTGAAAACAATAAGCATCAGCAATTATTAAATAAAAATTCTAACAATTTGAATCTCTATTTAAACAATTTAAATAATGAAGAAACTGCTATTATGCTTAAACAAATACTTAGTATGCCTAAAGTTCCTAGTAAATTTGGCAAAATAATTTATGCTAAAACTTATGGAAATCCACTATTTGTGGAAGAAACACTAAAAGAGTTCGTAGCTAAAAAAATTATTTGCATAAACAAAAATAATGGAAAGTGGCAAACTCCTTTTGAAACCTTTGATGAAATGCCAATTGCCATAACAATGGAACAAGCACTATTGAATCAAATAAAGGAAATTAGTAGTGAAAGCTATGAAATTTTAAGTACTATAGCTATCTTTAATACTGCTGTTTCAATTGAAGTTATTGAAAAACTTTTTATTGGCACTGAAAAGAAGATAGAAATTTATATTGAGAAACTGTGTTCTAAAGGAATACTTATTAAAAAAATTGAAGATATGGGGTTTGTTTTTGATTTTAATAATAAGGTGCTTAAAAATCTAATATATAATAGGCTAAGTGAAGATGAGCAGAAAGTTAAACATGAGATTGCAGCTTCTGTTCTAGAAAGTTTATTTGAAAATGAGGGTAGAGACAATAAAGAAGAGCTTATATATCATTTAGAAAAAGCTAAGGACAAGCATAGAGTTGTGAAATATTGTATAGAAGTTGCAGAAAAAATGAAATCATTTAGAATAATGGATGAAGCCATTGCTAAGTATGAAAAAGCTTTTTCTATGTTATCCGATGATGAGGATCAAAATCAAAAGGTTGAGATTCTTATTCAGATAGGAGATATTTACTCAGATACAGCAAACTTATCAGGGGCACTAGAAACCTATAAAAAAACATATAGATATTCAACTAATTTAGTAGAAGAAAAACTTCAAGTTGATTGTGCTAATAAAATAGCATATATATGTATGATAAGAAACGAAGTAGAAAAAGCACTTGAATATATAAAAAAGGCTGAGAAACTATTGTTAAATATGAAATATATGGAGGGCTACCTTGAAAATAAGAGGATTCTTGCCAACATATATACTGCAAAACAGGAATATGATAAAGCTTATGAAATATGTACTAAATGTATAGAAAAATGTGGCGATAATTATATAAAGTACAAAGGACTTATGTACAATAATCTTGGAATTATATATAAGGAAACTTCTAGAGTGGTTGAAGCTCTTGAGTGTTATAGAAAAGGACTCGTGTATTTTGAAGAAATAAATTACCTGGAAGGCATGAGTCGTTGTTTAAATAATCTTGGAGTAATTTATGGAGATCATTATCAAGACAACGAAGCAGCTATTGGTTATTATAATAAACTTTTATCAATTTGCCAGGAAAATAATATTGTGGAATTAGAGTTAATTGCTTTAGTTAATTTAGCAACTTGTTACTGCGATAAGTTTAATTATAATACCTCATTGAAATATTTTAAAGACGTGCTTGAAAAGTCGAAAAGTATGGAATTTGAAAGTAATATATTTTATATTTACAATTACATTTCTTATGTTTCTTTAAAAATGGGAAATAACAAGGATGCTTATGAATATTATTTACTAGCACAAAAGGAGTTAGAACAATATCCTATTCAAGGTAAAGATATTTCTATATATTATCAAATGGGAGCAGAACTTTATTATGGCATAGGGAATATTGAAAAGGCTTACGATTTAATTAAAAAAGCCCTAGATATATATAATAATAATGGTACAACTCAAGATAATAATAGTGGATTATTATTGTTTATATTAGAAATTCATAGATTAGAAAGAATAGAGGATGTAACTGAAAGTATTCAAAATATAATGGCGCTAATTAATGGAAATAAGAATAATACAAATAAAGCTAATGCA
Source organism: Clostridium sp. (assembly GCF_050717535.1). Classification (GTDB taxonomy): domain Bacteria; phylum Bacillota; class Clostridia; order Clostridiales; family Clostridiaceae; genus Clostridium_AD. The sequence goes on from NZ_JBOITM010000071.1 coordinate 75,276, forward strand.
TTATATGAAATTTGCATTGCGTTGTATGAAAGTGGATATGTGCACCAAGCTACTGATTTATTTGAAGCCCATGCTTTCAAAAGTGAAGATATTTTAGTTGAAGTGGTGAATATTAAAAGATTATATTTAGAGGGACTAATATATTGTGATAAAAGGAAGATAGACAGCTTAGCGCTAGCTTTGGATTTATCTAAAAAAGTTAAGAATAAATATTTTCAATGGAGAATATGTAGTGCAATTGGAGACTATTATTTTATTAATCAAGATTATTTTTATGCAGTAAACTATTACTTTGAAGCTTGTGAGATAATTAAAAATTGTACATTACAATTGCCAGAGCGGTTAAGAATAAATTATATTAATGCTTATAATATGATGGGGCCCTTTAACATGATTAAAGGAATGAGTAAGACTAATGCACGTAACAAAACTTCCAATTTTGTAGAGGATAAAATTAAAATTTCAAACAATGATGACTTAGCAATACTATTTAAGTACACAGCATTTAATAAAATATTAAATAGTAAAAGTTTTGTTGAGTCTGCTCAAAAAATATACAGTGCCATTTTGCCAGAGGGGATTCACAATATAAACGATATAATTACTAATATGTGTGAGGATCCACTTCAAACATTAGACGTGATTACAAAACTTATTTCAAGTATAGTGCTATCTACTAGGAGTGTAATTATTTCTGAGTCAAATGATAATGAATGCTCAGTTGTTGCTTCTAGTGATGGGAATCATGATATAGGGGACATAAAATTAATACTGCAAAGAGTACGGGAAACTAAGAATTCTGTATTAGTTAGTAACACGTTTAATAGTACAAAAAATGTTGAATTAAGATTTATACCAAGTGGTATGAAATCTATAATGTGTATACCTATTGTAAGGAAGGAACATTGCTATACAGAAAATTCTAAGGGCCCAGTTAAAAGAGACAATGAACCATTTCAAATAGAAAATATAAAAGGCTATTTGTATATGGAGTCTGAAAGAGTACTAAATAATTTTAATGAAGTGAGTTTGAATAAATGTTTAGACTTAACTTCATTTATAAGTTTTATTATGGAAAACTATTTACTTAAAATCAGTTCTTCTATCGACAAACTAACTGGGACTTTGACAAGGCGTTTCCTGGAGGAAGCACTATCAGATAATGTAGAAAAGGCCAGTGGGGCTACTGGTGTGTTTTCTATAATCATGTTTGATTTGGATAATTTCAAAGGAGTTAACGACAGGTTTGGACATCAAACAGGAGATCAGGTACTTCGAGATGTTTGCAAAATTGTTATGGACTCAATTAGAAAGATAGATGTGTGCGGACGATATGGTGGGGAAGAATTTATAGTTATTTTACCTGGAACTGATGTGAATATCGCAAGTGGTATTGCGGAAAGAATAAGACAAAACATTGAGAATAAAAAAATACTAGGATCTAAAAGGGAACTAACTATAAGCATGGGTATTGCTACTTATCCTAGTCATGGAAAATGGAAACAAGAATTGGTAGAAAAAGCTGACCAAGCATTATATGTGGCTAAGGCAAATGGTAAGAATAGATGCCAAATCTGGGAAGACAAGTTTTTAGGTAAGGCAAAGGGTACTAATAAACTGTCTGGAATAGTATCAGGGAATGTAGTTCAAGATTCAAGAAATGTACTAGCCATGGTAGAACTAATTGAAATTATTAAGGCGGAGTCAGATTTAGAAACCAAAATATTCAATGCACTTGGAAGAATAATTGAAACCACTGAAGCCCAAAATGGTATGTTTTTTATTGTTAATGAAAATGAAATTTGTGAAAAGTTTGGGAGAAAAATTTTCAAGGAAAATTGGACTTCAGTTAAAGGCTATAGTGGAGATATCATAAGGTCTGTAATTAAAGATAAGCAAGGTAAATGTTTAATAGATTGGGACTCTATAATAGACTATGATTTAGTAACTGGGATGCCCAATTGGAATTCTGTTTTAGCCATTCCTATAATTAAATCAGGGGTTGTTCGTGGAATACTTTATTTAACTGCTCCTATTAAAAATAAGGAATTTAAGTTTGAAGATTTAAACTTTGTGAATACTTTGGGACAGTTATTAGTAGGGATGCTGTAGTATGTATAGTTTTTAATATTTAAAAATGGTTTATTTAGATGATTTCAGTTGTGATAGCCATTTAGGAAAGAATATAGAACGCAAGTTTTATGTTCTTTCTTTTTTTATGGTATAATTAAAGGATTATAAAATTTAAATAATTATAAAATTTAAATGCTAAGGAGAAAATATGTTGAACGAAGATATGGTATTACAAATATTTAATGAAGGAACCAGTGGTAAAAATCATGCTAGTGGTCAAAGGGTCCTTAATAATGATTTGGTTTCTTCTGTAGACATTACAAATGAAGATAAATTAATATGTATAGAGGGCAATGTTATTTCAGAGAAACTTTTTAATGAATATCACACAAAAATAGAGATGGATGCAGTGAGAAGGAGTATTTTTACTACTTCTTGTAGCTGCGCAGATTTTGAAAAAAATGAATTTAAAGTAGAAAATTATTGCTGCAAACATCTAGTGGCAACATTTTATAGTGCAGTAGAGGATTTAGCTAAGCATCCTCTTTTAATGGAAGAAGATGCCATAAACCTTGGTATAGTTAAAAATAGTAGCAATGTACTATCTATGCTTTTAGGGGATGAAAAGTATAAGGATGAAATCAAAATTGAGGTTTACATAAATAAAAATCAATGGACAAATGCTCTTACAGCTGAGTTTAAAATAGGGTTAACCTCTATGACTTCCAGCAATCTTTATATTTTAAAGGATATTAATCATTTTTTATTAGCCTATTATAATAAAATCCCTATAAACTATAGCAAAAATTACAATTTTAATATTGTAAATCAAAGGTTGTCTACTAAAGATAAACGGCTTATAGATTTTATAGAAATGTTAAAGACAATGGAGTTAACTCAAAAATACGTTAACAGAAGAGAAGAGCGATATATAGACGGTAAGAACGTTAATATTCCTAAATATTTAACAAGACAATTTTTTGAAATTATAATTAAGCATAGAGTATATTTAAATGAAGGCTTTTTTTCTAGGCCTATAGATACAGAAATTTTATATGATGCTCCTGCGCTAGATTTTGATTTGAAACTAATAAAAGATAGTTATGTGCTTAAGTCAACAAATGGAATGCCAGTTGCACTAGGTTCTAAGAATGATGTTTTTTTGTATGGTAGCAATATATACCTTCCAGATTATGATTTTTGCTATAAGATAAATCCTTATCTCCAAGTTTTTAATGAGGCAAGGGTAGTAACTATGACAAGTCTTGAGGAAGAAAACATATTAAGAAGACTTATACCAGACCTCAATTTTTTATCACCAAGGGTCACTTTATCCAAGTCTATAAAAGACAAAATAGTAATGGGTAAGTGTGGATTTAGTTTTTATTTTGATAAGGAAGGGAAAGATATTACCCTAACATTTAAGGTGAAGTATGGAAATTTTGAGTTTAATGTTTTTGAGGATTGCAATGAAAAAATCATATATAGAGAATCTAAAAAAGAAACTCAGGTTATTTCCACTTTGAAATCTCTAGGTTTTGACGAAATAAAGAATAAGTTTTATTTCACAAGAGGAGAAGATTACATATTCAAATTTTTCAAAAGTGAGGTAGGAAAACTTCAAGACATAGGTGAAGTATATTACTCTGAAAATTTTAAAGGTATAAAATCACTTGGGACTAAAGGTATTAGTGGAGATATTAAAAGCGGAAAATATAATTACTTTGAAATGGATTTTAAAATAGGAGATATTGAGCCAAGGGAAACTACAAATATACTAAGAGCCTTTAGAAACAGTCTTAAATATTATAAACTAAAAAATGGTGAGTTTCTTGATTTGGAGGAATTAGAGCTTAATAAATTCTTGAAGCTCTTAGATGTTATTACCCCCTCTCATATTCAAAATAATCATATTGAAATAGCAAAAAGTAAGGGAATTTTTTTAGATGGTTATTTAGAAGAAAATAAAATTAGATACATAAAAGGTAAAAAAGAGCTAAAAGTAATAAAAGATAAGCTTAAAAATATAGAAAAGTTGAACTTTAAAGAGCCGGTAGATTTAAAGGGGGAGTTGAGGGGATATCAAAAGGTTGGATATAATTGGTTTAAAACCTTAGAGTATTTAGGGTTTGGAGGGATACTCGGAGATGAAATGGGTCTTGGTAAAACCATTCAAGCTATTACTTTTATATTAGCCAGTAAGGGGAGTAAGACTTTGATTGTAGCACCTACATCCCTAATATACAATTGGATAAGCGAATTTGAAAAGTTTGCGCCCAGGTTAAAGGTAGCTGCTGTTAATGGGATAAAAGAAGAGAGAGAAGAAATAATTAATAATTTTAAAAATTATGATGTGATTATAACTACTTATAACTTATTAAAGAGGGATGCAGAAAGCTATAAGGCATTAGAATTTGATTATTGTATATTAGATGAGGCTCAAAATATAAAAAATCCAAAATCTCAAAATGCCATAGCTGTGAAAGAGATAGTTGCCAGGGCAAAATTCGCATTATCTGGTACACCAATAGAAAATTCTCTTATGGATTTATGGTCTATATTTGATTTTATAATGCCAGGTTATCTGTATGATGAAAAGAGATTTAGTGTAAGATATCATAAAAAGTTAAAGGAGTGTCCGGAGATATTAGAGGATTTGAACAAGCTTATAAAACCTTTTATTCTGAGAAGAAGAAAAAAAGATGTTTTAAAGGAATTACCTGATAAAATAGAAAAACAATTAATAGTAAATTTAGAGGAAGAACAAAAAAAAGTCTATAAAACCTATGCAAACTATGCAATGGAGCTGATTGAAAATAAGGTGAAAAATGATGAGTTTAAAAATAGTAAAATAGAAATACTATCTTATATAACAAAGCTAAGACAATTATGTCTTGATCCTACGGTGCTTATGAATGATTATAGTGGTGGAAGTGCAAAGATAGAGGCACTAGTGGAACTCCTTGAAAACAGTATAGAAGAAGGGCATAGAGTCCTTGTTTTCTCCCAATTTACCTCTGTTCTTAAGAATATACAAAAGAGACTTAGAGTGGAGAAAATATCATTCAGTTACTTGGACGGAGCGGTGCCTTCAGAAAAGCGAATGAATTTAGTTGAATCTTTTAATGGTGGCGAAAACTCTGTGTTTTTAATAAGTTTAAAGGCTGGAGGAACAGGCCTGAATTTAACCTCTGCGGATGTAGTAGTTCACTTTGACCCCTGGTGGAATCCAGCAGTAGAAGAACAGGCAACTGATAGAGCGCATAGAATTGGTCAAAAACATGTGGTAGAAGTGGTAAAGATTATAGCTAAAGGAACTATAGAGGAGAAGATTTTGTTACTCCAAGAAGAAAAGAAAAAACTTATATCCTCTCTTATGGGAGATGAACTATCAAGTGGAGAAGGCTTTGCAGCTTTAAGTGAGGAAGAGATATTTGGATTGTTTGAGATGAAGGAATAATAGTGCATAATATAAATACGAATAATGTAATTAACAAATGCTCACAATAAACTTGAGGTGAGAGTATGAATAACGTAATAGAAATGAACAAATTCTTAAAAGGTATACACATGGGAGGTACTACCTTTAAAGATTATCTCCGTAAAGCTAAAAATCCAGAGCTTAAAAATGAGTTAGTAAAGATTATAGAATCTTTTAAAAGTCATGAAGAAGCTGTTACCAACAGGATAGAAATGCTAGGTGGCAATGCAGCGGATACTCTTGGAATAATGGGTACCATGGCAGAATTTTTCGAAAAAATTAAACTTATATCTGTAAATACTGATTTGGAAGTGTGCCAGAATGCTATAGCTGCTATAGAAATGGGGATAACCCAAGGAGAAAAGTTTATAGAGGAGAATAAGGATTTGGATACTAGTCTAATGAAAGAAGTAGAGGCTGTTGTAGCTGACTATGATAATCATTTAAGGAAAATACAAGAAATAATAAGAACATGCAAGTAGTAAAATGCTCCTGCTTATAAAGCAGGAGCATTTTACTACTTAGTACCTATATTCATATTTTTTAAAACTGTATAGTGACATTTATACCATTCATTATTAGGTTCTATTTTGTAGGCTTTTTCTGCAAATCGCAATGCAGCTACACTATTTCCTAGTGCCATATATACTTCAGACATTCCAAAATATGCAGCACTTTTATCTAAATCAATTTCAATGGCTTTAGAATATATTTCAAGAGCTTCTTTTTTACTATGTAATGAGAGTAATGCGCTAGCTTTGCCGCATAATGCATCATAAAAATCAGGAATTAATTTCAGGCAATTATCATAGCATGCTAAAGCTTTTCTAAAATCATTAAGAAGAGTTAAGAACTCTGCTTTTTTTAAATGTATGGTGCAATTTGATTCATCAATTTCTAGAAGCTTTTCACAATAATAGACGCATTTATCAAAGTCACCAGTTAAATCGTTAATATCAATTAATTTCCAGTAACCTTTTGGATCACCAGGAAGTAAGTTTAAATATGTTTTTATGCATTTTTTTGCTTCTTCCACTTCATACATTTCAATAAGAGATTGACATTTGACAAGATAAACTTCTGGATACTCTTTATTTAAGAAAATGGCCTTATTAAAGTCTTTGAATGCTTTTTCAACCTCTCCATCATTAAAAAGTCCTTTTCCTCTCTCTATATATTCTTTTATTAGAGTTTCATTATTGCATAAATTAATATTATTTTTCATCAATCTACTCCTTTCAAGTTGGAACACACATTACAATTATTGACACATAATAAAAGAGTATACATGTATTGTGTATAAAGTTCTGACTTGTTATTTGTATAGATGTGTCATATAATATTTTTATGTATTATATGAGCTTTTAGAAAAATAAGGAAAGTGATAAATTTATGTTGGGGGGAAAATAATATGGGGCAAATTGTAAAATGTTCAATAATAATTTGTGATGATTTTAATGGAGTACTCATCGCTGCAAGGGGAAAAAAGAAATCACCAATAGTATGGGGTATTTTTGGTAAAGAGATGAAAGGTAAAGAGACTACAGAAAAATGCATTTCTAAAGCAATAGATAAGGATTTAAATTGCACTATATTTGATATGATGCCATTTAAAGAATACATTTTAGATGAGGGCAATGGAGATATTTCGCTAGTTTATACTGGAAAGTTAAAACACTATATAACTAAGCACAAAGACATAAATCAAATTAAGTGGATTACTGAAAGAGAACTTAACTTGTATGATTTTTCTGGTGGGGAAAAAGAGATATTATCAGATTTTTTTAAAAGTACTAAATAGCTAATAACTCTTTTGATAACTGAACCATAGAATAATATTTTTTAGAATAATACATAGAACTAGCAAAGTGTACAACATCACTTTACTAGTTCTTATTTAATTTATCCTAAAAAATGGATGCCACTTGCCATGTGGGTGGCACTTGTTTAAAGAAAATATTTTTTTGAACATATGTAAAATTAAAAAAGATGTGTTAAGATATAAACGTGTAATATATGTGATTTGATAATATAGATTATTTGTTGAAAAAAACTATTGGAGACAGAGGTCATTCTTTTAGAAATAATCCTGCAGCTCTTAAAAATAGCAATGCAGATATGGTTATAGATAATTTCGATGACATAAAAAAATTGCAAAAGGAGAATCAAAATGAAGTTACCATTTAAAATTGCTGTAAGATTTTTAAAGTCCAGTAAGGGACAAACAATTCTAATAACTACAGGTATAGCCATTGGAGTATCGGTACAAATTTTTATAGGCTCACTTATACAAGGATTGCAAAAGAGTCTTATAGATAAAACTATAGGGAATTCTTCTCAAATTACTGTTACATCTACTAGAGATGATAAAACAATAAAAAATTGGGAAGAGAAGATATCCCAAATAAAAGAGACAGATTCCAGAATAGAAAAAATATCGCCTGCGGCTGATTCATCTGCATTTTTAAAATATAAAGATAAAACTGCTCCAGTAATTGTACGAGGATTAACCTTAGATCAGGAAAAGGAATTATATAATATAAAATCTAAAATCTATGAAGGTAATATTCCTGAAAAATCATCCGAAATATTAATAGGCAAGGATTTGCAAAAGGAATTGAATTTGAAAATTCACAATAGGATATCGTTAATTACTCCAAGTGGAGAAGTCAATTCTCTTATTGTAAGTGGGTTTTATGATTTTAAAATAGCTAGTATTAATAAATCATGGATAATAACAAAGCTTAAAACCTCCCAGAGTATATTTGGGTTTAACAATAAAATAACCTCTATAGAAATGCAATTAAATTCAAAAGATGTCTTCAAAGCAGATGAAATTGCATTATTAGTAAAAGATAAATTATCCGATACTAATATAAAAGTTGATAATTGGAAAGCCCAAAATGAAGAATTACTCGGTGGACTTAATGGACAAAGTGTTTCAAGTTTAATGATTCAAATTTTTGTGCTTATATCTGTAACACTTGGAATTGCAAGTGTGCTTACCGTAACGGTAGTTCAAAAATCTAAACAAATTGGAATACTTAAAGCTATGGGTATAAAAGATAGAGATGCCAGCAAAATTTTCTTGTATGAGGGGTTTTTACTGGGTATTGTAGGAGCAATTCTTGGAATAATTTTTGGAATTACACTAATGGTGGTTTTCACTAAATTTGCTGTGAATCCTGATGGGACATCTATAATACCACTTTATTTAGATTATAAGTTTATTGCAATATCAGGGTCAATAGCAGTAGTTTCAGCATCCATAGCTGCTCTTATACCAGCAAGAAGCTCGTCAAAACTAGAACCAATTGAGGTGATTAAGAATGGCTAATATTATTACATTAAGTAATATAAATAAAATTTATGGATCAGCAGTAAAGACACAGGTGCTATTTGATGCGAATTTGAGTTTTGAAGAAGGCTCGTTCAATTCTATAATAGGCCAATCAGGAAGTGGTAAAAGTACACTGCTAAATATTATGGGGACCTTAGATAAACCAACTAGTGGTGAGGTTTATATTGATGGGAAAAGAACAGATAAAATGAAAAAGAATGCATTAGCTATGCTTCGTAATAAAGCTATAGGCTTTGTTTTTCAATTTCATTATTTACTGCCAGAATTTACTGCTAAAGAAAATATACTTATTCCATATATGATGAATAATCCAAAGCCCTCTAAGGAAATCATTGAGAGAGCTGAGGAATTCATGAATTTGGTGGGGATTTATAACGTAAAAGATAATTTAGCAATTAATATGTCTGGAGGACAGCAGCAAAGAACTGCTATTGCAAGAGCTTTAATCAATAATCCTAAAATAATACTTGCAGATGAGCCAACTGGGAACTTAGATTCGCAATCAACTGAGAATATCTACACCATACTTAGAGATATAAATTCAAGATTTAAGACAACTTTTATAATTATTACTCATGATAGAAGGATAGCTGAAAAAACGGACAGGATAATAGAGATAAAAGATGGAAGAATAAATATGGATATTAATACAAAAGAATTATAAAAATGAAATGGGTATTCTTATGAAAATTAAAGCAATGATATTATCACTAGTTGTAGGTGCTACTTTAATAAGACATAATCAAAGTACATAGTAAATCAGCTAATCCATTGAATAATTAATTGGTCAGCTGATTTTTTTAATGCCACTTGCCACTTGGGTGGAACCAATGGTATAATAAACTGATTAAAATATGTTTAAAATAGAAGGGTAAATAACAATGATAAAATTTAAAAAGCTAGGTCTTAATGATGATATTTTAGAAATGCTCAAAATTCAAGGGATAAGTGAGCCAACTCCAGTTCAAGAACAAAGTATTCAATTGATAAAAAATGGTAAAGATATTATAGCTGAAGCGCAAACAGGAACGGGAAAAACCCTTGCATTTTTACTTCCAATGTTTGATAATATGTCGGCTGATATAAATACAATTCAAGGATTAATAGTTACACCTACAAGAGAACTTGCAATACAGATAACTGAAGAAGCTAAAAAACTTGCAGTAGGCAAAAACTTAAATATCTTGGCAGCCTATGGTGGCAAGGATATAGGTTCACAGCTAAAAAAGCTAAAAGGAAATATTCACTTAGTCATTGCAACACCAGGAAGGTTACTAGATCATCTTAGGCGAGGTACAATAGAACTTGATAAGCTTAAGACCTTTGTAATAGATGAGGCAGATCAGATGCTCCTTATGGGGTTTAAAAATGATATTGAAGATATTATTTCTAAAACACCAAAAAATAGACAGACACTATGTTTTTCAGCAACAATGGGTTCGGATGTAAAAAAAATGGCATACAAGTATATGAAGGAACCTATAGAAATAATAATTAAGAAAAAAGAAACAACACTTACAAACATAAAGCAGTTCTTAATAGAGACTACGGATAGAACAAAACAAGAAGATTTATGCACGGTACTGGATCAGGATAATCCATTTATGGCTATTATCTTTTGTAGAACTAAAAGAAGAGTTGATGATTTAGAAATGGCTCTGTATAAAAAAGGTTACAATTGTAAAAAATTGCATTCTGATATAACTCAATCAAAAAGAGAAAAAATAATGAAAGAATTTAAACACTGTGATATTCAGTATCTAATTGCCACAGATGTAGCAGCTAGAGGGCTTGATATAAATGGAGTTAGTCATGTTTATAACTACGACATGCCTGAAACTGCTGAAGCATATATACACCGTATAGGAAGAACTGGAAGAGCCGGTGAAGAAGGATATACATATTTATTTGCAGCTGCAAAGGATAAATATTTTTTGGATGCTATAGAAAAGAAAATAAAAGGTCAAATTCCAAGAAAGATTTTGTAATGAACATAAATTGCATAACATTATTTTTTCTATTAAAAAAGTACATAAGCATTATGCTTTATGTACTTCTTTAATTATATTAAGTTATAATTTTTAGTTTTACTATACGATTTTTACTTGTGTTTTGTATAATGAATTTTGTATTATTATAAGTTATTGTCTCGCCTGTCTTTGGAAGTCGTCCATGGATTCCTGTAACGAAACCACCTATAGTATCAAAATCATCTGATTCTATATTGAGGCCTATCATTTCATTAACCATATTTATTCTTGTATTACCAGCTACAATAAATTCATCTTCTTTGACAACCTCAATTTGATCTGTATCATCATCGTATTCATCGTCTAAATCTCCAACAATTTCTTCTACTAAATCTTCAATTGTGACAAGTCCAGCAGTGCCACCATATTCATCTAATAAAATTGCTATAGGTACTCGTTTTAAACGCATGTCTGCAAACAAATCCACTGTGCTTTTAAATTCATAGGTAAAATAAGGTATGCGCATATGTTTCTCTATAGTGAATTTTTCTATTTCATCTTCAAAGAAAATTAAATCCTTAAGGTATAAAACTCCAATAATATTATCAATAGTATCTTGAAATATAGGAAGTCTAGAAAATTGTTCTTCCTTGAAAATTTTAATAAGTTCTTCATAAGTTGAGTTTATATTTGCTACAATCATATCAGTTCTTGGAGTCATAACATCTTTTGCTTGTGAATCTCCAAATTCAAATACATTATAGATCATTTGCTTCTCTTCGCCTTCTAAAACCCCTTCTTCATGACTTACACTGACCATAGTTTTTAATTCTTCTTCTGTAATAAAGGGCTTTTGCTTATCGACTTCTCCACCTAGTATTTTTATAAAAATATTTGTTATAAAAATTAATACTATAATAAGTGGATTCAAAATGAAGGTAATTAGACTTATTGGTCGAGCGATTTTTAAAGAAACTTTTTCGGAATTTTGTGCCGCTAATGATTTTGGTGTTATTTCTGCAAAAATTAGTACAAGAACCGTCATTATAGCTGTTGCAATAGCAACCCCTGATGCTCCTAAATACTTAATTGCCAAGGATGTTGCTAGTGCAGAAGCGCCAATATTGGAGATGTTATTTCCTACTAAAATACCACCTAAGAGTTTGCTTGGGTTTTTAAGTAATTTATTAATTAGTGCAGCACCTTTAATATCTGAATCTACCATATGCCTTAATCTAATTTTGCTTAAAGTCATAAGTGCAGTTTCAGAAGCAGAAAAAAATGCTGAAAAACCCAATAAAATTACTAAAGCTATAATTTGCCACGTACCAACGGGGTCCATAATATGTTCACACTCCTTAAGATATAACCTAGAGAAATTATACCATAAAATGAGGGAGTTTCAAATGAAATAAACATTAATATTTAAAGCAATTGTATTATATTGTATATATAGGTACAATATTTATGCTGCTATTTATATATAATCTTTAATATGCAAAATTATATGTTATTATATATGTAAGTATATAACTTTAAAACTTACTATAAGTACAATTCAAAAAGGAGCTAATCCATGGTAAAAATTAAGTCATATAAAAGTAAAATATTTATTTTACTATCTATAACTTTAATCATACTTATTACAATGATTAAAGGAAGTAGTGAAATTAGTCATACGGATAAAAAAGTCCCCTTGGCAGTGAAAGGGGTATTGGACTTAAGAAATTGGGATTTTAAAAAGGATGGCATGATAAAACTTAATGGAGTATGGGAGTTTTATGATAATAAGCTACTTTTACCTAAGGATTTTAAAAGTGAAGATCCCCAGAATGTTACATATGAGTATTTACCAGGTATTTTTGGTAAGCAGGGCTATTGTACATATCGATTGAAACTACTTATGGATAATGAAGAGGATCTTTATTCAGTAAAGATAGAGTTCATACAAAATGCATATGAACTCTGGGCTGATAATAAATTAATAACCTCTGTTGGAACAGTTGGCAAAGATAAAAATGAAATGACACCACAATTAGCACCATCTATTGGTTCATTTTATGAAGAGAATGGAGAAGCCTATTTAATCCTTCGAGTTAGTAATTTTTATAACAAATATGGATATATAGATACACTAGTATTAGGAAAATCAAAAGAAATTATAGCTATGAGAGAAAAAAAAATAGCTTTAAGTTTATTTATTTTAGGATGTAGTATTATGGCTGCTATATATAGTTTTGGAGTGTTCATTAATAGAAAAAAAGATAAGGCTCAATTATATTTTGCGATGGTTTGCATAATAATTTCTATTAGAACATTGTTTATTGGCGAAGGGTTCTTAATTTCATTATTATCAAATTTAGATTATATATTTTCCTCAAAAATAAAAATATGGACTTTTTATGCTTACATTCCCTTTATTATTTTGTTTATAGATAAATCCTATAAAAAAATAATATCACGTAAATTTGTTAAAACATCTAACTATATAGCTTTGGCATATTCTTTAATTGTGATTTTTATTCCAGTTAGATATTATTTATATTATATAGTACCCTTTGAATCATTTGCGCTTTTATCTATTTTATATATGATGTATAAAATTTCAAAATTTTATATAAGGAGAGAGCAAACTGACTATGTGGTTTTGGCAGGTTTATTTGCACTGTTTATTACTAGAATTAATGATATTTTATATGAATACAGTATTATATTCACTGATTCTTTTGCATCGCTTGGCATATTAATATTTATTATTGTAAATTATTATGTTTTAGCAAAACGTCAAGCTAATGAACTTTCCAGTGTGGAAAATATTAGTGCCAAACTTAAGTCTTTAAATAACTTAAAAGATGATTTTCTTGCTGTGACTTCTCATGAGTTAAAGACTCCATTGAATGGAATTATCGGATTAACTGAAGGAATAGTGAATAATAAAGGTGGTAGTTTAGACCTAGAACTAAGGGAAGATTTATTTTTAATAAACTCTAGTGCTAAGAGATTATCTAATTTGGTTAATGATATGAGGACATTTTCTAAACTTAAAAATAACGAAATTATATTGCATAGGAAACCTGTTAACATAAGTAATATGGTAGAAATGGTAATGAAATTTAGTCGGAAATCTCTAAACAATAAAAATATTATATTTATCAATAAAATAGACAAAAATGCACCTTATGTATTTGGTGACCAAGATAGGATACAGCAAATTCTTTATAACTTATTGGGTAATGCTATAAAGTTTACACATGAAGGAACCATAACATTATCCTATGTCATTAAGAATTCATTTTTGGAAATAAGTGTTACAGACACAGGAATAGGAATTCCACAGCACAAGTTTCATAAAATTTTCGATAGATATGAGCAAGTGGATGGAATTCCTGAAAAATATGGTGGTACTGGGGTAGGACTTTATGTAACTAAAGAACTTATTCAAATACAAGGTGGCACTATAGTGGTTTCCTCAGTTATTGGGAAAGGGAGTAAATTTATTTTTACTGTTCCCTTATGTACTGACGAGGACATGGAGAGAAATACACAGGAAAGTAACTATGATGAAAAGGGTGGAGAAGGAGTAGATGAGTATTCCAAGCATCTAGAGTTGAAACCTAATTTAGTTAGCATTTACCCAGAGTACGGTGCAAAACTTAATAACGAAAATATGAATTCAAATAGTAAAGATAAGTATAATATTTTAATAGTGGATGATGAATATGTGAATCGTAAGGTGTTAAAAAATTATTTATCCAAGGATACTTTTAAAGTGTTAGAAGCTTCTTCCGGCACAGAGGCATTGAGGCTGGTAGAAGAAAATGAAAATTTCGATTTAGTAATTCTTGATATGATGATGCCAGATATTATGGGTTATAAAGTATGTGAGATTATTAGAAAAAAACAATCCATTTTCGAATTGCCAGTGTTAATTATGACCGCAGATAATAATTTAGAGCACTTAGTTATTTCATTTGAGTGTGGTGCAAATGATTATCTAAGGAAACCCTTTAATATGCATGAGCTACTATGTAGAATAAATACTTTGATAACTTTAAAGCATTCAGTAGAGGAAGCATTGTTACTAGTGAATGAACTAGGGATTGCTCAAAACCAAGTAAAAGATCTTAGTATTAAAAGTGCTGAAAGTAGTAAGCAAGTTGAAAAACTTTTAGCTTATGATAAGGTGAAAACAGAGTTTTTTGCCAATTTGTCCCATGAACTTAGAACTCCATTAAATGTAATTTGTAGTACAATACAGTTATTAAAATCACTTGATGGGTCAAGAGTGTTAGGTGAGGAAAGGATTAAATATTATATTAATATAATGAATCAAAATTCACTAAGGTTACTTAGACTTATAAATAATATAATAGACACAACTAAAATTGAATCACATTATATAAGCCTTCAATTAAAAAATGGAGATATAGTTTATGTTGTAGAGGAAATATCCCAGTCTGTAGCAGAGTATATAAAAAATCATGGCATAAGTCTTATATTTGATACTGATGTGGAAGAAAAAACGATTGCTTTTGATGAAGAAAAGGTTGAAAGGATTATGTTAAATTTACTATCAAATGCAGTTAAATTTACTGAGAAAAATGGAACCATTTTCGTTAATGTTTATGATAAAGGTGATTTTGTTGAAATACACGTAAAGGACACAGGTATAGGAATTCCCAAAGATAAGCTAAAGTTTATTTTTGAACGTTTTGCTCAAATTGATAAATCTACATCAAGGCAGAATGAAGGTAGTGGGATAGGGCTGGCTTTGGTAAAGTCTCTTGTTGAAATGCATGGTGGGCAAATTCATGCAAACAGTATAGAGGGAGAGGGCAGTGAATTTATTATAACACTGCCAGTTAGAATAGTTGATGCCACGCAAGAAGACAATAACCTTAAAAATAAAGAAGTATTTGAAACAAACTATGAAGAAAATTTATCAATAGAGTTCTCAGATATATATAAATAGCTCTATTGTATAGTAAACCTTAAGCTAAATGAAAAGCCACTGAAAATTTTCAGTGGGCTTTTACAGAGTCTGTTGAGTGAAATTATAATTTGCTAATATTATCTTTCATTTGTTCTAGTGTCAGGCCGCCCTCTGTAGAGTTTACAATATTACCTTCCTTATCAATAAAGAAGGTAGTTGGAATACCACCGATATTGTATTGTGATGCTATACTCTGGTCTGAATCCAATAAAACAGTAAAGTTATATTTATTCTTTTCCATAAAGGATTTTGCAGTGGAATTGTTCTCACCCAAGTTTACGGCTAATATAACTAAATCAGTGTCCTTTGTTTCGATGTATAATTTTTCAATATCAGGCATTTCGCCTTTGCAAGGAGGGCACCAACTTGCCCAAAAGTTTAGAAATACTTTTTTTCCTTTAAAATCACTAAGGGATACTTCCTTACCATCTAAATCTTTTAGTTTGAAATCCAGGGCAGGAATCTTATCATTCTCAAGACTTTTTACAGTAGAAGAGTCAGTGCCTGTAGTAGCATTTTCAGTAGTGGAACTTGTACTTGGTTTTGTAGTATTAGTTGTGGAATTCTCTTTGGTAGTTGCGTTTAAATCCTTAGCTTTGTTTTTGTTATAATTAGTTACGGTATAAATACTTATGCCAAATACTAAAACAACTACTAAGGGCCAAATTATTTTTTTCATAATTAATCCTCCCATTAAATTATTATGCCCACTTATATAAGTAGAAACATTGGCATTTGAAATATAGCTAAAAGTTAAAAAAATTTAAATATTTACTTAAAATATTCACTTTATTTGTGAAAATCAAAATGCCCATTGTAACTAATAGTATTCCACTAATAGTTGATATTACAGGCAAATATTTTGAAATTGTATTTTTGTGTTTTGTAAAACTACCGATAGCAAGGGCGGTCAATATAAAAGGGACAGCAAGACCTAGTGAATATACGGAAAGCAGAAGGACACCTTTTCCTATGGTTTCAAAACTGCTAGCATATATAAGAATGGAGGATAAAATAGGGCCTATGCAGGGTGTCCAACCGGCAGCGAAGGCCATTCCCATAAACACAGAGCCAAACTTACCACCACCTTTACTAAAAGAAAAGAATCTTTTTTCTCTATAAAGTAGTTTGATTTTTAATAACCCTAGTGTGTGAAGACCGAATACTATCATTAAAGAACCACCAATTTTTCTGAAAGTGTTTTGATTTTTAATCAAGAGTTTGCCAAGGGTGGTTATTGAAGCTCCCATCAAAATGAAAATAATAGAAAATCCTATAACAAAACCGAAAGATTTATATAATACATTTAATTTAGCTTTTTTATCATCTAATTCACTAATAGCTGTCCCGGTTAAATAACTAATGTAGGCTGGAACTAGTTGTAAAACGCAGGGAGACAAAAAAGAAAGTAGTCCTGCTGAAAAAGCTAAAATAAGAGAAATATTGTTCAAATATACGTCACCTCCTAGGAAATTTAAAAATCAAGGGCAAGTAAGCCCAGCTTTATATTGATTAATATAATAAAATTATATCATAGCACCATATCATATTATATGAATAATATGATAACATATTAATAAACCATATTAGAACTAAGCAAATATGAAATTCGGTATATATTTTTCTGAAATTGGTTAATATAAACACAGAAAAAAAATTAAGAAATGTTTTCATTTGATGGTATCTATTTTGTAACTATGGTTCATATAAGTATCTACTTGCAAAAAACAAACAAGCAGTATAAAATAATAGATGAATGTAAAAATATGATAATATTTATGGTATATCCTAAGGGGAAAGGTTGATATGATGATTTTTAAAAGACTTACAATAGAGGACAAGAATACATTGGAGCAGTTTATATATCCGTATAAATTCCTAAGTTGTGAATATTCTTTTACAACTTTATATATATGGAGAGAGGCTTGTGATATTTGTTTTACTATTCATAAGGGCGCTCTAATAATAAAGAAAACGGATTTTGAAGGAAGATACTATTTTATGCAACCGTTGGGTTACAAGAAAGAAAATCTTAAAGAAATAATAGATGCACTAATGGTTTATAAGTCAGAAAATAATATGGATTATTTATTTAAGGATCTTGATGAAGGGTTTATGGAAGAAATAAGTGACATATATGATGATGTTACGGATATTTGTATAAAAGAAGATAGAGATAATTTTGATTATTTATATGAGGCTGAAAAGCTTATAAAGCTTTCAGGCAAGAAGCTCCATGGCAAAAAGAATCATTACAATTCTTTTATAAAAAGTTATAATTATGAAGTTAAGGACATTAAGGGTACAGAAATAATAAATGATGTAATAGTTGCAGCAGAAAATTGGTATGAAGGCAATGATGATGACGATAATATGCTTTATTATGAATTGCAGGGAATAAAAGATGTTCTAAAAAATATACAAATTATAAAGAGTAAAGGCATAGCTGTTTATGTAGATGGAAAAATAGTTGCATTTAGTTTAGGTGAAAAATTAAATGATAACTTGGCAGTAATTCATATAGAAAAGGGAGATATGAATTATAGTGGTGTGTACAGCTTTATTAACAAAACTTTTATTGATAGATGTTTTAGTGATGTTAAGATAATTAATAGGGAACAGGACTTAGGAATCGATGGCCTCCGAAAATCTAAATTATCTTATCATCCATATAAATTAGAGAAAAAATTTATTTTTAGTTTTTCTAAATGTTTAGTTAGTGATTTATTATAAATAGATTAGCATACAGCTAATCTATTTTTTTGAGGATAGAGTATTTTAACCACATTTAAGCATTATAGGTGACTATTAATATTAAATAAATTAGAGGGAAGGTAATAGAATGAAAAATTTATTGGTTGGAGAACAAATAAAACTTACTTCTATAAATGAGAAAGATATATTGGAATTACAAAAGTGGCATAACGATGTAGCCTTCATGCGTTATTATGATATTGTAAGTGCAATTCCTAAAAGCATTGAAGATGTACAAGAATTAATTAGTGAAGTAAGAAAATCTAACACAGCTTATATTTTCGCTGTTAAAAATTTTAAACAAGATGAACTTATTGGAGTTACAGGATTTGAAGATATATCTTGGAATAATGGGACTGCTATAATATACATAGGGATTGGTGTAGAAAAACATAGGGGTAAGGGTTATGGAAAGGAAGCTCTTAAATTAACTATGGAGTTTGGTTTTGAGGAACTGAACTTTCATAAAATACAGCTTACGGTACTACAGTATAATGAACCTGCAATAAAATTATATGAGAAATTAGGCTTTAAAAGAGAAGGGGTCTACAGAGAATTTATTCATAGGGATGGCATAAGGTATGATATGTATTTATATGGGATATTGAGATCGGAGTGGGAGAGTAAAGAAAAATAAACCAAAGAAGGGGTGTGCATATGAATACAAAAAATAAAAATCTTACACAAATTCACTTTGCGGTTTTCTTGTTTGGCATGTCAGGAATATTCGGGAAATTACTTTTATTGCCACCTATGATAATTGTACTTGGTAGAGTTTTCTTTTCGAGTGCTTTTTTATTTATTTTTATACTTTATCTTAAGAAAGACATAAAACTGAAAAAGAAAAAAGACTATCTTTACCTAGCAATAATGGGACTTATATTGGCAATTCACTGGTGTGCTTTTTTTAAGTCTATTCAGGTGTCAACAGTAGCAATAGGACTTTTAATATTTTCTACATTTCCTGTGTTTGTTACTTTTCTTGAACCTTATTTTTTTAAAGAAAAAATTGTTAAGCGAGATATTGTAATTGCAATCATTACATTACTGGGAGTAGCGCTTGTAGTTCCAAAGTTTAAGTTAGGTAATAATTTAACGCAAGGGGTTTTGTGGGGAATTTTATCTGGTTTTACTTACGCAGTTCTTTCAATGCTTAATAGAAAATATGTGAAAGAATATTCAAGTGTAGTTATTGCTTTTTATGAACAATTTGTGGCTACACTTGTGTTAATTCCTTTTCTGTTTTTAATAAAACCCGTATTTAAACCTAGGGATATAATATTACTTGTTTTATTAGGTGTTGTTTTTACTGCCATATCTCACACATTGTTTATTAATGGTCTAAAAAATGTTAAAACACAAACAGCTGGTATTATTTCTAGTTTGGAGCCGGTATATGGAATTTTCTTTGCCTTACTTATAATTGGAGAAGTGCCAACCACAAGAGAAATTTTAGGTGGTATCATTATTTTAGGTGCTGCACTTTATTCAACTATAAAATCTTGAAAAATTTATAGAGAAATAGTTTCTATAAAATTATTTTTCTTAGAATTTATTGTTGGTTTAATGTTGATGCTAAATATTTAATTGAATTTCCATCTATAATGAGCATGTATAGGAGCTGTAAAATAAGAAAGTTTCATTGTACTAGCATGAGGCTTAGTATTATGAATAACGTATGGAATACCATTTTTATCTCTTTTATCAGAAATAATAACAATGTGTTCATATCCCTTTGTAAATACCACAATATCACCAGGTTGCCACTGCTTTAAATTTTCATCATTTCTGGATTTAACTTCAGTGGTTAAACTTAGACAGTGTCTACTAAAAAACACGTCTTGATTAGATACTCTTCTAAAATCAATATTGGGATCAGGCTTTTCATCCACTCTAGGATAAAGTTTAGTATTGTTTTTTATATCCTCATCAATAAGAGTTTTCAAATTGATGTTAGCAGATTTAAAACCTCTCCAAATCACATCAGTGCATACACCTTCATTTTCAGGTGGATATCCACCACTATAATAATTACTAATATATTTTGTTTTATTTGTAACTTCATTATTAGCTCCATTAACTATATCTAACACGTCGGCTTTTCCATTTTTGTTGTTATCAACT
Organism: Clostridium sp.; assembly: GCF_050717535.1. Classification (GTDB taxonomy): domain Bacteria; phylum Bacillota; class Clostridia; order Clostridiales; family Clostridiaceae; genus Clostridium_AD. The sequence goes on from NZ_JBOITM010000071.1 coordinate 96,032, forward strand.
TTTGAAAAATTTTCAGATACCTGAAATCTGGGTTTGAAGAAGTTAAGAATATACTCATTAATAAGTTGCTTATATGGAATAAATAGGTATACAGAGGTTAGGACTAAAAATATAATTATTAAAATAAAAATAGTTTTTTTCTTCATAATGTCACCTTTCTTAAACCTAATGTGAAATGTAATTAAATTTTTATGTTACTAATGAAAGGATTATGCATCTGTATTCTATGTAAATTATATACAGTTATTATAACATAATAAGACTAAATAACTAGTAATTATAGAATCATATAAATTTTGTTTAAAGAATAAGACAAATAAAAATTAAAAAATTAGCAACAGGGATTGTAAGATAAACTTCCAATCCTTGTTGCTAAAAAATTAAAAAATATATGTGTCATTAATGGACTCTGCAAAAATAGCTAGTTTTCTAAATTAAATCTTATTTTTTTACGAGAATTTCTTATCTTCTGGACTTTCTTTTAAAGGGTCGTCACTATTAATATTAGGTAAATTAGCAATGCCAGACATATACATGTTAGGATTAGTAGATACACTAATCATATTAGATATATTAGACAGGCTGAACATACCGTCATTTAATATATCATCTGCAGACCGAGTATCATTGGGGTCTTCAGTATCTTTAAAAATCTTTTCATTCATAAATATTCTCCTTCCTAATACAGGGACTGTACTAAATATATGATTAGTATAGCTAGTATTTTTTTGATGCCATCATATATTTCCCTTATTAAAAATTATAGTGCCCATTTGATAGTTTACTTATGCTAAACTATCAGATGGGCACTATAATTTCTTATAAATGTTTATTAAATATTGAGTTAAAAATACAACAAATTATTGCAAGAACAGGATTCACTTCTTCACGGCAGGCCAAGAACCTAAAAACAAGCTATTCAATAAATGACCTGAAATTTACGATAAATGCATAAGTCAGATAAAAAAATTCATAAAATAAAATAATTATCTCGTTTTTCTCATAAAAATGTGCTATATTAATATATATTTAAATAATTATATAATTACTTAATTTTATAATATTGTAAATAATTATACAATATACATAGAATGTTGAATTAAGGAATATATATATATAAATAGATATGATTAATTATAGTCTGCAAGTTTTATGGACAATCATTTATTTGCAATGCTATAGCAAAATATTTTATGCACAATAATAAGGAGGGCATATTATGAATAAAATCGATGATGTTAATGATTCGGGAAATGTGAAGCTAAAGAGGGAGCTTGGTCTAGCCGCCGCAACTGCTATAGTTGTAGGAAACTGCATAGGTTCAGGTATTTTTACTTCTGCAGCATCTCTAGCTGCCGCATCAAATCCTAAAACTGCTATGCTTGCTTGGGTAATTACAGCTATTGGATCACTTCTAATTGCATTAAGTTTTGCTAGTCTTGGAACTGCTATGCCAAGAACAGGTGGGCCAATTGTATATACTAGAGCTGCTTTTGGTGATTTTGCGGGATTTTTAATTGCATGGACCTATTGGATAGGTGCTTGGGTAGGAAATGCCGCTATTATAACCGCTTTTATGCTTTATTTCACTTACTTTTTTCCAGCAGCAACAACTCCAGTATTGGCATTTTTAATTACTTCAGCAGTGTTATGGTTTTTCACAATTGTAAATATTCTTGGTGTCAAAGGAGCAGGAATGGTTAGTATTGTAACAACAGTACTAAAAATAAGTGCTTTAGTGGTATTTGTAGTAATTGCAGGCATGCACTTTAACCCTGATATGCTTAGTACAGTTTCTAGTGCTGAGGTTTCAGGAATGGGTACCTTACCAGCAGCAATTGCAATTGCATTGTGGGCTTTTGTAGGTATTGAAAGTGCAACGGTTCCAGCAGGGGAAATTAAAGATCCAGAAAAAAACATTAGAAAAAGCACAATATATGGAACACTAATCGCAGCAGCCGTATATTTAATTGTTTCAATAGTTGCCATGGGTGTTCTAGATCAAGCTACTTTAGCTGGTTCAAAAGCACCTCTTGCAGATATAATTAACGCAGCAACTGGTGGGACTTGGGGTGGAAACTTTATAGCGATAGGTGCTATAATATCCACTTTAGGAGCTACTTCGGGATGGGTACTAACTACTGCTAGAAGTGCATTTGGGGCTGCTCAGGACAAATTGTTTCCTGAAGTATTTGGGAGAGTACATCCAAAATATAAGACCCCTGTTATTTCACTTGTAATAAGTGGTGTTGCAGCGAATATACTTCTTATACTAAACTATGTAGGCTCATTAAATGCAGCCTTTAACTTTATGCTATTGCTTGCTACATTGGCATTTTTGCCTGCTTATGCTTTTGCGGCAGCAGCAGATATAGTGCTTTTAAAGAAACATTCAATAGATTTTAATATTTGGAATTTTTTAAAGAATTCTTTTGTAGCATTACTTGCTTTTGCATATTCTATATATGCAATTTATGGAACGGGCTCACAGGTGGTAATGTATGGGTTTATACTTATGTTAGTAGGTATTCCAGTCTACTTATACATGATGCTTCAAAATAATAAGATAGACAAAAATGTTGACGAGTTAAGAAAAAAAATGTTGAGATAGATATCTTATAGGGTTCTGTTTTAAATAGTAATTAAAGAAAATGCCATTGTAATTTTGAAATTACAATGGCATTTTTATGTTATAATTGGGAATCTGTATTGGTAACTATTAACCTTGGGTGAGTTCAATTTTTGTGTTATACTTTAATAAGACTAGAATTAGGAGGCAAAATAATGGCAAATATATTGATGTTTTCAAAAAAACAATTAGATAAAACACTAAAAAATTTCGCGAAGAAGGAAAGCTTGGGGTCTAATGACACCGCTGAGTGGATAAGACTCATAAATGATTTTATATATGAATTTGGGTTAAAGTCTGAAGTTAACGAAGAAGATAAACTTTCTATAACTACCAATAAGGAAGAACAAGTTGTAATTGAAAAAATGATGTATGCATTAGAAGGAACAAAAACTTCTTTGACTTATATTTTTGATGGTAACATTACATATATGGAAGATTGAACCCTCCCTCCACCTGATTACTCTGAGGTGGGGGATTCTTTTTTATAAGGAAGTTTGCTTTATCTTTCGACCTAATAATTTAGGTAGCCTTATTCCTTTTGGCGTGTCCAAGTACGCCCTACACTGTAAGTATTTCTACTCTCAGCTTACATTTAAGCTATTTTTATTCTTACTGGGTTTAGGTATTCACTATTAGCTAATTTGATATTTTTTACATTAGCTTTCCGCATTATATTAAGTGAGCCATTAACATCAGCATTTAATATTATTCCTATGCTTGATTTATACTGTCCTCTAGTTATTCTTTTTCCATTAAAGGTATGAACTTTTTTATCAAAACTATTGTAAACAGGAATATTGTCATTTACCAAAAAGTCAGCTTTTGATGTATAACTTTCTTCTTGCTCTATTAAATTAATATTATATCTTTGGCATTGATAAGTTAATTTTTCTCTTATATTACCTATTGGAATATTAACAAAATTTTGGTTGTTAATTTTTCCTAAATTGCACTTTTTCTGAATCGTTGAATTATAACCTACTACAATAGTACCTATATTATTGTTTAAGCAATAATCAATAATAATTTTTACGGTTTTATTAAGATAATCATTAACTTTATTGAATCTTTTATCCCATAGCTTTCTTTGAGCTTTAGTAGTCTTTTCTATCTTTTGCTTATCTTTAATTGATTGAAGTCTACTACTTTTTTTATTAGCCCATTGATTGATTGATTTAAGTTTTTTACCATCAAGTATAAAGGCTTTACCATTATTAGTCGTGCAAGTACATAAGTTATCTATGCCTAAATCAATAGCAAGTGCATTGTTTTTATCTAAATTCCCTTTGAACTCTGGAATTTCATATATCCATTGAATTTCAAAGAACCTTGCTTTATTTTTAGTAAGTATTCTAACTTCTTTAATTACTTTACCCTTTAGATTTGTCGGTATCTTAATTTCAACTTTGCCATAAAGTCTTTTGAAAATAGGACTCATTGGTACTGAAAATATCTCTTTAGAAGTATTAAATTCACTAAAAATAAGATTAAAAAATCCATCTTTAGGTAAATATCGGGGTAATTTAATATCTTTGTATTGGTACTCACCCTTTTGAGCCATTTTGATTAAGGAAAAAAAAGACTTGAAGTTTCTATCAACAACTTTCATAATTTGTTGAGCCGAATTACAATTAAGCATGAAATAATTCTCATTGGTCTTACAACTATGATAGTTATTTTCATAACTAAGAAACTTTTTTTCATTAAAATAGTATTGTCTAACATTATACAAAGCTACATTATACATATTTTTAGTTAAAAAACATAATTCTTTTAAAGCTTTATATTGATTAACTGTTAAATGTTTAAGTTGTTGTTTTTGAATACCAAATAATACTTTTTTAGTAGGTTTCTTAGGCATTTTAACCTCCTCCTTTATCAAAATATTTGATACTACTATTATTCTACAAAAACAATAAAAATATAACTATTTATTTTATTATATTATGCTAATAAAATAAATAATAATAATAATAATAATAATATAGTTGGCTAACACCAAGTGAAAATTCACCACCCACTTACGGAAGATGGGTGTACTCTTTCACAAAATGATAGATATGAAAAAAGTACGAAATATTTATATTTCGCACTTTTTTCCCTTTTATTAAAATTATATTTATTCAATTTGTTTGTTTTCAGTTCTTTTATTCATAAATCCTTCTAATAAGATATTTATTAAGGCTATAGTGGGAACTCCAAGTAACATTCCTAAAATACCAAAAAGTCCTCCACCCAGAACAATTCCGAGTATTATAAGAAGTGGACTAATTCCAACCTTATCTCCAATAATTTTTGGTTGTATGAACCATCCATCAATATTACTTAAGGTTACAACAAATAGTATTAACTCTATAGACTTTATGGGACTAAAGAATAATGTTATTATAGCAGCTGGTATCATTCCCATGATGTTTCCAAAGTAAGGAATCATATTTGTTACCCCGATTACTAAACTAAAGGGTAGTGCGTAAGGAATTTTTAATACCATAAACCCAATGAAAGTAATAGTAGCAAAAATAATAGAATCTATTATTTTTCCAATAAAATATTTTTTGAAAGTAGTGTTAACTATTTTTCCAAAATTAATTAATTTATGAGAATGTGTTTCATTTAAAATGGAATAAATCAGCTTTTTAAAATTAAATATAATGGATTCCTTATCAATTAAGTAGTAAATAGAAATTACTATTCCAGACATAAATTTGAAAAACAAAGAACTTAAACCCATGAGGTAATCAATTATAATTTGTAAACCTGGTGCAAAATATGTGGATATGTCTTTATTGAAAGTGGTAAGATATTTTTTTAAATAAGAGGTAATATCGAATTTGTTTAATAGATTATTTTCAGATAAAATATTAGTAGACCATTTATACGATTTATCTGCAAATTCAGGAATATTATCAAATAAATCTACTGCACTTTTAATAAGATTAGGAGTGACCAAAAATATTATTGTGAATATTAGACCTATAAATAATGTATAAATTATGCCTATGCAATAAATTCTTTTTATTTTTGTTTCCTTTTCAATATACACCATAAGTGGATTAAGTAAATAAGCTATAAAAAATCCCCAAATAAAATAAGTAAGTAAAGAACAAATTTTATTGAATATTGAACCTATATATTCAATGTTATTTACTATTCTAAAAAGAACAAAAGTAATTATAATCATAGGGATAAGCTGTATATAAGGTATTTTCTTATATCGAATCAATGTAATTCCTCCAATCAATATGTATATATATGATTATATCAGTTAAAAAGAATTAATTGAAGCGTTTTTTATGCTACTGGTATAATTGTAATACAAAACTCATAAAATAATGAATAACCTCTGTTTGCAAATATGTGCTATAATAGGAGTATGTTTTAATTACTAATGTTACCTTTTGAGTAATAAAGCTGGTTTTTCATTTATTTATAAAAGAATATAATATAGTATGAAAATTATTATTGGTAACATATGTATGCAAAAGAGTAAGCAAAAGGGCTTTATAAGCCAAAGAATGGCTTTATAAGCCAAGAGGAGCGTATTATTATGGAAAAAGTTATTTTAGATGCATTTGAAAGAGTTCCAGGAAAGAAAAAATTTAACGAAGAGGGTTTTATTGCAGGTGTAATTTATGGCGATGTTGAAAAACCAATATCTGTAAAGTTCGAATTATTACCTCTAAAAAAGATTCTTGGAAAACATGGTTCTAATGCGAAAGTATGGGTTAAATACGGAGAAGACAAGAAATTTGGATTTGTAAAAGAAATTCAAAGACATCCTGTATCAGCAAAAATTAACCATATAGACATACAAATTGTTTCTACAGATCATGAAATAAAATTACAATTACCTATTATTTTTAAGGGTGAAGAGAATGTTCTAGATAATCTACTTCAATTGCAAGTTCATAAATCTGAAATAGATGTTTTTGGAAATATGGCTTTAATGCCTGATTCAGTAAGTGTTGATGTATCAAATAAAGTACTTGGAGATACAATTACAATAAAAGACTTTGATTTAGATGATAAAATAAAAGTCACTGATGAAGAAGATCAAATATATGCAGCTATAATTCCAATTAAAGAAGTAGTTGAAGAAGAAGAAGAAGAAGTTATTGAAGAACCTGTTGTTGCTACTGAACCTGTAGTTGAGGCTTAATTAGATTATTTTATCTAATATTATATAGCATATACAACATATAGCTTATAAGAGTGTTGATGAAAACTATGTTTTCATCAACACTCTTATTTTTTTTGATATCTGATAAATTAATTTGCAAAAAAAGTTTTTGAAAATTATGGGTAGAAGTATACAAAATCTAAGATTTTGTTCATAATTCATTATCATATTTGACATCTTACTGTCACATAAAAAGTTTATTATAATAACATAGGAATGCCCCTATAAGCCCCTTATAAATTAGATGTTAAAGGTTAGCACTGGCTTATAGCTAGTGTTATTTTTTTTGCATGAAAATAAATCTTAATTAACAATTGTAAATTTAATACACTTGTAGTTATAATACATTTATTGTTATAATAATAAAGCTAATATAATTTGTAGGATTATGTCTATAAATATCATTAACAAAAGAAAGAAGGTAAATGGATGCAATTTATATCAATAAATTTTTTAATGTTTTTTACAATTATCTCTATTATATATTTTATTATTCCATATAAATTTCAATGGTTTTGGTTGCTAATATGCAGTTATTTTTTTTATATGAGTATAAACCCTAAATATGCAATATTTATAGCAATATCTACTGTAATTACATATATAAGTGGATTATTAATAGAAAATGCAAATAAAATAAGTAATGAAAAAAAATCAACGAAATTGAAGAGGTTCTGGGTTTTTGCAAGTTTATCTAGCAATTTAGGTATTTTACTTTTATTTAAATATTATAATTTTTTAAATGCCAGTTTAACACGAATACTAAATATATTCAATATATCATTTCATATGCCATATTTTAGATATTTATTACCCTTAGGGATATCATTCTATACCCTTCAAGCCATAAGTTATCTTGTAGATGTTTATAGAAAAGATGTGGTTGCGCAGAAAAACATAGGAAAGTTTGCACTTTTTTTATCATTCTTTCCCACAGTGGTTTCTGGACCTATTGAAAAATCTAAGAATATGTTACACCAGTTTGATGAAAAACACACTTTTGATTATAATAGAGTTAAATATGGTCTTTTGTTAATGTTATGGGGTACTTTTGTAAAACTAGTAGTAGCAGATAGATTAGCAGTACTTGTTAATACTGTTTATAGCAATCCTAACAATTATAAAGGGTTTGCAACCATAATAGCAACGGTATTTTTTACTTTTCAGATTTACTGCGATTTCATGTCCTATTCAGATATAGCAAGAGGAGCAGCGCAGGTTTTAGGTTTTAAAGTAACTAATAATTTTAAACAACCTTACTTATCAAGATCAATAAGACAATTTTGGAGTCGTTGGCACATTTCGCTCACTAGTTGGTTTAAGGATTATTTATATTTTCCACTAGGTGGTAATAGGCGTGGTAAATTAAGAACTTATTATAATATTATGATTGTTTTCATAGTAAGCGGATTATGGCACGGAGCTACCACAAATTTTATTATCTGGGGCGGGCTTCATGGATTTTATCAGATTTCAGCATATCTTCTTAAACCAATAAAAGAAAAGACAATAAAAACTTTTAAGATTAAAACAGAAGTATTTAGTTATAAGTTAGGTCAAATGATAATAATTTTTATACTTGTAAATTTTGCATGGATATTTTTTAGAGCTACTTCGTTTTTAAGTGCTATAACAATAATTAAAAATTCTTTTTATTTTAACCCTTGGATACTTACAGATGGTTCTATATTTAAATTAGGATTGGGTTCAAAAGATTTTTTGATTGTAATTATTGGGTTAGTTTTAGTTATAATAGTAGATATGATGCAAAGAAAAATAAATTTACAAGTTCAACTATCTAAACAAAATATAATGTTTAGATGGGTTATATATTTAGTTGCAGTTCTAGTTATCTTAGTTTTTGGAATGTATGGACCAGGATTTAGTATGCAACAGTTTATTTATTCACAATTTTAGGAGGACTTTCCATGGTTAAAAAAGCTTTTTTAAAAGGGTGTAGTTTTGCTGTTATATTGCTAGTAATTATTATGGCCCTTAATTCCATCTTTATTATAAAAACAAATCATCGTGAGAAACTATTAGGAGGAATATATGGTAATACAGAAGACCAACTGGATGTTGTATTATTGGGTTCTAGCCATATGAATAGTGGAATAAGTCCTAATGTGCTATGGAATAAATATGGTATAACAAGCTTTAATTATGCTACTGGCGGTCAACCAATAGATGTTACTTATTATATACTAAAGGATGTTATAAAATATCATAAAAATCCAATTGTAGTAGTAGATTTATATTATTTAGGATTAACTGACGAATTTGGGGCTGAGGGATATGTAAGAAATGCTTTGGATAGTGTAAAGTTTTCCTTCAATAAACTAGATGCTATTATTAACTGCACACCACGAGATCAATGGATCAATTATTTATTCCCAATTTTCAAATATCATGACCGTTGGAAAGAGTTAACAAAAAATGATTTTGAGTTTGATCCAGCAAATGCTTATTATGAAAAGGGATTTGATGCGGGTATTGTTGAGTATGGGAAAGAGAACACTTCAGATACTTTAGAGACAGGAACGGTGGACCTTTTACCAAAGCCTGAAGAATATTTGAATAAAATTATTGCTTTATCTAAAAAAGAAGGGTTTAAATTGATTTTCACCGCTACCCCTCATGATTATAATAGCACCGATACATCAGATCACTGGGAGACAGAACCTGCTAAGATGTTTAATAAGGTAGCAGAAATTTCAAAAAATAATAACATTCCCTTCATTAATTATAACAAAATGACAGATGAACTTGGTTTTAATTTTAAAACAGACATGTTTAATACAGGTCATTTAAATATTTCTGGTTCTGAAAAAGTAACTTCCAGTTTGGGAGGGTTTTTAGAAGAAAACTATACTTTAACTGATCATCGTACTGATGTTGAATTTGAAAAGTGGGAAACTGATTATCAGAGGTATTTAAAAGCACAACAAACGCTCATTGATAATGAAAAAAATAAAGATAAATAGTACATTTTTTCTTTTTTATTATAGCTTTTAGAGCACTTCAAGGACTGGGATCAGGAGCAATATTTACAGTTACATATACGATAATAGGTGATATTTTTACATTAGAAGAAAGACCAAAAGTTCAAGGCTGGTTAAGTACAGTATGGGGAATAGCAAGTTTAACTGGACCTTTTTTAGGCGGATTTTTAATAGAAAATATTTCATGAATATGGTGAAAAAATAGTAATTGGTATATCCACTTTAATTTTGCTTATTAGTTGTGGATTACTATCTACCTTGAATATTGAATCTCAATTAATATCAGTTATTGTTTATGGGCTTATTATGGGATTAGGTTTTGGTGGAGCATTTACTACATTAACAATAATAATACAAGAGTCTGTGGGGTATAGCAAAAAGGGGGCAGCTACAGCAGCAAATTCGCTATTGCGTACACTAGGACAAACTATAGGTGTAAGTATTTTTGGAAGTATTTTAAATACTAATATAGTCAAATATTTTAATGATTTAGGAATAAAGGGCATACAACCAGACAATTTGTATTCTAAGTCAACTTTAAGCAGTGGAGTGAGCATGAATCAGGTAAAGCTATCTGTAAATTCAGGTCTTCATGAGGTGTTTATAGCATTTATCATAATTGCTTTAGTGTCTCTTGTACTTTAATTGTCAAAATAATTCGTTTATTATGAATTATTCACTAATTATTCACAATATTAATTAGTAATAGATATTGACAAATTTTAAGAAGGCTTGTATACTAAAATTACACAAAGAAGAAAGCTTTCAATTCAGAGTGTTTATCAAAATATTAAAAAACAGTAAAAAAATCTTAAAAAAGAAAGGGTGTGGCCCAAAAATTAATAATATTAAAAAAACTTTTATTTTAAATGAAAGCGGGGTGGTTGCACCGACTATAACGAACTAAACTATTTTTATTGTTAGAAGAATTATTTAAGAACTGCTGAATCAGCATAAATAAGAAAAAATTAAAAGTTACCCGTACCAATTAAACCTTAAGAGTTTGATATCAACAAAATTAGAATTGATTTTATGAGCGGGAAATTGTTAGGAGAAATTTATTGAAAGAAAAATTTATTGAAAAATAGAGGCTAACCCCATCGGGATTAATATATGGGTAATTAGCTTCTATTTTTTTGCTTTTTTTGGTGTATGGTAAGTAATAGATAAAGTTTAGTTTAAACTTATATGGTAAAAAATTTGTTTTGAAAGTGATATTGGAATATAAGTTTAGAAGATGTATAATACTATTAAAATAAGCCTAAAGGAGGTATAAGCAGCTATAATATATATTAACATTTAATAACATTTATATACATAAAAATACTATTATTGGTTAACCTAATAGTAGAATATAGGTGATTATATATGCATGAATATGTAAGTATAACAAAAGCTTCTCAAGTTTTAGGAGTAACTTCTAAAACTTGAGAGTGTGGGACAAAGAAGGGATACTTAAAAGTTATAAAACACCAAAAGGTCATAGAAGATATTTACTAGATGAACTAGAATCAATAGCGCTGGGTAGAGTTACGAATATTACTGTAAATATAGT
>NZ_JBOITM010000072.1:0-105523 GCF_050717535.1 Clostridium sp.
CTGACGCCCTAAATAAATTTTTTATTGCTATTTTTCTGTTATTTTACAATATATTCAAGTTAAACAAGTTAAAATTGGAATAGCCCAATATCCTAACGGATAAAACACAAGTTTTTGTGGTCTAATCTTTTTATTATATTAAAATAAATATCAAATACTCTTACACTCAAAAAAAAGTATATATTACGTATAATGCATTAGTCGTATTGCAATACGCATAATATATACTTTGGTTCAGTTAAATCTTAGCTGAACCAAAGCAGTTTTGTCTGTAACTCTTATTACAATTAAACTATAGGCATCTTTTTTGTCTATATCTTCTATAATCTTTGAAAACTTTTCATCTAGCATCCTTAAAACACTACCCGATTTAGTTTGAATTTCATACCCTTTAGAGTTTTTTATTATAAATAAATTTTCCCACTGATGAGGAGTATATTTATAAAAAATCATTTCAAAAATTATTCCTTGTTCATGAAGTAATCTTATTAAACTATTATACTCATCAGATAATACATCATTTTCACTATTCAAGTTTTGCATAGCATAATTATTATGTTCTAATAAATTGTTTTGCTGCATTATTTCTACTTCATATTGACTCTTCTTTTGATCTAGCTTAATAGTTTTATTTTTAATTTTCTCTAAATAATAGTCATTACCATTTTTATCCATTAATTTTACCTTGCCTTTCCTAGTATTCATTAGGTAGAATATAATCGAGGTGATTATAAATGAATAAGTTTATAGACTGGATCTTTTCCAATTTAAAATATATGTGTAAAAAAGTCAAATCATATCTAATGGAATTTTATAATGATACGAAATTTTTAATTGATAAACATTCCACATTAAACAAATTATACGATCCAATTATCAGTGAAAAAATTGACATAAACAAGTCTTTACAGGAAACTATAAAAATTCTAAAAAATAAAAATATTGAATCCAAAAATAATATATTAAAACTAGAAAGTAAAAATAAATTACTTCAATCTAAAATATCTATAATTCAAGATTTTTTGACTAAAAGACACGATTGATTATTACTTCCCCAGCTAATATATAATTAATATAATCAATAATATATTTATCTTTCGTTAATACTATAATGAGGTACAAACAAATAAATAGCAAGTTTATACTTGTTATTCATTTCATCCTACCTAGCATAACAATCTTAAAGTGAGGTGTTTTATATTGTTCCATAGTATGTGCGAAGATAAAATATACAAAAACTTATTTAATGGAGATTGGGTTACATCAACTAATACTATAGATATTTTTTCTCCTGTAGACAACAGTTTAGTAGGTAGCATCCCTGCTATGAGTAAAGATGAAGCTAATTTAGTTATTGCAAATTCAAAGGCCTCTCAAAAGGAATGGGCAAACATGGCAATTAGCTCTCGTGCATCAATTTTACATAAATGTGCTGCCCTACTTGATGAAAATGTTGATTACTTATCAGTCATCATGCAAAAGGAAATTGCTAAAGATAAACACTCTTGCGATGCTGAGATAAAAAGGACCGCAGATTTTATTAGATTTACTGCAGATGCTGGTAAAAATTTAGAAGGCGAAACTATAGGTGCAGATAATTTTCCTGGTTTTAAGAAAAACAAAATATCCTTTGTCACCAAAGTGCCAGTAGGTGTTGTCCTCGCAATTTCGCCTTTTAACTACCCCATTAATCTTTCTGCATCTAAAATAGCCCCAGCCCTTATTGGTGGAAATAGTGTAATTTTAAAGCCCTCCACTAAGGGAGCTATTAGTGCACTCCATCTGGCCGCAATTTTTCATGAAGCCGGAGTTCCAAATGGAGTTTTAAACACAATAACAGGTAAAGGCTCTGAAATAGGTGATTATTTAGTAACCCACAAGGATATCAATTTTATTAATTTTACTGGAAGTACAGAAGTAGGAAAACATATAGCTGTAATTGCCGGTATGGTGCCTATGATTATGGAGCTTGGTGGCAAAGATGCCGCTATAGTACTCTGTGATGCAGATATTGAAAATGCTGGTAAAGATATTGTTGCTGGTGCCTTTAGCTATTCAGGGCAACGATGTACTGCAGTTAAAAGAGTTCTAGTTATTAATGAGGTTGCAGACAACCTCATTGCCCAGTTAATGAAAAATATAAAATTATTAAAAGTAGGTGCTCCACAAGATGATTGCGAAGTAACTCCACTTATAGATAATAATGCTGCAGACTATGTTCAAGAACTTATAGATGATGCTTTGCATAAAGGTGCCACACTATTATATGGAAATAAGCGAATCAATAATCTAATATACCCAACCTTATTTGATAACGTAACTACAGACATGCGGCTAGCCTGGGAAGAACCCTTTGGGCCAGTACTGCCAGTGATTAGAGTTAAAAATATCGAAGAAGCTATACTCATTGCTAACGGATCTGAATATGGTCTTCAGACTTCTGTATATACTAAAAATATAGATGATGCCTTCAATATTGCTAATCAATTAGATGTAGGTACAGTTCAAATTAACAATAAGCCTGAAAGAGGGCCTGACCATTTTCCTTTCTCTGGAACAAAATCCTCTGGTATGGGCACTCAAGGTATAAAATATAGTATTGAGGCTATGACTAGATCAAAAGCCACAGTTTTACTAATAAATCCATAACATGATAAAAGAAGCAGTTAAATCATCACCTCGGTACTACTTTAACTGCTTCTATATTTACTTATTTTTATTTTCTTTTTCTAAATTTGTCTGGATTATATTTTTTACGGTTTCTGAAATCTCTGCTTTTTCTTCCTTTGACATATTATTCATATATATAGGCTTATCAATTATAAGCTTAGCATTTGCCTTTCTAACTTTTCCATTATTACCCTCCATTGCTTTATGAGTATCATAAAATGTTATAGGTACAATTGGAACTCCTGCCTTTATTGCTAGCCTCATACTACCTTTTTTGAATTCTCCCATAGTATTGCTTCTACTTCTAGTCCCTTCTGGAAAAATAATCATAGAATAACCATTTTTTAAATTTTCAACACCTTCAGCAATTGCCTTCAAAGCCTCTCTCGGATTTTCTCTGTCCATAAATACACAATGAATTTGCCTCATCCAATAGCTCATGACTGGTATTTTTTCCATTTCTTTTTTAGCAACTGCGCCAGTGAGTCTATTGGTATTAGCTAATATAGATGGTATATCAAAATTACTTTGGTGGTTTCCCACAAACACACAAGGTTCATTTGGTATATTTTCTCTTCCTATCACGGTCAAATTTAAATCTGCAATCCTAAGTACGAAATTGGACCATTTTAAAGCCACCTGAGTCACATACTCTTCTGCCTCTTCTTTAGTTTTATGTTTTTTAAAACTATTTAGCTTTATTTCCTTAAAGCCCGTCCCAATTAGATTAATAATAAGACGAAAATAAAAATATACGGTTTTCATATATCTGTCCCTTTCTCATATATCATTTTAACAACATTTTGGAAGCTTCAAGTCTGCCATCTTCTATAAGTGGAAGTTGCCTAGCCTAGAAGATTACTTTGGTGGCATTCTAAATCTGCTTCCAAAGTTGTTAATATTGCAGCATCGCAGATGATGATTTAATACTAAATCATCACAATTTATTATACTAGTTAATAAGCTCTACTACAAACTTTTCCTTAAGTTAATATCTAAACATAAATAAATATCCGCTTTTTTTTCAAATATTGATATTTTTCTATATAACTGGTTAAAATCACTTATATAATTTTAAATATTCACTAGGAGATTAATCGTATGCCAAAGAAAACCTGGATAACATATACCACAATTTGCATTTTCTTAGCTATTATAACTTTGGGTGTAGGTATAATAGTAATTTATAAACCTAGCATAAAAACTAACATAAGCCTTCAAAATAATATGGTCACACATTTTATTGATGTAGGACAGGGTGATTGTATCCTCATTCAAGTAAATAATAAAAATTTATTAATCGATAGTGGTACAGGTGATTCAAAATTAAAAGTAATTAGGTACTTAAAAAGAAATAATGTTACAAAACTTGACTATGTAATTGAAACCCATCCCCATGACGATCACATAGGCGGTATGGCTAGTGTAATTAAAACCTTTAAAATAGGCGAATTCTTCGCACCCAAAGTTACCTCTACCTCAGAGGCTTTTAAAGAAATGATCATAGCTTTAAAAAGCAAAGAGCTTAAAATAAAAATAACTAAACCTAATATAACTTTAGATTTAGGTCCCAATACCACCTGTATCATGCTATCACCTAATAAAACAATTTACAAAGATACTAATAATTACTCCTGCACAATAAGAGTATCTTACAAGAATTCAACTTACCTATTCACAGGTGATATACAAAAACTAAGTGAGGATGAGATTTTAGCTAAAAATTATGATATAAGTGCTGATGTGCTTAAAGTGGCTCATCACGGTAGCAATACATCAACATCGCAAGATTTTTTAAATAAAGTCTCCCCGAAAATCGCGGTAATATCCTGTGGAGCCTATAACAGTTATGGTCACCCAAATAGAGAAACACTAGATCAACTTGAAAAATTAAATTGCATGATCTATAGAACTGATTTAGATAAAGATATCATCCTAATAAGCAACGGCACAAATACAACTAGATATGGAGCAAAATAAAAAAACTAGATTACCTAGTTTTATCATTTAACTTGCCTCTACATACATAACCATAATTATCTCCAATCTTTGTCTATGATGTCCCATACCATTTTTCCCACTCTAGATATGGTAGTTATTCCATAAACATTGTTAGGTAAATTGCTGGCCATTACTGTAAAAATAAAATTTCCTTTTGGAATCATAATTAAGGCTGCATCATTTTCAACATTTTCAAGGCTACCACCTTTGTTTGCAACACTCTCTTGAACATTTCTGGGAATGTAAAAAGGTATTTTATTTGTAGCCTGCTGTTTTTTTAATATATTTAAAATCAAATTACTATTTTCTTCATTTAAATATTGCTTTAGATATAATAACTTAAAGCACTTGCTTAAATCAAAAGTAGAAGTAGTATTTTCTAATTCTTCCTGTTCTAATTTAATGTCTGTTGTAATCCTTTTCAAATTTGTGCTTTTAAGTCCCATATCTTTGAACAATTCATCTATTCGCTTAAGACTTAAGATATCGATAATTTTATTTGCTGCCGTATTATCACTTTGTATTAGCATGGCTATTAATAAATCACGAATTGAATATTCACTAGCTGAAAATTCATGTATTATTCCATTTGAGCCCTGAGTCCTATCCCCTGCTTCTATTTTAATTTTTGATTGCAATTCTATTTTTCCATTTTCCACTTCTTTAAGTAGCGCAATGGCTAGTGGTAATTTTATGCATCCAGCTGAAACCATTCCTTTGTTTTCATTAACTCCATAAAGATACCCACTATTTATTTCTTCAAAATAAAAACTGTAGTTACCTTCTCTAGTCTCTAAGTATTTTTTTATTACTTTCATAATATCCTCCTGACTTTCATATTAGGTAGATAAGAATCATTAATAGTTATCTACCATATTTTAATGTCATGCAAAAGTGGTCTATTAATCACCAAATGAAATTCCAATGGCCCTAGCTACTTTAACTAATTCTCCGTTAGGATTTACATTTTTAGTATCTCCTATAACATTTTCTAAATGTGCATAAGATATTTTATTTCCTGTAAGACAAACCATATTTCCAAATTTTCCTGCATCAATCAAATCCACAGCTGCTACCCCATACCTAGTAGAAAGCATCCTATCAAAAGATGATGTGATACCACCTCTTTGAATATGACCAAGAACCGTACATCTAATTTCATGATTTTCTACAAGACCTTCTAGATCATAAGCTAATTTGTTGCCTATTCCACCTAGTCTTATTGGGTCTGGACTGTCTGTTACTATTTTACTAACTACAACATCTCCACCTATTGGTTTCGCACCCTCTGCAACAACAATAATACTAAATAACTTACCTTCTCTTTCACGTTCTTCTATTTTTTCAACAATCTTATTAATATCAAAATCTATTTCAGGTATTAAAATTACATCTGCTGATCCTGAAACTCCAGATTCTAATGCTATCCAACCTGCATTTCTTCCCATTACTTCTAGTATCATTATCCTATGATGTGACTCAGCTGTAGTATGAAGTCTATCAAGAGCCTCTGTTGCTACTCCCACGGCAGTATTAAATCCAAAAGTAAAATCTGTAGATGCTAAGTCATTATCTATAGTCTTTGGAACCCCTATTACCTTAACACCTCTTCTGCCAAAATCCCTAGCACTTGTAAGTGTACCATCTCCACCAATAACAATTAGTGCATCCACACCTTCTTTTCTCATGTTTTCTATTGCTACATCTGATACATCCCTTTTAACTTCAATACCATCTTCTTCAACAGTGTAATCAAATAAATTATCTTTGTTAGAAGAATATAATATTGTTCCGCCTTTATGTTGAATTCCTGATACCGTTTCCAACGTTAGCGGCATTGTTTCATTCTTATATAGCCCTCTATATCCAAATCTATAACCAATTACTTCATAACCATAATTTAAAATTGCATTACGTGTAACTGCTCTAATTACTGCATTGAGGCCTGGACAATCTCCCCCACCAGTTAATACTCCTATTTTTTTAATTTGCTGTCCCATACACATTCCCCCAAACTCTATTTGACTCATTATACACCCTAATGTAGTAAATATAAATGATACACTCCTATTAATGAAATATTCTCAACTTTTCACAAATAGCATAACACAAATAAAAAAAACATCATAATATAAAATAATATAATCTATAAAAGGGCTAAATGTTGCATATTTCTAATATGTTGTATATCACATTAAGGATTAACACAACATATTAGCTCAGATTATACACTAAATCAAAAAAAATAATGTTTATATGGAGATATTAGCAAATTTAATTAGTCCTAACAATATTATACCTACTATTATCCTATATATAGCAAAAATTTTCATAGGTTTATTTTTTAGATAATTAACAAATTTTTCAACCACAATTAATGCAACTAAAAAGGCTGTTATAAAGCCAATAACCAAAGTAAGAATTTCCCCACTACTAAAACTCATTCCACTTTTAAATAGTGTTAAGGCTGTAGCCCCAACCATAGTTGGTATTGCTAAAAAGAAAGAAAACTCCGTTGCAGCAACTGTAGATACCCCACTAACCCAACCTCCCATTATAGTAGATGCCGACCTAGACATCCCTGGCCATAGTGCAAAGCATTGAAAAACTCCTATTTTTATTGATTGTTTAATAGTTATTTGTTCTACATTTTTTGTTCTATCCAAATGCCTAAACTTCTTCTCTATAATAAGCATAAGAACTCCACCAACTACTAATGCCAAAGCTACAGCACCTGGATTAAAAAGATATTCATCGATTTTATCACTTAGAATAAACCCTAATATTGCAGCTGGTATAAATGCCACTATAATATTAGTCCAAAACTTAATCCCTGATGGTTTTGCCTGGAAAAATTCCACAACTGATGTCCATATTTTATTCCAATACAAAACTATAATTGCAAGAATTGCGCCTAATTGAATGATTACTTCAAAGCTATTTGCAAATGCACTTTTAAAATTAATAGCATTTCCCACAATAATCATATGTCCAGTAGAGGAAATAGGAATAAACTCTGTTACTCCCTCTACTATAGCTATTATTATAGCTTTAAATATTAATATAATGTTCAAATTCATGTAATACCCGCTCCTTATAGCATTAATTTATAAAATCTTTTTTCATTATACTATATTAAAGAACGAGTATAATTAGAATTATACCTTATTGTTAAAATGTTTATTTCTCTATTATCACCTCCCTATCTAAGGTTTTACCATCTTGTGATAATTTAATAGAATTTGTCCCACCAACAATTTCTAAATCCAAATAAGTATCTACCTTTATATAGTCGCCTCCATTAACACTTATAAAGTAATTTGACAGCATATAACTATTCATAAATGCCCCAACTGTAAAATTTTCTATTTCTTCTGTGTCATTTTTAAGGTCTCTCTTTGCAAATATTAAAGTGGGAATCTTCTCCGTGTCACTATTTACATATTGTTTTTTTGGTGACTGCTTAAATACTTGTGGATTATTAACAAAGATTGTAGGTTGAATAAACCCTTCTTTTGTTTCTAATATAGGAAGCTTTTTACTTTTCAAAAATGTAAGTTTGGAATTACTTTTTAACTCCCCATATTTATTATTATCCACAGATATACTATAGCTTTGATAGTAGCTTGACATGTCTCTAATATATTTGCTGCTATTTTTCACACCGTTAATTTTAACCTTTTGTATTCCCTTGTCTACTATTTCAACTGCACCTAAGGGAATATCACCTTCGGTCATATAGCATCCATTGACACCATCTATCATTACCCACTTATTATATTTATCACTCCATATTTCACATACATTAAAGTAAGATTTTCCACTAATCTTTTTATCAGCACTTCGTAATATGCCTCTACGCACATTAATTCCAATGGAAGCTAAACATTCCTCATACATAATGGCATAATCACTATCTGATAATTTAGTTCCGTCAAAAGCTATTTTCATTATTTCTAAAGCATTTTTATCACTAGTCATAGCGGTACTTCCAGCTTTTACATTTTCGTTAAGAAATTTCATAATTTTCATTGAATTTTCAAGTCCATCAGCTTTTGGTTCTACAAGTTTCTGGAGTTTGTAGGTTTCTTTAACTTTTAATATGTTTTCATTCTCAGGGCTCAAATAATAAAAATGAATATTATCTCCAGTATAAAAATTTTCCCACTTAGTAATTTTAATACTTTCGTCGCTAGTATTAAAACCGTATTTAGCTTTAAAAATCAAAAAAATTAAGGCTACTGCTATAACAACAAAAAATATATTCCTAAATTGAATGCTATTTTTTCTCATAATACCTCCTCGTTTATATTTTTGTATCTCTTGATTATATAACTGTTATGAACCACTACATGTCCTGAAGTAAATACACATTTATTAATGAGTATATCATATATAAAGCAAAATTTACATAAAAATGCTCCCCTTTCTAGTAACAGATTTTAATTATTTGATCTGTTTCTCCAAGGGGAGCCTATAAATTTTAGCCGTCACTTTATTAGATTAATTACTTATAGGACCAGCCTTTTTTACACATTCTGAAACTCCTTTAAATTTACTGAAGTTTGCATGAAATTTAGCAGCTAATTCTTTAGCTTTTAAATTATACATCTCTTTATTTTCCCATGTATTTTCTGGATTTAATATCTCAGAAGGAACATTTGGCACCGCCACCGGAATTCCCACTTTAAATATTGGATGCTGTGTATATTGAGTATCCTTAAGCTTACCTTCAAGAGCAGCTTTTACCATAGCTCTTGTATAAGAAAGTTTCATTCTTGACCCTACACCATATCCACCACCGCTCCAACCTGTGTTTACTAAAAATACCTCAGTATCATGTTTATCTATTCTCTCACCTAAAAGTTTTGCATAAACTGATGGCCTCATCATCATAAAAGGTTCTCCAAAACAAGCTGAAAATGTAGCTAATGGTTCTGTAATTCCACGTTCTGTACCCGCAAGCTTACTTGTATATCCTGACATAAAATGATACATGGCAGCTTCCTTAGACAGTTTTGATATTGGCGGAATAACTCCAAACGCATCTGCTGTTAAAAATATTATAGTACTTGGGTTTCCACCAATTCCACTTAACTGTGCATTTGGAATATATTCTAATGGATATGCACCTCTTGTATTTTCTGTTAAGCTACCATCATCATAGTCAGGTATCTTATCCTCATCAAGCACAACATTTTCAAGAAGTGATCCGAATTTTAAAGCGCCATAAATTTCACTTTCTTTATCTTTATCTAGCTTTATAGTTTTAGCATAACACCCACCTTCAAAATTAAAGACCCCACTATCACACCAACCATGTTCATCATCACCAATAAGCTTTCTGTCTGGATCTGCTGATAATGTAGTCTTCCCAGTACCTGAAAGGCCAAAGAATACTGCTGTCTCACCATTTTCGCCTATATTAGCAGAACAATGCATTGGGAATACTCCTTTTAGAGGAAGTAAAAAATTCATTATTGAAAAAATAGATTTTTTAATTTCTCCACCATATTGAGTTCCACCTATTAACACAATTTTCTTATCAAAATTTATTATAACAAAAGCTTCAGAATTCACTCCGTCAATTTCTCCCTTTGCCTTAAATCCTGGAGCTGCAATAACTGTAAAATCAACATTATGGTCCTCTACTGTAGGTTTATCTGTCCTTCTTAATAGTTGATTGGATAGTAATGCCTCTGAAGCAAGCTCATTTACCACTCTAACGGGAAGGCTATATTCTTCCATAGCCCCAACATAACCATCAAAAACAAATATATCTTTATCACTTAAATATTTAGCCACCTTACTATATAAATTATCAAATATTTTCTCTTCAATGGGTAAATTTACGTCTCCCCAATTAATTAATTTCACAATACTTTCCTGCGAAACAATAAATCTATCCTTAGGAGACCTTCCTGTATATTTACCTGTATTTACAGCCAATGCTCCTGATTCTGTTAGTGTACCTTCTCCCTTTTGCAATGCAAAGCTTACTAAATCAGATACAGGTAAATTCCTGTATATTTTCTTTGATGTTTTTATATTTAAATAATTTAAATTTTGTAAATATTCCACAATATTACCCCCGATTATTATCTTATTGTTGCACCATCATAACTGTGTTCATTTATTTTTGTTACATTTATTTTTGTTACATTTATTTGTGTTACTATACTAACATATTACAACATTTTAACAACAAAATGCAAGAAAAGAATTACTCAAACTATATTTTAATATTCTTATGAATGTGTTCATTCATTATGATAAATTATACTTGTTATAGCATATGCTTTTGCCTTATATGATACAGTAACATATCTTATATTTGTTAGATGGACTATTAATGCTCTGCACCCTTTAATATCAAGTATATTGTTAATAAATATGACATTATTAACTTTTGTTTTCAGGATTTTTCCCAATTTAAAACATTTATTTTTTCTTTGTTAAATGAATGTTCTGAATTTTTAAAATTCACAAAAAAATATATATTAAACTAAACGAATTTAGTTTAATATATATTTCATTAAAAATTATGTTTATTCTTGTTAGACAAACTATTTTCTTATACTATATATTGCATATATTACCAAACAAGTTCCAATTATTTGCATATTTCCAATCTTCTCATGTAAAATAAAAAATGATAGAAGCATAGCCGTTGGTATTTCAAGATTTCCTATTATTGATACCTTTAGTGAGCCTATCTGCTTTATAGCTGCATATAATAATGTTAAAGGGATTATTTCGCAAAACAGTGCAAGTATAGTTGTATATCCAAATAACTTGGCAGTTACCTCCCCTCTAAAAATAAATAGAGGGAACTTATAAATCATAAGGCATATTAATGAAAAAAAAGTAGCATATGCGTTAATAGTTAACGGTGCAAGTCCTTGCAATTTTTCTTCACTATAAATATTCATAAAGGCATAAAACATTGCACAAATTAAGGCAAATATTACTCCCTTAAGTGAATATTTAAAGTTTCCAAATAATATATCCAAAGTTAATATACAACCAAAAAATGCTAAAAATACAGCAAATATTTTTTTATAACTCAGTGATTCACTTTTAAACACAGCTGAGTATATAAATACCATTAAGGGATAAGTGTATAATAATATAGCCACCATTTGAATTGGCAAATAGTTAAAAGATATATAATAAAACACTGTCATAAATGTATTTCCAATGGCGCCCAGCACCCCCAATCTTAATAGTTGAACTTTTGTAACCGTAAATGCTTCTTTTTTAAAAAGAAACATAAATACAAACATTAATGGTACGGCTATAATATATTGTAAGGTTAATAAACTTATGGAATCAATTCCCCCCACAAAAGCTAGTTTTACAAAAAGCCCTGCACTTCCAAATAAGATAGCAGAAAGAATTGAATAAATATATCCTTTTTTCAAAATAACACACCTTTCGGTCCTCTAATAATATAATGTAAACATCATAAGAGTCCATCAAATTAATTTTACCAAATGCACTGGTAAAAAGCTAGAATATTTAATCACCATTTAAATTAATATGTTAGACATTTATGCAACTATGTTATAAAATTATATTGACTTAATATAATTTTATTTATTGTTTTAAACATGATAGAGGGAGGGTATTGTTTGAAAAGATCACGTTTAAGAATAATTAACAGAAATAAAGCAATAAAAAATATCTCTTTACTACTATTTTGTTGTATAATTTTAACCACAGTTGCCGTTAAAGCTATTTCATTTTCATTAAAAAAGCTTAGTGAAAATAATATATCTAAAGAAGAAAAATCTACTTCTTTGAAAATGACTTCTAATAGCAAAGATATGCCTGCTAATTCTGTGGGAATAGATAAATCTAAGCCAGTAGAGACATCTACTGCGATAAAAAACACAGAGGTGCTTTTATCTGCTGTGGGAGACTGTACTATAGGAACTGATACTAATTTCGATTACGCTAGCAGTCTTCCTGCTATAGTATCAAATTCTAACAAGGATTTCTCTTATTATTTTGAAAATGTATATAGTATTTTCAGTAGCGACGACATTACAATTGCCAATTTAGAAACAACCTTTACGGATTCAACTGATAAAGCAGAAAAACAATTTAACTTCAAGGCCCCCAGTGATTTTGCTAAAAGTTTAACCCTAGGCTCTATTGAGGGAGTGAATCTTTCTAATAACCATATTTATGACTATAAGGAAAAGGGGTTTAAAGATACTAAGCTTGCCCTCCAAAATGAAAAGGTGAACTACTTTGGAGAAGGCTCAAAATGGACTCCAAAAATTAAAGATCATTCCTTTGGATTTTTGGGCTATAGAGGTTGGTCCACAGAGCAAAGTTTTCTTAATGGTGTAAAGAAAGATATTGCGCAGTTAAAAAAGACTAACTCAGTTGTGATAATAAATTTTCACTGGGGAAATGAAAATCAGCATTATCCTATTGATGCTCAAAAACAGGTTGCACACTTTGCAATTGACAATGGTGCAGACATAATACTAGGTCATCACCCACATGTAATTCAAGGCATTGAACAATATAAAAATAGGATTATCGCCTATAGTTTGGGAAATTTCTGCTTTGGTGGAAATTCTAATCCCAAAGATAAGACTACTTTTATTTTTCAAAGTAATTTAAAATTCACAAATAATAAGTTAACAGCTATAGGTGTAAGGGCTATTCCTTGCAGTATATCTTCCGTGGATTATAAAAATGACTATCGCCCAACTCCTCTTAAGGGTGATGCTAAGATAACCACCCTAAGTACCTTAAATAGACTTTCACAAAATTCAGGTTTTAAAATAAGTGATAAGTTTTTCTATATAAATGTCAATAATTAAATATAACAATTTAATTATAATGTTAATTTTAATTATTACTAATAGTAACAATTAAACAGTAATAGGTAAATGTAATATTGCAAATTAATAATACTCATATGCCTAAGTACAATTAAAGGATGTGTTAGAAATTAAAATTCAGTCATTGCTCAGTATACTCGCTTCGAAGTTTATTATGAAATTATCAAAGGTCTTATTTAAAGGTGGCACCAATTTTCCCGGCAAAATTGCCTTAAAGTTTGATAAAGATATTTTGAAAACCATAGCTAATAATTATGATGTCATACTTATAACAGGTACAAATGGGAAAACCACCACAACAAGCATGATTTATAGCATCATAAAAGCTAGTAACAAACCAGTAATTACTAATAATACTGGTGCAAATATGTATACAGGAATAGTCGCCTGTTTTATTTCCAATTATTCTTTTAAAAAATCAACGCAAAGAAAGATTGCTGTTATAGAAGTGGACGAGGCCAATGTTAAGTTTATAACCGATTATATATCTCCAAAAATCATTACTATTACCAATCTATTTAGAGACCAACTAGACAGATACGGCGAGGTATACACAACTCTAAAGAAGATAATAGAAGGTGTTGAAAAGAGCCCATCTTCCACTCTTATTCTCAACGGTGATGAATCACTACTTGGAAACACAAACCTACCAAACCCTATAATATACTATGGATTTGGTACTAAGGTTAATGACAACAAAATTGTAGACATAAATGCAGATGCTAAGTTTTGCACCGTATGCAAGGCTCCTTATAAATATAATTTTATTACCTATAATCATCTAGGTGATTTCTACTGCAGTAAATGTGGATATAAAAGACCAGCTCTTACATATTCTATAGATAAAGTTGTTGAACTTTCCACAAGTGGCTCCACGGTTCACATTAATAATAAGGAGTACTACATAAACCAGCCAGGTACTTACAACATTTACAATGCTCTCTGCGCATACTCTGTAGCTAAGGTGCTAGACATTTCAGACAATACTATAGAGCAATCACTTAAAACCGTAGCTAGTAGCTTTGGTAGACAAGAGACATTAAATATTGAAGGCATCGAGGTTAAAATAATATTAGTTAAAAATCCTGCGGGCTATGATGAAGCTGTAAATAC
Organism: Clostridium sp.; assembly: GCF_050717535.1. GTDB lineage: Bacteria > Bacillota > Clostridia > Clostridiales > Clostridiaceae > Clostridium_AD. The sequence continues at coordinate 14,649 of NZ_JBOITM010000072.1, forward strand.
TATTAATCTCGACAAAAGAAAAATTAATTTGTCTCTTCTTTTAAATGATAATTACGCAGATGGAAAAGATGTTTCGTGGATTTGGGATGTTAATTTTGAACGTTTAACTTCTCTTAATATCAACAAGATTATGATTTCTGGAATACGTCTTTACGATATGGCAATAAGGCTTAAAGTAGCAGGCTTTAAACCAGATTCCTTCCTCCTGTGCAAAGACGACGAATCATTACTTAATGAAATTAAAGCTTGTGATGGAAAAATAGTTTATGTACTAGCTACCTATACAGCTATGATAAACTTAAGAAAGTTTTTACATGCTAAAGGGTATATAGATAAAATTTGGTAACATTATAACAAACAAAATATAATTAGAAGGTGAGTAATATGGAAATTAATATCTGTCATTTATATCCTGATCTACTTAATGTATATGGTGATGTAGGAAATATTTTAATATTGAAACACAGAGCTGAATCCCGAGATATAAAAGTAAGTATCGTTAATGTATCCATGGGGGATATTTTTAATGAGGAAGATTATGATATTGTTTTCTTTGGTGGGGGACAAGATTATGAGCAGGCAATAGTTTCCCCAGACTTAATAGAATTCAAAAAATCTGCCATAGACAACTATATTCAAAGTGGAAAAGTATTTTTAGCCATTTGTGGAGGATATCAATTGCTTGGGAAATATTATACCACCCCCGAGGGTGAAAAACTTGAGGGTCTTGGTATTTTAGATATTTACACAGAAGGTGGAGATAAACGTTTCATAGGCAACACAGTTATTCATAATGAAGCTTTTGATGAAACCTATGTAGGCTTTGAAAATCATTCTGGCAGGACTTATATAAATGGTTTAAAACCACTTGGAAAAGTTCTAGCTGGATATGGTAACAACGGAGAAGATGGTTATGAGGGTTGTGTTTATAAAAATACTTTCTGTACCTATTTTCATGGGTCTCTTTTATCTAAAAATCCTGAGCTTGCAGATAGGATACTCTCACTAGCCTTAAACAATAAATATAATGAGGTAGCTTTAACAACCCTTGATGATAGTTTAGAAATTAAAGCTAAGGAATTCATAATTAATAGAGAAACTTCTAAATAAAAAATAAAAAAGTATATATTACTACTAATGCATTCATTTCGCTAAGAACTACTAATTTTATTTTTAATTAAGCTGCTAAAAAATATAAACTCGCTTCGCTCAAACATATATTTTTCTTAACGCAGCTTAATTTAAAATAAAATAAGAAGTTCTAAAGCTTATTCAAATGCATTATACGTAATATATACTTTTTTTTGCGACTAAAAACATTTGATAGAAATATTAACTCTCATCTATAAAAAAGTTATCCACATTATTTTCCGCAAGCTGTTTCCTATATAATAAAAAAAAGATGTAGGTTTAGGAAAATCCTAAACCTGCATCTTTATTATTTTATATCTACATTTTTTTCTCTAATTGTATAGCTAAAGTAAAGTACTTTATGGATTCAGCAACACTGCCAAGTTTATGGTACATACTTCCCATCTCTAAATAACGCATATATATATCTTGCTTTCCGCCAAATTTGAGTAGTGAATCTAGTGATAAATTCATATACATCTCTGCACTAGATGAATTCCCTTGCTTGTCAAGAATAATTGCTTTATAGTAATATCCTTTTTCAATGAATTTAATATCATTTAAGTTAATTGCATAGTTTAATACTTCATCTGAAATAGATTGTGCAAGCTCCAACACATCATTTTCAATAAGCTCATTAACACAATCCAGCATAAATCTAACTAGTCCTACCTTGTTATCCCTAGGATAGCTACTTAATCCCTTATTTATATATTTGATAGCTGTAGCTTTCATATTACAGTCAAACATTGTGGACCCATAATTATAAATAGCTACTGCCTTATTGGATGCTTTATCTTTATAAAGCTTATAGGATTTTTTTTCATATTCCTCAAACTTACCATTGTTCATTCTTATAGATAACATTGCTAACATATGATATATCTCAGCAGCTTTAAATTCCGTATCCACATAATCTACCAAATCTAATAATCTGCTACCTACTTCGTAAGCTCTCTCATAATTTTTCAACATAATATTGCAAGCGGCCTCATTATAAGTCACAATAATCAATTTTTTATAATTAGGAATTTCATTGTTTCTTAACCTATGCCTAACATTACAATAATAGCTAGATGCTTGAAGAAATTCCTCTTTTATATATAAGAGTCTTGCCATGTCTATATAGTAAGTTAATTGATTATCATTATTAGATGTTTTTAAATACAAATCATAATACTCTGAAGTAATTGATTGCGTCTTTTCAAAGTCTCTTTTGTCTAAATAGAAATTAAACAACATATGGATTAATTCAATAGCAAAGTCATAGTAGTTGTATTTTTCAGCAAACTCTAAATTATAGGATACTCTAGCCTCAAAGTCATTATCCTTTAAATCTTTGCTATCCTTAGATTTATTATCCTTAGCTTTGTTATCATTAGATTTATTATCCTCCATTTCTTCTTTTAATACCACAATATTTGTCTCAACTTGTTCTTTTACATTTTCATTTAAATATCCAATATCTATATCTAATTTTTCACTTATTAGTTCCAATACCCATGGTTCTGCCATAACTTTGTTGTTTTCTATACAACTCATCTTAGATACTGAGATTTTGTCAGCACACATTTCTCTCAATGTATACCCTTTATAAATTCTAGTCCTTTTAATCTTTTCTCCCGTTGATAATATTTCCATTTTCATCACCTATCTATAGATTAGATAACTATTTTATGACGCATGCCATAAAATAATTTTATTTAAATCACTTAATCATTCCAAGTTTGTTAAATAACTCTACACCCTCATTTAGATATCTAGCCGCCTGTTTATCTTTACCACCGTCAATATAGAACTTCCCAATCATTATTGAAATCTCTGCTGCTTCCTTAGTTTGTTCTTGTTCTTTTACAAAACTCAGTGCTTGTAACAATGTGTTTTCTGCTTCATTCATATTACCTTCTAATAAATCAATCTTATATTTTAATAAATAATATTGATGCAATGCTGTATGATTACCATCTTCCACATATTCTAAAATACGTTCTAAAGCTTCTCTCGCTTTACTTATAGCCTTAAGCTTGATATAATTTTCACATATATTAGCTAATGTATCAACTAACTTTAAATCCTTAGTCTTTTGTCTTATTTCCTTAGCTTTATTTAAGTGAATAAAGGATTGTTCCATATTTTCAAACTCATAAAATAATCTTCCTAAATTATTCTCTATTTCAGAAACATAAGTTAAATTATTGATTTCATAAAATACTTTCAAAGTAATCTTGGAATATTTTATTGCATTCTTAATATCACCTTTTTCATTATACTCATTTGCCAATAATAAAAGTGAATTAGCATATTCTTTTTTACTATCTATTTGCTTAAATTTTTCTTGAGCCAAATAGGAGTATTTTATAGCTTTTTCCATGTCTTCTAACTTAAAATAAGTGTAACCTATATAATAGTATATTTCACCTAATAAAAAGTCATTTCCCATTTCATTGTCTATAAAAACCTTTTCAGCTTGCTGAAAGTAGCTTGAAGCTGACTGATATCCCTTAAGTTTAAGTGTTATTCTCCCAAGTTTTAGAAAAGTCTTTATTATTTCTTCATAAGAGTTATTCTTTATAAATATAACATTTGAGGAAAGAAAAACCTGTTGAGCAGATGCGATCTCTTCCCTAGCCATGTATATATCCCCTCTTAATGATAAATTTCTGGCTTTCCTATATTCCAATTTATATTTTTCAGAATAATATAGTGATTTTTCAATATTTTGCTCCGCCTGTACTAGATCGCTATTTAGAATAAGTGATTCAGCAATGTTTTCATAAAATAAACATATTTTTTCAGCTTGAGTTTCTTCTGACTCCATTAGATATTCAACAGTTGTATTTAAAGCATTTGCTAAATATTCTAAAAGGTCCATACTAGGATTAGATTTTCCAGATTCAACCAGACTAATTTGTCCTGGAGTTATTCTCGCTCCTGCAAGATCTTTCAATGTCATATTGAGTTCTTTTCTTTTTCTCTTGATTTTTTCACCTAAAGACAATATTTCCATAATCACTCTTCCTTCGCTGCATGGTAATATTAATAATATTGTATATAATATTATTAATTTAAACAACCTTAGACAATTTACTCAATTATAACATAGTTTCCATTTAAACTGCAAAATATTTCTAATAAATTTTAAATTTTAGGAGATATCATTAAAAAACTCCACACCATATAATGTTATATGGTGTGGAGTTTTTTAATGATATTTATAAAATATAGTCCTTCATGCTATCAAACACATCTTCTGCCATGTTTTTTACCATTTTGCCAGTTTTCCTAACTCTTCTTTTTGTGCTTCTATCCATATTAGGCATTAACATCGCACTTGCAACTACTCCAATTATAGCACCTGTTGTAATTGTTGATATAAATCTACCCGCCATAAGTTACACTTCCTTTCTTTATTTATTCTTTATAGCATGTGCATTTTTTGAAATAATTAGTCTATTTTAAAAAAAGTTATGAATTACTACCAATAATTCTCCCATTGCACTCTAATAAGTGTTTAATGAACTTTGTTTTTTCTTTGTCACTTAAATTATCTATTAAACTATTTGCCGCTTCTGGATTTATATTATATTCATTAATAATATCATTAAAGCCATACACCTTAACTTCTTCTTTCTCTGCTTTATCTCTTTTATCCACATGATTATCAACAGGTTCCACAATAATAATATTATTTTCACCCTTAGGAGCTAATTTTAAAATTTCTTCTTTTACATCAGGACTCGCTACATTTATAATATTTTTCTTAAGCCATTTTTCTACCACCTTATCTGACTTTATCCCTAATTTTTCTTTACACTTTTCATCAACAAGTTCATTAAACAAATCTCCCGTGTGACTATCCACCTTAACAAACAAAATTTCTAGTCCGCTGTTCATGAGTTCTTGCATTTTCTTATAATATTCCTTTGATGATTCTTCGCGCCTTTCCCAAAAACCCGTAGCATGATAACAAATTCCTACATAATCATGAAAAATTAACACCTTCTTTTCACCTCTGCCCAGGGCATACTGAGCCCCTTTTACTGCGCCTTCTAATTCCCCTGCTATTTGTCTTATATTTTTTGCCGCTTCACTTTTTCCTGCTCCACCTTCTATATGAAGAACTACTTCCTTTTGAACAGCCACCATTCCATAAGAATACTCTTCTGTGGCAGAATTATAGCTACCATCCACATAAATATGAAGACAATCTTTCGGATAATTATTATCTGCTTTTTTTAGTGAACTTCCTGCATCATTTAGGAACTTTTCAGCTTCATTTATATCCTCAAAGCTCTTATACTTAGCTCCTTTTACACCTTTTACATATTTTAAGCACTCTGCCCAAGTGTTGACTATTTTATTTTCTATTTTCTGGTTAGTATTAGAATTAAAGCCCTCTTTTATTGCGTAAACTTTCTTTGCCATTTTATCCATTCTCCTTCGTGTAAATGTATTTCATACCCTAAAACTTTTTCATAATTGTAGTTCAAACTTAGAGTCATATGGAATACCACTATATCTATTATAAATAAAGTATACAACAAATTATGAATTTATCAATTGCATTTTTTACAATATTTACATTTCCAAATTCTATGAGTATCGTTGGACAAGGCCTTAAAAACATATTATACTAATCCTTGTAGTACATATTACAATCTCTCAATTTGTAGAAAAGAGAAAAAATAAAATATATAAAAGGATGGTGAATGAGGCGACTTAGCTACTATATTAAATCTATAGTGCTTTTATCGCTTTGAGCTTATGAATAAAATTAAAAACAAGTATATTTTACTTCCTGTTATAACTGCAATTTTTTCATTAGTATTCCTCATCTTTGTGAGTAATACTTTTAAAATATCTACGGATAAATTATATATAGATTTTCTAAAAGATGCCTCTTCTAAAAACATATCCACTGTATATGTAACTGCCTCTCCTAAAATTCAAGTTAAACTTAAGGATGGTAGTATTTATGAAACAGATAATCCACGAACAAATAATTTCAAAGAAAATTTATTAAAAAGTGGAATAAACGTTTCTGAGCAAACTTTAACAAATCCTGCTGAAATAGCTTCAATTGCAGGCTTTGTAATATCACTTATAGTGCTTGGAATTATGGCCTTTAAATCTTCAAAGATAAAAACGAAAAGCATGTTCTCAGCTACAAATCTTGATGTAGCTTGCGTTGAGGATATAGGTTTTAACTTTGATAATGTAGCAGGTAACGAAGAAGCTAAAGATAGTGTACAAGATATAGTAGATTTCCTTAAAAACCCTAAAAAATATTCAGCTTATGGTGCTCGAATGCCAAAAGGACTGATTTTATATGGTGATCCTGGAACTGGTAAAACCTTACTTGCAAAAGCTGTGGCTGGAGAAGCAAACGTACCTTTTTATGCTGTATCCGGTTCAGATTTTGTTCAGATATATGTAGGGGTTGGTGCTGGAAGGATTAGAAGTTTATTTAAAAAAGCAAGAAGTCATGGCAAAGCAGTTATCTTTATCGATGAGATTGATGCTATTGGTAAGAAAAGAGATAACGGAAGTGGTGGTGGTTCTGACGAAAAAGATCAGACACTTAATGCCTTGCTTACAGAAATGTCTGGTTTTAATGAAACAGAAGGCATAATTATAATTGCAGCAACCAATAGACTTGATATGTTAGATCCCGCTCTACTGCGTCCCGGCCGTTTTGATAGACATATTGAAGTTACCTTACCTGACGTATCCGCTAGAGAGAAAATTTTAAAGCTTCATCTTAAAAATAAACCTATAAAGGATATAGATTATTCGGAGTGGGCACATAAAACTACATCTTTTTCAGGTGCAAAACTAGAGAACTTAGCCAATGAAGCAGCTATTATTGCCTGCAAAGATAATTCTTGTTTCATTGAAAATGAACATTTAGATAAAGCTTATTCAATAATGCTAGCTGGTTATGAGAAAGTGAATAGAGGCTATATTAAAGATGTAGATAGAAAAATTACTGCCTTCCACGAAGCAGGACATGCTTTAATTTCACTTAAAGTGTTGCCAAATGATAAAGTATCAAAAGTAACTATAATTCCAACTACTAAAGGTGCAGGCGGTTATACACTAAGTATTCCTGAAGAGACTCTGTATCATAACAAGGAGCATTTAAAGAAAAAAATAATGGTACTTTTAGGTGGTAGGGCAGCTGAAGAAATTATTTTCGGACAAGATCATGTAACCACAGGTGCTTACAATGACCTGCAAAGAAGTACCCAGTTAGTAACAAGCATGGTAACAGAATATGGTATGGGTGAAGCACTGGGGCTACTTACTATGAACAAACTAAGTGACTCAGGACTTGCAAATCAAGAAGCGGTATTTTCAGAATGTAAAAACACAATTTCAGAATTATATGAAGAGGTCAAAAATATCCTTACAGATGGAAAAGAAGTTCTGGAATCTATGACAGATTTATTAATCCAAAAAGAAACTATATATTATGAAGATTTAATTAATATTGTTGGAGACAAAAAAAATAAAATTGCATAAAACATATCAGGCCCCTCAAGATAAATCCTTGAGAGGCCTTCTTTTTTAACTTACCCAGGGTGTAGTTCTACTCCGTGGTCTGGGTGGCTAACTCTCTGTTCTAAAAGAAACCAAGAATGCCACTAGCATTCCGCCCATAAGTCCACCCATATGGGCGAAATTATCGATATTAGGCAATGTTGCTCCAATAAATATATTTATAAATATTACTGATAAAATGCTTTTTATAAATCCACTACCCGTTTTGCCCTTAGACTTAACTGCAAAAATAAGTACTGCTCCAAGTAATCCAAAGATTGCACCGGATGCTCCAATAGAAACACTCGTTGAAAAAATATAACTGAATACAGATGCAATTATTCCAGAAATAAAATAAATAGCAATGTATTTTACCTTGCCATAAACCTTCTCAACCATTGGCCCAATAGCATAAAGCGAATACATATTTACAGCTAAATGCACAAGCCCGCCATGTAAAAACATACAAGAAATAAGCCTGTAATACTGCCCATTTTGGATTAACTCATTAACTTTAGCTCCAAGCAAAATTAGAACATTGATATCACTATTAAGTATACTACCTTTTGCATAAACAAGACTTAAATAAGCCGTAATTATATACATAATAACATTTATACTTATAATACCTATAGTAATCCAAGGTTTATCTTCTAAATTTATTTTTTCCTTACTACTTCTCAAATTGTTATTGCTCATTACAGAAGCTAGCTCCTGAACTACCTGCAAATTAACATTTTGAGAATAGTTTACTTTCTTACCTTTTAATTCTACTCTAATTGTTGGTTTTTCTGATAAATTATTCATTGAAAGGGCCTGGTTATCTTTTTCTAAACTCAGTTCATCATCAGAGAATAGTATATATATATTGTTTTTGTCCTCTAAAATATGGTATTGTTTTAACTTATCTAGGCTCTGGGAGTTCATAAATATTAATCTGTACTGCACTCCACTTATATCTTTGCTCAATGTCCATAGTTCAGAATTGTTATCCCCACTTTTTATATTGTCTAATAAATATCCATATTGCCTCGTAAGACCATTCATAACTATTTCTATATTTTTTTCTTTCATATTTTGCTCCTATATGGTGTCACTCACGTGACAAATGGCAAGTTAAAACTTGCCATTTGGATGACACCCATTTCATATTATTGACTTAATTACAACATTAGGAAATTCTAATAGATCTATTTCATAAAATTTAATAGGTTTTCTAGTTTTATGTTCATAAAGCACTCTTATTATAGGTCTATCAGGAAAATTTTTATTTTGCTTAATTACATAGCCCTCCACTCCATTGGATAGCTTTAAACAAACACCTAACGGAAATACTGAGAATGTTTCTTTAAATCTTTGTACTATTTCCTCGTCAAAGGCATTCCCAGAACCTGCTAAAATTAGTTCATAAGCATCACTAGGACTAAATTTTTCTCTATAAGTTCTATCATTACTTACAGCATCATAAACATCACAAACACAAATTATTTTTGCGAATTTAGGGATTGCATTACCCATAAGCCCAAATGGATAGCCGTTACCATCAACTCTTTCATGATGAAATTCTACTGCTTTTAGGACCTCGGTAGATATAGAATAATTTTTTTCTAGAATACTTCTTCCATAAGTAGGATGCTTCTTAATTTCTTCAAACTCTTCAACTGTAAGTTTACCTGGCTTTGTTATAATCTTTATAGGAACTTTAATCTTACCTATATCATGTAATATTGCTCCAATACTTAGCTCTTTTAATTCATTTTGCTTTAGGTTCATTGAAAGGCCAAGAAAAATCGCCATAATTCCTGTATCTATAGAGTGAAGGTAGGTATAATTATCATAAGTTTGAATGTCATACAAGCTTTTATTTACATCACCCATCTCGATAATATAATTAACTAAATCTTCCACAACTGCTAATGAATCTTTAGTACCTTTTTTATCTCCAGTGGTTACATTTTTTATTATCTTAGACATATTTTTCATTGTTATTGCTTTTAAATCACTTAATTTTTCATCTTCTATTGTTATATCATCTAATCTAGCATCTTCTACATATACATAAAAAACGCCTAATTCTTTTAGCTTTACAATATACTGCTCCGTCAACTTGACTCCTGTTCGTAGCAAAATGCTTCCGTCATTTGTTAATATATTTCGTCCTAAAATCTCGTCAACCTTTACTCTATTAATAAATTCAAGTCTCATAATTACTCCTAAAAATTCATTCTTAAATTAAGTATTTTTATAAATTGCCAACATTTTTTCATCTATTTATATTCTTCTTCTTTTCCTTTGATTTTTTCAAAGGCTTCCTTAAGTTCTTGCTTTATTAACTCACATATCTCAATTATAGCATCGGAAACAACCTCATGGTCTTTAGAATATTCAAACTTTACCAGCCAAGTTGGGTTATATTCATCATCGATAACTTCAATAGAATAACCTTTAGATTTAAAAGCTTCTTCATTAAAATAATCATAAATTGCTGTATATTGCCACTCCTCCACATCTACCTGAGTATCAAAATACAAGTTTATGGATTCTCCATAATAATTTAATTTTGTAACAAATTGTGCTCCCTCTGAAGCTTCAAAGCTTCCAAGTTCTTTAACAAATTGATTAGTTTCTTTATCTATTTCCATTAGTACTAGTGAAGAAAATTGCATAAAAACCATCCTCTCTTATTTTTTACATTTATTGCAGTCACTACATTCACTGCATTCTTTGCAAATACCTTTTAAATAAACACGACTTTCTGTAAGTGTTATTCCAGTCTTTGCTCTTATTTGTTCCTCTATCTGAGGTATAGGGCAATCTATAATCATTTCCTTATGACATAAATCACATTGAATTATATGTTTATGCGCATTTTTAATTATAGTATAGTTATACATATTATTTCCCAAATCAAATTTATTTAAAATTTTTTTACTCTCCAGCAAATCTAGTGTTCTATATACCGTAGACAAGTCTATTTTTATGTTATCTTTTTTAAGCAATGAATATATAAGATTTGCATTTATAGCATCTTCACTAGAAAGTAAAATTTCCAATATACTTTTTCTTGCTTTAGTAACTTTAATATTTTTCTCTTTTAAGTACAAAATTATATCCATTTACATCACCTTACTAAATTATTATAACAATTATAACAATTATAATATACCTCAATCTTGTCATGAATACAAGCATTGCATTGAATAATGGATCTTTTTTCATATTACAAAAAGGCTTCTACAAAAGTAAAAGCCTTTCAGAACCCACTAAAACGGATTAATACATTAATGTAGATTGTTTATTTAATTTCCTTTAATATTGCTACCAAGTAAGTAAACATTCTATCTGTTGATGAGATACTTAAATGCTCTTTAGGTGTGTGTACATCATAAACATTAGGTCCAAATGATATTTGATCAAGTTCGCCCTCAAATTTTTCACTAAATAATGCGCACTCAAGACCAGCATGTATAGCTGCTATTTCAGGCATCTTACCAAATGTATCATTATATGTCTTTTGTAATACTTTTCTTATCTCAGAGTTTGGATTATATGCCCACTCTGGATAATCAGATTGGAATTCAATAGTTGCTCCTACCATTTCTGCAAGTACTATAGTTTCATCACATATTGCTTGCTTTAAAGTCTTTACAGAACTTCTTATTGCAGAATCAAATTCTACATTATCTTCATGAGTAATAAGAACTCCTATATTTGTTGAACTTTGCACTAGGCCAGCAATTTCCATACTCATACTTTTAACTCCATTTGGAATAAGGAAAAGTACTTGCAGTGCTTTTGTAGCAGTATCATCCGAAAAATTTCTTTCAACTTTTTTATCTAGTATTTCCATAGCTAAATTAACTTCTGGGTCAACACTTTTCAGTTCATTTTTCAATATAGAATTCCACTGTGATAATTTTTCAATAACGAGTGTCTTATCATTTTCTCTAAACAATATAATAGCATCTGCTTCGCGAGGAATTGCATTGTTTTTAGCTCCGCCGTTTATTGAATTTATTTTGAAATCTATAACTGATTTTAAATCCATTAGGAAACGTCCCATAATTTTGTTAGCATTTCCTCTTTCTTTGTTAATTTCCATTCCAGAGTGTCCGCCGTTTAAGCCTCTTAGTCTTATTGCACAGTTTATAAAACTTTTATCTGCTTTTTCCCAAGTTATTGGGAGCATTATTTTTTCTCTTACTCCACCAGCGCAACTTACTAAAAGTTTTCCTTCTTCTTCTGAATCTATATTTATTAATATTTTTCCATCTAAATTTTTACGCTCTAGCGCCTTAGCACCACCCATACCTGTTTCTTCTTCAGTAGTTATTAATAACTCTATTGATGGATGAGCAATACCCTCCGATGCAAGAACAGCAAGGCCAAATGCTACTGCAATTCCATCGTCAGCTCCCAAAGTAGTTCCATTAGCTCTTAAAAAATCTCCTTCTACAATAAATTCAATAGGATCTTTTTCAAAATCATGAACTATATCTAAGTTTTTTTCACAAACCATGTCCATGTGACCTTGAAGTATTATAATTGGAGCCTTCTCATAACCTTTTGTTGCAGGTTTTTTAATAATAACATTAAACGCACTATCTTGTATAACCTCCAACTTACGTTCCTTTGCAAATTTTACAAACCAATCACTTACTGCTTTCTCATTACCTGAGCCTCTTGGAATCTGATTCATCTCTTTAAAATATTTAAATGCCTCATATGAATTTAAACCTTTTAATTTTTCTAACATGTTTATCATCCTTTCGTTTAAAAAAACATCATTTTTAACCCAAAAATTATTAAAATTATTCCCCCAATATAGTCCGCATATTTTCCTACAACTTCTATTTTTTTTAGATATTTAGAAATTATAAAGGCCGCTGTGGACATTACTAGAGTTATACCACCAATAAATAATGTATCTTTAAATAATATAACCTTTGTTATATTATTTAATACTGTGAAACCTATCACCATAGCATCTATGCTTACCGACATTCCTAAAATAAAATACATTTTAAGTTTCAGTAATGGACACTTCCCCTGATCCTCAATGCCTTCTTTAATCATTAGCACTCCAACGAAAGATATAAGCATGCCACCAATTATACTGGGCATGGCCGCTACATATGTGTTGAAAAGAAAACCAGCATAAGCCCCTATGTATGAAAATAAAAATTGGAAAAATGCAAAAGAAATAATAAAACCTATCTTATTTGTGAATCTAGTTTGACTATTTAATCCTATACATAAAGCCACCCCAAAAGCATCTAAAGATAATGCTAAAGCAATTGTAAAAAGTGAGTATAAATCCATGAATTACCTCCCAAAATAATACTCTACAATATATTTAGTATAATTACTTTATTATTATTCCAATTTTCTAATTCATCATGTATAGCATTTCATATTCATTATCAATTATTCAAAGTTTTTTGTCAACACCATTTTAATCTCTATAGCTAAAAATCATTAAATTAATTTTAGTTGTATATATCCTCTTCTATGGATTATAATGTAAAGGGAATATACAAGGAGGTGTTATATTGATTTCAATATATAGCAGTGCAGAAAATAAACAGCTAACAAAGCTGGAAAATATAGAGGCAGGTTGCTGGATTAATATGATAGATCCTTCTGATGAGGAATTAATATTTGTATCAAAAAAGGCAAATGTTCCTATGGATTTTTTAAAAGCTGCCTTAGATGAAGAGGAAACTTCTCGAATAGATATAGATGATTGCACCTTAATTATTTTGGATATTCCCTTTACAGATATGGATGATAACTCACTAACCTATGATACTTACCCACTATCCATGATACATACTGATAAAGTTATAATTACTGTATGTTTAAAAAACAGCAAAATATTATCAGATTTTACTACAGGAAAGGTTGGCTCTTTTTTTACTTTTAAGCGTTCAAGATTTATGTTACAAATCTTATATAGAATTGCCAACTTTTATCTTATATATTTAAGACAAATTGACAAGAAAAGCTATATGGTAGAGAAACAGTTACATAAATCCATGAAAAACAAGGAACTTCTTCAACTATTGGCACTTGAAAAGTCTCTTGTATATTTTTCTACTTCCTTAAAAGCAAATGAGGTCACCTTGGAAAAAATGCTTAAACTAGACGTCCTTGAAAAGTATGAGGATGATAATGACGTATTAGAAGATGTTATTATTGAAAATAGGCAGGCTATAGAGATGTGTACTATTTATAGTAACATTTTAAGTGGAACTATGGGTGCTTATGCGTCTGTTATTTCAAATAACCTTAATATAGTAATGAAATTACTAGCTGCTATTACTATAGTTATGGCTATACCTAATATGATTTCTGGCCTATTTGGTATGAATGTAACTGGAGTACCCTTTGGTACTACTGGTGTAGGCATGGGCTTTTGGTATGTGGTTGCAATCGTTGGTGTTATTGGCATATTGGTTATTTATTACTTGAACAAGAAGGATATGTTTTAAAATCCCGGGGTGGGGTTGACCCCCGGGTGTGAACCTGCCCCAAGGGTTTATGCTTTAAAATGTACTTTGCAGTTATTTATGTCATAATCCTTATTAACAATATAATCTTCTGTTATAACAAGTTGATAAATTTTAGCTTTATGTGCGTTAACATTTACGTTTTGGGTTTCAAATATTCCCTTAGCTACTGTTTCGCCTTGTAAATCTTCTACTAATATTGGCAATTTTTCTAAGTTTATAACTTTATCACAACCATTACGGATTAATACAACTATAGAAATAGAGTTATCCATGCGTTTTTCTATTTTAAATACCTCAACATTAACATCTCCAGCTTTTATATATGGTAACTTATTTAAAAATTTTACGAAGCTATTTTTTAAATCGTGGTCCATATTTTCTGGCATGTCTTCAAATTCAATCTTTACAGTATTTATAGCACTAACAGTATTTTCAAATTGTATTTTCCAATCATCCATTGGAATTGTATCAACAAATACGTTTGCCTTATCAAAATAAATTTTATAAGGTCTTGCAGAAAGAGAAGGTAATATGCCAAACTCCTGCATGTACATAGTTTGTTTCGCAAGTATATCTCCATTATTATTTACAATTACTAGTGGAACCTTGTCAAAGTTAATTTGATTTGTAAGTCCATTTCTAAAATAAACACTAACCTCTATTTTATCTCCCATATCAAAGGTATATATACCATTAATAGATACTTGACCCTCTTCTAAAGGTGGTAGATCCGCTAACTCTTCATTCAAAAATTCCTTTTGAAAATCAGACATAGCCCCTTTATCATATTCATTAAGATGCAGCTCTATGTTTACTGATTCCTTTTCTGTTATTATTGCAGTTTCATTTTTTTTCACACTAAATTCCTCCTAATAGGCTTTATCCCAATATTAATCGTCACTAATTACAGTTTATTTCATCAAATTATAGTTTATTATATCACATGCTTTTAAAGCAAATAATAAATTCTCATTTTAATTAACTCCAACAATAGTTAACTCCAACAATACATTCTCATTTTGATTACCCATTATAAATTACGTTAAAACTTGCAAATAGTTGCACTTGATTTTTAAGGATTAATTTTAAAGGTGAAGTACCAACCATTTGTGATGCAATCACCTCTGATACTTAGAACCTTGTTACTAATATAAACTGCATATTGTTCATCAAGTTCAAATTTATTAATCGGTGATATACTTATAATTTTTCCATTAGAAGATGCCTTAAAATCAATCAATTTGCCTTTGGAGTTTTTTATTGAGATATTATCAGTATTAACTGTTTTTGCATCAACTAATTGAGTAAATGTTATATTCCAAACTTTTTTAGTATCTTTACTTTGTAAAAATGGGAAATCTGCTAAATCTAAAAATTTACTATTTGATTTTTTATATTCAATTTTAGTAGCTACTATTGATAATCTATCCTTTAGCCTATTTGATGCCTTTCCAAAATCAGAATCACTTAATGTTGACATTAAGTATATTGCTGAATCATAAGTACTGTAGCTTGTTTGCAATTCCGCTCTTTTAATAGCAACAATAATTTTACCTAATTCTTTCATTTTTTCATCTTTTGGATTTTTAGTTACTAAATTCTCTAATATAATATCTAGCTTTTCTAATAACGATTTTTTTTCTGTCACTGAATCATCCAACTTATACACTAATTCCATTGCTTTTTTATAATTATCTAATGTAAGATTATTATCTGTATTTTCTATAGCCGATTTAGCCGTTTCAATTGTTTTAATAATTTCATCATCTTCTAAATACAGCATTGATTTAGAATTTGTGCTCATGGTAGGTCTACTAACTGTTTCACGGTAATAATTTGATGTAACAACTGCACTTCTAAAGGACACACCGGTTTCGTAGCTAGTAGCAATGTGTTCCGATGGTATAAGTGCTTTAGCAAAATATTGCATTAGTGTATTATCTGATACTGATTTGATTATTACACCGTTATTGTCAAATACTTCAGTTGGTTCGGCAATGGTCCATCCATAACTCGGCAAATATATTTCTGCCCACATATGCCCGAGTCCTGTTAAATCAACAGAGCTTTTGTTAATCAAATTAGCATTATTCCTAAATCCAATCACAGTTCTAGCAGGTATTCCACTCGCTCTACATAAAGCAACAAATAGCTGCGCATAATCTTGACATACACCCTCTTTAAAAACTAGTGCACTTAAAGCGCCTTTGTTTGCATATTGTGAATCTAGATTATACGTCATACTTGTGTTAACAAATCTAAATATTGCAAAAGCTTTATCATAAGGATTAGCAATATTTTCAGTTAGCAACTTAGCCTTTGCCTGTATTGCTGAACTATTTACTTCTACACCAGCTTCTTCTTTTAAATAATCCATATAATTGTCTAATTGACTATAATCTGATGTAACTTTAGACTTATCTATATTATAATCAATAGTCCCTGTTGTAAAAGTTCTTTCAATAGATATAGAATGCGAGGTATTTGGAGCTGTGCGATCCATTACAGCCGTCAACACATAAATGCCATTTACATCTTTAGTTATTGTCCCTTCAGATGCTTTAAAATCACTTACATTTGTGATATATGGAGAATTTAAATCAGTTCCTAAAGTTATAGTTGCTTTTGTATTAAGCAAATCTCCACTATCTCCATTTTTAATATTACTAATTGTATAAGTATCAACTAACTTGTACATTTTCAGGAAATCTAATGTTGGATTTGTTATTCCAAAGGCTATGGCTTGTCTTCCTATAATTAAAATTAATGCCATAGTTAACGTTAGTACTATTTTTGATATTTTTTTACTTATTTTCACCATCTCCAATCTACTTTGTACAACCAATTAATCTATGAAGCTTATTCTCTATAATATAAGGTATTTTTTGAGGATATCATTACTTATTTCCAGGCAAAATCACAATAGTTCCTACCCTAAGCCCACTCCTTATTTCTACAATAGAACCATTACTTACCCCAACCTTAACTTCCTTTTCTACTACATTTTCGTTACCTTCTTTAACCTTTACTATTGATTTTCCAGAAGCCTTTTTTATTGCTTCTTTGGGAAGATACAATACATTAGTTGTACTTTCTGTTTCTATGTCAGCGCTTAAATTCATTCCACCTTTAAGCATGCTCTGTATACCCTTAACCTTAATAGTTACTACAAAGTTTGTTACACCATTTTTAGAAATTCCATCAAGCGCTATTTTTACAACCTCACCTTCTATAGGCACTGCTATTGTCCCGGGAATAGCATCTACAGTAAGTTTTGCCTTTTGTCCTATAGCAACTTTAGCTATTTCTAGCTCGTCTATATCTACATCAACTTGTACTACATTTGTTTCTTCTATAGTAGTTACTGACTGTGCCATGATTATACTATCGCCTTTGTTTATTATCTGCTTAGCTATTATACCATCTATAGGTGCATATATTTTATAGTCTCCAAGCTGATTCTGAGTTGAGGCTATTTGAATCTCTGAATCAGTAATCTTAGAAACACCTATTTCTTGATTTAGTGTAACATCATCATTTTTAATTTTAATAACTTCGCTTCCCGAATTAATTTGTTGGTTTTTCTTCATGGAAATATTATTTACTGTGCCACCAGTTTCACTTATAACGGTTGTCTTATTTATATATTCTAAAGCTTCGCTATTTGTACTGGATATACTTCCGCTTGATGTGTCTATTGATGCACCAGCTTTCATACCTTCTGAAAGTGCCCCTGGATTATTCATTGTTATTTCTACAGTATATAACTTACCTCCAGAACTTGTAGATACTGACTTGTCACTTTTATAGGTGATTTTTCCCTTAACCGATTGCATCAAAGAGGTTATATTTACATCAACGGATTGATTTACAGATATCTTATTTATATCAGCTGCATTAAATTCCACTGCTAGCTTTAGTTTTGAAGTATCAGCAATAGTAAATAATTCTCCTCCCTTTTGAACTACATCTCCCTGTTTTACTACAATATTAGTAATTTGACCTGAAAAAGGTGTCACAATATTAAGTTTGCTTACAAGTGTTGTATTTGCATCATTAGATAATTGATTTGTAACTAGTGCATTTTTGCTTTGGCTGGCAGTTAAAATAGCCGCAGAATCATCGAAATCACAAATCAAGTCGCCAACTTTAACCCTGTCTCCCTCTTTAAAATATATGTTTGTTACTTTACTGTTTACCTTCGATGATATAGCTGCAGTTTTCCCATAATATACTGCTCCTGTACCTGACACCAAAAACTTTATATCCCCCTTCTTTACTATGGCAGTTTTTTCTATAACTACTTTGCCTGCAAGTTTATTTTGAACTATAGGTGATTTGTATAAAAGCACAGATACAATTACTATTATAACAATCCCTACAGTATATTTTACAATTTTCTTTGAAAATATTTTTTTCATTTTTATTTATTCCCCCCTTGATTTTATAAATTCAATATTTGAATATCAAATCATCATCTGTGCAACTGTTCTTATTGGAAGCTACATTGGAAGTTACAATGCTATTAACATGAGCTACTCTACACTTTTTAAAGCTCCAAGCATATCAATTTGCTTTAGCTTTTTACTAAGAAGCATATTAACAAAAATAGAAAACATAAAGGTTAACCCTGCAGCATATAGGAATGTAACACCCTTAATATATGGACTAAATGTCATATCTTCTTGTGCTGAGGCAGTCATTATAAATCTTGTGAGTCCTATACCCATTGGCATTCCAATAATAATGCCAATAATTGTGAAAATCGTATTTTCTCTTAAAACCAATGTCTTTATTTCATTATTCATAAATCCAAGTACCTTTAAGGTTGCAAGCTCTCTCATTCGTTCATAAAAATTTAAAATCCCCAAGTTATATAAAACCACTAGTGCAAGAATTCCACCAAAAACAATAAGTATGAAGGCAATTGTGTTCATTGCACTCATCTGACTATTTATAGAATCTACTAGTTCACTCTTTTGTTTTATAGCAAGGATAAAGTCATATTTTTTTGTATTTTTTATAAAACTAGTTGGATCCTTTGTATTTATATATATATAAGAGGTTGTATATTCCTCGCCAATTTTTCTCCATAGGGATCTACTTACATAACAACCTGTGATATTGTCTTTAATAGAAACTACCTTTACTTTTCTTACATCATTTTCTTCCGAAACTACAAGGTCAATGATATCTCCCTCATGAATATTTAACTTTTTCGAAAGAAAAGTTGATACTATAACTCCGCCACTGGGCATAACCATACTATCCATGGCTTCCATAGTAGGCACCATCAGCGATATTGTATCCTCCATCACACTAATTGTACTACTTTCACTTTTAGAACCTTTAGATACTTTAATAACCGCACTCATTACACTTTCAGCCTTATCTACACTAACAAGTTTTTTTATTCTCTCAGTTTCTAAGATGGAGGTGTCTTTTTTGAATATTACCTGAATATCATATTTATACATATTTGAAAACATGTTAACCATTAATTTTCCAGTAGTATCTCGAAATCCAAAAGCTGTAATTATAATTGCCATACAACCTGAAACACCCAAAACGCACATAATTAATCTCATTTTATTTCTGAATATATTCCGCGCTATAGTCTTTTGTTCAAAATTCATCTTTGCCCATAAAAATTTAATTCTTTCAATAAAATTTTTGCGACCAACCTTCGGTGACTTTGGTCTCATACATTCTGCTGGGGAGTATCTTATCTCACGGGCACATATAAATGCGGCTGTACCACAGCAAATAATAGTTGTAATAACTACCGACTTGAAAATTGATAAAACATCAAAGCTAACTATAAGTTTCGGCATAGTCATACTAGTAGTAGCCATCTTTAACATTGAGTTTGTTATTAAGCTTGACGATAGGACTCCCACAAGATTACCCAAAATAACCACTATAAAGGCATAAGAGAAAAAATAATTGAAAATAACTATTTTGCTATAGCCAAATGCCTTTAATGTTCCTATCATCATTCTATTGTTTTCTACAACCCTTGACATAGTAGTAAACATAATAAATGCTGCAATGAGAAAGAATATCATAGGTAGTATACTGGCGATTGCTTTTGTATTTTTAACTTCACTTATTATAATAGAAGCCTTTTGATTATCCTCAAAACTTAAAAGCTGGTTTAACTTTGTTCCCAGGATTTTCTCCATATCCACTTTGAATTTATTTTTATCTGTATTATCCACAACTTTTAAAGTAATTTTATTATAGGACATGATCTCTTTCATATCGCCCAATGCATCTTCTTTTACATATGCAAACCCATGTTTATAGCTATTAGGTACGAGCTCCATACCACCCACATTGTATATATTTTCTGGGCTATTAATTAACGCACAAACGGTGAAAGTTAACTTTTTTTCCATTTCTTTAATTCTTAGCTCAATTTTATCATCAATATTGATATTATGAGCTTTTGCGTAGGAAGCATCTAGCATACATTCCCTATTACTTTGGAACATCCTTCCAGATATAATATATGGTTTATTAATATTAAAATCCCCTGATACACCACTTAGGTCAATGCTAATATTTTCATCTTCATAATCTTCTGTTGGTATACTGATTTCTGATTGTATACTCTCCACAGCATCAAGCTTAGCAATTTGCTTTTCATCTAATTTAGTAAACTGACTTCCATACACCCAATAATCAGCAACATTCTGACTTTTATAATAACTATTAGCTACTTTGGTAAGGTTATAACCATATCCACTCATACCAACATAAACCATTGCCCCAAGGGCCGTAATAATTATTACAGCAAGAAGCCTTGGTAATGTTGAAAATATATCTCTAAAAAAGTTACGAATTAGCATCTATATCACCACTCAATCCTCTCCACAGGTATAGGTGATGGATTTTCTTCAATACTTACTACCTGTCCACTCTTCATTCTGATAACCATATCTCCTATAGGTGCAATTGCAAGGTTATGCGTTACAATTATGACAATTTTATTATTCTCACGGCATATTTTATGTAAAAGTGAAAGTACACTTTTACCTGTTATATAATCCAATGCCCCAGTTGGTTCATCACATAATAATAAATCTGGGTTTTTAGCAAGAGCCCTTGCAATAGCAACCCTTTGCTGTTCTCCCCCAGATATTTGAGACGGAAAATTTCTTTCTCTATCTGATAGTCCAACCAGCCTTAGGCTTTCTCTTGCATCAATTGGATTTTTACATATATGACTTGCCAATTCTACATTTTCTAGAACATTTAGATTTGGCATAAGATTATAGAACTGAAAAACAAACCCTATGCTATTTCTTCTATATAATGTAAGTTTTAAATCATTATAGTTTGTTATTTCCTGTCCAAGAACATTAACACTTCCAGACGTCGCTGTATCCATTCCACCTAAAATATTTAAAACTGTAGATTTGCCAGCACCACTTGCTCCAATCAAAACAACCAAAGATCCTGTTTTTATGGAAAAGCTTACATCATCAACAGCAATAATTTTTGTTTCACCCATATGATAAGACTTCACTAAATTTTTAACAACAATTGCTTCACTCAATCAAATTCCCCCTCTGCTATTCCTTTGTTTGCTAACGAAATAGCTAGACGTCCCCATTTTCATACAACACGTATTTAATTAACAATTAAGTTAAATTTTAATTCAATGGCCTATAGATGTCAATACCTTATTAGAAATGCTCCAAATCTTTGCTGTATATTCTTTGCCCTTCTAATATATACATTTAATCTTAAAGGTGCTAAGATATACTGATGACTTGTATTCTGGTAAATAAATTCGAAAAAAATTGATTATGATTATAGAAAAAATAAAGCGAATAAGTCCCTAAAAATAAATATGTAAGGTCGTGATAGTTTATGAAAAATATTTTAAAAGGCTCTAAATTATATATAAAAATTGCCTTGAGAAATTCTAAAATATATATAAAAAATGCCTTTAGAGTCTCTAAAATTTATATAAAAAGCATTTTAATAAATCATAAAATAAATTTCAAAAATGTTTTTAGAATTTATAAAAGAGATATTAGAAACATAGTAAAAAGTCCTGCAACCCTAACCATCATACTATTACTAACTATATTACCAGCACTTTATGCATGGTTTAATATTAAAGCTGGATGGGATCCATATTTAAATACCAAAGGGCTTTCAGTTGCAGTTGTTAATCTAGATAGTGGTTCAGAATTAAGAAGTGTTAAGGTTAACGTTGGAAATGATGTGATAAAAACCTTAAAAACTAATAACTCTTTTAATTGGACTTTTGTAAATGAGAGCGAGGCTAAAGAAGGTATAAAATACGGTAAATATTATGCTAGCTTGACTATTCCTAAGGAGTTTTCAACAGACCTCCTTTCTGTTGCAACTAGCGCGAGTCCAACGAAAGCAAAATTAATTTACACAGTTAATGAAAAAGTAAATGCTATATCTCCAAAAATCACCGGAAGTGGTGCAAGTTCCCTGCAAGCAGAAATCACGAAAACTTTTATCGAAACAGCTAGTGGAACAATTTTTTCTTTTCTAACTCAAGTTGGTGTGGAACTCGAAAATAATAAACCTCAACTAGAAAGTATGGTTGATATGATTGTTAAGCTAGATGATAATATGCCTAAGATTAAAAAGTCCCTAGATAATGTTTATGAGGAATCTGTAATGTTTCAAACATATATTAAAAAGGTTCAGGGAGATATCCCTGCTATAACTAATGGAGTAGACAATATTTTGGATTTTACTAAGACAAGTGGTTCCTATGTAGCAAAGTCTAAAGATTCAATGAAAGAAGTATATCCAATTGTAAAGAAAAACCTTTCCCTTATAAATGATATAGCTAATACTGCTGAATCTTCATTAAAGGATGTTCAAGACTTACACCCATCAAATAATGCTTTAATTAAACAGACTTTGATTAGTGCTAGAGACCAGTATAGTGATGGAATAAGATTAATTGACAATGTTTTAAGTTTAAATAAATCAATGAACAATTTTTTAGAAAGCGATAATATTGGGACTTTAATTAATACTCTTTCAAATGCTAGAAATGAAATGGCAACCCAGCAAAATGATGTCAATTCTATGATTAATACATTAGAGCGTGGTAATCCGATTTTAATTAGCGATGTAAGTGCTGCAATAAATGGAGCAAATAAAGCTTCAAGTTTAACTAAAAATTTAACGGATGAATTTGACACTAATATCAATCCTAAAATTGATAATGCAATGGATAATATAACCGTGCTATCCAAAAATGCAACCAGCATGTTACAGAAACTAAAAGGCAATCTGCCCGCGGTCAGTAAAATACTTAATGATACTGGCGCCCAAGTGGACTCAAAAGTAAATAGTTTAAAAAAAATAAAGGATACTTTCCCCAAAACAGAACAAGATATGCATTCAAGTGCAGAACAATTAAAAACACTTACTAGTGATAAAAAACTTAATGATATTATCCTCATGTTAAAAAAGGACGGTAATAAAGAAAGCAATTTCTTATCAAACCCAATAGAAATAAAAGAAAATAGAATGTATCCAATACCTAATTATGGTTCGGCTATGTCCGCATTTTATACTACACTTGCTATTTGGGTAGGTTCGCTGATAATGTTTTCATTCCTATCAGTTGAGGTTAACGACTTTAAAAGTACCATACCTATAACTACAAAAGAAAAATTTTTAGGGAGATATTTTACCTTTATAAGTATTGGAGCTATACAAGTTTTAGTAACTATGGGTGGAAACTTGTTTTTACTTAAGACTTATGCTGTTTCTCCCGTTATCCTTGTACTTTTTGGACTTTATGTAAGTATTGTATTTGTTACTATTATGTATTCCACCGTATGTATTTTTGGAAATATAGGTAAAGCCTTGCTGGTTGTAGTAATGGTATTACAAATTTCAGCCTCAGGAGGAACATTTCCAGTAGAAATGCTAGGCACGTTCTCTCAACATATAAACCCTATGCTTCCATATACTTATTCTATAGGTGGGATGAGGGAAGCCATCGCAGGAATTTTACCAGAAGCATTAATTATGGATGTGTTAACACTTGGCAAATATTTTATTGTTTTTTTATTTTCAGGATTTTTATTACAAGATAAAATGAGTAAAATAGCTGAGCGCTCTGCAAAACTTTTTCATGATAGTGGCTTTGCAGATTAATAGCATTCATTTAAAAATACTATAAGAACTATAAACAAAAATATATATGTAAGGTTGTGGAGGTCTATGAAGAATATTTTAAAAAGTTCTAAAATATATATAAAAAATATTTTAAAACCTCATAAAATAGATATGAAAATTGTTTTCAAAATTTACAAAAGAGATATGAAAAATATATTCTCCAACTATATAACAATACTGATAATAGTTGGGGTATCATGTCTACCCGCGCTTTATGCATGGTTTAATATTCAAGCAGGCTGGGACCCATATTCAAATACTAGTGGAATTTTAGTTGCAGTTGTCAATTTGGATGCTGGCTCAGCTCCCCTGGCTACTGATTCAAAGCCAAAAGAACCTAGAATTAATATTGGAAATGATGTAATAAAAAAATTAAAGACTAATGACTCTATTGGTTGGACCTTTGTGAATGAAACCCAAGCACAAGAGGGTGTAAAAACTGGTAAATATTATGCTAGCTTGACTATATCCAAGGATTTTTCAAAGGATCTCCTTTCTATTGCAACACATAATAACCCAATAAAAGCAAAACTAATTTATACTGTTAATGAAAAAAGAAATGCTATAGCACCAAAAATTACTGGAAAAGGTGCCACTGCTCTACGTGGACAAATTACGGAAAGCTTTATTGAAACAGCTGGTGGAACAATTTTCACTTATCTTAACAAACTTGGAAATAATCTAGAAAAAAACAAACCGGAACTTGAACTTCTTATTGATAAAATGATTAGCATAGATGATAATATGCCCGCAATTGGAAAGTCCATAGACAATGCTTATGAAAGTTCTGTAATGTTTCAGAAATTCATGAAAAACATCCAAAAAGATATTCCTGTTATATCTGGTTCCGTAGACAATACTTTGGATATTACTAAAACAAGTGATGAATATATTGGAAAGGCAAAAAATCCATTTAAAAATGTATCTCCAATTATCAAATCTGACCTTACCCTTATAAAGAATACAGCGGATATTGCAGAATCCTCTTTAATTCAACTTCAAGATAGCAATCCTTCAAATAATTCTCTAATTAGAGCAACTTTAGTTAAAGTTCGAAATAACTATAGTGAAGGAATAAAGAAAATCGACAATGTTTTAAATTTTAATAAGCTAATAGATAATTTCATAACTGGTAACGTTGTTGATGCTTTCAATAATAGTCTTTCAAGAGTTAGAACTGAAATGGTAACGCAGCAAACCAATGTTAATTCTATGATTAATACCATAGATACTGGTAATGAGGTTTTAACTAGTGATATAAATGCTGCAATAAACGGCGCCAATAAAACTTCAGGATTAATGAGTAATACAATTGATAATTTCAACAGAGATACTGACCCAGTAATTGACGATACAATAAACAATACAATAAACAATGCAAGTGATATAACAAACAATGCAGGCACTATGTTACAGAATATACAAGGTGCTATGCCACTATTTAATAGTATACTTGATCAAACCAATACTCAGCTAGACCAAGGTGTAAACAGCTTAAAGGAAATAAAAAACAAATTCCCTAAGATTCAACAAGATATGCATTCAAATTCAGAAAAATTAAAGCTTCTTACTTCTGATGAAAAGCTTAATGAGCTTATAAAGATACTAAAAGAGGATGGCAAAAAGAAAAGTGACTTTTTATCAAATCCCATAGATTTAGTAGAAAATAGAGTCTACCCAATACCTAATTACGGCTCAGCTATGACCCCCTTTTATACTACACTTGCTATTTGGGTTGGTGCCTATATACTAGTTTCATTGTTGTCAGTTCATGTTAGAAAATTTGATGATGGCACACCTATAAATACAAACGAAAGCTTTCTGGGAAGATATCTTCTTTTTGTAAGTGTATCAATTATGCAAACTTTAGTAACTATTGCCGGAAACTTATTAGTTCTTAAGACTTATACCGTATCTCCTATTATAATGGTACTAATTGGAGTGTATGTAAGTATAGTGTTTGTTACCATCATATATACATTAGTATCGGTTTTCGGTCACGGTGGTCTAGCTATCACCATGGTAACAATGGTATTACAAGTTTCTGGTTCTGGAGGAACCTTTCCAATAGAATTATTAGGTGATTTCTTTCAATATATAAATCCTATGATGCCCTTTACTTATGCCATAGGTGGAATGCGAGAAGCAACCGCAGGAATTATACCAGGTGTATTAATTAAAGATATGTTAATACTCGCAATTTATTTTGTTGTTTCCCTATTTCTTGGAATCTTCTTAAAAGAGAAAATAAATAAAACAACTGAAAACTTTGTAAAAGAGTTTCACAAAAGTGGTTTAACAGGAAACTAAGATTTATATTATTTCCCATTTCTTTCATTGAGTTAAATCTTTATGTATACTACTGTAATAAAGCTTTATATTCAATGTTCTTATTAAATAAAGATAACAAAAAAACAGCACCTTTTATTTAAAAGGTGCTGTTTTTTCAGTTTAATTTTTTACCCAGGAGTCTGACCCCTAGTAAATATCTACTATCTTCCCATCAATGCCCAAAAGCAAAGTTTTAAAATCATCAACATTAACATTAGTTAAGAAACTTCCAATAGCGCCATCATAATTATTAAGTCTAGCCTTATTGAAATATTTACTAAATGTATAGTTTATACCATTAATTGTAAGTCCAGTTGGATTAAGCATATCTGGTGTAAATGCTTTAATTGTACCAATAACAACCTTATCATTTACATAAACAAATGTGTTTTTATTCCAAATATCTGATACAAAATAAACCACATCATAAGCATTCAATTGAGATTCCTGAATATTTGCACCTCTATAAATATACGAATACTTTGTATTCTTAAGCTGATCTAGAAGTTTAGCATTGTCATTTTTATAGACTTGTGGTGCACCAAAATTAGCATCAACAATGATACCATAATCATAGCCTGAATTGTCACTCTTCTTTGTTAGAATAATTGAAGAATAAGCCCTAATAGCTTTAACTGCAACTTCATAATCTACATATACTCCATGATAGTAATATAATGAAGCTTTTGGTAGTGTCATAGTTTGAGCTAAATCCTTGTCATCCGTGTAAGCTATTAATGAACTTGTTATGCCTGTTACAGCATAGTTTTCTGTAGAATTTTCTTTTACACTTACTTTAGTAATATTAGCTCCATCAATATAAAGCTTATATTTTACTCCAAGTTCAACGTCCCCAGCATTACTATTAACTGTATATTTTGTTAAACTAGTTAATCCTTGACCTGCAAGATAAACTTCGTTGTCTAAAAGATCATCGGAGGTTTTTGAATTTCCCACCACTGTTACTTCTTTTAAGCTGCCTGTAATGTCAGTATTTAAATATTCATCCTCAAAATATTTATCAGAAAAATATTCGGTTTGAGAGTCTTTAACCAATGTACTGAAAAGCCTATCAAACATAACTGCTGATACTTTATAAGTTAACTTATCGCTTTTTTTATAAGCTATATCAGTAGTTAATCCTAATTTATAAGCCTGCTGAATATAATTGTTAGGCCATGACAATTTTGAAAGCTCCGGGTCTGCATCTGTATATCCAAGCATCCTCACCATAATTGTATCCATCTCTGCCATTGTTACATACTGCTCAGGATGAAAAGATCCATCTGGTGTTCCAAACATTAAACCTACACCTACCACTCCTTTAACATATCCGCTAAGATCACTATTAGCTTTTATATCCGGGAAAATTGTTGTACCATTTAAGTTTAATGCGGTGGAAGACAATCCATCAGCTATTGCTATGGCTTTTACTAATTGACCTCTAGTTACCAGTCCATTCTCACCCTTTGTAGCCTTATCTATAACCTTTAATTGTTGCATTTTCTCCATTGAACCTGAGTAGCTTAGAGGGTTTGAGATTGCAAAAACTTGAGAGGAACCTATAGTAGAAAGTACCATTACACTTGCCAATATCAAACTTAAACCTGTTTTTTTAAATTTCATTTTTTACACCATCCTTTTTGTTATTAACACATTGCTGCATAATTTAATTCCTATTTACCCAAAGGTCTACCCCTACTTTACTGCTGCATATGGTTGAGCCAAAATTACTGCATCACCTTCTTTTAATCCACTGGTAATCTCTACATATTTCACATTACTTACGCCTAATTTCACTTCCCTTTGCTCTCCACCCTCTTGTTTTCCTTTTACTAAAACATAGTTTAACCCCTCAGACTTTGTTATTGCCTCTACGGGAAGGTATAACACATTTTGTTTATTAGTTACTTGTATTTCAGCATTTGCATTCATTCCACCCTTAAGTATATTAAATCCACCCAAGGCCTTAATAGTTACTGGATATGTGTTTACTCCACTTACAGAAGTACCTTTAACTGCAACGTATTCAACCTCACCTAGAACTGGAGTGGTTAAAGTATCTGGAAGAGAACTTACTCTAATATTTACCTTCTGCCTTGGTACTATTTTAGCTATATCAATTTCATCCACAGGTACATCAAATTTCATTTGTGTGGTATCTAAGACTTCTGAGACTTGCATACCGGGACTTACGATATCTCCAGCTTGGAAGCTCACAGTTGATAACACTCCACTAATAGGAGAAACTACTTTAAAATATTCAAGCTGTGAACCAGTTAAGCTTATTTGGTCCTTAGAAGTTACAATCCCTATATTGGAAGTTTCTTGAGCTCTCATAACTGTATTATTTTCCATTTGAATAAGAAGACTTCCGGAACTAACCTTTTGACTTTCTTTAACTGCAATTCGCTTAACCGTTCCTCCAGTCTTGCTAATAACTGCTTGCTTATTTAAATAATTTAGACTAGCATTATTTGTACTAGATACACTCCCTTTAGATGTTTTAACCTGTCCACTAGCAAGCATCCCCCCAAGAAGAGCACCTGGATTATTAATTTGCACTTCTACTGTGTATAACTGCCCCCCCGAAATTGTTGCTGAGGGCTGGTTACTTATATAGGTCACAGTTCCATTAACCTCTTGCATTAACGAAGCTACACTTATAGTAGCTACTTGACCCAAGGCTATTTGTCCTACATCTGCAGCATTAAAATTAAGTAATACTTTAAGTTTTGAAGTATCTACAATTGTAAGAACTGTGCCTCCAGGTTGAACAGTATCACCAACACTTACAGGAATATTGGTTACTTGTCCTGTAAATGGAGCATTAATTGACAAATTACCTACAGCTTCATTAGATGCATCTGCAGACACCTTTACTTGTTCTAGTCCTTGCTTAGAAACATTTAAAGCAGTTTGAGCATCTTTATCATCAAGTACATATATTACATCCCCTGCTTTAACCTTATCCCCAGTTTTAAAATTAACCTTTTTAATTGTTGCATTAACTCTAGAATATAGTTTATTACTTTTAGTAAAATTTATAGGACCTGAACCTTGAACCACAATGTCTATATTGCCTCTTTTTACAGTTGCAGTTTTCTGATTTGCGGCACTTCTAGAACCTACTACCTTATTACTCATCACAGTATTATTTAATATTACCCCGGTAATAACGATAATTGCTATTACCAAAAGCCCTACTATTCTTCGAAATCTCTTTTTATGTGCCTTATTAGTTTTATTATTTAACTCTAAATTCAATATTAGTCACCTTCCATTCACATTTATTAAACTTATAGATTATCTCATGCACTACTTCTTTGTTTGTATTTTCACACTGGCATTTGTGCCTGGTAATAATTTAGTATCAATAGTATTAAATTCAATTTTAACTTGCACTCTTTTTTCAACCTTTGTAAAAGTACCACTGGTTTGAGCTGGAAGAAAAGAGAAAGCATCCGCTGCTGCTTGTGCAATTGATTTTACTTTACCAGCAAATTTTTCACCCTTAAATTGATCTATAGTTATACTAACTGATTGGCCTATCTTTATTTTATTAAGGTCTGTTTCATCTATATTAGCTGTAACATAAATATGCGCAGGATCCATTATCAGAGCAAGTGTTGGCACCTGCAAACTTGATACGTATTCTCCAATATGTGTATTGTTTTGTACAATTGTCCCACTAATTGGTGCTCTTATATTTGAAGCCGCACCAGCAGTTACACCCGCATCTATTCGCCCAAGAAGCTGATCCTTAACTACAGAATCTCCTTCTTTTACATTAAACTCCAAAAGTTTTCCAGAAGCCATTGGTGTTACTTTTATAAAATCAGCAGATATTACCGCATTATCCGTTGACACATAATGGGTATCAGCATACCAATAATATATCACTGTAGCCCCTCCTAAAAGTAAAGCCAGGACTAAAATACTTGTTAACAATAATTTAAATTTACCCTTCATTTTGTGCACCTACCTTTATTATTTATAGGATATTTCTTTTATTTTAATTATCTAAATTTGCACCAGCAAATTGACTGTTATAAAGATCTTCATAAAAACCTTTTTGGGAAAGCAGTTCATAATGGCTACCCATCTCAATAATACTTCCCTTATCCATAACTAGTATTAGCTCTGCATCTCTAATTGTAGAAAGTCTATGTGCAATAACAAAACTTGTTCTATTTTGCATAAGCTCTGCCATGGCCTTTTGTATATAAACTTCTGTCCTTGAGTCAACACTACTTGTAGCTTCATCTAGTATCATTATTGCTGGATTTGCAAGTATGGCCCTAGCAATGGTTAAAAGCTGTTTCTGACCCTGTGATATATTAGATGCTTCCTCATTAAGCAAAGTATCGTAACCATCTGGAAGGGTCTTAATAAAGTGATGGGCATGAGCCGCTTTAGCTGCCACCATAACTTCCTCTAGCCCTGAACCTTCTTTACCGTAAGCTATATTTTCCATTATTGTGCCATTAAATAACCAGGTATCTTGAAGTACCATACCAAACATATTTCTTAGCTCTCCACGTTTTATATCTTTAACGTCTACTCCATCAATAGAAATTGTTCCAGCATCTATTTCATAAAAACGCATCAATAGGTTAACAAGAGTAGATTTACCGGCACCAGTTGGTCCTACAATAGCTATAGTATGGCCCTGCCTTACGTCAATGTTCATATTTTTTATAAGTGGTTCTCCTGTTTTATAGCTGAAATCTACATTTTCAAACTTTACTTCACCTTTAGGTGACTGTAAAACTTTAGCATTAACTTCATCAGGTAATTCTTCCACCTCATCTAAAAGTTCAAAAACACGCTCAGCAGATGCCACCGTTGATTGAATTACATTTGCAATATTTGCAGTTTGAACAATTGGTTGAGTAAACTGACTAGAATATTGAATAAATGCCTGAATATCACCTACACTAATTTTCCCTTGAGTGGCTAGAATACCACCTACCACCGACACTAAAACGTAACCTAAATTACTTATAAATCTCATTAGTGGCATTATCATACCTGAGATAAACTGTGCTTTCCAACCTGAATTATATAGTCTTTTATTAATTGTATTAAACTGTCTTACAGAATCCTTTTCATGTCCAAAGGCTTTAACAATTTTATGCCCTGTATACATCTCTTCCACATGACCATTAAGCGCACCAATCTCTTTCTGTTGAGCTGCGAAAAATTTTTGTGATTTCTTCGCAATTAACATCACCACTATTCCATATATTGGCAGCGTCAGTATAACCACCAGTGTCAATAATGGGCTTATTGATAACATCATAACAACAACCCCAATAATAGTAGCCATTGATGTAACAAGTTGTGTAAGACTTTGTTGAAGCGTAGTCGCGATATTATCTACATCATTAGTAACACGACTTAGTATTTCACCATGAGTTCTTGAATCAAAAAATTCCAGTGGTAATCTAGATAATTTATCTTCAACATCTGTTCGCAGAATATAAACAGTTTTCTGAGCTACTCCAGCCATTATATACTGTTGGACGTAACCGAATAATGCACTAATCACATATAATGCGATTAACAGTAAAATTATACGTTTTATATATGGAAAGTTTATGTTACCACCATTAAAATTTATTATTTGAGCAATAGCAGCTTTAACTTTGACTAGACTCGCTACAACTGTTGGCGTAGCAGTATATGGATTCGCTGCTAGTGGTGCAAGCATAGCCTCTTGTGGTATTAAAGTTTTCAGCTGCATTTTAGCCATTATGCCCTCAAACAAACTAGTTGTTGCCTTCCCTAAAATCTTTGGACCCACTATACTAAAAATTGTACTTAAAATTGCAAATATAAATACCATGATAAATTTAAACATCTCTGGCTTTAAGTATGACAAAAGCCTCATCAGCGTGCCCTTAAAGTCCTTTGCTTTCTCTACAGGTTTTCCTAAATTCCCTCCAAAGCCTCCACCAGGCCCTCCTTTAGGTTTTTCATTTTTAGTATTTTCGCTCATTTTAATTCCTCCTCTGAGAGCTGTGAGGATACAATTTCATGATATACTCTGCAACTATCTAAAAGTTCTTTATGAGTTCCTATTCCCGCAATTCGGCCTTCGTCTAAAACTATTATTCTATCTGCATCCATAACTGTTGCAACTCTTTGGGCTATGATAATAACAGTGGCAATAGCTGTTTCTTTTTTAAGCGCACCCCGAAGTTTTGCATCTGTTTTAAAATCAAGTGCTGAAAAACTATCATCAAATATATATATCTCAGGTTGTCTAACTAAGGCACGAGCGATAGAAAGACGTTGTTTTTGCCCACCTGAAACATTAGTCCCTCCTTGTGCAATGAAATGATCAAACCCCATATCCATTCCATTTATAAACTCTGTGGCTTGAGCTACATCAGCCGCATGCACAATTTGCTCTCGCGTAGCACTATCATTTCCATATTTAATATTTTCATTAATAGTACCAGAAAAGAGAATATTTTTTTGTGGAACATAACCTATTTTTGACCTTAAGTCTTCCTGGCTAATTTCGCGTACATCCACCCCATTCACCAAAACTGACCCCGAAACAACATCATAAAAACGAGGTATTAAATTTACTAGAGTGGATTTACCTGAACCAGTACCTCCTATAATAGCTGTTGTTTCTCCAGGTCCCGCACTAAAGTTTATATTACTAATTGCTGGTTGTTCTGCACCTGGATAGCTAAATGAGACTTCCTTAAACTCAACATAACCATTTTTCTCATCTGCTAGCCTTGTCTTTTCTAAATCTTCGATATCAGGCTGCATATCTAGTACCTCATTTATCCTTACTGCGGAAGCTTGACCCCTGGGTATCATAATAAACATCATTGCAACCATTAAGAAAGAAAATAAAATTTGCATTCCATATTGAATAAATGCCATAAGTGATCCAACTTGCATACTACCAGCATCTATTCGCATGCTTCCAAACCAGAAAATTGCAATTGTTGTAAGATTCATAATAAGCATCATAACTGGCATTAATATAGCCATAATTATATTTACTTTTACTGAGTTATCCATAAGATCGCGATTTGCAAAATCGAACCTTTTTTTCTCATGTTCTATACGATTAAAAGCACGTATTACTCTAATACCTGTAAGTCCTTCACGTAAAACAAGATTTAGTTTATCTAATTTAACCTGCATTAACTTAAACAGTGGAAGGCCCTTTCGAAGAACTGAACCAATAATAATAAAAAGTACTGGAATTACTACTACGAAAATCCAGGTTAAAGGTTTGTCCTCTCTCAGCGCCATAATAATACCACCTATACCAGTAAGTGGTGCAAATAACATTATAGAAAACATCATTACCGTTACTTGCTGAATTTGAGTTACGTCATTTGTTGTTCTTGTTATTAACGTAGCCGTACCTATTTTATCAAATTCATGTAGTGAGAAACTTTCTACCTTTTCAAAAATCTTACCGCGAATAATCATTCCAAGGCCTACTGCAGTTCTTGAGGATAAGAATCCCGCTACCACAGAACATAATACGCCACCTGCTGAAATAATAAGCATAAGCCCACCAATTCTTATAATGTAATTTAAATCATTATTAACAATCCCTTTGTCAATAATATCTGAACTTAAGGTTGGTAAATAAAGATTTGCAATCACTTGAAAGAAAATGAGTACAATTATCGCTGCAATTTGTGTTGTAAATTCATCTAAGTATCTGTACAATTTAATCACGAATTATTCATCTCCCATAAGTGAACTAGGGTTAATTATTTTTACTACTCTATTAAAAGCTTTTTAAGAATGCTAAGCCCCTCAACTATTTTACTAATTTCTTCAGGTGTAGCTTTTTTTATTACATTTGCAGTATTTTCTCGAATTAATTTATGAGCATCTCCATGTACTTCATTGAATTTAGGGCAGATATTTACATAAACAACTCTTCTGTCCTCACGACTTCTTTCCCTTTCTACAATACCTTGTTTTTCAAGCCGATCAACAATTCCAGACACCGTACTATTAGATAAGCCAAGCTTATTGCTAAGTCCAGATATTTTTATCTTTTTTTCTTTACTGAGTATTCCCATAACCATAGCTTGAGGTGCAGTGATTCCAGTGTGTTCAAAACTTTTTATTATATTATGTTTAAACAGCCCCATAACACTAAGAAAGAGTTTTGCAACTTCAATGCTATCATATAATTTGTTTTCTTCATTTAATTCTTCCATATTATTCACCACCTTATAGTTTTTCCCATTAAATACATTTCGCATAGTAATATTTTGTGTACGTAATATATTATATATTTTCATTTTTTACATGTCAATACTTTTTATTAATATTTTACAAAATGAAGAAAGATTACCCTTTCAAGTAATCCAACACTCATTTTTTTAAGTTTCATAACAGGGAAAAAACTGCTGATAAGTTATCCTTATCAGCAGTTTTGCTTATATTACATATTAGCCAGGAGTCTTCCCTTATATAACATCGTTATCCAAATCAGCCCCAGCGAACTGACTATTATAAAGGTCTGCATAGAAGCCATTCTTATCAAGAAGTTCATTATGATTACCCATCTCAATGATACTTCCCTTATTCATAACTAATATTAGCTCTGCCTCTTTAATTGTAGAAAGTCTATGTGCAATTACAAAACTTGTTCTGTTTTGCATAAGTGCCGTCATAGCATTTTGTATATAAACTTCTGTTCTTGAGTCAACGTTACTTGTAGCTTCATCAAGTATCATAATAGTTGGGTTTGCAAGTATCGCCCTTGCTATAGTAAGAAGTTGCTTTTGTCCCTGTGATATATTTGAAGCTTCTTCATTTAGTATTGTATTATATCCATCAGGAAGAGTCTTAATAAAGTGATGTGCATGAGCTGCTCGTGCCGCCTTCATAATCTCCTCCTCCGTTGCTCCCTCTTTTCCATAAGCAATATTATCCATTATAGTGCCATTAAACAGCCAAGTATCTTGAAGTACCATACCAAACATACTACGTAGTTCACCACGTTTTATGTCTCTTATATCCACTCCATCAACTGTAATTTTACCAGCATCTATCTCATAAAACCTCATTAACAAGTTAACAAGTGTAGTTTTACCAGCACCCGTTGGTCCAACAATTGCAATTGTATGACCACGTTTTACATCAAGGTTCATATTCACAATAAGAGGTTCATCTGCTTTATAGCTAAAATCAACATGTTCAAACTTAACTTCTCCCTTAGGTAATTCAATCACCTTAATATTACTAGTTTCCGTAATCTCTTCTACTTCATCTAACAATTCAAAAATACGTTCAGCCGAAGCTACTGTTGATTGAATTATATTGGCAATATTTGCAGTTTGAACTATTGGTTGAGTAAACTGACTAGAATATTGAATAAAGGCTTGAATGTTACCTATGGTGATTTTACCTTGTGTTGCTAAAAATCCACCAACAACGCAAACTACTACATAACCTATATTACTAACAAATCTCATCATAGGCATTATTATTCCTGATATAAACTGAGCTTTCCAGCCTGCATTGTATAATCTATCATTAATATCTTCAAACTCTTTAATTGAATCTTTCTCGTGACCAAAGGATTTAACAATTTTATGTCCTGTATACATCTCTTCAACATGGCCATTAAGAGCTCCAATTTCCTTTTGCTGAGCTGCAAAATGTTTTTGAGATCGCTTTGCAACTAAAGCTGTCACAGTAATATATAGTGGCAAAGTTAAAATAACAACAAGTGTCATAAGTGGGCTTATTGTAAGCATCATAATAACAATACCAACGATGGTAACAATAGCGGTAACAAGCTGAGTAAGACTTTGTTGAAGTGTTGTTGATATATTGTCAACATCATTTGTAACACGACTTAATATCTCACCATGGGTTCTTCCATCAAAAAACTTAAGTGGAAGCCTGGATAACTTATCTTCAACTTCACGTCTAAGATTATAAACAGTTTTCTGTGCCACTCCAGCCATTATATATTGTTGAAGGAATCCGAAAACTGTACTTATTAAATACAATCCAAGTAACAAAATAATAATATTTTGAATATATACGAAATCTATGTTACCACCGTTTATATCCATTATCTTAGCAATTCCGGTTTTAATTTGATCCAGTCCATCAATTACTTTGGGACTCTTTGCTGCTCCTGGATTAGCCTTTATTGCAGCTGCTATTTTATCTTGCGCAGCATGCATCTGAATTAAACCATATTTACTTTTAATACCCTCAACCAATTTATCTATAGCTTTTGCTGAAATCTTAGGCCCTACTATAGTAAAAATAGTACTGATAATTGCAAATATAAATACTAAAATAAAATTGGTTCTTTGTGGTTTTAAATAACTTAAAAGTCTTTTTAATGTTCCTTTAAAGTCTTTGGCTTTAACTATAGGTCCCTTAAATGATCCCATTGGTCCACCCGATCGACCCATACCGCCTCCACTTGATTTGCTCGTATTTTTGTTTTCGCTCATGCTAATTCCTCCTCTGAAAGCTGTGAAGCTACAATCTCATGATATATCTTACAACTGTTTAAAAGTTCTTTGTGAGTTCCAATGCCCGCAATTGCACCTTCATCTAAAACTATAATTCTATCTGCATTCATAACTGTTGCAACCCTTTGAGCAATAATTATCACTGTAGACTTTATCGTTTCACTTTTAAGTGCTGCCCTTAGTCTTGCATCAGTTTTAAAATCAAGTGCTGAAAAACTATCATCAAAAATATATATTTCAGGCTTTCTAACTAGTGCACGTGCTATGGACAGACGCTGCTTTTGTCCACCAGATACATTGGTTCCTCCCTGAGCAATAATATGTTCATATCCTTCTTTCATTCCATTTATAAAATCCGTTGCTTGTGCTACATTTGCTGCATATTTAATTTCTTCCATAGTAGCATTATCTTTACCATATTTAATATTATCCGCAATACTTCCAGTAAAAAGCACAGTATTTTGAGGAACAAAACCTATTTTTGACCGAAGATCCTCTTGACTCATTTCTCGTATATCTACTCCATTAACCAATATGGATCCAGAAGTCACATCATAAAAACGTGGTATTAAGTTTATAAGTGTTGATTTACCAGCACCTGTACCCCCAATAATAGCTGTTGTTTCACCAGGTTTTGCACTAAATGATATGTCACAAATAGCTGGCTGATCTGCCCCTTGGTAACTAAATGTTACATTTTTAAACTCAACATATCCACTTTGTTTATTTGCTAATATAGTATTCTTTGAATCAA
This sequence comes from Clostridium sp., assembly GCF_050717535.1. GTDB lineage: Bacteria > Bacillota > Clostridia > Clostridiales > Clostridiaceae > Clostridium_AD. The sequence continues at coordinate 52,628 of NZ_JBOITM010000072.1, forward strand.
TAATTTCAGATTCCATTTCTAATACTTCGTTTATTCTTATTGCAGAGGCCTGCGCTCTTGGTATCATTATAAATACCATAGCAAGCATTAAGAATCCCATTAAAATTTGCATCCCATATTGCATAAATGCAATTAATGAACCAACTTGGATACTCCCAGCATCTATTCTTTTAGCACCAAACCAAATAATAGAAACTGTTGTCACATTCATGATTAACATCATTATTGGCATTAAAAATGCCATGATTTTATTAACTTTTATAGCATTTTCCATAAGATCTGCGTTTGCATCATCAAATCTAGATTTTTCAGTGTCAATTCGATTAAATGCACGTATTACTCTAATACCCGTAAGTCCTTCACGTAATACAAGATTTAATTTATCTAATTTTACTTGCATCAATTTAAATAATGGCATAGCATATTTAAGAGTTATTCCAATAATAATTCCAAGAATCGGTACTACAACTGCAAAAATCCAAGTTAGTTGCACATCCTCTCTTAATGCCATAACAATACCTCCTATGGCAGTTAAAGGAGCAAACAACATAATAGAAAAAATCATTACAGTTGCTGTTTGAACTTGAACAACGTCATTTGTAGTCCTTGTTATAAGTGTGGCAGTCCCAACCTTATCAAACTCATGTAGGGTGAACCCTTCAACTTTAGTAAATAATTTATTACGAATAATTCTACCAAGCCCTACAGCAGTTCTTGAAGATAAAAATGAAGCTACAACTGAGCATAAAACTCCACCTGCCGATACTAATAGCATGATTCCACCTATTCTAATAATATAATTTATACCTTTATAAGTTCCGTTAAAACCTAAAAATGAAATAGATTGCAATGTATCCTTTTGTGATATACCTTTGTCTACTATATCAGCCATCAATGTTGGCAAATATAGATTTGCTAGCACTTGAGTAAAAACTAATAGAACTATCACTATTATTTGCAATGTGTACTGTTTTAAAAATCGGAATAATTTAAACATTAATATCATCTCCACTCATTGTTATTGCTTTATTTTTGTTGTTCTCTTAAAAGCTTCCTAAGTATATCTAAGCCTTCGAGAATCTTATTAAGTTCCTCACTGCTACCTTGGCTCATTATTTTCTCTATACTTTTTCCAATTTCCTTATGAAAGCTTTCATGTATATCTTCAAAACTTTTGGTTATACTTACATAAACTACTCTCTTATCATCGATGCTTCTTTCTCTTACCACCAGGTCTTGCTTCTCGAGCCTATCGATAATACCAGAGACCGTACTATTTGATAAACAAAGATGATTACTGAGTTCTGTTATCTTCAGCTTCTTTTCTTTACTCAAAAGCTGCATAACCATACCTTGAGGCGCAGACATACTCGAGTCGTTAAGCACTTTACTCATATTATGTTTAAAGAGTAGCATAACCTCTTGGAACAACTTTGCTACTTCTATACTATCATTTAATGTTTCCACAAAATCACCACCTTAAATATATTTCGCTTCCAAATATTTCGCGTAGGTATATTTAGCTTACGAATCATATTATAAAACATTAAATATTTTATGTCAAGGCAAATTTAAAAAGAAGGAGGATTGCCCTTTAGAGCAATCCTCCTTCTTTTTACAGGTATTTGCAGTCCTCACCACACCTAGTAAATATCTACTATCTTCCCATCAACACCCAAAAGCAAAGTTTTAAAATCATCAACATTAACATTAGTTAAGAAACTTCCAATAGCGCCATCATAATTATTAAGTCTAGCCTTATTGAAATATTTACTAAATGTATAATTTATACCATTAATTGTGAGTCCAGTTGGATTAAGCATATCTGGTGTAAATGCTTTAATTGTACCAATAACAACCTTATCATTTACATAAACAAATGTGTTTTTATTCCAAATATCTGATACAAAATAAACCACATCATAAGCATTCAATTGAGATTCCTGAATATTTGCACCTCTATAAATATACGAATACTTTGTATTCTTAAGCTGATCTAGAAGTTTAGCATTGTCATTTTTATAGACTTGTGGTGCACCAAAATTAGCATCAACAATGATACCATAATCATAGCCTGAATTGTCACTCTTCTTTGTTAGAATAATTGAAGAATAAGCCCTAATAGCTTTAACTGCAACTTCATAATCTACATATACTCCATGATAGTAATATAATGAAGCTTTTGGTAGTGTCATAGTTTGAGCTAAATCCTTGTCATCCGTGTAAGCTATTAATGAACTTGTTATGCCTGTTACAGCATAGTTTTCTGTAGAATTTTCTTTTACACTTACTTTAGTAATATTAGCTCCATCAATATAAAGCTTATATTTTACTCCAAGTTCAACGTCCCCAGCATTACTATTAACTGTATATTTTGTTAAACTAGTTAATCCTTGACCTGCAAGATAAACTTCGTTGTCTAAAAGATCATCGGAGGTTTTTGAATTTCCCACCACTGTTACTTCTTTTAAGCTGCCTGTAATGTCAGTATTTAAATATTCATCCTCAAAATATTTATCAGAAAAATATTCGGTTTGAGAGTCTTTAACCAATGTACTGAAAAGCCTATCAAACATAACTGCTGATACTTTATAAGTTAACTTATCGCTTTTTTTATAAGCTATATCAGTAGTTAATCCTAATTTATAAGCCTGCTGAATATAATTGTTAGGCCATGACAATTTTGAAAGCTCCGGGTCTGCATCTGTATATCCAAGCATCCTCACCATAATTGTATCCATCTCTGCCATTGTTACATACTGCTCAGGATGAAAAGATCCATCTGGTGTTCCAAACATTAAACCTACACCTACCACTCCTTTAACATATCCGCTAAGATCACTATTAGCTTTTATATCCGGGAAAATTGTTGTACCATTTAAGTTTAATGCGGTGGAAGACAATCCATCAGCTATTGCTATGGCTTTTACTAATTGGCCTCTAGTTACCAGTCCATTCTCACCCTTTGTAGCCTTATCTATAACCTTTAATTGTTGCATTTTCTCCATTGAACCTGAGTAGCTTAGAGGGTTTGAAATTGCAAAAACTAGTGAGGAGCCTACGGTAGAAAATATCATTACACCTGTTAACATTAAACTTAAACTTGCTTTTTTTATATTCATTTTTGCACCATCCTTTTTACTAATTTATTCATATGCTAACGCATCTATTGGATTTAAATTTGCTGCTTTGTTGGCTGGATACATTCCAAAAACCACCCCTATTAAAAGTGAGATGCCAAAAGAAAGTAAAATCCATGGAATTGAATATACCTCTGGGACTATTCCAAGACCTCCTATAACAAAATGTATGGTACAAACACCAATAATCACTCCCATAATTCCACCTAGGCCAGTTACCACCAGAGCTTCAATTAAAAACTGGGTTAATATATTCCTTTTCTTAGCACCAATAGCTTTTCTAACTCCTATTTCTCTTGTCCTCTCAGTTACTGAAACTAGCATAATATTCATTATTCCTATTCCACCTACCACAAGAGATATGCTGGCTATACCTGCAAGCACTACCGTAAGGGTCGATGTAATTGAATTAAGTGTAGATAATACCGCCGCCATATTTGTAACTCTAAAGGCATCAGTGCTTTTATAAATCTTAGTCAAAAATGCAGTTAAAATTACCACAGATTGATCTACAGTATCAGCACTTACTGCCTCCGCCGAAAAATTTTTTATTATTGCAGACTTATTGAGTTTTGTTGCAACACTTATTGGTATGATAACTCTATCATCAGTAGAAGAATCAACTCCATCTGCGGTTTGTGTAAGCACTCCAACAACCTTAAACTGTTGCCCAATTATCTTCATAGTCTTTCCTATAGGACTTGTGCCTTTAAAAATATCATTAGCAACAGCGGTTCCTATAACTACTATCTTTTGATTATAATCAATATCCATTTGAATTAAAAATCTACCCTCTTGTACTGTAGTACTATTAATAGCTGAATAATCAGGGCTTGTACCGAGTATGGTAGTATCACGACTTAAACTTCCTGACTTTACTATACCACTACTTGAAGCTTGTGGGGCAATATTAGAAATTATTGTACTATTTTCACTCTGAAACTTTTTTAACTCATCATAGGTAACATTTCTGTTACTACCTCTACCCGTTATGTTAATATTTATTAAATTTGAACCAAGGCCAGATAGTGAACTTGTTATACTCGCGGTACTTCCTTGCGCAACACCTACCGCAATAATTACTGATCCTACACCAATAATAACTCCAAGCATTGTAAGGAAGGATCTAACCTTATTAGAGACTATACTCTTTATAGCCATTTTATAAGCTTGAAAAAACTTCACTGTGCCACCTCCATATCCTCAGTAATCTCTCCATCTGAAATTCTTATTATACGTTTTGCCTGGCTGGCAAGATCATTATCATGAGTTATTAAGACTATTGTATTTCCATTAGAATTAAGCTCTTTAAGCATGTTCATTACTTCAATTCCAGTTTTGCTATCTAGGGCTCCAGTAGGCTCGTCAGCAAGGAGTACTGGAGGTTTTGTAACTAAGGCTCTAGCGATAGCTACTCTTTGCTGCTGACCTCCTGATAATTCACTAGGTCTATGATACATCCTATCTTTAAGACCAACCGTAGTTAGTGCCTCAATTGCTCTTTGTTTAGCTTCCCTATTGTGCACACCTTGGTAAATTAGTGGAAGCTCAACATTTTCTATTGCTGATAATTTTTGAAGCAAATTGAATTTTTGAAATATAAATCCTATTTTAAAATTTCTTATTTCTGCTAATCTATCGTCCTTTAACCTACTTACTTCTTGTCCATCTAACTTATAACTACCAGAAGTAGGAACATCTAAGCAGCCAAGCATATTCATAAGTGTAGATTTACCTGAGCCGGATGGACCAACTATGGCAACAAATTCATGTAAATTTATATGCAAGTCTATGCCATTTAATGCAGCTACTTTATTTTGACCCATTGTATAAATCTTGTACAAATTAGTTATTTTAATCATTAGAATCCACCTCCAGGTGCTCTAGAACCACCACCCATTCCACTTGATTTAGTAGTTGTAGATGCTGCCTTAGTTTGTGGTAAAACAATGACATCCCCTTCTTTTAAACCGCTAGTAATTTCAATTGAGGTATCATTATTTGATCCAACTTTGACCTGAGTTTGCATGCAGCCATCATAATAACCTTGATTTCCACTTGCAGTACTGCCTGTTTTCGCCGAAGTCCTAGCAATTTTATTTACGGAGACTTGTCCAGTGTTCACTGTAGAATTTCTTTTACTATTCCCTTTACCCGTACCAGTTGTAGCAGTTCCTGTCTGCCCCGTTTGTCCACCCATTGAACCATTTTCGCCTGCTAAAGATCCAGAACCAGCTTTACTAACGTAGACAAAGCTTTTTCCATCAGTTTTAGTTATAGCTTCTATAGGTATATTCAAAACATCTTCTTTATTAGATACTACTATTTCACCATTTGCGTTCATTCCGCCCTTAAGCTTATCTAAATTATCATTAATTTTAACCGTTACTACAAAAGTTGTTACTCCACTTTCTGACGTTCCAGTTACTGCAATTTTTGCTACCACTCCTTTAACTGGAGTTTCTGTAGTTGCTGGTAATGCATCTACGGTGATACTTGTTTCCTGTCCAACTTTAAGTTTTGCTATATCCAGTTCATCTACAGGTATATCAAACTCCATTTGAGTTGGCTCTGAAACATCTGAAAGTTCGTCTCCAGCCTTTATAGTATCGCCCACTTTATTAGTCATTTTTGTTATTACTCCATCGATAGGAGCTATTATTTTATAATAATCAAGTTGTTTCGTTTTTAAGGCCATCTCTGACTGAGCACTTTCCAGTTGTAAGTCTGAACTTTCTTTAGCTCTTATAATCTCATCACTACTCATTTTTATAAGTGCTTGACCTGAACTAACCTTTTGATTTTCTTTAATTGAAATACTTTGAACTGTTCCACCTGTTGAAGTAGTAACTAGCTGTTTTTTTATATAATTAAGTTCTGCGGTGCCAGTACTTGATATTACCCCACCAGTAGCTGCAATATCTGCACTTGCACTCATTCCCTCAATTATAGCTCCTGGATTATTAATTTGAATTTCCACAGTATATAACTTTCCACCTGCACTAGTTGCAGTTGTCTGATTACTTATATAGGTTACAGTTCCGCTTACAGACTGCATAAGTGAGGTTAATTGTACCACAGCAGTTTGTCCTTTTGCAATTTTACCAGCAGATGATGCATTATAGGTTAACAATACCTTAAGCTTTGTAGTATCTGCTATGGTAAAAACTGTACCTCCCTTTGCAACTGTATCTCCCTGTTTTACTAGAATATCGCTAACAAGGCCTGTAAAAGGTGCTGTAATTGATAGATCCTTTACTGCATCATTACTTGTACCCGCTGAAATTTGATTTTGCTTAAAACTATTTGAGTCTGAGTTCAGCGAAGTCTGTGCATCAGTATCGTCGAGTTCATATATTATATCCCCAGCTTTTACACTATCTCCTTCCTTATAATTAACCTTTGTAACTGTAGCACCAATTTTAGAATAAATCACACTAGAATTTGTAAAATATATAGGACCTGAACCTGATACTACAACCTTTAGGTTTCCTTTTTCTGCAATAGCGGTATTTTGCTTTATTGCGTCCTTTTTTGCAAAGAATTTATTCTGTATAAAACTACTTTTGAACCCTGCAACCAAAGCAACCACAACAACTACAGCAATAATCGCCTTTTTAACATTTGATTTTGTAAGCAGCTGCTTAAACTTAACCTCTTTAAACTTTTCCTTTAAATTTGATTTCAATACTTTTCACCTTCCATTCGTGTTCATTATAGTTATATATTTATTAATTTATGTGGTGCTTTTGCATCCTATAAATCAATGCTGATCTTGTAATACCAAGGAGCTCCGTAAATTTAAAAGATCCACTATATCTTCTTTTCTATCCCTGAGAGATGGAATTTCAATGGGCACAACATTTAATTTGTAATAAAAATCCTCTCTAAACGTTCCACTTAAAATAGCCTCTGTTAAATTTTTATTTGTGGATGCTATAACTCTCACATCAATTTTTAAATCCCCCCTACTTCTACTAGAAGCCCGTTGAATTTCCTTATCTTCAAGTACTCTTAAAAACTTAACCTGCATATTGGGGCTCATTTCTCCTACATCATCAAGAAATATTGTGCCTCTACTTGCCAGTTCCAATTTACCAAGCACTCTTTCATCGTTACTGCCAAAAGCACCCTTTTCATGGCCAAAAACCTCATCTTCGGCTAACTTTTCTGTTAACGTCCCACAATTAAATATTATAAAAGGTTCCATTGACCTTTCACTTAATTGATGTATTTTTCTTGCCATTAGTTCCTTTCCAGTTCCATTTTCTCCTGTGATGATCACTGTGGCCGTAGTTTGTGCTATTGGGCTAATAACAATTTATGTTTTTAAAAATATACTCATTAATTAACACATTTGCTTAATAATGCTAATTATACGATAAAAAAATGTATGAAAGCAAACAATATTTGTCTGTTTTCATACATTTTATATGATTATTTATGCTCTTGCTACTTTCCCACTATGGCATCTTTCGTTTTTGCTCTTTTTCGACATGTATTGGTGTAAGAAATTTTCTAAAGTTCAAAAATTTCTTTCAAATTTATTTTAAGTTCTTTGAATATAGCTGATTCAAATTCTTCACCATTTTTATAAACTCCAAATTGTTCATAGAAACCCTTATCATTAATCTTATATAATGATACTGTCTTAATTTTAGGATTTACTATCCAATATTCATTTACTCCAAAGTGTTGGTATAAATTCATCTTTGTGACTAAATCATGAGACTCATTTGACGGACTTAATATTTCTACAATTAAGGTAGGAACACCGGTATAGTTTCCATCGTTGAGACCTGTTTTATCACAAATGATACTTATATCTGGAATAACCTTTTTAGGATATTCTTCTTTTTCATTTTTTAATATAATATCGAATGGAGCGACAAAAGGCTTACATGATTTATTCTTAAAGAAAATATTAAATTCAGTAGCTATGTTAAGTGCTACTATTTGATGTGTTTTGGATGGTGATTCTTGATTATATACTATTCCATCAATATATTCTAATAATTCATCAGTATTCTTATCTATATTTACAAATTCATCATAGGTTATATATTTCATTTCTGGCAACATCAAAATCATTCCTCTCTCTTTAATCTAAACCAACCCTAATAATAGTATTATATCAAATTTAATGAATATTTACACCATTTTAAAAGATTTAAATAGCTCCAGGCTAACTTTATAGCTGTTCGCAGCAGGGCAACCTTACAATAAACTTAGACCCCTCACCTATTTTGCTACTGACTTCAATATTTCCTCAATGTGATTCAATTATTCATTTCTATGTAATCTACCCTATCAGTTTTTGTTGCTATAACTGCTTTTAAACTTTCATCAATGCCACTTTCAATATCAGCATAATTTATTTCTTGAGTTTTTCTATGAGGTCTATTATCCACCATCTTTCCATAGGTATAACGTTTTTTATTAGAGGATACATATATACCTATTCTTGTATCACGTACTGTCCTTGAAAGAGGTTCAAGACTTGAAGAAATAAGACTCTCTGCATTACCTATATTATTAAAATTTGAGATCTGTTTTTTATCAATAGTCTCATCTACATATTCTAAGAGATTTCTCGATTTATCTTTCTGCATTGCCCTAACGGCTTGACTCATATTTGATGGAACTGCTATATTCCATATCAAAGCTGCTACCGGTACACTTAATGCCAAACATAATACTAAAATTATTTGGAATCTAAGCCCTTTATTTAAAATCCATTTCAGCATAAATACCTCCACAAGACCCCCGGATGGCAACGGTCTTCCGTTCTCTCCCGGGGGTCAGCTAACCATTATTCCATTTCAAAAGTAACAGTCCAAGTTGTTAAATCCCATGGCTGTTCACTAAGAAGTTCTTTTTCTATTTGAACTTCACATATTACTATTTTATAAGGACTTATCGTTTTGTTTATGTCAATAAGACCGGCTGTTAGAACTTTATTCTTAGCATCTTTTAATTTAAAAGGGAACTTATCTACAGCCATTTCACTCTTATTTCCATTATACATTAATAGCATTACTTTTAAATCACCGCTATTAGTTGTTTCAACACTAAACGGAAACATCCTTGAGAATCCTTTAATTTCAACAATTTCCTTTTCAGAAAATTCTAATATTCTACCAAGCTCCAATTCAGTTAAATCCTCTGGAATTTGCTGGAACCTACCCTTTATCAATTTCTCAATAAGAATTTCTCTAGGATTCTTTACTGAAGCTTCTTTTAATTTTTCATCTATACTATTGTCTTCAGCGATATTTAGTATTTTACCATCTGGACAAATCTTATAAATAAAACTATTAGTTAAATCTCTCTTAGATAGATCCTCAGTAGTAATAGTGACTAAGCCATTTAATTTATCCTTTACAACAATAGTGTCAGTTCCAATCTTTTGTTTATTAATATTACTCATATTGTACTTTCCTCTCTCGAATAACAGTTTTAAGTTTAAAATAACCTTCTATTCAAATTTATTATATCATAAACCCCCAATTTATTGTTATATTTTAAACCATATATATTTCATGTTCATCTGATTCCTCAATTGCAAAAGAGCCCTTCGCCATAAAGGCGAAAGACTCTTTTGTTAGAATTTGAGGTTAACTCTCTCAAATAATTATTTGATAACTGTCAAACCAACTTTTTGGATATTGTCAGCAGCATCTTTAAGATTTGCAGTTGTAGCTGTTACAGTAGTTAATTTAGTTACTACTGAAGAATCAGCTACAGTTAACACAAGTTTACCAGCAGCATTTACTGTTGAAGCAGTAAATGCAATTGGAGCACCACTCGCATCAAATAAGTTTATTTCATCCATAGCAACATTCTTGCCAACAAGTGCTTGAAGTGCTTCTGAATAAGTTACAGTAATAGTATCAAGTGTTGTTGCAACAAAAGATTGTGCTACAGGAGCAGTGTTATCTTTAATATCCAATAATGCAATATATGCGTTGCTTACTTTGTTATCCAAAGTTTGAACTCCTGTTACACGGAAAATAGCTTTTGCCTCATTAGCCTTAACAAAATCAGCTGGAAGAGTAATATCTACTCCAGTTTGATATTTAGCATCACCAATACTTTTGTTAAAAGCAATTACAGTATTAGCTGGAAGTACTGTACCGTTAATTTGATAAGAAGCTGGATTAAGAGCAGAACCAGTACCTGTTGCCTTAACTTTTGCTCCAAAATCAACTGTAATAACATTGCTATCTATCTTTGCATCAGCAATAGTAAATGCAGTTACAACTGGTTTAGCCGCATCAGTTACATCAACAGTAAATGCATACTGCGCTGATTTATTTTCTGTAAGAGATTTATCGGAAACAAACCCCTCTGCAAAATCAAAACCATATTTATCAACAGCAATAGCATTAACAAATGTAAATGTAACTTTCAGTCCGTCTTCAGAAAGAGTAGGAGTTTTAGCTAAACTATTAAATGCTAAAATTTCTCCCTTAGAGTTTACTACTGAAACTTTTGAAATATCTTTTAATTGTACTGCTTTATTATAAGTTACTACAAATCCAGTAACTTTATCAGATACTACAGTATTTTCAACTTTTGCTACATTTGGTGCAACAGCATCTTTTGTAACAACAGCAGTCTTAGTAATGGCAGCAACATTTGTGTTACCAAGACTATCTTTAAGAGCCTTTTCAGCTACAGTCAATGTAACTATATCAGTGTTACCATTTTTAAATAAATAATTTTTATTTAAAGTAACTACATATTCTTTATTATTATCAGGGTTTACAACTGCTGATGAAACAACATTTGTAGTATATGATCCAACTTTACCTGTAACAACAAGAGGAGAAGCAAGAGCCTCGTCTACAGTTACCTTAAGTGTATTTTCGCCAGTAGCTACTACACTAGTAATTGATGGTGCATTGTTATCAACAGTTAACTTAAGTGTAGCTGTTTGAATATCTTTTAAGTTTGAAGTTACGTCCGTAGCATTAACAACTGTTACATCATATGCTTTAGTTGCATCAAGATCTACAGCAATTGTTGCTACATTTCCAGCTTTAGTTGGAACATAATTAACACCATTGATTTTAACGTTATCTATTGTATTAATATCCTCATTAAAAGTCATTGTAATCAACTTTATATTCTCTGTTGTAGCTTTTACAGTAGCAGTAACTGAAGAAAGAACAGGAGCTGCTATGTCGTTAACAGTTATAGCTTTGTTGATAGGCTCAAGATATTGTCCATCTATTCCTTTTACTGTTTCAAAAGGAACAGCAACTGTATAGTTTCCTTTGAAGTAATTAGATGCTGTAAGTGTAAGTGTTTTTCCGTCTGTACTCAATTTTTGAGTAATTGTTCCAGCATTAACTGCGCCAGTTCCAGCACTAACCTTAATTACATCTTTGCTAGCATTCATTAGAGTTTTAGTATCAACTGCATTATTAAAAGCAATTTCTATAGTTTTAGCATTAATAGCATTAACAGACTGAACAGCTAAATTTGCTTCATTTACAGTTAATGTAGCTGTTACACTTACATTACCAGTATTTACTATTCCATCAACCATTGTTAATGTACCAGTGAATGTATATGTTCCACCTACTTTTGTACTTGCTACCTTGTCCCAAGTTATAGCTAAATCTTTAGTTGTTTTATCAGATAGTGTTGCTTTTACTGTTGTTGGTAATACATAAGCATCACCTACAGTTTTTGTCTCAGTAATATCAGCTACTGAAGTAACTGCTGATGCTTGTAGCTTCAATGCTTCAATAGCATCTGCTGCTGCCAATGTAACTGTTCCACCAAGTCTAACTACTTTACTGTCACTTGCTATGTTATCTGATACAACAGCTGCTAATTTTGTATTGATTTTATCTCCTTCAACCAAAACTACAGGATTGTTTCCTTTAGCTGCAAGAACGGAACCTGCAAGTGCATCTACCAAGTTAGCAGGTGTACCTTTTGCAATATAAACATTGCTATAGTCTTGTTTGAATTTAGCTAGTATTGCTGCATTTGTTTCATATCTATCTGCTCCTGATAATCTTTGCGCATTTGTTTTAGTAACAACTGCTGCATTTAGAACTCCTATTCCTCCAACTGCATAAACATTTTTACCTGCTATGTAACTTGTTTGTTCTGCTGATAACGCGCTATTATTAACAAGTAATATTGGCATTCCTTTTCTAGCTGCTATTGATGAAACTGAAAGAGCATCTGCATAAGATATACCATTTGCAATAACTACCTCTGCTGGATTTGTTCCGAATGCTACCTTTGCTACTGCAAGTGAAGTTGCAAATCTATCTTTTCCTTCTATACGTTGTATAGTTAAGCCAGCCTCAGCGAGTTTATCTGCTACAGCTTTTGAAACAGCTCCAACTCCTCCAACGATGTAAACATTTTTAACTCCTAAAGTCTTAAGTTCTGTCATAACTCCTTCTGGAATTTCATTTGTTTTTGTTAATAAGATAGGTGCTTGTCCCTTTGCATATGCTAGAGGTGCTGCTGCAAGAGCATCTGCCATAACCTCTCCTGTAGTGATAACTGCATTTTCTGAAGATGTCCAACCAGCCTCTACGATCTTTATGGCAGTTTGGTATCTGTCTTTTCCTGATAATTGTGTAGCTGTAGCAGCTGAAGCCACCCTTGGGATTGTTACCAATGTAGCAAGCATTGCTACTGATAGTGATATTGCTAATGAATTTTTTGTTTTCTTAAACATAATTATTATTTCCCCCTCGTATTTTTACAGTGCAATAATACACTTGTATTCGTAATTTATTTAATTTTCACCGATTACACATAGAAATAAATGCAACTTAATGAAAAATCAAGCATGTTAATTGTATATTTTGGACCTTGGCATCACCGCCTTTAATTCTATTCTTTAGTTATATCTTCTATATTTATATAGCCGTCTTTAAATAATTGGCATTTTTATATCAAATTTCTACATTTTTCATGTATAATTCTATTATATACCAATATTTTTTTAAAATTACAACTATTTTTCCAATACAACCAAATAATATTTTCAATGCGTGCTATATAATGATAAAGCTTGTCTCATTTATTTCAATGAAAAAAACACATTAGTATCTTGTGTTGTCTTAAAGCTTTTTTGGATTTTCATCCTACACTATGCTAATACTACAGAATATTCCCGAAAATACATTTATATATAATTAACAATCTAATTGTATTATACTTTATATATGTCGAATTACAAGAGGGAAATCGAACCATTTATCTAGGAAAATTATGTATTATTCAAAATTACCCTCATCAAACTAAATATATATCAGAATTCTTTTAATACGACCCCGATTATTGTCGTAATTGTGTTAAACACCAAACTGCTAATAATTTTTAGTTTATATGAAAAATCAATATTTTTCTTAACTCCACTATCAATATTTTACTGAACTTAATTAATAAAATGTTGTACAGAAGTTATTTAATCCTAAATACATTTTGATTATTTACTAATATATGCCCGGTTTTATTTCGACATATTTTGCAGTAAAATATATATTTATTTATTTTTATACCCTAAGCAACTAAAAAAATCACCCTAAGGGGACATCCCTAAGAGTGATTTAGTAAACTTTAGTGTCTATATCTAAACACTATTTTTTAAATAATGTATTTATAGTAGCATCACTTACTGCTCCTTGTAGTCCAAATATATAAACATCATTAACTTGTGCAAGTTTTCCACTTATATAATTGGTGGTTATATCTTTTAAATTATTGTCATCTACAAGAACTATAGCGGTAGAATTCATTGCTGCTATTGCTGAGCCTGAAAGAGCATCAGGGAAATCTTTTCCTGTAGCTACGCAAATACTTTTAAAATTTATATCGCTCTCAAATCTCTTTATTATATTAATGTTTCTTTCGTACTGGTTGCTACCAACTATTCTTTCTATAGTAGGAAACTTATTTGCTACATAATTACTTATTAAGTCAGTATCACCTAATATATATGTCTTTGTAAAAGACTTATTGCTTATAAATGTATTTGTAGAAGCGGGTAATACATCTTTACTTACTAGTATTATTGGAATTCCTTTTTTAGCTGCAATAGAGGATGCTGATAGAGCATCTGCATATTGCATACCATTAGTTACCATGATTTCTCCTGATATCCCGCCTAGCTTTTCAGCTATTTTAATGGAGGTTTCAAACCTATCAGCCCCACCAAGTCTTTCTGTAGCTATACCCATTGCATTAAGTTGATTTTCAATACTTTTAGATACCACTCCAGTACCACCTGTTATAAAAATATGAGCCACACTTAATCTTTTAAGCTCAGTTATTACAGTTTGTGGTATTGAATTTTTATCTGTTAAAAGAATTGGTGCATTATATTTTTTTGCAAGTGGCGCTGCACTTAAAGCATCCGGATAATCATTACCTGTAGCAAGTACCGCATAACCTGAAATTGTTTTCCAGCCTGACTGAGATATAGCAGTTGCAGTTTGGTATCTATCCACTCCACCAAGCCTTACTAGGTTTATACTACTTGTAGCAGTAACAACAACTGTACAGCTTGCAGTTTTATATGAATCTACACTTGTAGCTGTAATAATTGCAGTTCCTACACTTAAAGGGATTACCACCCCGTTAACTACTTTTGCAATAGCATCATTAGAAGTAGACCAAGTTATTGCCTGGTTTGTAGCAGTAGTTGGGTTTATAGTCGCAATTAAGGTATCTGTTGCTCCAAGTTTTAAATTATCCGAGGTTTTATTTAAACTCATTGAAGTTACAGTTACAGTTCCTGTACCATTAACAACAACCATACAACTTGCGGTCTTATTTCCATCTACGCTAGTAGCTGTAATAATTGCACTTCCTGCACTTACAGGGATTACCACCCCGCTAACTACTTTTACAATAGCAGCATTAGAAGTAGTCCAATTTATAGCTTGGTTTGTAGCAGTAATTGGGTTTATAGTTGCAATTAATGTATCTGTTGATCCAAGATTTAAATTGTCAGAGGTTTTATTCAAGCTTACTGAGGTTACTGTTGAGCCTACTGATCCTGCACTATTGACAACAATACTACAGACGGCTGTCTTACTCCCATCAGCAGTAGTTGCCGTAATTTTAGCAGAACCCTCACTCACTGCAATTACTATACCATCAATTACTTGTACAATACTTGTATTTGAGGAAGCCCAGATTACTGCTTGATTGGATGAAGTTTGCGGATATACAGATGCAGTTAAAACATCTGAGGCTCCAACTATTAAATAATCTGAGATTTTATTTAAATTTATTGATATTACTGGGCTAGTAACCTTAACAGCGCAGCTTACAGCATTGCTAGCATTAGCCGAAGTTGCAGTAACTACTGCAGTTCCAGCTCCAACCCCAATTATTAATCCATTATTGACTTGTACTATGGCAGTATTTGAAGAGGACCAAGTTATAGTTTGACTTGTCCCAGTACTCGGATTTGCAGTGGCTATTAAAGTGTCATTGCCAAAAATAGTTAATGTCACTTGGTTTTTGTTTAAACTTAAAGAGGTAACTGATTGATTAACAACAACCATACAAGATGCGCTCTTATATCCATCAACTGTAGTTGCTGTAATTAATGCAGTTCCAGGACTTATAGCCATAACTACCCCATTAAATACCTTTACTATATCAGGATTAGATGACATCCAGGTAACAGATTGATTCGTTGCAGCTGCTGGATTTACAGTTGCAATTAGTGTATCTACTCCATTAATTGCTAAAACATCTGTCGTTTTATTTAAACTTATTGATGTTACATTAACAACGGTATCTGCAAATACCTGTACATTCATAGCTTGTAATAAAAAAACCATCATAAAACAGATAATAATAATTGAACGTCTTTTTTTCATAATAATTTCCCCCCCAATAATAATTAATTCCATTAATATCTATATTAACACAAAGTATCCCATTGTAAAGCTAATTTAGTCCTGGTTTATTAACAATTTATTTAATAAAATGTACCTTTGAAACAGTAGGGCATAATATTTTATACCAGTCTTGTTCTTTTGCGATATGTTGTGTCTAAAGAGAAAAACTTGACATTTTATCGAATTATGACTAAAATTTTAATGAGGTGATTTTTTGAAAAAATTCTTATACATTCCAATGGTACTAGGTATATCGATATTATTTGTTGCTTGTGGATCAAAAGCTACTGCTAATAATACTACTACAGCACCTATTAAGATAACTTATACCGAAAAAACGAAATATCTTCCATCATATAATGGAGTGCAACCAACCCTGTACACTGCTGCAAGTAAGAAAGTAGCGCTTGCTACTTCGAAATATACTATAAAAAGCACTACAGATACAAAGGTGTTTCAAGATTATGAAAACATTTTAAAAAAAGATGGATGGACTATTACAGACTCAAAAAAATACAATAGCATTTTCGCAAAAAAAGATAAACATCTAGCAAATATTGTAATTCAAAAAAACGGCAAGGATGTTATACTACAGATTATGTCAAAATAGTATCACCTCCGGGGGGCATTTCACCCTCGGGGGTTTTTTTGCGCTAAAAAACAGCCAGATCTTTCTGACTGTTTTTGACCACCGTAACCCTCTATGGTGGAAGGTCTAAGGTGTGGTTATAAGGTGTTTAGCTTTTTTCTTTTCTATAAGTTTATCCATATAAATTCTAAATATATAAAACCCAATCCCGATAGGAATCCATATTGCCGCATAACGAAGTCCGCTTTTAATATATGGAAGTATTCCTAAATAGTCTGTGCCTTTAATATTTATATCTCTTAGTGGATTAATAAATGCCCCTATTGGCCAAACCAAATTAACTTTCTCAATTAACCCCGTTGGCATCATAAATGCAGGCCAAACATAGCCGCAAGTAAGAATGGATGGTACAGATAAGAACATGCAAAGTTGCACACAAGGGAGTACCTTCCTAAATATTGATGCCAAAACAAAACACACTGCGATTATATCAAGAATAAATACTAAGAGTAGTATAAGATTGTTTTGCACGCTGCCTCTAAGTGGTAAATTATAATATTTACAAATTACATAAAAACAAGAAGTAAATCCAATAATAGCTAGTATTATCACCATAGTGATTTGTGCAACTACTCTCCCAAGCCATATGATTCCTGCTTTTGAACGTAATTTTATATTCACCATTTTTCTCTTATCCTCTATTAACATTGGTGCTAGCACAGATAAAACTGTCTGTTGTATCATTATTCCAATTATACCAAACATCAAATACTTCATATAACTCATTTGAGGGTCATACACAGTACGTTGAACGAAATTCATAGACGTAAGGGATTTCATAGCTTCATACGGCACCATTCCCTTTCCCTCTAGAACTTTAAGTTGAACCCCCGCATTAAGTGTATTTAGTATTTCGCTTCCATAAGCAAAAGCATTATTTCCAACTACTAAATTAGTTCCATCTACAACAAATAATGTCTTTGGAGCATCTTGATCACTTATATTTTTCTTAAAATATTTTGGTATTACAAGTCCAGCACTAACTTTTTTTCTAAGAATCAATTCCCGCATCTCACTATCTGAATTTGCATACTCAGTAATTTTAAATCCTTGGCTTTCATCAAACTGTTTTATAATTGTCCTAGATGTACTTGAATTATCATAATCTACAATGACCATAGGTATCTTATCCACGAAGGTATTACTATATACAGTTCCAAAAGCAAATGTAAAAAATACAATCAAGGGAATTTGTATAAGAATATTTTTTGTCCAATTTAAAACTAATGTGACTTTTTCCTTTTTAGTCATGTCTATATCCCCACCTCTGTACTATGATTACCTATTGTTAGCTTCTTTTGTTTTCTCCTATTCCATAAGAATTTTACACCCTTCTTAGCAAAAAATACTACCGCAGAAGCTACCCAGATGTATATAATAAATTTGCCCAGCCAAATAATATCATTTGCAATATAGCTTACACCAATAGCTTTCATATTTAAATCTCTCATTGGTTCTGCATAATGGACATAGGGTATCATTGAACCTAACTTCTGAAAGAACGTTGGTACAGCCATTAAAGGAAATGTAAACCCTCCGAGTATACTAGTAGGTAACACTAGTATTGCTGCTACCTGAGTAGCTAAAATCTTACTCGGAATAATTAAACTCGAAATCATTCCCGCACTAATCATAGCCGTGGAATACAGCAATGTTAATACTAATGCCCCTTTCAATGTCCCTAGAAAAGGCACCCCAAAATAATGGACTTGTATCCATAAAGTAATAATAATTGAAATAGTTCCCAGAGCTCCCCAAATCAATGCTTTAATAATATGAAAAATAAAAAATTTTTCATCATCACGAACACGATCTGCACCTATCATAACCAATCCTACTTGAATAACCGATATAAGCATTCCTGATATATAGAAATTCACATAATTTCTAGTTGGATTATTTAATATTCTATAGGTAAAAAACATAGGTTGAACTGTTTTCATAGATTGACCTGGAAGTATATTTAGTTTCCCCTCCATGACCTGTTTCAAATATCCAGTTTTAATAGTCAACAATATTTCTGTCATTCTAGCCTTAGCTGCACTTATGCCAGACATTTGCGAACCATCATAAAACACAAGAACGTTTTGTCCTTTTCCTTCTAATAAATTTTGTGAGAAGGAGGCAGGTATTATAACTCCCACCATGGCTTTCCCTTCTTCTATATACTTCTCTACATCACTATCTTTTTGCGAATAAATACCAATATCAAAAATTTCATTATCTTTTATTTCTTGAATAATTGTTCGGCTAAGAGCTGAATTATCTCTATCTACAATAATTGTTGGTATATGGCTAATTTGTTTGGCTTGCATACTATAACCAAATAAAAAGCTTAAAGAAATTGGAATACCAAATAGCATTATAAAAAGCATTAATCTCTTTTTAAAGAGCACAACCCAATGCATTGCACCTCTCCAAAAATGTATATTCTTCATAATTATTTCGCAGCTTTAGTGGCATCTTTTTTCTTACCAAAGTCCACTAAAGCTGTCATTCCTGGGTGTAATTCTTTATCCATTTTAGTAAACTCTACCTTAACACCGTAGGATAAAATATCATACTGCCCATTATCGTTGGTTGCTCTCTTTGTTGCAAAATCTGGTTTTTGATTTATTCTAACAATCTTTCCCTGGAAGTTTTCACTTCCATAGGCTATTAATTTAACATTAACCTTTTGCCCAAGGACAACACTAGCGAGAGCTTTCTCCTCAACTTTTACTTCTATCCAAGGTTTGTCTATATTTGAAATTACAATCAATGGCATTCCTGTAGAAACCAGCTCCCCAATCTGTGGATTAATAGTAACTATAACTCCATCTGTTGGTGCTATAATTGTAGTGTCCTTAATATAAGATTGCGCCTCTTGCGCCGCTCCTTGCGCTTGAGATATTAACCCTTGTGCAGCTTGAACCATAGCATCTGCTTGACTAACTAAGGCATTTGCTGCTACCTTATCTTCGGCTCTTGCCCCAGCCATTGCTTGATCATAAGTTTGCTTTGCTACTTCCATTTGGGTATCTGCACCTTGCATCTTTACAGAAGTTTCATCATCGGTCTGTTTTGAAACAATTCCTTGTAAAAATAAAGAATGTACCCTGTCATAAGAATCCTTTGCTACTTTATCTTGCCCCTTTGCAAATTCATAAGCGGCTTTTGCTTTTGCTATATCTTCTGGCTGAGCACCATTTTTTGCCTTTAATGATTGAGCAGAAGCTGCGGCTTTTGCAGCTTCTGCTGCTTTCATTTGTCCTGTAGCAGCTGCAATTGCACCCTCTGCTTGAGCTTTTTTAGCCATTAAACTGTCACTAGCTATTGTCATTAGCACATCACCTTTTTTAACTCTATCCCCTTCAGCTACTTTTATCTTTGTTATATTTCCTGGTACTTTTGTATTAATATTAGTTTCATCAGACTCTATGGCGCCTTGAACTATAAAATTCTGTTCTTTCTCTTTAATTAATTTTTCTGCTGCTAAGCTTAAGTCAGAAACTGATATAGCTTTAACACCGTAGCGAATAAGTGCTGTACCCCCTATAACTAATGCAATAACAAATATAGAAACTATTATTTTTTTCGTTTTACTCTTTTTATTCATTTCTACCTTTTCTACCTTTTCTACCTTTTCTACCTTTTTTACTTTTTTTACTTTTTCATCTTGATAATCCTGCTTATCCTGCTTATCCTGCTTATCCTGCATATCCTGCATATCCTTATTATCCTTATTATCCTCTTTATTCATTTTTAAATTACCCCCTAATATAACATAATAATTAAAACAAACTACTTTTAGGAAAAATATATTTGAAGCAAATATTTTTGAATTTTTTCTAAAAGTAAATTAGCAACACTTTTCTCCTCACTAGATAAAAAAGTCATAATTTCAGAAGAAAACTTTTTATATTCTGGCAATACTTCTGCAAGTACTCGCCTGCCTTCCTTTGTTATTATAGTTTTTATACTTCTTCTGTCAGTAGGATTGTTAATTCTAATAAAATAACCATAACTCTCCATTCTATCCACTAAAGATGTTATATTAGCTTTTGTCACTCTCATTTTATTTCCAAGATCAGATAATGTTAGTCCTTCCTCCCCAGCCAAATATACCACATATAGAGAATAGAACTGTGTTTTAGATAAACCTATTTTCTTATAGTATATTTCAAATACATTATCGATCAAAAAAGTAGTCTTAATAAAATTACCTAGTATTTTTGTGGATACATCATCAATCCAATCATAGGCATTTTCTAAATCATCCATTTTATTCAATAGTAATCACTCTCACTTTATATAGTTTTTAAATTGCTGTGCATCTTCAAAGTAATCTATTTTTGCCTTACTAAGTTCAACAGTAGCTGCATTTAACATCTCTTGTGCTGTGTCCACACTAAGTTGTACACTTTGCCCAGCAGTTAGTCTCGCCTTCTCTGTATTAAGAAGTGTTTCCGCTTTATCACAATCTAGTTTTTTAACTAAAACGGTATTATTAAGATTCAATACATTATTGTAGTCAGTTCTTATTTTGGATTCTACATCTATGCTTTCATCCGTTAAATCATATCCTAAGTTTACAATTGTATCTCCTAAAGTTTCAGACCAAGATTTATAGTCCGTATTAGGGGATGCCGCCCTTACAAGTTGATTTGGATCTGTATCATATTCATCTGCAATGCCTTTTTCTTTTGTATCCAATCTTATTTCTTCACTCATAGCCGTTATTGTATGATAGCCTTTTGATGTTTTTGCTACTACGTCATCTAATTTATCTGCTTTATACTCTTCATAAGGAATATCCTTAGTCTTTACCATTAAAGGTGCATCTACATTTTTACCCATGTTAATATTTAACTTCATTCTTATATTCTCTTTTTCATTAATTAACTGCAAAAGTGCAGTCTCTGCATCATTTACATTAACCTGATCGTCGATTAAAGTGTACCCTGCTTCTGTCCCTATATCTATACCCGCTTTTTTATTTTCTAAAACTTTTTTTAATCTTTCAATTTTACTCTTCTGAAGTTCAATTATTTGATCTTGCAACACATATTGATAATAGTATTGCTTAGAGGAGATAACTATCTCATCCTGATCTTGCTGTTTATCCCACAGAAGATTATGTAATTCTAACTCTCTTCTAGGTGGATTAACATTTAACCTCATCTCTCTTTGATAATCTGTTTCGTCTGCTCTAGTCCCTCTGTCATAATTTGTTTCCTCGTCATATGGGACAACAGCATTGATCTTTTCAGTGAGTATTTTGATTTTTTTATCATATAGACTCAAAGAGGAATTACCACTAGCAACAGCCGCAATAACACTCTCCATATCCATAACTTCTGTACTATTTTTGTTAGCTCCGAATACAGGCATACCAATTGTGCTAAGCACCCCTAATATTGCTAAAGATGAAACTACTAATTTAGCCTTCTTATTCATACTATTCACCTATCCTTTCCATTACATATTTAGTCCCTATTTTACAGTTTGCATCAAGAGCATACAGTGCATTATTATAATCTCTTAATGCTTTGTTATTATCCATTTGTGCTTTATTTACTCCAAGTTCTACTAGCCAAAGCATTGACAGTGGCTGCATTCCTGTTTTATAACTAATATTAACTACATTATATTGATTATTAGCTTGTTCCACCTTTTGAGAACTTAATTTCAAAGCTGATTGTTTTTGTTTTACATCCAAATAATCACTTTGCATCTCTGTTTCTATTTGTTTACTTGTTTGGTCTTTCTTTAATTTAGCCTGTTCTATTTCCTGCTCTGCCTGTAAATATTCCACATCTACCTTATTAAAATATCCTTGTAAATCATCAAATATTTTTTGTTTTTCAGCTATGGTTATATCAGCATCCAAAATTTCCGCCCTATTTTTCATGGCATTAGTTAAATATTCATCGTAAGTAAGTGGATCCTTTGTTTCTATTTTTTTATCTTTAAAATTATAATTATCTTTTAAATTCACAGCTAAAGATTGATTTAGCTTGGTTTTACCATTTTCAACCTGTCTTTGTAGATTGTCTAAATTCAGTTTAGACTTTTGAAGTTCTATTTGGGCTAAATTCTTCTCCAGTTCAGAAGCAGATCCCACCTCATATTTTTTAACTAACTGTCCATAATCCTTGACTTGCTTATCATAAAGCTGCTTTGTAAGATTATAACCATCTTCTGCATATAGTATAGTATCATAACCCTGCTTAACCAATACATCCGTAGCACTTTGTATTACTTCACGTTGCAGCTTTGTTTTATCCATCATATCTTGAGCAATATACCAGGGTATATTTCTTAAATATACAAATGTAGCATACGTCTTTGCAGGAGATAAAATTTTAGGTTTGTCACCGCCAGTAGTAGGATCAAGCTCTGTAAGTCCTACCTTCGCAAGTTTATTCCCGGCCTCCTTTAACTCAGCTATCTGTGCATCTGCTTTTGCTAACAGTCCTTGTGCTTGAACTTTAGTTAAATGATTAGTATTTGTAGGACTATTTACTATTGCTGCTATGGTAGCATTACGAGTTATCTCATCAGGTATTTGTTCAGCTTGGGTAAATAATGCTATAAGGCTACCTAGACCTTTATACTTAGCCATGCTTTCTGCACTATATGCCATACTATAAGCAGATTTATACTGTTCAAGACTCTTTTTCAAGCTCACTACATCAGTACTAATTTCTTTATACTTATCGTAATTTCTCTTTATTGTTATGAGCCCTCTGTCTACTTTTAACATCTTAGTGCTATTTTTAAGTGCTGTGTCAACAGCCTGCTGTTTACCCATATCCTGAGTTACACTTACATTATCTGCTTTAACTTTAGCAGAGGTACCTATAGCAAAAATACATAGCAAAACTAATGCACGACTTATATTTTTAATCATATTTTTCTTTTTCACAGTACACTTTCACCCCTTTGAATTATTTAATACACATATATACTATATATATACTAATAATATATTATCATATGAGTAAAATGTTGTCAATATTAGAAATGTAATCTTTACATGGTACTTTAATGCTATTAATCCACACCCAAAGCAATGTGTTCTCTGCAGGTTTTGTAATAGTATTTGTAATTTTTACCAAAGCTACCAAAATTAAATAACAGACACTATTTTTTTATAAAAATAAGCCACCACACATTTCGCATGATGACTTGTCACTTATTTGTTTTACATTTTTTTATATTGTATTAAAGCCCCTTTACCCTAATGAATTTTTCCAGTTACATAAATATCATATCCGACAAATCCAATTGAAATTGAATTGTCTCCTTTAGTGTATTTTGTCACTTGATTTTCATTAACTATACTTGTTTCAGAAAGTTTAAAGCCACTATCTACTAACAATTTAGAATAAGATACAAAAAAATTATTTAGTATAGATGATTTTGAAAAGTAATAAGTTATATCCTTAGCATCATCTGATACTAAAGCTTTGTAATAATTTGCATTTGCAGGTACAGGCACGTCCGTCAGAAAAGGAAAATAACCTGCTGTAACCGGTGTGGTTGATGCTGCTAATTGCGATAAGGTAGTCGTCGTTGTTATATTAATTAATGGTTTAACTTCATTTATAGGTATAGCATAGTTGTACTCACTTGACGCGTCTGCTGCCAAGTAGGTTATTCCAATTACTTGTCCACTCATATTAAACAAACCACCACCAGCACTGCCTTTATCTATAGCGGCACTTATTTGAATATCTTTGCCTTCCCTACTATTTGTTCTATTTAAACCACTAACAATTCCAGTAGAAATGGTGTTTTGTATTCCCGCAGGACTTCCTATAGTAACTATTTGATCTCCTAACTTAAGGGTTTCTGAATCTCCTAATCCAACTTTAGGCAGATTACTCGCATTTTTTAATGTTAAGATTGCTAGGTCTTTTTCTTTGCTATAACCTAAAATTTCACCAACTTCATACTTTGCTTCATCTTCAAGCACAACGTCAGCAGAATAAGCCCCATTTATAACATGATAATTAGTTATAAGTTTTCCCTCTGAAGATATTATACACCCACTTCCAGTGGCAAAAATATTATTATTCTTGTCTCTTGCTTCTAACTTAACAATACCATTAACATTTTTAGCAATATCAGTTACACTTAAGTCAGGGTTAGTATTTGTAGTTGAATCTATCAAATTATTAATAGTTGCTTCAGTTACAACTCCTGTACCACCTAATACTTTAATATTATTCAACTCAATAGAATTTTTACTAAAATAGTTTTTTTCGGAGCTAGAATCATTACCCACTAAAAACATTGCATTAGAGTTTTTACCTGCCAAAATAGAACCGGTCAAGCCATCTGGAAAATTCTCACCTGAGGTCATGTATATTGTATTAAAATCTAAATCACTCTTAAATCTATCAATAATAGCTAAATTCTTTTCATACTTGTCCACTCCACTTATTTTTTCAACATTAGATAGTGTAGATAATGTGCCCTGGTCTAATGAAGAACCTGCACCAATCACATAAGTTTTAGCTATATTATGACTGCTTATATAAGACTTAACCACTTCAGGAATTGTATTATGTCCAATTAAAATTATGGGCATGTTTCTTTTTACAGCTATTGGTGAAACAGATAGTGCATCAGGGAAATCCTCTCCAGTCACAATAAAAATTTCGCTAACATTATCCAGTTGCTCCGCTACCTTAATAGCGGTCCCATATCTATCTGCACCAGAGAATCTTGTAGTCTTTATCCCCATTGATTTTATTTTATCTTCAACTGTGGTAGAAATAACACCAGTGCCCCCAACTATTAAAATGTTTTTTACTTTTAATACCTGCAGGGCATTAATTGTTTCTGTAGGAATCACATCCTTTTGAGTTAACATAATGGGCGCATTATACTTTTTAGCTAGTGGAGCTGCACTTAACGCATCAGGAAAATTTGCACCGCTAGTAAGTATTACATAATCCGATTGTTGCCAACCATCCGTTGCAACCGCCGCTGAGGTTGCATACCTATTTAATCCAGATAATCTGGTAAGTTTAGTTGCAGCCTCAACCTTTACAGATATAATAAATAATAAAGTAAACATTAATAAGATAGAGAAAACCCTATTTTTAGTTTTTAACATTTGACCCATCCCCCTTTTAGAAATTAAATTTTTCTACAAAACTATTCAATTAAAAATCCTTCAATATGATTTTCATGGATATATAATACTATTATTGATAATTATGTTCATTTTTCACTATCTTTATTTTATCAGAAAAATAGAATTTATTCTATACTAATTATTTAGAATACTCTTTAATAATGATTTTTGGGACATAAAAAAGATGATTCCCTTACAATGCGGGAATCATCTTTTAGCTTTTTAACGCTCTTTTTTATATTGTCCTTGGCAATGATACTAGAGGATTATATTCACAACTGCTTCTGAAGTCTTTAATGAACTATTCATTAAAATGTACAGATAAGTTATCCACATTAAAATCCGTCTCTAAAATCTGCTTAGCACTAAATTCTAAATTTATAAACTTCGCTTTTAGTGAATTAACTTCCAAATCACTAGTGTTACATGTACCTATGGCTACTATTTTATCATTATCCATATTCTTAATAGTAACAGGTATCTTTTCTATTTTGATTTTTTTAGTTGATGCATTTCTCACTATTATCGATATTTTTAATTCACCATTATCGCCCTTTAGAATTTTATACAACGATATGCTAACATCCCCTGATGTAATTGGCGGCATTTTATTTAGATATTTATGTAATTTTTTAAATTGTGAATCATTAGGTACATCTTCAAATTCTATGTTAGCACTATTGTATGCTTTTATATTTGAATTAAAAACTATTCGTAGTTCATCCTTTAAAGCTACTATATCAACAACAATATTTTTTTTGTCAAAATATAGTTTCCAAGGTACTGCAGAGTATGCTGGTATATTTCCTACTTCTCTAAGTTCAAAAATTTGATTTGCCACAACTTCGTCTTTTGAATTTAGTATCATAAGAGGAAGCTTGTCAAAATTAATTTCTTTGGAAAGGCCATTTCTAAAATAAACACCTACTTCAACTTTGTCACCTAAATCAAATACATAAGTTGTATTTATGTTTATATCACCTTCATTCATGTCTGGTAAACTTTCTAGTTCGTCTCTATAAAACTCCTTTTTAGCGTCTGCATGTGCAGCTTCATGCTCGTCATTTAAATATAGTTGTAATTTAGCTTTGGTTACATCATTCTTCATAATTGTCCTCCTGTAATAAAAAACTGGTTTTTTTTTCAAATTTGATGAAAACTGTCTATTTATATCACTATTATTAATGAATAAAATAAAATTTAGAATTTATCACACTTAGTATTATATTACTAATTGTGTTCTAATAAAAGGTTTATTTCCTGATTTAGCTTCCTGCTCTTCCTATTACCTTGTAACCAAATAATTCAAAATAATACGGACTAACTAATACTTAATTGATATAGAGAAGGACAGCTTTTAACCGCCCTTCTCCCATTATTATTTAATTGTCCATTCACAATTGGTTTACACTCCTTAAGTTTCTTTGCAAGACGAAGTAAGCTTATTACTAGTTTTTTGTAGGTCCTGCAGTTAAAGTCGTTGTTGTCGAAACAACAATAGCTATTGTTGTCGCATCTGTTACAGATGCTATAGTAGCATTATCAATAACTGTTTGGAATGCAGCTTTATTTGCTGTTGTAATTGTACCAGCTGTTGGAGTTTCAGTGTTATCAACAGTTAAAGCAGTTAAAGCTGCTTTAGCTGTAACGATTTCTGTAGTCAATGCAGTTATTTTTTCATTTTCTGTACCTATTGCAGTTGTTTTAGTAGTAAGTCTTCCTGTATAAGTATCAGTTACTCCAGCCGCTGTTGCATTAGCTATAGTAGCGTTAGTTGCTGTTAAATCATAAGCTACTGCAATTTGAACTTCTCCAACTGTAGTTAATGGTAGAGCTTCATATGTTGCAACAGTGTTGTTTGCTGCAGTTACGTCCACAACTTTATATGTTTCTCCATTTTTTAATCCGCTTACCATTTTTACATTAGATTGAGCGCTATCTCCAGTTCCAGCAATTACTATATAGCCTTTAGTACTATCTAATCCAACAATGCTATTGTGCCATGCTGTTCCAAGTGAACCTGCAGCTTGAACAACCATATCACTTGCACCATTTCCTGCCTTATCTTTCACAGCATTGGTCATAAAGACACTTGCCACGTTATGAGTTGTATTAATTGCCACGATATTAGCAGCAGTCAAGCTAATAGGCATATCAATTATAACCGTTTTATTATCTCCCTGTAAAAAAGCTCTTAAAGGTACCACATCTGTAAATCCGTTAGGAGTACTAGCATCTACAATTCTTATTATCCAATTTCCTGCTACTTCAGCAGAAGCTTTGTCTAATTGTTTACTTGCTACATATACTATCGCTGAGGTAGTTGCACTAATAGGATTAGTAGTAGATAGACTTGGTCTTACACCGTCTGCTACTATTTTATTCTTTGAAATTGATGAATATATTGTTTTTGAATTTGCTTTTGTACCATCTACACTAGTAGCAGATGCTCCTACTCTAGCTTGTATATCTCCAGTCGTAAGATCTATGGCAGTGCTTCCTGTAGCTATACTTACAATATTGTCTGATTCTTGCACTATATACTTAAACACAACTATATCATGTTTAGGATTTATTGTTGCATCCTGTGTACTGACTTCATCATAAATAGCATTAACGCCACCTAAATTTAGCTTAGGGTTACCAACCACAAAAACAGGTTCGCTAAATTTAACTCCTATTTTTATCACATCAGCTATTCCAAACAAAGACTTGTCAGCCTTTAAAGCTTCATCTATTATTGCAACATCTGTAACTGTAGCACTATTTTTATTTGAAACTATGGTGCTTCCTTTAACAATTACATTAGTTAATATACAATTTTCTCCAGTTTCTGAAAGATCTCCATTAATAGTTACATTCCTTAATTCATATTTGTTAGTATCGCTACTTCCACTTCCAATTGTAACATTACCAGTAATTGTTGACCCATTCCCATCTAAAACAATATTTCTTTCATTTCCTGTTCTTGCCAATGTCATAGCCTGACTCAAAGTTATAGGTAATGCAGAGACGAATTTGATATATTGAACACTATTATCACTCAGTGCCTCAGCAAGCATGTTAGCTGCATCATTACTTTCACCCTGAATATTCGATATAACTCTTGTGTCAGAGGTATTAGGATACACCACTTTAATTAAATCTAATGTATCGTCTTTAACTGATTGTATCATTGATGTAAGTGTAGCTGGGGTTTTCATTAAATCATATAGAGTAATTGTTTTACCTGCACTTGTGCTTGCTTTTGTTACGTAGTCAGAAACAAGTTCAGTCTTTACATCTGCTACTTTTTTAAAATAACTAGAATTCTCTAAAAGTTTTCCATTAATGTCAAAAGCCATTATAGTAATTGTATAATCTGTACCTGTTGTATCAATATCAAGGCCCGCTTGTCCAGTTGTAAATCCAGTAAAATTCGAATTAAGAAAAAGGTCCCTTCCACTCAATGTACCTATTGAAACCTTCAATCTTTTTACTGCAGAGTCAGTCTTAACATCAATATTTGTTAATTTGGTATAGTTTGGAGTAAAAGTTGTTGTTGTTGTTGTAGGTGTAATAGTTATAGTAGTAGTTCCAGTTGCTGTAGCTGTAGTCGTAGTGGTAGTTGTTGTGGTTGCCGGTGTCGTAGGTGTCGTGGTTGTAGTAGTTGCAGTCAATCCTTGCTTTTTATGTATGGTCTCAATTGACGTTATATATTGTTTAGGTACATAAATACTTATGTCTCTCGTAGTATTATAGGTAAGGATTTTGTTTATGATATCTGTTGTTGTTTGAGTTGGTTGATTCATAAATATTGTTTTAAATCCCATTGCAAAATCTGTTGTAGAAAAAGGTAAAGTAAAATTCGTTAAAGGTATATAACCATCAAAGGTTAAGGCATCCTTATCAATTTTTACAGCATAATTTAGAACATCAGAGTCTAATTCTCCAATTGTTATATCTAAAATTTTACGGTCTCCATCATCTATAGATGAACTTATTTTAAGAGGTCTCATAGCCGTACTTCCACTAGTTTGATACACTGCAATTTTGTCTACAGGTATACTGCTATTGTTACCTGATATAGCATAATCAAATGTTACTTCTATTGTATTTCCCGTGATTGCTGTGTAGGTATAAGGCACTGCAGCATATACTGAAGTCTTTAAGAATATCATACTAAGCAATAAAAACATACCAAATAGTGTTAAACTTTTCATTCCTTTTTTTAAAATATTAAAATGCATTTTAATAATTCCCCCTCATTAGCTAATATATTATTGCTGAACTAAATATTTTTTTGTTCCAAGTAGCTTTCCTGCTACATCGTATACATTAAAGGTTGCAGTTGAACCTTTTGTTAATACTGTATATAATTGAAAATTATTATTACCTATATAATACATGTATACACCATTAAGAGACACTTTAGCTACAATACTATCTGTCCGAATATTCGCGGAATATGCACCTATATATGAATAATAGTCCATGGAAATAATATTAACATATTCTATAGCTGTTACATTAACATTTATTGATGCTTTTACAGTTGACCCATCTATTGTGCCTGTAGCTTTTTTCAATCCAACAGTACTTGTACTACAAGAACCCCAAGTGACATATTCTTTCCCTGTAGAACCATTCTTATATAAAACATCAATAATGTTTGGAAGCACAGGTAGAGCATTTTGAACTACAAATATATCAGGAATGGCTACCACCTTATTAATAAGTAAATTTTGCGTTGCAATTTTATCCCATACAATGCTTTGTTTAGACAGTTGAGTAGTACCTACCTTAACTAATACTTCATAAGAAGGGGTTTTCCCATCAACTGTGCTCACTAAAGTTAATCCATTTAATGTTGCTGTAATGCCTGAATATACTACCTTGCTTGCCGGTACTGCTACTCCGCCAAACGTATAATTTAATCCTTTTTTGTAATAATCGTCCATTAGCTTGTTGAATTTAACTTTAACAGTTGTAGCATTAATAGCAGCTATAGATTCAATCTTTAAGTCGGTTGTTTGTCCTGGAATTACAGCAAATGCTGTCTTTTCAATTACAAGTGCAGCTCTTGCTAGAGCAATATCATTATTATGACTCATGAATACTGAAGTTAAATCATCAAATTTATATATTTTCCCAGTTAATTCATATCCGTAATTCTCTGAATGTAACCCAATTTTTTTTTGATGAGCAAAGTTTGCTGTTTCACTCCTTGTATATGCTGGTTTTGATAAGTCATTCAATAAATATATATCTGCATCAGCAGCTTTAACCGGAATACATAATGATGTAAATATAACAACTGACATTGCAGTTATAGAAATCAGTGATAAAATTTTGTTAGCCTTTTTCATCTTAGTTTACCCCCCCGAATATATGTTGTTAAGTGTCTATGAATGAAGCCTTTATCTTTCTTGATACAAGATTACCCTCATATGTTAATATTATCGTTAATATATGATATTTCTTTATACCTATGAATTAAAAACTGTTATTATTTAAGTAACTAGGAACCATTTATAATAAATATTATTTAAAACACGCCCTCTCGAGTGTATTAGCTAGTTCGTTATTTATTTCAATACGTTCAATAATTCATAATTTTGGGCATATAAAAAGAGCATATTTCTATGCTCTAAGATTATCAATTATAAATTACTTTCTTAACTACTCCACCAACTGTAATAGTTACTACATCTGTTTCTGCTGCAACTATTATTGTTACATTATTTTCTGAAACTGCATAACGATCTCCTTTTACAAGTGCTTTTCCATTAGCAGTGACCTTCGTTACTTTTTTCCCATCAGTAACAGTTATCTTAACAACTTTGTTATTAAAGATGTCTATAGTCATTGTGCCTTTAATACCCTTACTAATAGCTATTATTTTTGCGTTTACGGCTGCTAATCTTGCTACCAAACCAACTTTTACTGTATCTCCAGCATCTAATGCATTTACTAATATGCTTGCTGAATTATAGCTAACTACAGTTAATTCTTTTTCAGCAGTTACTACTGCTGCTGTTACATCTTTCTTCTTAACTGCTTTCACAATTATCTTCCCACCGTTATAGGGTTTATTAAGTTTAGTTGTATATTTTGCTACTAAGCTCTTCGCATCTTTGTCACTTACGTCCTCTTTTACTATCATTGTTCCTATTATCATTCCATTTTGAAGATATACCTGTCCTGATTGAACTTCCTTCTCTTTTTTTACATCCTTTGTATAGTTTTCATCTACAACTATTTTTGTAGGATCTTTATCTGGTTTAACTGCTTTATACTTTTTACCAAAAATTCCTAATGATACAATTACTATTAATATTAGAATTAGTAATAATGCTCCTAGTTTTGCTACTGTTCCTTTCGCCTTCATACTTATCACGTCCCTTCATTGTTCATTAATTATATCACATTGTTATGTTTCTAACTATTACTTATCTATTAAAAATAAAAACAAGCTTCATGAATAACAATTATCTTAGCAAGGTGTAGTGCTACTCAAAATGTGCTCCCGTTATCCTGTAGTAATAACAAATACTAATTTATAACCAATTTTATACTTATATCTTCGTCATTTAAATTAATAGTACTAGTATTACTTACACTAAAGGTTTTTGCCTCTCCTTGATTTATCTCACTGTCTTTTATTAGAACTTCTTCCGTATTTCCTTTTACAAAATATATAGTTACTTTACCTATTTCTTCTGCTTTTACATTGATATCTACTTTATATACATTGCCATTAAATTCATATTTTTCTGCATCTGCAGTTACAAGCTTTGATTTCTTTACAAAGTCTATAATTGTAGAATCATTAGGTTGTTGTCCCTTATATGGAATAACTTCTAGGTTATAATTACCCTCTGGCGCTATATTTCCTGATACATCTTCGCCATTCCATGTGTATATATTGAGTCCTTGTGAACCTTGATTGTTTGCTATTTCATTTATAATTGTATTATTTTTGTCTTTTATTTTTAAATCATATCTTCCACTGCCAGTAAAGTTCATTTGAAAGTCTACTGTATCTTGTACATCTACCTCTAAATTTTCTTTCACTACTTTACTTAAATCAATTTCTGCTGATACAATATTAGAAACAGATATATCATTAAATGCTTGAAAATATCTCTTTACATACGTTTGTGTTTGTAACTTTTCTGTGTATTCTCCACTGTACACATTGGAAATAACATTAAAGTTCTCATCTAGAACCTTATATCCGCTAGCATTGGTTACGTTGCTCCAAGTAAACTTTAACGTATCTTGTGATAGTAAATTTGGAGTTACCGTCCCAATTTCATCTACAACCTTACCATTTACAAGATCCGTAAAGACAAATCCTTGGAGTGTTGCTTTTGCAAAAGCTGCATATGTCATGTATGTATATCCTGCTTGTCCCCAATTCGTTCCATATGAATTAATGATTTTAAAAGCACCATAACCTTCCGGAGTCGCTAATTCATCATCATAACCTACTACTACAACTGCATGTCCACCTAATATATAGTTTTCAGTGGTTACTATACTCGTCCCATCTGCATTAATAAGAGGGTACATCCACTTAAATCCCACATTTATACCTACTATTGGTAAATCTCCTGTATTCAAATATTCTTTTGTCTTTTGTATTATATAAGCGGAAGAATTATTATTGGTATATAGCACATACCAATCCCTTATCTTATTTGGTCCGGATTTTTGAATTATTTCACTACTTGGTCGCGTCAAGTAATCTTTTGCCATGTATGGAAAATCATATAGTGTAGCAGCTCCTTCACTTTTTAATAAATCTCCTGCCTCATTCAGAGATGCCCCTTCATCAACGCCGTCATTAATTTGATTATATATAAAGCTAGGACTAAAAATATGTTTTAAATTACTTCCTACAACCCAGCCAATATCCCTTGCCTGCTGAAACGTTCTTAGATAATATCCTGTTGCCCACGCAACGCAACTGTTTTCCTGTTGATTTCCTATAGGTGGAAAATATCCTGAATTAGAATAGTCTAATCTTGAAGGAAGCTGATTTAAATTAAGACCATTTGCTTGTAATTTATTCTCTAATACTTTTTCCCCAAGATGCTTTGCACTTAGGTTCTCATCTCCTTTTAACCCAGTATATTTAACCTGCGCGACTTTACTTTCTAATTCTACCCAGCTACCATCTATGTTTTGCAATACTTTTCTGTAGTATATTCCTTCATTTTTAGTAAACAGTTCCACTTTATCTGCAGATAAAACCCTTTTATCTAATAAAACTTCTCCAGATTTAAGGGGATATAAATCCTGTACCCCTGCCAATACAACTTGATTGGTTGACAAAATTTCTTTTCTTTTAGTTGCATTTATTCTATTTTCATATGAATTCAAAGCATTTAAACATAATAAGAATATAAGTATAATTATTGCTTTTTTTATCACTTTTTTCATTAGTTCTAACTCCTTAATATATTATTTTATGTTCTATAAACTTCCTTCATATGTTCATCTAATGTATAGAAGTATTTTATGGCCATTTTATATTTAGCTTATGATACCTTAACCACTAATCTTAAAGTCCCCCTTCTTCATTATGCATTAATACCCACTTACCATTTTCAAATATAATTGTATGATTGAATTTGTATATATTGCCATCTTCATTTGCTTCAATAATTAAATTTTTCTTGTTTCCGTTATCAACAACATTAATTACATTTCCATGTGAATAATCTGGATTTGACCCATCTCCTATAGGAGCACAATAGACACCCTCAATAGATTTAATA
Source organism: Clostridium sp. (assembly GCF_050717535.1). Classification (GTDB taxonomy): domain Bacteria; phylum Bacillota; class Clostridia; order Clostridiales; family Clostridiaceae; genus Clostridium_AD. The sequence continues at coordinate 87,217 of NZ_JBOITM010000072.1, forward strand.
TTATATGTATTTATAAATAAATCCGTATGAGATTCTTCCCAAAACTTCTCTAAATAATCGTTGATTTTTTCATAACTGTTAAATTCTTGTTTTAACTCAGTATATCCCCTGCCGTTAGTTGTTCCAAATTGCCGTCCTTCTTGTTTACAATGCAAAATATCGCTATCTGCCTTATATGCATTTGCTATTAAAATTAATATATCTTCATTACTTATAGGTGTATAATTCATAGTTTTCTGACTTGAATTACTTTCACTTCCAGTAGACTCTGCATCCGGATTAACATTAGCTGATGGAGTCCATACAGATTCTTCTACTGGATAAATTTGTTCCACATTTTCAGTTGTTGTTTGCTGTTTCTCAAGTTCTTTTTTTGAATTATTAATATTATAATTCCCTTTTGTAAGTATCAATTTATTACCATCAAGATTTAGTACTAACGTATTATCATCTTGAAAATGAAACTTATGTCTCAGTTCTGTTCTACCTTCTGTCTTTTCACCATCTACAACTAAAGGGTAAATGCTTAATGTATCAGAATCAACTATTATATATATTCCACTCATGCTTCTTTGTGAATCTGGATAAACCATTTTAAACTTTTCTTTTTCAAAATCAATATATGCAATAGACCCATCTTCCGCTGTACCAACCCAACTACCTACTATACTATTTTCTGCTGATTCGGCCGCCATCTCCATAGGCAATGCCTCTGATATAAAATTTTTAAAATCATCTGAAATAACAGTGTTCCAGATCATAAATACTCCAAAGAAAAGCAACACTAATATAATAGTTACTTTTAATAACTTATTACTTCTTTTTTTTATTTTTTCTGGAGATTTGAAACTATTTACTTTATTTAATATTTTTGGAGTTTTTTCTTTATGCCTATACCCACATTCTGGGCAGAATATATCACCATCATCCATTCTATGTTCACATTTACTGCAACGGTACATATATAATTAATCCCCCCTATTTATTATCCACCTATGCTAATTTTGATATTACATCTTTATATGTAGCATCGACTGAATATATTTCTTCCCAGCAAATATTAGCACTTTCTAAATCACTCTGATTTTGAAATATTTCTCCTAGGTTATATAACTTTTCTATTACTTTTATCTTTTCACTACATGCTATAAACTGTTTTAAAGCTATTCTATACATTTTCTTCTTCATAAAACATGCACCTAATAGTCCACGTACATGTGATTCCGTGATGTTACTATCAAATCTTTGTTCATTTATTAATGCTTGGATTTCGAGTATTGCATTATCTATATTATCCGTATACATATATGCATTAATTAAATATATTCTTAGGTAACTATTATTTTTATCTATATCAATTCCTAACTTGCACACATTAACTACTTGCTCAAAATTTCTATGTTTCATTAATAATTTGATTATATATAATCGCATCTCTGCATCCTCAGGGAAAGCTTGTATATATTCTTCATATAATATCAAACTACTCTCATTTCCTAGCTCTTTTAATATCTTTACATAGATTTCGATAATTTCTTTATTTTTAAATGCTTCATATGCTTTTTTACAATAATCTAATGCAACATCATATTGTTTATGTTGAAAATAATATTTACATATTGTAATCATATATTCTTGATTTAAACAATCTAAGTCTAATGCATCAACTATTACACTAATTCTAATGTCATCTAGTTTATCAAAATTAATAGTATAATAGTTTGATAATTCTATGGTAATAACATTTATCATATTTATTATATCTTCCTTAGTACCAATATTATAAGAATTTACATCTCTCATATTAAGTAAAAATCTTTCTCTATCTTGATTATGAATACCGCTATTAATATATGCTGTTGTTAGTGTTTCTCTTGCACCTTTAATGCTTAAAGTATTTTCCAAATGTTTTATTGCATTCTCATACTCTCCAAGATGTGTATAACAAACTCCCATATTATATTTACAGGAATCACTATTGGCCCCAAACTTTATTGCTTCTTGAAATTTCTCTAATGCTTCCTTGTACTGCTTAGTTCTTGCAAATCTTATTCCTGTCGTGAAAGTCTCTGTTTTCTTTTGTTGTATTCTTCTTGTTTCCTCTCTTTTTCGTTGATCTTCTCTTTCGGATGCTTCCTTTCCCTTTCTTCCTAAAGTTCTCGCTATAGAAACTGAGAATATTCTAACCAAAGCTAATAGTAATTGCTTTAAAAAATCCATCTTAACACCCCATATTAAATATTATAAAATTTCACATGTTTCTCCTATTATTAGCCTATCTTTATTAGCTGATTTATTAAAATCATTAAATGTTCTTTCTTTATCACTATTTGTGCTAGTTGATTTTATATTATCTTCTCTAATAACTGTTTGTTCTATATTCCTATTATTGTCAACTACTCTATTGTTTATATTAATTCCACTTGATAATTTTTCATTAATATTAAAATCCTGCTTGCATCCACAAACTGAACAAAACCTATATGGCTCTTTTAGTACACTTTTGCATTTTTCACAATATTTCATATTCTAACCTCCATACAAAAGATTTATATATATTGTTACATTATAGTAATATTTTTATATATCATCTGCATTATACCATGAAAATATGGGGATTTACGACTGTTTTTAAATGTTATTCAAACCGTTGAGTTTTATGGGTTTGTTTAATATTGAAGGTGGAACTGCTACAATAAATGTACTATTGTAATTCTGTAATATAAATTTCTAAAATAAAAACAAGGCCTGTACAAGCCTTGTAATTGCTCTTAATTTTATGTGATTAAACTGGTCTACACTTTAACACTTCAATATCTGTTTAATTTCTACCTAGTAGATCTTTCATTATATCTATGTTTTCTTTTACTTCCAAGCATTATAGCCTTTTCAAAATCTGAATAATAACTTATAAAATTTTCTACAGATAAAATAGCCTTTTTTATCTTCCGTTAAATATCATCTAAATGCTATTTCTTATCTCTTTTATGGCTTCATCAGTGAGTCGTAAAATTTTCTTTATAGTTTCATCATCATGGTCATATTTCATCATAACTTTAGCAATTTTATAGTAATACTTTGCTTCTTTTATTTCATAGATATCACGTTTTCTCTGAAGATTATCTAAAATAGCCTTCATAAGTGAACTATTGTCAGGATTTTCTCTCAAAAGTTTCTTCTCTTCTTCTGTAATCTCAAACTTATCATCAAGATATTCTTTTTTAACTTTACCAATATACTTATAAAAATCCTCATTATATAATCTCACTTTTTTATCAAATGAATAACTTTTGTAAGACCAGTCTGATATTCCGTAATTTTCAGCTGTGTCTGCTGCTTTATCAAATGATATTTCTCCATTCATCTCTCTGTTGAAAATTATATCCACTATTTCATTTTCTTCCTTAGTCCAGTTATACAACTAATCACCCCTTTTTTACTGTAATCACTGTGCACTGCATAACTATTATTTATGCATTCTTTGATTTACTATCTAAGAATTCCATCTACTTAACTTTAAATATCTTCATAAAATTTATATGTTGAGCTAATGCTATATTTTCTAATTTAGATTACTTTCTAAAGATATCTAGTGCACTTGCTTGTACACTGATTGATTTTACTCGTTTTACACACAGACTACATATATTCTATATATTCAATTTTACCATTTTCATATGAAATAATATACCCAGTAAGAAAAGTTTAATTTGCAATTTGAAGCCTAATCACCTAAATTTTATTAAATTACGATAGCTCAAAATTTTACGTCTCAAAAATGAATGATTGGCAGAAGTATAAAAATAAGTATAGTAGAGCCTTGATGCAGGCAAAACGTATATGCAGACAGCTCGGTGAATAATTTATATGAACTTTTTTTTTACCAATCAATACTACAAAAGAATATCTTACATTAATTTCTAAAACGAAAAAAGTAAGGACTGCCATCTGTTAGGCTATCCTTACTTTATAATATTTATTATTTGATTTACCATTTTATTTTTTGGTTATATTATGATTTCATTCAATGTTAATAAGCCCATTTTCTTACGATATGAATTCTTCATGAATAGGCTATTTAATTTAATCATCTCTTCAGTTTCAAGATATTCATCAGCATTTGAGCAATATTCATAAAAGATGCTTTATTTATTTTCCTATAATAATGCCCATTATTCTTACTTAATGAATAGTACCCATTGTTATAAAATAACCCGTTGAAAGTAAAGTTATTAAAATCACGTTGTTTCCCTTTGTAAAATATATTGCTGTATAGTTATTTATTTTTTCACTCTTATGATATATCCATCCATTCTGTTCTAATAAATTATTATAATCAGAAACAAATGTTGAAGGTAATTTTAAAATACTATATTCATAAGTTACAACATTACCTGAAATAACAACCTTATCATAACTTATACCTGTGGGTTGAGGCACATCAGATAGTAACGGGAAAAATTTTGTAGTATTAATTTGAATGTTGTTAACTTCAATTAGTGTCTTTTCAATACCACCATTAAAAAAAGGTTTTACTTCATTGATAGGGATAGCAAAGTTATAATTACCCGTAGATTCACCAGCATACGTTATCCCTATAACTTGTCCCATCATATTGAATAACGCCCCCCCAGAACTTCCATGTGTAATAGGAGCATCTATTTGAATATCTTTACCTGATCTACCTGTAATACTTGTTCTATTAAGTCCACTAACCATTCCAGTTGACACCGTATTTTGCAATCCAAGTGGACTACCTATTGCAACAACAGGATCAGTTACCTCTGTTAGTGAGGAATCTCCTAACACAGCACTACATAAATTACTTGCATTTTCCAATTGTAAAATTGCTATATCTTGGTTTTCATTATAATTTAAAACACTTTTCACATCATACTTCGTTCCATTTTGTAAGGTTACATTTGCATAAGCACAACCTTTAATTACATGAAAATTAGTTACTAATGTTCCATTGAGATTTACTATAAATCCACTACCACTAGCAATAACTTTATGATTAATATCTTGAACTTGAATATAAACTACTGAATCCCCATATTTATTATTTATATCCTTAACACTTAAGGTTGTGTTTTCATCCGTTTTACTTTCTACTGCAAATACTGTTGAATTAATTATAGTGGAATTTTTATATGATATTCCGTAAACTACACTTTGTTCTGATGAGATTGCCTCAACAGTTGGTACTGTTAATGTAGCCATCTTCATTGTTGAGTCCATTGTTATTCTCATAGGTATTATTGTTGCATTTGTGCTTCCAATTGTTTGTGTTACGGCAAAATCTGATATACTAGGTGTCGACGTTAAAGCGCTATCAAATGTAATATTTACTTTTCCATTAATGGCACTCACTGATTTAATAATTGGAGCAGTATTTTCTGTTATATCGACTTTTACCACATATACAATTCCGTCAGTAGTAGTTATTTTAATTGTATCCTTTGAAGTAGTAACAAATATTCTTAATTTCGTTCCTGTAACGATATAATCTGTTGATTCTACTTTTGATATTCCGTTTACCAATACGTCTTTAACAGTTTTCCCAGTTGGTACATTTACAACAACATAATTATTCTCAAATATATCACGATCAAATACTCCTATGAGTATATTTGATTGTATTGCATCTCCAACAGATGTCTTAACATTTGGTAATGCTACTAATGTTTTAGTAAAATCCTGATTATTAGCAATAAATACCTCAGTTAGATCATCAAACTTATAAATTTTATTACTTACTTCGTATCCATAATCTTCTGAGTGCAACCCAATTGTTCTTTGGGTCTTAAAGTTTGCTGTACTAGCCTTTGTATAAGCCGTTTGTGATAAATCATTTAGTTTATAGATATCGCCATTCGCTGCAAAAGCAGCCATACTGAACGATGATGCAATTATTGTAGCTACTATAAACTTTGATAAACCAACCTTTCTTCCTTTTTCTCTCTTAATCATTTATTAAATCCCCCTTGTCTTTTTAAGTTAATGATGCCATATTATAACATAAAAATACATATTAGGGTATTTATATATTTTGTCACAATAGCTTAAACGGTACTAAGTAGACAGAATAGAAAGTAAATTGGTGGTAAATGTTGTGGGTCATTTTCTCCTTTTAATGCCAACGTATCTGCATGTTCTTGAGCCGTTATCCAAGCATTTGTTAAAGCATCGTCAATTTCTTCAATAAAATATGTTTCTGTTGCAAATTGCATAACTGGGGCAACGTATTCAGGTAATTACCTTTTGGATCGATAATACGGTCCCTTTCGCTACTATCTCTTCACTTATACCAAGTTTAAGAAAATTAATCACAGCTTCTACTTTACCTTTCCTATTTCTTTTCCCTCAACCTATTTTATTCTAGTAAGCTGATTTCTGCCTATATAGTTCATGTAGCATTCTAGCCTTTTCACATTCATTTAATAATATTCACATTTCGCATTTGATTTTACATCTAAAAATTTTATTCACTGAACTATTAAATCATTTTCATTTTGTTTAAATTAAATTAACAGTATAAATGTCTTTTTTCCCTACAACAATAATTAATACTTTTTTTAATCCCTCTGTTCCCAGTTCTTCTTGAACCATCTTACTTTTTCCATACATTTCAAGCTGCTTTAGTCCTTGCTTCTTTACTTTCTCCAAAGTATTCCTATCACTTTCTTTTATATACTTTAATTCTATGATCCATTGAAACTTAGTTATATCCTTAAGCTGAATTTTTCTTCTAAGCATCAAATCTACATAGCCGTTATTGTTTTCATCTTCACTCTTTATAAAATAAGTACTATCTACACCAAGCAAAGTAAGAAACATCATCTTTATATTTTTCTCGTCCATTTGTATAAGATCTCTATTTGATAAATCTTCTAATATACCTTTTACAATTTCTATTAAAGGTTCAATATCACCATGCATTCTCATTTGAGTTACTACATCTCTAACATCCTTAATTTGTATATTGTAATCTTCATTTACCTTTTGAAAATACTGTTCCCAGTAAATTGTTTTTATCACATAGTTAGGTATTTTAAGGACTATGCCACCGGGCCCCTGTTCTTTTATAGTAAGCATTCCAAGATAAAATAGAAGTGATTTAAAATTTTCCTTTTCACTGTATATAGTATGAATATTAAATCTATCTACAAGTCTTGTTGATGTTTCACCAGTAGACATAATTTCATCTAATGCTTCTGTATCATTAAAATTATAAGCTAATTGATTAACTTTACCATAGTCTGTTTTAACATTATTATCTATCATTTCTTCTGGGTACCTATTATATGCTAAATAACCATCAATAAAATACATTGCCATATCAGGATTAAAAACAGATTCACTATTTACATTAAATTTATAACCATTGTAATACTCAGTCATATCTTTACATATCTTTTTTCTAAGTTCCATATCAGTAAATCCTACTTCATCCATAATAGAAGAAAGTTCATTACGCGAGAATCCAAGCATAGAATTAAGCTTTTCATCTAAAGTATAGTTCCTAGTTATATTAAAGCCACTAGTTAAATCATCTAGCATTATAGGGCTTACTCCAGTCATAAATATCCTTGCAAAACTATCTGCGGTTGCGTCCTTTAAAGCCTTATAAAATACCTTAACAAAGCCCTCACCATGAAGTATACCTTTGTAAGTATTTTGTTTACCTCCTGTAATTAATTCATTGGCAAAATTATCATATTCATCTATGAGAGCAAATACGTGTTTATTATTCACTTTACAAAGCATATTTATATGTTCTACTACCATTTCTGCATTTAATTCTTCCAAAGGCAACTTATTTTCACCTAATAAATTTTTGTATCTAATTATGAATTCTTTAGCTGAGGATCTAACCTTAAAATTAAAGCTCTTTCTTAACTCTTCTTCACCATGTCCTGAATCTACTCCTGCAAAACTGATTTTCCAGACAAGAAAGTTGTTTCTCTCTTCAGTGGGATTTTTGCCTATATATAAATCACCAAATAGCTCTTCAAATTTATCTTTTTTATTTATATCATAATAATTTTCAAGCATTGATATAAATAAGCTCTTACCAAACCTTCTCGGCCTTATAAAAAATTGGTAAGGTGCATATTTGTCTAGTATATCTATATACGATGTTTTATCTACATAAAGGTAATTTTTTTCTCTTAAAATTTCAAAATTAGAAATGCCATAAGGTATTCTCTTCATATAAGCCACCCCTTTATTCATTCTATTTGTTTATTCAATTTTACCATTTTCATGTGAAATAATATACCCAGTTATAAAAGTTTAATTTGCAATTTGAAGCTTACACTATAAATATCTTTTTTTCCTACAACAATGATCAACACTTTCTTTAATCCCTCTTTATCCAATTCGTCTTGAACCATCTTACTTTCTCCATACATTTGAAGTTGCTTTAGCCCTTGATCCTTTACTTTTTCTAAAGTATTCCTATCACTCTCTTTTATATATTTTAATTCTATAATCCATTCAAATTTAGTTATATCCTTAAGCTGGATTTTTCTTCTAAGCATTATTACTGAAGTTAAAATCATATCATTTTCAACATCATATAACCCTGTGGCTTTAGCACGTGCAACTTTAATGGTTTGATTTTCAATATATCCAAATTTATCTCTTAATTTCTCAGTATTATTTATTTCTAGAATTGTTCCATAAATGCTTAACAATCTATAATCTTTATACCTCTTATAGTCAGTATCTTTATAAAACCATTTAATTATTTCATCAGACATTTTTATAAAGGCCGTTGGAGATAATTTTGTCTGGCGGCTGAAAAGGCTTGCTTTGTAACGTTAACATTTGTAACGTTTATGCCATTAAAAAAATCATCTAACTCTAGCTGAAGGCTCCTTTTTTCTTTTTGTTTTCATTAAAAACACCCCAATATCCATAAGATATACCCTGAAATAAGGTACTCAAATCGATTATTAGGGTGTTTTGAGAATGTCAAGTGTTTTTTTTGAATCATAGGAAGAATTCATTTTCCATTTTGTGTATTCTTAGCTTGATGACATTGCCCTCGGGAGTCCTTGCGAAAGGACCGTGAGGGACTTGAGCTTGCTACTTCACCATTTTATTTTTTATTTCTATTATTTTTTCTATTGGAAGTTCTGTTATTTCAACTATGTCTTCTATACTATTTCCCCTTTTCAGCATTTTTTCTGCTACTCTCAACGCTTTGTCTATTGCGCCTTCTTCTCTTCCTTCTTCTCTTCCTTCTTCCTTGTAGTGCAATTTTCTAATTTCGTCTATACTCAATTTAAATGCACCTCCTCTTTCCCTTTTATATTCTTCATATTTCTTTTCAAACGCAATGTCTTCATTTAAAAATAAGTATCCTAAAAAATCTACTAATGCTTTTATTTGATCATTGTTTTTAACTTTATTATAAGTTGATAATTCATCTGATAGTTTTATTTTTGCCTCATATATATCCTCATCTCTTGCACCTGTTTCTAATAAACTTTTCGCCATTTTAAAAACTAATTTGATTGGGTTATCATCACTAATATTTTCAAGTTCTATTTTTTCTACATCAATAGTTTTAAAGTTATATATTAGTATTTCATTTTCTAACTCTGGTAATTTGTATACATAACTTTTATCTTTTCCACTATCACCTTTATAAGTATATATTGCTGCCGCTACTATTTCTGACCTATCTTTATTATTATATCTAAATTTATCCCATATTCTATAAAAATATCTAAACATTCTTTCTCCAAAAATTTCATGCCCACTTCTATAGCTTTGTACTTCTACATGAATAAATAAGATCTTGCTTCCTTTATCTTTTAATCTTACCTTTATTATTTTATCGGATATTATGTTTTCAGCGCTATCTTTTTCAAATATATCTTTCTGTATTTCTTGCAAATCTTTATCTAATGATTCTGTTCCGAGTTCCCAATCTATTTTATTAAATATCTCTGGGAAAAGCAATTCTACTATTTCTACTTCAAATGCTTCCAAGATTGATTTCCACGCTGCATCAAAATCATGTTTTTTGTCAAAATTATTCACTTCCTTATAATTCTATAATTTACTAATTGATTTCATTATATCATATTAATTTTTCCTTTACACTACTTTTAAGCCATTAAAATAATGTCGTGAAACATACCACTTCACGACGAAAAAACTACCAAAATTTATTCAGTAGTTTTTCAAAAATAGCATGAAAAATCCCCTACATCTTTTATTGATGCAAGAGATTCCGTATTATCTATTATTAGCTTTTACACTATTCCTAATGCAGCATTTCCTTTTTTAGCTCTAGTACCTTTTCTATTGATAATCCTGTCCCCTTAGCGACTATTTCTTCACTTACTCCAAGTCTTAGAAAATTTATAGCATTTTCTATTGCATTATCAATGGCTCCCTTTTCTTCTGCTGATTTCATTCTTGTCTTTCGGTCGCTGATTTCTGCCTGTCTAGCTTCATATAACATTCTGGCTTTTTCATCTTTGCTTATTACCTGCAGTAAGTCATATGCTTTCTTGATGTCTTTGTTTTTCTCTGCTAACATTTCCATCGCTCCCTTCGATTTAGCATCTATGAATTCCATCCATTGGACTATTGGGTCATTTTCATCTCTCTCAATGTCATAATCAAATAGTTTTGCTATCTCTAAAAAATGCACCTCAAGTATATCCGTCAATCTATAGCCCGTTTTATCTTCAGTAAGGTGGTAGCTAGAATACAGCTTCTTTAGTGGTGTACACTTGAAATCTATTATATTTATAGTTACACATTTTTTTAACTTATCATAAGTATCTCCTGGATTTATCTGACTTGTATACATCTTGCTCCAGTAGAAGATAGTACGTTCTGCCATATAATCTGTTGGCAGTATCTGTATCTCAACATCTATTTGCTTACCTACTTTTGTTTTTACTCGTACATCAAGTATTCCTTTTTTATCTTCTTTGAATTCCTTTAGAAGCTCACTATTTATTATTTATATTCCCTCAAATTCTTCTTCTGGAAGACCTAATATATCACTTAGAAATGCTATTAGGAGGTCTTTATGTTTTTCATTACCAAATATATACTTAAACACAAAATCATATTTTGGGGACATTATGAAATTATCGTCTTTTGGTTTTACTTTGTTCTTAGGAATTTCATCACTTCCTCTATTTTACATTTGACTATTACATACTATTTTATTCATTCCTTCTATACTCTTATTTTATCAGAAAATTATATTTTATTCTACACTATTTATACTTGTATTTATCAAGCACTCTAGCTCCTACGTTCAATCTCATTATATCTTAACTATTATTCCACTAATTCACTTTATTAATTTCACTTTTTATTTCCTTTATACTATTTATATTGTTTTTCTTAACTTGAACTACTGCAGTTATTTTGCATTTATAACTTTCAATGTATCCCTAATTGTATCTATAAGTGGAAATTTTGTCTTTCTTAGTACAAGTCTCTTAAGATTTCTTAATTATGCCACCCACATTTATTAGCATGCCTTTTAATTCCATTATTGATATAGTTTCTAAAATATCTGCCTTATCATCTTGCATCACAAGTAACAATTTATCTAAAGTCATAGGGTTATCCTCTATTTTTGTAAGTATAAGTTTTTCTAGTACTGTTAAATCATCAACTATCAATTTTGTATTATCTTTTTTAATATTTACTCCTGGCCTCCACATATGCTCTAATAACAGTTGTGAAGGTTTTAAATATATTTTTGCACCTTCTTCTATTAACCTATTTGTTCCTATACTTTCTCTACTATAAATACTATTTGGAGTCGCAAATACTTGTCTATTTTGCTCCTTTGCGAATGCCGCAGTCAAAAGGGACCCACTTTTTTCCCCAGCTTCCACTACTAAAAGTTTTTTACACCACGCACTTATTAATCTATTTCTCATCGGAAAGTGATTAGCATCTGGTTTTGTTCCTGGTGGATATTCCGAAACAACTGCCCCTTTTTCTATAATTTTCTGCATAAGTTCTATATGTTCTTTAGGGTAACATATATCTAACCCACAACCTAAGATAGCTACTGTATATCCATTTGATTTTAAACAAGCTGTATGTGCATATCCATCTATACCTTTTGCCATTCCACTAATAACTGGTATATTATTCTGGGCTAAAAACGACCCTGCCTCTGCTGTTAGTCTTTTACCATATTCGGTACATCTACGACTGCCCACAATTGCTACTCCAACACTATCCTCTATAAGATTACCTCTGTAATATAAAATAACTGGAGCTTTTTTTATATCCTTAACCTCAATTGGATATAAAGAATCTCCATAAGTTAATATGCTTATATTTAATTTTTCACATTTACTTAGAATTTTCTCTGCACACGCTAAGGATTTGCAATTAAAAATTATATCTGCAGTCTTATCACCTATACCATCTACATTTATAAGTTCATATTTTGTGGCTTTATAAATATTTTGTGGTGTTTTAAAAACACTCAATAATGCTTTTGCCATTACAGGACCGATACCATTAATTTGTGCTAGCCATATCCAATACACATCGCCACTACAATACTCGGTCACTTAAATCACCACCATATTTACTTGCTCTTTATCTAAATCTCTACACATTAAGGCTTTGGCAATGTGCCGCTTACTTATATTTTTTGAACCATCAATATCTGCAAAGGTTCTTGCTACTTTTAAGAATTTATGAAAAGTCCTTGCGCTATAATTAAATCTATCAAAAGCCATTTGTAGAAGCATTTTGCTTTCATCCTCTAGTATGCAAAACTCCTTAATTAAAGCTGGCGTCATTTCTGCATTTGAATTTATGTCTTCAATATTTTTATATCTTTCTCTTTGTATGTTTCTAGCAAACTCAACTTTTTGTCTTAACTCACTTGAACTAGTCCCTTTGGAATTATCAGAGAGCTTTATGAAATCTACGGGTAGAACATATTTTTGAATATCTATTCTGTCCAGCATTGGACCTGATATTTTCTGCCTATATTTCAATACTTCATAATCACTACAGTGGCATCTTTGTTGCCCATAATAACCACAGGGGCAAGGATTCATTGCAGCTATAAGCATAAAACTTGATGGATAAACGTTAGTATATTTAACTCTAGCAATAGTGACATTATTATCTTCCATTGGCTGCCTTAAAGCATCTAGAGTTTTCTTATTAAATTCTGCAATCTCATCTAAAAATAATACACCATTGTGAGCAAGAGAAATTTCTCCGGGCATGGCATTGTTTCCTCCACCTACAAGAGAATTCATGGAAGCATTATGATGTGGTGCTCTAAAAGGTCTTTCTGTTATTAATGTACCTTTATTTTTTAAAACACCTGACACGCTATATATTTTTGTTACTTCCAAAGCTTCCTTTTCTGTCATTGACGGAAGAATAGACGGTATCCTTTTAGCTATCATCGACTTACCACAGCCCGGTGCACCAGACATAATTAAATTATGACCACCTGCTGCAGTTGCTACAATAAACTCTATAATAGCATCTTGACCTTGAACATCCTGAAAATCAAATAAGTATGGCTTTTGTATTACATGCTCACATTTTAATTTCTCTAATGAAGTGTAAGGTGTTACGCCTTCTAAAAAAGAAATTACTTCTGTAAGCTTTTCAAATCCAAAAATATTTATACCTTTTACTAAAGATGCCTCTCTTATATTTTCCTTAGGAACAATTAGATTAGTAATCCCCATTTTCTTGGCTTCCATTGTCATAGGCAGGATTCCTGCACATGCTCTTATATCTGCATTTAAAGATAGCTCTCCAATAAATGCAAAACTTTCAATCTCCTCGATATTAATTTGTTTTGACTGTATCAAGAGCCCTATAGCCATAGCCAAATCAAAGTGAGATCCACTCTTTTTGATATCCCCTGGTGAAAGATTTATAACAATTTTCATTCTAGGGAATTCATATTTAACATGTATTATAGCGGCCTCCAATCTTTCTTTAGCCTCTTTTACAGATGCATCTCCAAGTCCAACGATGGATACAGAAGGTTGCCCGTATATAGTATCTGTTTCAATTTTTACAACATACCCTTCTATCCCACTTATAGCGAAACTATTAACTACTGCTGCCATTTTTATTACCTCCTAGCACCCTATCAGTCTTCGTTTTCAATGCACTTTCTACAAACTTTCTATATAATTCTTTATTGTCATCTCTCTTAAAGTGAGAAAGTATATATTGCGAAACTGTAAATCTATCCTCAAATACTCCTATGAATATACTATAACTGCTCCATTTATATTCTTCTGGTTTATCTACCATATTAGCTCTTACAGGGTTCAAATGAATGTATCTACTAGTAGTTAATAATTGCGCATCATCCTCAATAATTTCTGTATGGTATCTGTCTTGATATAAATGTCCTATATATTTGTACTTAGTATTGAAATATCGCGCATAAATACTGTGAACCCTAGCTATGAAATAACCTATATGTATATCTTCTGTTTTCATAAGTATATGAACATGATTGTTCATTAAACAATAGCAGTATATTTGAAATTTGCCTTTGAAATAATTTATTGCACATTCTAAAAAACTACAATAAACTTGAAAATCTTCTTCATCTCTAAATATATCATTTCTATGGTTGCCACGAGCTGTAATGTGAAAAGTGGCCCCTGGATAATTTTCTCTTCTTTTATTTGTCATATTCTTCAACTCCATTCTATAATACATTTTTAACATAACCAATTAAGTTTAATCATATTACCACTTTATTTCTTAAAAGTTTTTGTTCCCTTAGTTCCTAGTTCACTAGTTCTTCACGACGAAAAAACTACCGAAATTATATATTGCTATAAATTTCAGTAGTTCCCTCCCCTGGCTATCGCCAAGTTTTTTTGTTTCTTTTCTTCCCCACTTTTCACCACTTCTTCATATCTTCTCTTCCCACATCAGCTGTCCCATCTTTGATGCCCTTCGGGTTTCGTTGTTCACACTCTGTTCACAACCCCCAGGGGTCTTTGCGAGGCCTTGGCTGAGCTTGCTACGGGTTTCTCCTATTAATTGCATTCTCCTAATTATTAGGCTGCTGGTACGACCACTTTACAGAAACTAGAAATTTATGTTAGTTATTTTATGGCTCTATTTTCATTAATTACATTACCTATCTTATTAATTGTTCCTTCTGTATGTGCAACTTTATAAGTAATATTATCAATCTCTGCTTTATGTGTAGTATTACTGTGTTCAATAGCTTTTACAACAGAAAATATTTCGTCTTGCCTTGTTTCCATAGCATCTAATTTCTTCATTAACATTTCGAACATTTTCTTTGTTTCATTATCCATTCTAAATCACCACCACTATTTTAATTTTCAAGTAAAATAATTATAACATCTTCAAACTTCTTTATCAACCTATAAAATTTCACATCTTTCCAATATCGTGAAACAGAACCTTCACGACAAAAAAACTACCGAAATTTATTCAGTAGTTTTCAAGCACTCTATCTCCTACGTTCAATCTCATTATATCTTAACTATTATTCCACTAATTCACTTGATTGTCTTAGAAAATCGCCATTATCCCTTAAAAATAAGTAGACCTTCCCCCTCCCCGTTAACACATATCACCCTAACCTATTCTATTGTTATATCTATTATGTAGTATTAAAAATATATTTTTTATCTATCTTTAATAAATAGAGCTCTTTAATTATAATCCTAATTAATTCCTTCTGGGATCTCACAGCACTTTTCAGTCTTCTATTTATAAATAATTGCATTAAATTTGATGCTATTATCATTAAATATAATATGGCTTCTATTGCGTTTATATTATGAACAAAACATCTGTCTAAAGCACAATGGGTTTTTAAGTTATTGAATACACTATTTTCTATATCCCATCTTGCACTAATTATCTTATATAATACCTTTAGAGGAATTTCAAAGGATGTTGTTATCAGTAAAATTTGCGAATATTTTTTATTATCTTTCTTCTTTGTAAATTTTATAAACCTTAATGGCTCATCCACATTATTCATGTGAAAACTTTTTTCATATGCTTTAACTTCTAAATTTTTATTTTCATCATACCAATTTTCAGTTATCTCTTCTTTATTGATTTCACTTTTTATTTCTTTTATACTATTTATATTATTTTTCTTAACTTGAACTACCGCAGTTACTTTGCATTTATAACAATGATTTATCCATATTGAATTACATGCCAAGGCATCATATACAACAATATCAATTAGATTTTTATGTTCACTAGTAACCTTTTCAAGTAGCCTCTTTGCTACAGTTAGCTCACCTTCATCCTTTTTAGGACTATCAATTCCAGCCTTGTATAATTCAAAATCTAATACAAGTCTTGGTTTTTTTCCTACAGTAGAAACGAAAACTGCACTATGTGAGTAATGCGTTTTTTTACCTTTCACTGTAACTAAACATTCCTCACAACTCTTTTTATTACTTCCAAATATTTTAGTTCCGTCTATAGCTGCCACAGTGTACCCATCTATAGTTCCCTTTCTAAATACTTTATTTTCCACTGTTTTTTTTATTATTCCTATATTAATTTCTTCTATTCCTTTTATATTTATAACTTTTAATGTATCCCTTATTGTATCTATAAGTGGAAATTTTGTCTTTCTTTGTACAAGTCTTTTAAAATCATTACTCTTAACTCTATTATTTAATTCGTTGAAACTTTGAATTCTTATCATGAACCCAAAAAGTACCGGCAATATTACCTGCCCGGTACTATAGATTGGATTTCTTCTTTTATCTTTTAACCTATTAATTCCCCTCTCTATTTTATAAACTTCTTTCATATATTTCACTAATTTTTCTAAATACTTTATCCCCATTTTATACCTCATTTCCCTATAATTATTTTAATAGGAAACAAGTTATATTTCAAGTCTTTAGCGGAATTTACTACTGCTTTTAAACACAGTTCAAACTGTTGAATTTTATGGATTTGTTTATTAATGGAGCGAAACTGCTGCTTGCTAAGGGGTCTGACCCCTTGCATAGTTTGGAAGTGGACAAGCTCTGTTGCTAGTTTCTGTTTACTACTCTTTTGCCTGTTTGTATATTTCATCGATGCTCATACCTTTATAAATTTCTTGTTGTATGCTTAAATAATCTTCACTTCCATTATTTTCTACTTGTCGTATAAATCTTATAAATCCAGAATATCCCAGCTCTTTTATTAATACACTAGATCCTTTTTCAATTATTTCCTTATCATTATATTTACTTTTTTCATTCAATAACATCTATACTCATCTCCCCTCTAACAAAATCTATAGGATTCATTAATTTTATTTTACCAATTATATCTTCTAAACCTACATTGTTTTTTATCACGGTTTTTATGAATTTATCATCACATGTTATAAAATAATCACACTTGCAATATACTGCACAAGCTAAATGAAGCGCATCTTTAGGTTTCGTATTAGAATTAGCCATTATAAATTTACCTATTTTTAATATTTCATCATTTGGTTCAATATTGATTTTACATATGCTTGAAATAGTTTTTATAGAACTTCTTCTATATGAAAATGGATTTTTATTATTTTCATCATCTAGCATAAATGACCAACACAATTGATATTGTTCCTTTTCTATCAATTCAAAAATAATATCAATTGCCATTGTTTCAAATTTAATTCTAAGTTGTGATTGATCATCAAAAACCCTGTTGTAAATATTCATATCTAAATAAATATGCATTTATCTTATATCTCCATTCTTATTCTTTTCATATTATTATTATATAATATTACCTAACATAATAGTATTATATCATCTTTTTTATTTTTAAACATCTTTTCAATAAAAACTACAGAACTACTATTGTCCATTTGGTAGTTAATTCTATCGGTTATTTCTTTTTTTGTTTCTTACTTTATTTAACTCCAACTTTTCACGCTCCGATCACTATAATGAATATTCTATAAATGTCGTTAAACCTAACCTTCACGACGAAAAAACTATCAAAATATATAGCCTTCTATATATTTTGATAGTTTGCATCCCTGGCTATCGCCAAGATTTTTTTGTTCCTTTTCTTTTTTTAACTTTTCACCACAACTGCAATTCTTCTCTTCCCGCATCAGCTGTTCCATCTTTGATGCCCTTCGGGTTTCGTTGTTCACACTCTGTTCACAACCCCCGGCAGGCTGTGCGAGAATTAGATTTTAGATATAATCCGCAGCTGAATTAGAAATTTAAAATTTTATTGTAACTATTTTTCTTGATATAAAGCAAAAAAAGCACCTATATTAGGC
>NZ_JBOITM010000073.1:0-103359 GCF_050717535.1 Clostridium sp.
TTACTTTATAAAGTGTAGATAAATTTTTGAGGCCTAGTTTTTAATTTATAGAATGTCATAAATACAATAATATCTTTTAAGAAGAGTTATTCATTGGAAAGTATTGTATGTGGTCGGAAGATGAGTTTTAAATAAACAAAAACAACATAATGTAGCACCGTAGAGTTCCACATTATGTTGTTACTATTTTCCTCTTATCCCCAACTTTTTATAGTAGCTTCTTTATCATTAAATCCACAACAAGCTAGTCTAAATTTATGTTTTTTCGATATAATAATATAAAGTAAAGTTACAGTTAGGGGTAATAAATTTTATGAATTTTTCACTCAAAAAAAAATCTAATATTAATTTCTTCATACTAATTTTGATAACATTACTAATATGTTTATTGATTTATATATTTTATAGTTCTGATTCTACCCTTAACTATTATGTGTCAACTTACGGTAATGATAATAGTAATGGAAGTAAGTCGCATCCCTTTAAAACATTAGAAGGTGCAAGAGAGGCCCTGAGAAAAACCACAAAAACTATAGCAAACCATAAAAACATAACCATTTTTATTCGTGGTGGTAACTATTTTATAACCAAAACCTTTACTCTTGAAAAAATTGATTCTGCCAATCAGCAATTATCCATAAACTACAAAGCCTATAAGAGTGAAAAAGTATTTTTTATTGGAGGATACAATCTAACCAGTACTGATTTCAAGCCTCTCACTAACAAAACTCTCCTTGATATATTTATAAATAAGGAGTCATCAAAAAATATTCTTGTAGCTGATTTATCAAAATACCCTCTAAATTTTAATGAGAATACAGAAAGTATAAGTAATGCTCCTGAGTTATTTTATAATAATATCCCCATGACACTCGCTCGATTCCCAAATGATAAATTTCTTTCCACGGGAGAAGTTGTAAAAAAAGCCAATAATCCGTTATATTCTTTTAAATATAACGGATTCGAACCTTACCTTTGGAATAAAAATCAAAACATATGGATGAGTGGCTATTGGTATCATAATTGGAGTGATTCTACTGTTAAAATTTCAAATATTGATACTTTTAATAACCTTATTAGCTTCACTGATAAATTACCTTATGGAATAAAAGAAGACCAGAGATTTTATTATTTTAATATATTAGAAGAACTTGATAATGCAGAAGAATATTATATAGATTATGAAAATAAGCTTCTATACTTTCTTCCTAAATCACCTATACAAAATACAAAAATACAATTATCAAAGCTTACTGAGCCTTTTATAAAAATAAAGGATGTATCAAATATAACTATTGAAGGTATTATCTTTGAGGATAGCAGGGCTACTTCCATTGAAATTGAAAATGGAGCTAATATTAAAATTAAAAATTGTGTAATACGGAACACTTCTCAAAATGGTATTTCTATAAATGGTGGAATAAATAACGGAGTAGAAAACTGCAAAATTTATAACACTGGAACTGGTGGATTAGTTATTAATGGAGGTAATAGGGACACTCTTACGCCCTGTAATAACTATGCCACAAACAATGAGATCTATAATTTTTCAAGAATAAACAAAACCTATAGTGCAGCCATTAATATTTCTGGAGTTGGCATAAGTGTCTCTCACAACAGTATTCACGATGCCCCCCATACAGCAATTTTGTTTTCTGGTAATGATCATTTACTAGAATATAATGAAATATATAACGTAGCAACAGAAACAGACGATGTTGGAGCTATATATTCTGGCAGAGATTGGACCTTTAGAGGAAATATAATAAGATATAATTATTTGCATAATATTGATAATAATATAGGGTATTTTAACGTATCTGGGATTTACTTGGATGATTGCATGAGTAGTGCAGAGGTTTATGGAAATGTTTTTTATAAGGTTAAAAACCCCATTTTTGTTGGAGGTGGAAGAGACAATATTATAGTAAATAATGTTATCGTTGATTGCAAGAATTCTATTAGCTTTGATGAAAGAGGGTTAACTTGGAATTTAAATGAATTATATGCAAACTTAAAGAAAGTTCCTTTTGAAAGTGAAATATGGACTAAAAAATATCCTGAACTTAAAAACTTATTAAAGGATGGTAGTCCTGGCATTCCTACTAATAACGTCATTGAAAATAATCTACTTTATCAAACTGAGACGCCCTCAATTTGCGACTCTGTTATTAGGTATGGACATGTTAAAAATAATATTTGCTATGATGTAGATCCTGGATTTGTTAATTTGGCTAAAAGGGACTTTAGATTGAGTATAAACTCTATAGTATTTAAAGAAATTAGAGATTTTAGAAATATTTCTTTTGAGAATATTGGAAGGAAATAATATAGTCTATATTGGCTCTAATATTTGTTGAAAATATTTTAGAGCCTCCCAATTCGCTCACTTAACCAATCAATCTTATGTTTTACTATTATTGCAGGATTACCTGCCAATATAACATTTTCTTCGCTGAATTTTTTAGTTATCAAAGAACCAGCACCAACTATACAATTATTCGCTATATGGACCCCTTTCAAACATATTACTTTAGTTCCAATCCATACATGGTTACCAATAAAAATATTTTCAGATGTATTAAGTCTTTTTCCGCTTAAATCTATAATAGAATGACTATCCCCTGTTCTAAAATGGATATCGCTTGAAAACATACAGTCACTCCCAATATTAATAATTGTTCCCTCAATAGCTGCAAGATGTGTAACTCCATGGACTGAAGTATTTTCTCCAACACAAATTTCATTATTATCATCCTCAATATATAGTTCAGTATAATTTAAATACACTTTTTTATTAATCACAATATGATTATTACTTCCTTGTATATAAATATTACAGTTTATTAATCTTGATAAATCCTTAATAATTATAGTATTATTAATCCCATTAACTGTAATCTTTGTTTTTTTCATAACAGCAGTTCCTATTATAAAAGTGTTATTTGAAGGAACCTTTATTTTATTAGACCCTAAAATATGATTATAAATCCACAGTAGGGTTGATATATTTTTGGATTTGTTTTTAATATATGTTTTGATTTTATGTTTCAATGTCTTTCCCTCCGTTATACAAATATTCTTAAGTTAAGCATATAACCTTGCAGGTAAGTTATTGCAAGGGCTTACAATTTTACATGTACATAAATTCCGTGCAATTAAATTTAAAATTACTATCTCTTCCTGATAGTTACGCATATATTGCTATGCACTTTCAACAAGCTAAATCAAGATTAATAAGTTAGCTAAATTTTAGTCTAATACTTATAGCTACTTCCAAGCATAAATTTTCTCAATCAACTAATAAATATTCTCTGAAACATAATAGCAATGCAAGGCAATCGTAAATACATTGTACCATATAATATATTTATTTAATAATAATGTAATATATGTTATTATAAAGTATCTTTTTTATAAGTTGTTGTGTTAATCAATATCACTTAATTTTTTCAGTATATTTTTCACATTTAATTTGTAAAATATAGATTTTCTCTATTCCACTCTATTACATAAAACAATTGAGGAAGCATACATTGATATATTACCCAAAGAACAGCCTAAATGACAAAATAATAACGACTTGCTTGCTTAATTAAAAAGCTTCCTCTAGCGCAAATATATTTAATAATGTAACGTAAATCTACAACTATCACTGTATACATAATATTTAACGACTTTACTTTACATTATCATTTACTATACATAACTTTTAGACTCTGTGAAATATATTTTTATGTGGAGTAATTCGATAAACAAAGATAAAGAAATTTTAAATTCAATCAACACATTCCTTTATCCTAGTTTAGCTCTATAATCCTATTTCTGCCTACTACTCATATATTCCTAGACTTGGTGTATCAGTAACTCTATTATCACCATAATCTAACTTCATTCCTAAGTTAATTCCAAAAGCCTTACATGGGGATATAAATTGCAAATGATAATTTGAAGTAGAAACAAACAAAGAATCAACACTTATATTGTTCACGAAACCTCTATTTGTAGCAATCAGTATTTCTGTTATATTCCTCGTTAACCAAGTAAATATATTATTATTTTCAATTCGTAGGTTATTTAGACTTCCAACCCCTTCTATCTTAATACCTTCGTTTACATGCCAACTTTCATTATCTGATGCCCCAATAATTATATTATTGAGTATATAAAAGTTTTTCCAAACTCCAGATACATTAATCCTTATACCATTATCTGCCTCTTTATAACATTGCATCGTATTATTATACATTATCCAATTTTCACAAACAGGAGCACCAGAAGCTGTTTCTTGCTTAATTACACTTCCATCATAACCAGCGCCACCGATTTTACGTAATAGATTATAACCAATATCAATATTTTTCGTTCCTGATGATGAATCTACAAAATAATAATATATAGCGCTACACCAATTATAAACATCATTATATTTAATAACGGTGTCTGTGTTCATACCATCAAACGATATTCCCATATTATTTCCTGTAGCTTGTACGGATTGATAAATAGAATTATTATGAATATAAACTCCTAAATCATTTGTACCTTTTGATGAAGTATCTACATTTATTCTTCCTTGTATATCATTGTTATATATTTCAAGTCCATGTGCAAACCATAATTCAATTGCAAAATTCCAACTGTCTAAATTATCTAATACTTTTAAAGTATTATTAAAAATCTTAACATTGTCTAAATGACCAATTACTCCCGTTATACAACAACCATTTCTACCTACTGTTTGCTCTACCATTTTATTTGCATAAATCATCATTGATTTTTGACCATTAATAAGCAATGCCCCGTATACAAAATCTCCCATATCTTTACTGCAATTAGTAACAACATTGTTATGAAATGAATTATTTATAGCATATATAGTGGGTTCTGTCGTTGTATCTTTTCCAACATAACATACTGCATATTCTAAAAAATCAATAAAGGTACAATGATGAATAGATATATTAGACCTTTTAATAATATCTATACCTCTTTTCCCAGTTAAACCTCTACCATCAAATTTCACGCAACTTATTTGTTGATTTCCCATAGTCCCTTCACCGGTTGACTCTAATAGAAGCATAGCTACTTTTGATTGACCAGCTTTGATAACAGACGCGTCACCAACTCCCTCAATTGATACACCTATTGATAACTTGCTTTGTGATACCTCTGTATAAGTTCCTGCATTAACATGAATAGTTCCAGATGTTACAGTAGCACAAGCTTTCGCTAAATTTTTCCATGGCTTTGTGATTGTTCCGTTTCCAGTTGAATTATTTCCAGTAGGATCAATATAATATATCATTCCAGCTGAATCAGATAATTTAATTGTATCTATTACTCCTTCAAAATCTTTTACTTTTAAAATATTATCAGTATCAACAAATAATTTCCCATTTACATCCTGTATAGTCACAGCAGCCTCTTCTTCTAATACATTCTCCATTTAAATACTTACCTCCTTATATAATTTAATTATAATATTGCTAAGAACCCACTCACAAAAATATAACAAATAATCTCTTTACTTATCTTGTTTATTCTTCACTTTATTTTTATTCATTTCACACTTTAATTCATATATCTAATCTTGATTTTTCATTTCTTAGATTCCATTGGTTAACTTAACCTTGCTATTTCACGATGCTATAATATTTCATGAATAGAAAAAATAGATTTAACCCTACTGAGAGATATTTTTATACCTCTTCTCGTAAAATAGCTGATAGAAATGGGCTCTCTACTAGCTATTGTTTTATTACCATTATTTTAAGCCCTCATTCTCTATTAATATATTTTGCAAATAAATAATTAGTTCCTATAAATATATATTTATCTTATTGTCCAATTTACTACTTCCCCATCTAAAAGGATAAGAACTTATTTCTAAAAAATGTTCAGTTTCAATATAAGCATCAAATCCCCTCTACACGCTCCTATTTTACTAATCATAGGATAACAGCCTCAAAGTAATGAGGTTATGTTATTGTGAAAAAAGTTCATCTATATTAGAGAACAAAACGTGCCTTACTATAACACCATTAATCAAAATATAATGTACCCTCTAGTGAACTATACTTCCTTAAAGTAGACACAAAGCTAAAAAATAGTGTAGACTAAATTAAACGGGTTTTGTTATTAGCAAAAAATATCTATTCTATAAAATTTAAGATTGATATAAATTATTAAATAGAACAATGTTTGTGTCCGAAAATTCAAAAGGGGATGCACAAGCTATAAATGGCATTGAGAAGCTTTATAATAAACATATGGAAGATATGGTGTGGAGAGATTACAGTTGAGCTTTCGTCCCACTATTACCCTAAATTCAACCATAAGAAGGTTTACCGCTTAATGGCACAAAATATTGGGCCATAATCAAGGTAAAGAAGAGATGTAATAAACCTAGAAATCAACAACCTAAAAAAATATTGGTATAAATCACAGTACAAGTTGGTAACTGATATTTCTGAATATAAATTACAATAAAAAAAGATATATATATCAGCAGTGAAGAACCATAACACCAGAATGGTAGTAGGATTTTCAATTAAAAATTACCAAACTAGGGAACTCATTCGAGAGTCTTTTAAAAACATAATGTTCTAATTATTTACTTAAAATTAAATTTCTAAATAACATTCTATTTTTTACTATTTATTCCAAATGATATGAATGAAGAATTATTACTGGCTTCTTTATTAACAGTTTTCCTGATATGAATTTCAATTATATCATTGCGATTAATAATTTCATTTTCCTTTTTCATTATCTCTTTAATCGATTATAATACACATCGCTTCTCTTCTCTTTACTATAATATTCATAGTATGATCATCTATTTTAATAAATTATTTTCTCTTTGTTTTATTTTTCAATACACTCTTTATAAAGTTATATCCATATAGTAAATTTTCATCTTTGATTTTAATCATTATTGTTAGATATATTCCTCCACCTACTAAAACAAGAATAATACTATTTAAAATTGTAGCATTCATATTTGAACACATTGTCCAAATTATAGAAAACATTATTAAAGATGAAATCAAATATTTTCCTACTGGCTTAAATAATCGTCTTATATCTAATATATCTCTTAGATAATATACCATTAAGAACATGCCTACATATTCTGCTATAACAGAGGATATTGTTGTTCCCACACCTTCATACTTATTTATTAATATAATATTAAATATAACATTTATAATTGCTCCTGCTGTAACTGCAATAGTAAACTGCTTTTCTCTTTTTATTGATATTAAGACCTGATTGCCTAATATACTAGACCACCCTAACGTAATCATAAGAAATGATCCTATATAAAACATAGGTACTATTCCTTCAAATCCTTTTCCATAGAACCATGGTACAAAAGACCTACATACTCCTATTAATCCAAAAGTCATAGGAAACGCTACAAATGAAACAAAAGAAAAAGATTTATAAACATTATTATTAAATTCTTCATATTTCTTGTTTTTATATAAATTTGACATTTTAGGTATTGTAACTATAGCTAGAGTAGTTACAACTGTTATTAGTATTTTTATTATCTTTTGAGAATTATCATACATCCCAACTTGTGATTCATTAACTAATGCACCTAACATAACTTTATCTAGCATAGTATAAACATTAATAGCAATTTGAGGTATAAATAATCTTATGGAATATCTTATATGTATTATTAGACTCTCTTTCTTTGGTAATATAAAATTAATATTTGATGGTATATCAAACCACATTATAACTTGGCCAATAAATTCCGTACCACCTAGTATTAATGTATAAATCCATAATTGGGAATCATTTTTAACAAACACAAATATTAATATAACCCCTATTAATTTTACTAGCGTATTTTTTATCACAACCTTCTTAAAATTTTCTAATCCAATAAATAACCATGATATGTCTACTAAGGAACTTAGAACAACAAGAGCCTGTATTATATAAACCATCTTATAACTAGAATCTATAATAATTCCAAATATTACTATATAAAAAATCAAAGATAATCCAACTGTTATAAATCTTAATAAATTTATTTCCCAAAATGTTCTACTAAGTTTTTCATTATCATCTCTAACAAATGCAATTTCTCTACTAGAGTATACAGATAGTCCTAACATACCAAAAAGAACAAAATATTGAGCATATGCATTTGTTAACGCATACCTACCTAATCCACCAGCACCTAATATCCTTGATACATATGGTATAGTTATTATTGGTAAAATAATAGTAAATATTTGATACATTAAATTATATAAATAGTTTTTTATAACCCTCAAAGTTACCTCCATCTTAAATATTACAATTTTATATTTTATTACAAATAAATCATTCTTAAAGTTTCATTCTATAAATTCAAATGACAAACTAATCTATATATCATATATGTAGTACTTCCTTAGCTATTTAGGTCGTTTATTAATAGTCTTCTATTGAGACCTTTGAAAAAAAGCCAACAAATTGGCCGATAGACTTTATAATAATTTGTAAGGCTATAGCCATATAACTTATTCCCCTTGAAATACTCATGACAAATAAGATCATACCCTTCATTAATATGATAAATGCTTTAATTGGTCTTAAACAAATAAGATATTTTTTTTCAAGCTGCTTCTCAATATGAACAAAATTCACTGAATTAGCAAATTCTCTTTTCAATAAGTATTTTAATTTAACCCTGTTGATAGGCACCCATTCATAAACTATAGCTTCATTAGAGAATACAATTACATAGCCTAATTTTTTTAGTGTCATAAAAAACTTTGTATCTTCACTCCCAGTCAAAGAATACATTAAATCGAATCTAATATTCTCTTTTGTAATTATCTCTGTTTTAAATATTACATTTCCTGAAGCACAAATATCCATTAATGTACCGGTTTTCAATCTTTTTCCATCAAACATTTTTGATTTTATCCAATTTGGACTATTCTGTGGTAATACTCTAAGTACAGGCCCTGCAACAATATCTGCATTAAAATTTATAGCTGCATTAACTAATTCATATATCCAATTTTCAGATGCATATTCATCATCATCAATAAAAGCAATAAAATCTGGTCCTGTTACTAACGCTAGTTCAATACACTTATTTCTAGCACTCGATATTCCTCTATTGGATTCTATTCTGTAAATTATTTCAAGTCCAATAAAACATGGTTCTAACACAATAGAGAGTGCACTTCCAATTTTATCATTATCTACAACTATAATTTGTAACTGTAACATATTCAAATTATTTAAAAGCATTTTTTTAAGACTTTCCAATAATTTCCTTAAATAATCAGGTCTTTTGTATGTACATATGCATATACAAACTTTATTCATTTTAGTTCCACCCTCTTTATTATATTATGAGTACTAATATATTCTTAACTTACTCAGCATACATATTCTTAATTAAATATGAATTAATAAGCATTTAAAATCATAAACTATAAAAAAAGTCTTTATAGTTACACTTAAATTTAGAGATACTTGTCTCTTGTTTATAAGTTTCTTGTCCATTAATGAAATTCCTTTTTAACTCATCAATATTTTTGATACAGTATTCTATTGTACTAGCAAGATCTTTTACATCTTCACATTCAAATAATTTACCAACATTGTACTTACTAATAGTGTAGCCTAGCTCATTAACATTCGGAACTATTACAATTTTATTGTAATTTATCCCTTCAGTCATGGGTCCACTTTGACCCGTAAATGTCTTTCTGTATGGCAATACAACAATGTCACTTACGGAAAAATAATATGGAAGTAATTCATCTTCAATGTATTTAATGTTAAGAAAAATTTCATTCTTTAAAAATAATTGAGTTATTTTGTTATCTATAAACTCTTTTGTAATTTCACCTTCTTCACCAGCTATTATTAGGGTAAATGGAGTTTTAATGAACTTGCACGCTTCCAACATTAAATCCAAACCCTTTTCATATCTTGTTCCACCAAAGCATAAGAGAAATGGTCCTCTACTGTCGTTCAGTCCAATCTTATTAATACAAATATCCCTAGGTTTTACTTCACTTAAAGATACCGGGTACGGTATGTTAGTAATAAGACTTTCAAACTGATCACCTAATTTGTCTATCATATTATTTCTAATGTAATTACCATGAACTATAAGTTTAGTAATATATCCATACTTCAATAAGTATTTAATTACAAACCATTTCAAAAAAATATTTGGTGCCCAGTGTAATGTAGCTGTAATCTTTATTTTATTCTTTTTGTGTTTGAAAAATTTATCTTTTAGACAAATAAAAAATAATTCATAAATAATATAATCTAAAGTCAGAAAATGAATACCTGCCATATCACTTTTTTCAGAATTAACAATAACATTTTCAACTTGTTTCATCTTACTTTTATTCGCTAATGTATCTTTTAAGTTACACAATTCCGAATATAATAACTTTATTTTTGAATTTTTATATATTATTTTCACTTTAATAGTATCCTTTATATACCTTAATATCTTATTTTCCTTAAATAACACTTTAGAATTACACTCGTCGGATTCTTCAACATATGTATTCTCAAATTCAATTCCACTTTCTTTTATTATTTTTATTTTGTTTTTATTTGATATACATGCTATATATTTAATATTATATGTTGAATTTTTTAAACCTAATATAATATTATAATTATAAAACCAATTATGACCTCTCTCTCCTTCAATATCAAACAATGCAATCCATTCCATTTTTTCCTCCTATTAGCTAAAGCTCTATTATATACTTAACTGAAGTTATATTAAATTCTACGTTAATCTATATTCTATTGCTCTATGGTCTATTCTATTATTTTTGTATTATATCGTTCTTTATAGAGCTTCCCCTCTATATAAATATAGAGAGTCCGAAAAAATAAAAATTACAAATAATGGATTTAGAAATAATCCTTGGGCCGTTACTGTATTTAAAAAAAATAACATTAATAACAATGCTTGATTAAAATTTTTACTATATCTTAAGAAATATATAAAATATAGCATTATCATATATACTGAAAAAAACATACCATAAACTGCAATAGTATACGTTAAAGAATTACTGCTGCTACCATTAGTTAGCCCACCCTCAGGACTAGATGCATGAGCCCATAATGAGCTATATGCCTTATACCCAATTCCATAATTATCTTGCAAAATAATTTTTATATCCTGCTTTGCATCATTTATACGTGTACCTCCAGATCCTGTTGATAAAAATTTAATTTTATTCGTACTGTTCGAAATCCTTATTTTAGAATTAACAACGTTAAAGACCTTATTATTTAGTCCCGGTATTAACAGAATTATAGATAATACTACTAGAACTAATGCAATTATTTGAGTTTTTATTTTAATATTAATATGCCTTTGAGTAATATATAAAAACAGAATAATCACCAAAGAAATATATCCTGTAGTAGATTGGGTAGTTAATATAGCTACTATTAGAATTACCCCATAAATAATTTGAGTCTTATTGTTAAGTTCTTTACAAACAAAAATCAGAAAATATAATCCTAAATTCAAAAAAAATTGATACATTCCTGGCTCCGGATAAACACCACAATTCCTACCTTTATGAATACCATTATTAAAAACATATAAAAAGCCTCCACGTACTTCACCCAAGTTGATATAATTAGATTTAATGCTTAAATCCGGTAAGATTGCTCTCATTATATATCCTTTATCAACAACTTGAATAGTAAAACAAACCAAACTTACAATAGCTAAAAAACATATAATCTTTATATAATCCGTAACAAATTCTTTCTTATATATTTGAAAAATAATATAAATAAAAACAAATTGATTTAATATTATCCCTTTTAAATCATTTAGGCTAAAATCGCCCCTTGTATGTAAAACCAAACTCAATAAAATAAACATTACTATGAGTAGTTTTAAAAGATCAATAATACATTTTTTGATATTGATTCTTATTCTTTTAACATTTATGAATAAAATAAAGACTGTTAATCCCACAAATAATATCTTTGTTTCTTTTTCATACCACATGCTCATTAGAGATTGAGGAATCATTAATACTAAATATATACATAAATACTCAATATAATTCTTAAACCTGCTCATTGATATCTCCTTACCACACACATAATTTACTAAACTCTTATCTAACTTACCATAATTGTTATTATATTAATTTTTCCTCTGCCATGATTGAAGTTTCTATTTTTAGTTTAAATTTTCTGTTTATTTTTTTATTTTTCTTTATATTCTTTGCCCCAAAATAATGAAGCAAATTATGACTATCTAAATCTACAGCTTTATTTAAACAAATACCTATTATGTTGCTATTGACATTCTTTAATAAAACAATAGCTTTCATTAATTCTTTCTTTTCTGTAATTCCTGGGGCCACAACCATTAGACATCCGTCTGTCAACCGGGATATAATTTGTGCATCTGTAACTAACCCTACCGGTGGAGTGTCTATTATTACATAATCAAACTCTTCTTTAAGTTTATCTATTAATTCCTTCAACTTAATTGAAGACAAAAGCTCAGATGGATTTTGTGTTTGTGTTCCTGCTACTAAAACATATAAGTTATCTACTTCACATGCATGTATAGCCTCTTCCAATTTGATTTTTCCAATAAGCATATCACTTAAACCATTAAAATTACTAAGACTAAAAAATTCACACATAGTTGATTTTCTAAAGTCACAATCAATCAAAATAACCTTTTTTCCTGTTCTAGCAATCATAATTGCCAACATAAATGCAGTAGTAGTTTTACCTTCCCCGGACATACAACTTGTTACTGTTATTGTTTTATCATTATTACAATTAGCTATAAAATCTATATTAGTTCGTAAAGTTCTTAAAGATTCCATAAAAAACTGATGATATTTATCTAACGTAAGAAGGTTTAGCTCACCAATCTTCTTTTTTTCTTTAGGTATAACCCCTATTACTGGTACATCCAAATATATTTCTATATCTTCCTGTGTTTTTACATAATCGTTAAGATATTCTTTAAACAAAATTATGAAAACTGATATAATAATACCCATGAAAAATGAAATTACTAAATTTAGTTTTTTATTAGGCTTTACAGGAGATAAGGGCATATTAACCTTACCAATCGCCTGGATACTAACCGTTGGATACAAAACCTTAACCTCTTCTATAAAAACTGAGCTAAGTGTACTTATTACATTCATAGTCTGTTCGTAATTATCACCTTGTACTTTTATTTCTAGTATTTGAGTATCTGTCTCAGGAGTAACAGTTATTTTTTGTTGAAGTTCTTGCGGGGATATCTTCAAACCTAATATACCAATTGTTTTCTCAGCTACATACGTCGTGTTAGCAATAGAACTATATGTTTTTAATAGACTTTGATAAGACAATGTATCAATTGGTCGCTTTTCTTCTCCTTCACCAAAACCTGTTCCAATAATAATAGTAGTTTTTGCTTCGTATACAGGTTTTGCAATATAAAAGCTGTACACTGATGCAATAACAACTGCACCGAGAGTTACTACGGTAATGAATATGAACCTGCTTCTTATGATTCTAACAAATCGTTTTATAAATTCCTTTAAATCCACTTCAAATTTGTTTTCACTTTCCACGTTGCTTTCCTCCTAGTATTTTTATTCACTAAACAACTTGGTCAAATTTAAGCTAACTACTTTTTAACTTAATTGATACGTATTTGCTCAAATATAATATTTTAGTATTCTACAGGTTTGCCTTTTTAGACAACGTAGATTACTTATATATTCTGCTTGAAATTAATTTAGCATTATGTTTCTCAGCTTCTATAGTAGTTTAAATATAATTTTTTTTTAGATAATATTAATAAAACTTTATAAACTGGTTGATGCATTTCCATAAGAATAAAGTTTAATTTCATTTTTAAGTAATTTTTTAATTAAATACAATAGATTATCATTATCTCCATCATAAATATGACCATTCTTATAACAAGGATGAATCATTATCTCAAGATTGTTAAAACTATTTTTTCCATGTAGTATACGTTCATAACTATTCAAATCACAAAAACCTTGTGTTAATAGAACTCCCTTTTTATTTAAATAGCCATTTATGAAGAGCTTATTATATATTAGTCTTAATTTGCTATTTGAATAAATATTATTTGCCTGCCTTACATATGGTATTCCTTCTGCTTTGCATACTTCATCAATTATTTTTAGTAAGGGAAAAATTGTGTGGACATGATGATGTGAATCTAAGTGTGTTATCCTAATATTACTTTCTCTACATCTATTAATTTGAGCTTTTATCTCACTAACTAGTGCATCCTTTTCCTCACTACTTAAAGCCAACACTTTTTCAACTCTAAGCGCATCCTTGTTAAAATATCCATTACTATTACAAAACCTAGTATTCAGTCGCATTTTATCAGTCATTGGTTTGCCCTCAGTTAAATTCAAATGTATACCAATACAACCCTTATTTATCCCAATCTCATGTGCTAGTTCAACTGCATGTTCAAAGTGTGGCATATTCGACATTATTGTTGTACTCGAACATAATCCTTCATTAAAACAATCAATAATTGCTTTGTTAATATTCTCGTTTTTTCCAAAATCATCTGCATTTACTATTATCACAATATGCCCCCCTTTCTAATAAAACAATTTAACTTAAAATAAACTTGAACCACTTATATTAGTTATGGTATATACTTTCATTTTTTTTCCTCTTAAATCCAGCTTTGCATATATATATAATAAATTTAATGTTTGTATTAAAATATCTTGAAAGCAGCCTTTTAGGATCTTGAATTAGCCTATAAACCCATTCTAAGCTTAATTGTTGCATCCACGCAGGGGCCCTCTTAAGCTTACCCGCATGGTAATCAAAACCAGCACCAACACCTATCATCAAAGAATTCACTCTATCTTTATGTTCATACATCCATATTTCCTGTTTTGGTGCACCTATCCCAGTCCATAAAAAATCAGCATTTGTTTTATTTATATTCTCTATGATGGTTTCGTTTTCCTTATCATACAGCACTCTAAATGGAGGAGAATACATTCCTACTATTTTTAATTTAGGATACCGTTCAATAAGTTTAGTTTTAAGCTTATTTAAAGTATCTTGTGTGCTGCCATAAAAATAATGAGTGTATCCTCTTTCCTCCGAAATTCTAAATAATTCTAACATTAAATCTGGTCCGGTAACCCTTTTAGCTTCTCTAAATCCTTTCAATTTACTTACTATTGATAATGGCTTTCCATCTGGCAATGCCATAAATCCATTATTCTGGATTTTTAGGTACTCTTCATCTTCATAGGCCATAACACTTGTATGTACATTTGATAGGCAAATATAATTACCTTTTGTATTTTTAAGATTATTTACAATAGTTTCAATTGTATCTTCCATGTTTGTAATATTTATATTTACACCTAAAATATTGCATGTTTTCATTTTACACCACCTATTAATTCACAATAAATTTCAAATAAAGCCATCCGCCATTAGTTGAAAAATCTAATCTTATTAACCTTCTATCTCATCCCATGAAATAACCTCATCTTTTATTAAAGTTAACAATTCTCTTAATTTTTTATAATGATCCCTCTTCTCCCACGCCCAATGTAAAGTAATAGGTATTATTATTGATTTTGAATTAAATGTTTTTTTTCTTAAACCATAAATAACCTCTCTACTCGTACCATAAAAGGGGTAATAGGATGGAAGATATAAAGAATCTTCTAAAAATACCCCCATTAAATACTTGGCCTCTGGCATAGTATTTAATGTTAGCGGTCCCCCAGTAATTATATTAAAATATTTAGAAAGCACCTTATAATTTGAATAATTCATAGCATTATATGGTGGAATAAATGTTCTAGGCATACTTATACCATTTGAACTAAAAAAATCCTTTGTTTTTAAAATTAACTTTTCCAGTACCTCATCGCTATAAACACTTAATTCTGTTGTATGCCCCTCATCGCAATAATTATAATGATTAAATCCATGCACAGCAATTTTCAAATTATGTTGTTTTATTATATTAATATCCTCTTCAGATATTTGTGTATATTTATCTTCATTAAAACTGAGAAATGGTGTCACCCCAATAATGTATGGCACATTATATTCCTTCATTATTTCATGAAATTCTAAATACTCATATGAATTTAAATCCCATCTTGGAAAATCATCTACTCTAATTAAAAATCTAGATTTTCCATTTGGTATTTCTCTCCATATTCTTTTTTTATATAATGCATTATAATTTATAAACCTTAATCCAAGTTTTTGTACAGCTCGCTGCACCTTTGGAAATACAAAATTGTATGGCAAAACAAAATCTTTTTCATTTGTTTTATCTAACCCATAATATTTATTAGTTCGTACTAAATTTATGCTCATATAACTATCCCTCTTTCAATTCTGATACTATAATAAATTATTTATATTTTTCTATTAATTCACTGTAAATATTTTCTAAACACTTATAGTTGATCTTATCAGTATAATTTTTATTAAAGTCTTTAAATGCCCCATCATTAAGTTTTTCATTTAAACCCTTATTATTTATAAGCATTTCTACTTTGGATTTTAAATCTTCTTTGCTATCATATTTAAATAGTAGTCCATTATTATTGTTTATTATAGAACCAACATTCCCTATGTCCCCGCCAATTACCGGTACTCCTAGTGAAAAACTTTCTACTATTGTCAGAGGAAAACCTTCATAACATTGCGATGCTATAATTATTGCCGTTGAATATTTTATTATCTCGAAAGCATCTTCTCTTTTCATATAGCCAAGCACTTCAATATTTTTTATATTATTTTCATAAATAAATTCTTCTAATTCTTTTTTAAATGGACCATCACCTATTACAATCAATTCTGAGTCTTTTATATCTTTCCAACATTCTGCAATTAAATCTATTCCTTTTAATCTATCTAATCTTCCTATAAAAACAAAATAGTTTTTGATTTTACGTTTTTTAGAATTATTATTTTTTACACATTTTACAAAATTAGGTTTTACATAAACTTTATTTTCATCCTTAATTAAATTTAGTAACTTAATTTTATTAAACTCAGTTAATGCAATATACCCATTAACCTTTTGATATGTTTTTAATATTCTATGAGTTTTTAATATAACTACCATGGCGAAAGTTTGAGAATAAGAGTTTCTATAACATTTATACTTTAAAGCTGTTCCTAATCCGACTTGTATACATTCTTCGCATATTTTATCATTTACAGTAAACGTTGCTGCAGGGCATAATAGTCTAAAGTTATGAATAGTTTGAACCACCGGAATCCTTTTAGAAAAAGCAGCATAGTAAACAGATGGACTTATCAGTGGTAATGTATTATGCACATGTACTATATCAATTTTTTCTTCTTTTATCACTTTTTTTACTTCTCTATAAGTTTTTATAGAAAATATGCTTTCGAAAAACAATTTAATCTTACCTAATACACCTCTACTCTTTATTTCATCATTATGTCTACTATAAAATACAACTTCATGTTCATTTTCTCTGAGCATATTACTCTCATTCTCAACTACTGTATCCTCTCCACCTGAAGCCTGATAATAATTATGAACTATTAAAACTTTTGGTTTCGTCATTGCTCCTCTTCCTTAATGTTTAGGATACTTGTATAAATATTATAATAATCTTTGGAGAGTGTGTCCCAATTCAAGTAGTTAACTACTCGTTCGAATGCATTAGCACTAAGCATACTTCTATTTGCTATAGCATACTTCACTTTTTTCACCCATTCATCCAGTTCATTACTTTTTACTAATACTCCATTTTCATTATTCTTAATTATAAAGTTAGGTCCTGGAGCATCATGAGCTATTACCAAACACTTATAGTACATAGCTTCAAGTATGGTCATCCCAAAGATTTCATCTTTACAAAAATTAACTAGCACATCTGATATACTATATATTTCTCCAATTTTAGAATTAGGTATTTTATCGACAAATATTACTTTATTCTCTAAATTATGCTCCTTAATAAAAATACCCATTTTCTGTTTTAATTTCCCTTGTCCTATAATAAGTAATATCCAATCATCTAATTGTCTTATCAGATATAGTGACATAAATGGATTTTTACCTTCTTCCAGCCTTCCAACAAACAATAAGATTTTCTTATCATTTGGCAGTCCATATTTTATTTTCAATTCTTCCACACTTAGATACATTTCCTTTAAATTTTTTATATCTAGCCCCACTGGTATAAAACTAACATTTCTAACATTTTTCCTGTGCATTTCATCATAAATTTTTAAATTTTTAGTAACATTTATTATCTTGTTTTGGTAATTTCTATTCATTCTAATTGATATTTCAAAAAATATTTTTTTAATTATATTTTTAGATTTGCTCTTATATACACCACTCAATGTGTACACAGGAAGTTGATTATTAAAACACCATCTAATAACCTTACCAGTAATCAGTTGATTATCACTGTTTAATTGTAGAATATTTATTTCGTATTTTTTCAGTAAATTTGGATCTATAATTCCATGAACACCTATTCTACTTGCTGGCAAGTAAACAACCCTTACGTTATCTGTAATATTAATTATTTCTTCTTCGTAACATTTTTGTTTAGTTTTGAGTAAAAAAACATCTGTACTAATTCCATAATTACTATAAAGCGCTTTTGCTAAACCAATCTCTTGGCCATTATAATATCCTACTTCTCCGGTGTCCCCTATATACAATCTTAGTATACCAAGCTTCAATCCTATCACCTCATCCTAAATATTATAATTTTAAATCTTCTTTTTACTTTGTTTAAATATTACCTTTTTAAATTTTCTAATACTATATGATTTTCTCTATACCACTCATAACTCATCCTAACCCCATCTTCCAACTCCACCCTATACTTCCACCCCAATCCTTCTAGCCTAGACACATCCAAAAGCTTCCTCGGTGTTCCATCCAACTTCTCCCTATCAAACTTAATCTCTCCATCAAATCCCACAACTTCCTTAATCATCCCCGCCAATGCCCCTATACATATCTCTACTCCAGTCCCCACATTAACATGCTCTTCCCCATCATAATTCTCCATCAAAAACACACAAGCATCTGCCATATCATCCACATATAGAAACTCTCTAAGTGGTTTACCACTGCCCCAAACTTCAACTACTGGATCATTATTCACCTTAGCCTCATGAAATTTTCTAATAAGTGCAGGCATAACATGAGAAGTTTCTAAATCAAAATTATCGTTAGGTCCGTAAAGATTAGTTGGCATACAGCTTATAAAGTTATCACCATATTGTCTTTTAAAGAACTGACACATCTTAAGTCCTGCTATTTTCGCAATTGCATAGCCCTCATTTGTTTCCTCTAAATATCCGTTCATCAAATATTCTTCCTTTATCGGCTGTGGACATAATTTAGGATAAATGCATGAACTTCCTAAAAATAAAAGTTTTTCAACCTTAAAATCATGGGAAGCCTTTATAACATTATTTTGTATCTCCATGTTTTCATAAATAAAATCCGCAGGATATGAGCTATTAGCGCCTATCCCCCCAACCTTAGCAGCAGCCAAAAATACATACTCTGGTTTTTCTTCTTCAAAAAAACTTCTAACAGCCAGTTGGTCCTTTAAATCAAGTTCCATATGGCTTTTTTCTACTATGTTGGTATATCCCTTTTCTAAAAGGTTTCTAACTATAGCAGAACCTACAAGGCCTCTATGCCCTGCAACATATATTTTACTGCTTTTGTTCATAACCTCACCCCCTTAATTAGTTTGCTACTTAATACTTGGTGGTAGCCGCTTACGGCTATTTGGTTGTAGCCGCCTCAGCCTGTGCAATAAAATCATCTGAACTAATTCCTGCAATTTCTCGCATATCTCCGTCTACCATCATCTTAACTAATTCTCTAAAACTAACTTTTCTTTCCCATTGGAGCTCTTTTTCTGCCCTTCTTGAATCTCCCCAAAGTAGTTCAACTTCTGCTGGTCTAAAGTACCTTGAATTTATATCTACTAAAAGTCTCCCAGTTGCTTTATTGTATCCTTTTTCATCTAACCCAGTACCTTTCCATTCTATGTCTATGTCTACTTCTTTAAATGATAGTTCAACAAACTCTCTAACCGTGTGCGTTTCATTTGTTGCAATAACATAATCTTGAGGCTTATCTTGTTGAAGCATTAACCACATAGCCCTTACATAATCTCCTGCATATCCCCAATCTCTTTTTGCATCCATATTTCCAAGAGAAAGTTTTTCTTGCTTTCCTGCCATTATACTTGCTACAGCTCTAGTAACCTTTCGTGTAAGGAATGTCTCTCCACGCCTTGGAGACTCATGATTAAAAAGGATACCATTGCAGGCAAATAAATTGTAGGATTCTCTATAATTTATAGTAATCCAATAGGAATATAACTTGGCTACTCCATAAGGACTCTTTGGATAAAATGGAGTTTTTTCACTTTGTGGTGCTGTGCCGGGAATTCCCCCAAAAAGCTCAGATGTAGATGCTTGATAAAATTTGCATTTTAATCCGCTCTCTTTTAAGGCATCTAGTAATCTAAGAGTTCCCATACCATCTGTATCTGCAGTATATTCAGGAACATCAAAAGATACTTGCACATGACTTTGTGCTCCTAAATTGTATATTTCATCTGGTCTTATTTTTTCTATCAATCTATTTAAATTACTCGAATCTGTCAAATCCCCATGATGTAAAAATAATGTTTTATTTCCTATAAGTTTATTTTCAAACAAATGATCTATCCTCTTTGTATTAAAAGAGCTTGCTCTCCTTATGATTCCATGTACTTCATACCCCTTTTCCAACAGAAATTCTGTTAAATATGAACCATCCTGTCCAGTTATTCCAGTTATTAATGCTCTCTTCATTTAAAATACTCCCCCCGAATTCTAACTAATTCTATTTTTAAGTTCTCTTATATTCTCCATCCCATCTTTTTTTCCAACAAATATCATATCATCACTTTCAACTACAAATATGTCCTGAAGCCCTGATATGACTATAGGTTTACCATTGCTAATAATAATGTTATTGTTACAATTAAATTCTCTTACATTGCCAATGAAAACATTATTAAACTTGTCCTTCACCCTGTATCTCTCTACAGAATCCCAAGTTCCCACATCATCCCATCCAAAATCCCCTGGAATAACATATATATCCTCTGCTTTTTCTATAATTCCGAAATCTACAGATATGCTGTCTACATTATTATATTTTTCTTCTAGTACTCTATGGTAATCTTCTTCTCGCGTTGCTGCTATTTCACTTAGCACTTCAAAAGTGTTTATCAAATACTTTCTTGTAAGTCGTAAAATATTGGCCACCTTCCAAATAAACATTCCACCATTCCAAAGATAGTTTCCATCTTCTAAATACTCCTTGGCCTTATGTATGTCTGGTTTTTCTACAAATTTTTTCACAGCTTTAATTTCACAACCATTAATTATAGAATTTATATGGCTGTAATTTATATATCCATAGCCCGTTTCTGGTCTATCTGGTTTTATACCTATTGTAACTATTGCTTCTTTATTTTTATCCACAAATTTACTAGCTGAATTTAATACTTTTAAAAAATTCTCCTCATTCTTTATAAGATGATCTGATGGTAATACCGCTATGGTTGCATCTTCGTATATTTTGTTAATATGAAAAGCTGAAAGTGCTATGCAAGGTGCGGTATTTTTACCTACAGGCTCTATGATAATGTTTCTATACGGTAATTTAGGTAACTGCTTTCTAACTAAATCCATATATCGCGTGCCAGTGACTATAAATATTCTCTCTAAAGGAATAAGTTTTTCTAATCTTTTCACACTCATTTGAATCATTGTATCTTCACCAATAAGATTCAAAAACTGTTTTGGCTTTTCCACCGTAGATAAAGGCCAAAATCTAGTTCCTTTTCCCCCTGCCATTATTAATGCA
The DNA here is from genome assembly GCF_050717535.1 of Clostridium sp. GTDB lineage: Bacteria > Bacillota > Clostridia > Clostridiales > Clostridiaceae > Clostridium_AD. The sequence goes on from NZ_JBOITM010000073.1 coordinate 21,989, forward strand.
CAAAGCATACCTTCCCCTCCCCTTGTCATAATCAGTGTTCTTCCACCGAAGCTGCAACATCTATACCTACATTTATCAATTCCTTATAATATTCAATCGTCTCTGTAATCCCTTCCTCCATACTAAACTCAACTTTCCAATCTAATTTTTCTTTTGCCCTTCTATTATCCAAATAACTATGAAGTATATCACCTTTTCTTTCTTCTTTATAAATTACATCGACCTTACTTCCAGATATATTTTTCATCACTTTAAATAGTTCATTAACAGTGATTTCTTTATTAGTACTTATATTCATAATCTCATTATCGCCCTTTTGTAATGCAAATATATTAGCTCGTGCTATATCTTTAACATAAATAAAGTCTCTAGTTTGCTCACCATCCCCAAATATAAAAGGGGTTTCATTATTTAATAATTTATCAACAAATATTGATACCACTCCACCCTCACCTTTAGGATCTTGTCTTAAACCATAGACATTGGCATATCTAAAAATAGTGTAATTAAATCCATATAACTGTGCATAGACTTTTATATAATGCTCTGGTGTGTGCTTGGAAATTCCATAAAAAGATATCGGGTCAACTGGATGCTTTTCATTCACTGGAAGATACTTAGGTTCTCCGTACACTGCAGCTGAAGAAGGATATATTAATTTTCTTACTCCAAATTCCCTGCAACATTCTAATATATTGATAGTTCCAACTATATTGTTTTCTGCATCAAAAACGGGTTTTTTAAGAGAAGTTTGTATATCAATTTGAGCTGCATGGTGTATTACTACTTCTGGTCGCTCTTCTTTAAAAACTAATTTCAATGTATCTATCTCTGTTATATCACATTTATAAAATTTAGCTTTCTGATTTATATTTCTTTCATTTCCAGCAGATAAATTATCTACTATAAATACATCATAATCTAACTCAATTAACTCATCCACTATATGCGATGCTATAAATCCTGCTCCGCCAGTTACTAATACTCTCATCTTTAATTCCCCCCACCTACTAATTCATTAACTTAAAACCTCGCTGTTACATCGCCAAAACTTTCAGCTTTCAATTACCGACTTCTATATTATATTAAATTTTTATATTTATCCCTTATTTATTATTTTTTATATTATTTTACATTTTATGTAACTAATTGAATTCTATTATATAGTTTTTGCTATTTATTGACAAATTTAAATTTTGCCGATTTAGTAAATTAATAGCCGTATGCTCCTCCTTGCATCAAGTTCCTAATTATTACATAACTTTACAAATAAAATTAAGAGATAGAATTTGCGTTTCAGCAAATTCCATCTCTATTTTGCTACACATCTTCTAGCTGTTTTTTACGTAGATTTCCACAAGGATAATTTGTTCTGTAACTACTGAAATTCATCTTGCCCCTTCATCCCCAAACAACACTCCCACAGTCTTAAATATGAGCCTTATATCTATCAATGTATTTCTTTCTTCTATATATTTAACATCCATTTCCATCCATTCTTGAAAGCTAACATCATTTCTTCCGCTTACCTGCCAGTAACAAGTTAACCCTGGTTTTGCAACTAACCTTTGTTTTTGAAAAGAGTTAAACTGCGCTACTTCTTTTGGTAAACTTGGTCTTGGTCCCACTAGTGACATATCTCCCTTTAATATATTAAAAAGCTGAGGTAACTCATCTATACTTGTCTTTCTTATAAATTTTCCTACTTTAGTTATTCTTGGATCTTCTTTTATTTTAAACATAGGCCCTGACATTTCGTTTTTATCTTGAAGCTTATCTAGAAGATATTCTGCATCTATACACATAGATCTAAATTTATACATCATAAATCCTATACCATCTTGTCCAACTCTCTCCTGTGTAAAAAAAATAGTCCCCTTTGAACCTACCTTAATCCAAATTGCCACTACAATCATTACCGGAAATAGCAATAAAATTCCGCACAAAGCGCCTATAACATCAATCATTCTTTTGATTATAAAGTATCCGCGGTTTTTCTCATATTTACAATTAATTTCCATATCTGTCTGATTTAAATTTGTTCCCAATTCCTCCATGTGTATCCCCCATATCTTTTTATGGTATTAAAACTCCTATATTAGTTAATAAATATTAATATAGTTTTATATGAGTATTTATATCTTTTTAATGAAGAAGCATTATATTTAAAACGATTTTCATTTGCTATTATATGTAAATTAATTTTAACATATGTCAGTCACACATTAATCCTTACTTACTCTCATTGGAATCTTATAGTAATCATAAATGAAACTTATATAAGCCACATCTCAGTCACAAACAATTAAAAAATCCAATAAAAAAAATCATAACGTATTAAAACGTTATGATTTTCTAATTAATACTCACTTTTTCCTTCTACCTAGCCCCTTCATCTCCAAACAAAACTCCCACGGTTTTGAAGATAAGCCCTATATCAATAATTGTATTTCTTTCTTCTATATACTGAACATCCATTTCCATCCACTCTTGAAAGCTCACGTCACTTCTTCCCCTAACCTGCCAATAACATGTTAACCCCGGCTTTGCCACTAACCTTTGTTTTTGAAATAAAGTAAATTGTGCTACTTCTTTTGGCAAACTAGGTCTTGGCCCTACAATTGACATTTCTCCCTTTAATATATTAAAAAGTTGTGGTAACTCATCTATACTTGTTCTTCTAATAAATCTTCCTGCTTTAGTTATTCTTGGGTCATCTTTTATCTTAAACATAGGTCCAGCCATTTCATTTTTATCTTGAAGCTTCTCTAGAAGATATTCTGCATCTGAACACATAGACCTAAATTTATACATCATAAACCCACCAGCATCTTGCGAGACTCTCTCCTGGATAAAAAAAATAGATCCCTTTGAATCTAATTTAATCCATATACTAACTATAATCATGACAGGACTAAGTAATATAATTCCAACTAAAGCACCTATAATATCAATTATTCTTTTGATTATAAAATATCCTATGCTTTTCTCATACTGGCTATCAATATCCGTTTCTATAACTATTAAATCATCTTCTAATTTCTGAATATTTATCACCTCTTTTATTGTAGTATAGGAATGATTGTCCTCTATCCTATTCACCGTTCTTTTCAATTATAACCAAATTTAAAATTTCCATTCAAATTGTATTAAAACAGAGGTTATAGCTTATCCTGTTCAATATTTTGCTAAGAGAATCTAAAAAACAAAAAAAGCATACCCCCTAATTTATAAAAAATTAATGGTTATGCTTTATCTCTAATAAATTTTCAAAAAATCAGTTGCAGTTTACAACTACTAGCACGAATGGCACCTATCTATCCAATCTCCTTCTCATTACCTTTGACAAATTCCATTCTTTCTATTGTACCCCAAGAATGACGTAGCTTTTTAAATTTAAGCATTCCTTCAATACGATAAAGTACAGTAAGTTGACGATAACCTAAATTCTCCAGTACCGCATACCCTGCCAATGTTAGAGTATCCTTTAATGATGTATATTTACAAAAGGAAACCTGTTCTAGTAGTATACTTCCCATGGAAAGGGTAGACCCTAGTAAGAAGGCAATAAGTAGATAGATTATAAAACTGTTAAACTGTAGTAGTCCAAATAAGTATGATAGTGGTATAAATATATAGCCTAGAAACTCAACAACTGGTCCAATTAATTCGAATATCCAATAATATGGCAAGGATATCATACCAATAGTCCCGTATTTAGGGTTAAACAACATCCCTTTATAATTTAATAGACTATCAAACAAGCCAATTTGCCATCTTCTACGCTGAGTTCTTAGATCCTTAAGTGATTCAGGAGCTTGAGTCCAACATATTGGTTCTGCTAAAAACTGTATTTTGTATTTTTTCTTTTGGTCTATCATTGTTTTGTGAAGTCGTACAATTATATCCATATCCTCACCAATTATATTTACCTTGTACCCACCACAATCAATAACAGCTCTTTTGTTAAAAGCACCAAAGGCTCCAGAAATAATTAGAACCGCATCCAGCTTACTGAGGCTTGTACGTCCAGTAAGAAATGCTCGAAAATATTCAATGATTTGGAATATAGCAATTTTCTTTTTAGGGATATTCATTTCTTTGAGCTCACCAGACTTAATTATAGATCCATTTGCAATCCTAACAATTCCACCTATCGCTACGGTTTCCGGTTTCTCTACAAATAACATTGTAAGCTTTATAAGTGCATCTTTCTCCAGTATGGAGTCTGCATCTATTGATGCAAAAATAGGAAACATGGATACATTTATGCCAGCATTAAGTGCATCGGCCTTTCCGCCATTTAATTTATCTACAAAAATTAATTTCTCATATTTAGTATTTCGATAAATTCCTAGTACCTCCTGCGTTCTTAAACTCTCCTTTACAGGTTGATTTACTTTTTTCAGGTCAAACTCTTTTATTATTTTTTCCTTTGTTGAATCCTTTGAGCCATCATTTACGATTATAATTTCATACTCGAAATAATTTAGAGCCAGCAAGGATTTAATATTATCAACAACGGTTTTTTCTTCATTATAGGCAGGTACTATAATAGATATAGGAATCATATTTTTTGATTCACTGTACCTTTTATAATCAGATGCTTTCATCTTTTTCATATAGCCTAAGATATCGAAAAATGAAATAATCATCTGGCCATTATAAAAAATATTGATTGCAATTGTATATACAATACAAAATAAGCTGAAATATATAATAAACATTCTAAGAATAAGCATAAATACCACCCCTCCTCGTTATTGTTATTGCTTATTGTTATTGATGCTAATGCTGTTGTACTAAATCTTCATTAATTTAAAGTCTCCAAAGCACTAGCCACCGCTTCACTGGCATATTTATCTTCACCATGAATTATTCCTGAGGCATAGTTCACTCCTCCTTGGAGTAATATTAGAGTGCAGGCAGCATTATGTCTTACCCACCATTCACTGTCCCCTGTAGTTTTTGCTAGTGCTATAAAACTATTACTTGTTCCGATGTTCTCTAACCCTTTTGCGGCGGCGGCCCTTACCTCCCAATCCACATCTTCTAGCATATTTATTATATGGATTTCGTTATCCGAATCTTTAAGACTGCATAGAGCTCTAATGCACGCTATTTTAATATTTTTATCATCATATTGTAAATACTTAAGGTAATAATATCGCAGTACTTCTATTTTATAATCTGCAGCTGCTTTTATTAAAATACCTTTAATATAATCATCCGCATATGGTAGTGTTTTGACAAATAAATCATCTTTTGAACCATTAAAAGCTGATATTATCTCAATGACAGCTCGGTAAGATATATTCACTTTGTCGGAATTTTTAGTTATAGCTACTATTCCATTTATATCCCCTAGTTTTGCAAGGGCAAGTAATACATTATATTTCACGTCATTATCGTTATAAGAACTAAGTTTAAGAATGTATGCTTCTGTACCTTTAACTTTTAATGCACCTAGCTGACGACAAGTTAAGGCTTTTATGAAAAAGCTTCTCGAATCAAGTCTTTTAATGAGAAATGTTCTAATTCCCACTTTCTGATATAGTTTCGTTAATAAGTCATGATTACTTTCAATAAAATCATCCCCATAATTAATAAGTATATCAATTAATGCTTCTTTTCTTGAAGCACTATTTTTGATAAATGAATTCAACTCTTCAACTTCACTTATATCTCCAATAATGTTCCCCTTTTCCACTGCTTTAGTAAAAAAGGAAGAAACTATTTTTTCTAACTGGCTTTTCACTTTTTTCGTTGTAATTTCACTAAAATATCTAAAAAACCATACATAGATAATCAATACAAAATAAAGCAACAACAATACTACTGCAATTAATAATAAATATATAGCTGTTTTATTCATATTTTCCCTTCCTTCCACAAATTTTAAATTCATTTTAAATCATTCAGCAAAAAACTTTTTAATAATATCATAACTCTTTTTCTCCCGTGAAACATAAGACGGTTTATTCCAGGTGCTCCAAGAAAAAGTTTTATAACCAGACGCGGTAACACTTTCTGGAAAATGATAATCTATTTTTTTAGTTGTTTTATCCATGATAATCAAGGAGGCAACTATGCCATCAGTCATTCTAACCGAGAGAGCATCATTTTTATTTTTTAATACTCCTTTAGTTTTATTATCATCTAATACCAGTAGGCTAGATGGGTCTGTAAAATTCAATCTCCCCCAAGGAATTCTTATAAATAGTGTATTACCCTCAAAATAGAAATTGTTAGTGCTATCATCAAAATTACCTACCACTAAGGTAGATCCATCCCCATACTTTGCAGATATAGTTTTACCTGAGGTAGTTTTTCCGGCTATTGAGAGTTGTCTCAACATTTTATCAAAAATACCATTAGTAGATACTGTGGTAAAATAAGAGCCTTTACTTGCATTATAAGTAGGTTCCACCAATAGCTCACCACTGTCTTTATTTTGAATTTTAATATTATACTCAACACCTGACCAATTTTCATTTACATCAGGAGCCAACATATATTCACCTTTTTTTCGATCAACGGTATCTAAATAAATCATTAAGTTTTTCTGATTAAAATCAGGTAACTTACTAAAATCTGCTTTTATATAGAAATAAGATTCGTTACTCGTATATGCTATTGATTGCATTGGTCCACTTCCACGTATAGTCATATCATAATTTTTTGGAGTTTGGGATTCTAAAGCTAAAATCCCATAGTTCTGAGCAGGTTCCGTCATATTATGCCATAGATTACTATGCTTATTGGGTATCATTAGCGATGATGTAAATTCACCACTCTTGCCCCATTCATCAGCCCATTCATAAATAAGTCCACCCATACAGCCGCTGTCTTTGATTATCTTCATCATAGAAACTAGGCCTTCACCTTGTACTGTTTCACTATTTTGGCCATCCTTATAACTAGGGCTTGCTACCTGTGAAACCCCCATACTAGTAGAAAGACCAACGCCGCTTATTAATACCGGATATTTTTTTTGAGTATTCATAAAACTAGTCATGTAATCTGTATATCCTGCATATTCAGATTTTGCATTCTCAGTTTCACCAGCCATAAACCCTGGTGCAAAAGAATTGATATTGTAAGCACCGAAGAAGCCAGCTTTAACACTACTTAAAACATCAATATTATTAATATCCACAGAGATTCTGTCATCTATGCCATTAATTCCTGCTCTATCATGGTGGAGAGTGTCAAGTTCAGGAATGCTAGTAATTGCTATTGGGTGTTGCATGTTATATGATTTTTGTTCATATTCATATATTTCATCACTAAGGGATGCTAGCCAGCTTTCAGTTGGTGTAGCCTTTAATCCTGATGACACATAAACTCCCTTATATTTATAAGAAGGATTGGAACTATCTGTGGTGGTCACATTAACTGGATTTAAACCTGGATCAACTAAATAGCCCAATAAATATCCTGAAACATCATTGATGTATAAATCAGATTCTTCACTACCATTTAATTTAATTGAAACATTCCCATGAATAGCGTTAATAGTATCCTGCCTAGCCCTTTTGTAAGTTGCGTTGTATTTACTTTCAAGAAAATTTTCTGAGACTGACTCATCAATCGCTGAAATATTTTGAAATAAGTATAGTTTTTTATCAGGATGTGTAGAATTATAAATATCAAGTTCACGATAAAATCCAGGACGCATCAAATCATATACTCTTATGCAATTAGCATTCATACCGGCGATTTTTTCAAACCACTGTTTATAGATTGTATTGTCATCTAGTGAGCTTCCTTTGGTAATTCCAGGCATTGTATTGCCTATATCCACACCTTTTACATATATTTTTTTAAAAGCTCCCTTTTCATAAACTGAAAAATATTTGCCATCAACCTTTGATACTATCTGTGTACCGTCTTTTATTATCTGGGCTTTAGCCTTAAAAGCAACACTTTCATCTAAGGGCACAGTTTCCTTTATAACTTTTGACATAAAGGGAACATAAAAATTCCAATAAAAATATGAATTATCCCCTTCACTATTAATGCTAAATTTTCTGTATATATTAGTGGCACCTAAAAAAGACTTTATTTTTTCTGGCTCCCGATAGTCACAAAAATCGCCTGCAAAATAATACGATTTTTGATTACTTGATATATTGGCAATGACTGCAGGGAACCTGCCTTTTAGTCCAAAAGGCTTCATTTGATCATTTCCAACAGTTGTAAGCTTTAAGTCATACCAAGCTATAACTGATTTCTCCTCTTTTGGCACTGTAATTTCAAACCAGTTGTAATAATCAATACTTCCTGTATTAAATGCCTTAGCTTTATCTGCTGTCATAGATAGATTTATAGATTTCCCTGTAAAATCCACTCCCTGTTGCAGAATTATAATTCTGCTATTTCCAGCTATTACTATGCCTGAGCCTGTTAGATTCCATTTCCTACCATATTGTTTTTCATATATTAGTCTAATCCAGTTTGGAACATCATTAACAGATGACAGCTGTGAAAAAAACTTACCCGCCCAGCCAGTAAAACCTACAGCAAAAATATTTTCTAATTCCTTAGATACACTGGTTTTAGTAGGATCACCAGAAATATTATATTCACCAATTACAGTGGTTCCCTTTGCATGACAAGTAGCAATTAAACCAACTTCATTTTCAGTAAGTCCAGATACACCCTTTGGCTCTACACCATTAATTTTTGAGTTACCTGTACCATAGGTATCTCCTAGATAAATTATATCTGGAACATTTTTTAATTTATCTAGAGGCTTTTCTGCTAATTTTCCCTGAGATAGAAAGTTTCCGTAATAATCTTTAGTAGAGTCATAGGTACTCCCATTGGAAGGATTCTTTATACGGAGATAGTCCATAATCCAAAATAATCCACTTTGCTTACTATAATCCAGTTCAGTTATTTTACCCTCTTCAGTTGTCTTAACAGGGAAAGTTTTATTTAGCATAACTATATCAAGGCTTTTTTTAGGAATAATCCTCCATAATATAAAGGGTGCTACTAACATCACTAGTACTGCTATAAAAATTAAATTTCTTATCTTAAAATGCATTTTTTTCATAATTTATTCCTCCGCCCTGTAACCCCTGGCTTTTCTGTTTAATTTAATTCTTTTAACCCCTTTTGAAAAATATAATAGGAAGGCTTTAATCTTTCGTGGTAGCTAGGATGCTCCCAGGTACTCCAATTATATTGGATCATTTTCAAATTCTGACTCCCACCATTTTTAATGTTCTCTACTCCAAAACTGAATCCCTTTACTTTTAAAGGTGATATTTTACCTCTTATATACATATCGTCAATTATCTGTTTGGTTGATGGGTCCATAACATTTAACAATTGCCAAGGAATTCTTATTTCAATTTTTCCATTATTATAATAGAAATCACTAAGTGAATTAAAATTAGGATCATTTGGGTTTGATATACCATATTTCAGTAAACCCGTCTCATATCCAGCAAATGGGAAAGCAGTATTCCCAGGTGGTACAACTAATTTTTTATTTAAGCAAAGATTAATTGGGTTAAAGATTCCAGAGTTTTTATTTTCAAATGAGGACTGCCTATTAATGAGACTTGTTTGAACAGCATATCTGAAATAATAATTATCATAATAACTATCAACAAGAACCTTAGAATCATTTTGTCCGTGAATTTTAATAACAAAGTCTGCATTTTTGCTAAAGGTCGTATTATATTTGGAAAAGCTTTTATTACCCTGTCCATTTATTGTGTCTATGGGTATTAATAGTGTATCCACATTAAAATCATAATTCTTAGTATCTATCATTAAATACACATAGCCTTCGTCACTTTTAACATACATTTTAATATTACCATTCAAATACAAGGGCTTATCTTTTTCCCAATCCTCAAATTTCCCATCAATATAACAAGTGCTTTTGAGACCTCCAGGGTCCATTGCCAATATTCCAAAATGTTGTTCATTTGTCTGTGCATTAAGCCAAAATGGACGTGAATCAGGCAAATCTAAGTCATTGTTATTCCAAGTTCTCTTAAACCATTCATCTTGCCACGAAAAAGCCAGGCCTCCAGCAAGATTCGCAAAGTGAATATCCTTCATCATTTTAAGTAACATATCGCCTTGAGTTTTTTCATCTATAAATCCTTGATTAAACCCTGTTATTCTATTTTCATGAGCCTTACCTCTTGAAGCGGGAATCCCAAATTCAGATATCAAAACAGGCATTGAATGGAATTTCTTTATTTCTTCTAAATAAGCTAAATAAGGATCTGGCTTTCCATCACTATCTTTAAAATTAATATAATCAGTTTGAAAACTAAATGTATCTGGGTAATAAGGGTATACATGATAAGAGGCGAACATTCCCGCTTTAAAAATATCTCTATATTTAATATGTTCTACATTTACCCCCACAATATCCTCATTTTTATAAGGCTCATTAGGGTGTTTTAATGGATCCGTTGTTACCCAATTTGAAAATGCAACTGGTCTTTGCATTTTATATTTTGTCATTTCATAATCTATAACCACATCTCCAATATCACAAAGAAAGCTTTCAAAAGGCGATGCCTTCTCTGTATAAAGATATTTACCATTATAAATATTACGTTTAGGGTTATTTTCATTGCTACTAACTACCAAAGATGGATCCCATTCTATTCCTAAAATCCAACCTATAACATACTTTGAAACATCAGATGTATAATTACCGTCTGCATAGCCCTTATTAACAGGTAAATAGCATTTTCCATGTAATACATCTATAGTCTCTTTAGAAGTTGCAATAACATCCTTTAGTATCTTATCATCACTACCATAAACATCATTAATTGTTGCAATATCATTTTCATTAACCCAAACTCCATGAATAAGATAAATAGGCTTTTTACCTCTTTTTTCAGCTGCTAAATTGAAATCATATAGTGCATTATAAAACTGAGGTCGTTGCACTGTATAAACTCTAATTGTATTGGCATTCATTTGAGAAATATAATTAAGCCACCTAAAATATTCATCGTAAGTAATAGCTACTTCTCCAGGAAATGCCCCTGGTTTTCCAGCACCAATATTAACACCTTTTACAAAGATTTTATTCCACTTGCCATTTTCTAAAACATAAAATGAGTTCTTATCAGTCTTACTTATATATCCTGGTGTTTTTTCCACCTGGGTGGGAGTATCCTTATTTGCATTAGTATTTTTTTGTAATATAAATAATACTAATGGTACTGTAACTAATAAACCCACTATTATAATTGCGAAAACAATAAATCTTTTGTTTTTAGCTTTCATCCTCAACACATCCTATACTTGTTTCTATACTTGTTTCAAATAATATTAATCATTATAATTCTACATCTTTTACGATTTTCCTTTATTTTTTTTACTTATACTTCATAAAATTTTCTTATGACTGAATATATCTTATGATATCCTATATTTTTTATACTTAATAATAAAATTAGGCAAATAAAAAATCTAGCAACATACCGTTATTGCTAGATTTCTTATTATTGAAGCTAAATAATAAGCCTTAATTCTTCATATTCATCCAACTATCCAAATAATGAATAGCAAAACCATTGAAGGCTACATTATTACTATATTTCTTATACACTATATTTAATTGATTGTACATGCAAGCTTCACCTTCTTCATAAAAAGTAACAGCCCCACATTCAGTAAGTTTTCCAGTTTCAACAGCGATAGTCGCCTGTACATTATACTTTTCACATAAATTCATTTCTCTTTTAGCAATATTAATAATTCCATTTTCTCCTAAAGCAATATCTCTATAGGCCATTATTGAGACAGTCTTAATTTTCTTAAAAATCCATTCTGCCAAGTTTCCATTACCGTATTGTGTATTATATTTTGTTCCATAAAACCAGAAAGGGATATCTATGCCTAAATTCAAATCTAATTTATTGCTTCTTTTTTTTGCCCTTAATATGTATTCTTGGTACTCTTGTATTACAAGATTAGGATCCGAGAGGTACTTACCATTTTCATATGGCTCAACGTCCAAGTGGATACCTTTAAATCGTTGATTTTCTAATGAAGATTTTTGATATTGTGTTACCCAATCAAAAAAGGTGTTCTGAAGATTTTCTCCATCAGTACATACCCAATCAGGTGATCCATCTAATGCTTGAATGCTTATATTCACTTTTGATGCTTCACTAATAAATTCATTGTAATAATCATTTTTTAAATTATAATCAATTTGGAGATAAAGCACATTGACGTTGTTTTCCTCTAAAAATTTTATTATATTATCGGGATTGGATACAATCTCCTGCGTGTCCCATAACCAAGTTGAAATATTTACAGTGTTTAAAAAAGCTACATTAGTTTCTGCCAGAGTTACTTTTGATGGAATAATAAGAATTAACACTAATAAAATAATTGCTAGCCGTTTCGATAAATTCATAATAACCTCTCCCATTTTCAAAGTCCAAGAGGCTCCTATCTGGAGTCCTGGCAACCTGGCAGCCATAAGATAATTAAACCCATTAGGCCCATAGTTTTGCGTCTTTGTCTTTCAACAAATTTGCCTTTTTCAGAATTACTATATATTAAACAAATACTACAACTTTAATATACTATATTATATATTTATATACAAGAAAAAAATCAATTGATTATATTCAATTGATTATATTCAATTGACTATATTCAATTGATTATATTCAGTAATTTAATTATCTTAGATTTATATAAAATGGTTATATACTTGCATTGTATTTTTTCGCATTGTAACATATACTCTATTTATAGCTTATATATCTGTTAATTGTTGAGTAATTTCGGAAACTAATTGATGATGTAAAATATTTCAGATAAAATAGAGGTGTTTTGTATATTTATTACAAATTGCTAATTTCTTATTATTTTTAACATACAAAACTTAAAAATGGGTATAGCAAAGCTAACCCTTTAGATGTAAATTTATGGATTGAAAATGTTGGATTTTAAAATTAGGCTATTTTTAGAATTAAATTTTCTAAAATAGATATAAAGGTAAATTCTGAAACTTTGATTCTTGCATCCAAGTGTACATTAGTAGAATGAACGGTAGTCCACCAAGACTAACGTTTTTTATATCGAGGATGAGCTTGTTCCATATTGTAATCATTAAGTATTCTTTTGTTAATACGTTCAGAAGCAGTTCTTTTATTCATTTCTTTCTGCCATTGCTCGCTACCACGAGGAATAGCAGTAAAGAGGCGAAAATACCATTTGGGTAAAATTAAAAAATATTTTGTTCTACATTCTGGGGGGAAGAATAAAAATTATCCCTTCGGGATTGAGATATATGGGAGCCTAAGGGTTTCCGAATTCACTATATGTTATTAATGGGGAGGATTTAGTCTTTATGCTGAAATTTATAATTATAGCAATTATATTAATAATAATTTATATTGTTTTTGCTGGCTTAATGAAAGCAGCAGGTAAAGATACACCGACAATGCCGAATAATAACCGTGATAAAAATAAAGACAAAGATAATTAACTTTTTAATAAAAAAAGTACCGAAATATAATTTCGGTAGCTTTTCTTCTCGGTTCAAACTATTTATCTTAAGTATTCCTCAATTGCTTCCTGCCAAGTTCTAGTTATATCTCCAGTAGTAATTTCCAACATATAATTTCTAAGCACTGAATACCTAGGTCTTTTTGCTTGTCTTGGAAATTCATCGGTTGTGCAAGGAATAACCTCTGTATCAATACCTGTAAGTCTAAATATTTCTTTAGTGAATTCATACCATGTGCATTCGCCTTTACAAGTACAATGGAAAACTCCATAATTCTTATCTTCTACAAGCTTTATTATAACTTTAGCCAAATCTACTGTGTTTGTAGGTGTTCCCTTTTGATCATTAACTACTTTTAATGTTGTATTAGTTGCACTTAAATTTATCATAGTCTTTACAAAATTTTTTCCATCTCCGTAAAGCCATGCAGTTCTAACTATATAATGTTTAGGATTGTGATTCTTAACTAATATTTCTCCCTGTAATTTGGTTTTCCCATAAATAGTCTGTGGATTTACTGGGTCAAACTCTGTTAATAATTTATTTGCATTACCCTCAAAAACATAGTCTGTTGATACTTGTACAATTTCTGCACCAATTTTATTTGCAGCTGCAGCTAAATTTTTAGGCCCTATTGCATTTATCTTATATGCTAAATCTAATTGTGACTCACACTTATCAACAGCTGTAAGTGCTGCACAGTTGATAATTACATCTGGCTTATTTTCATTCACAAAACTATATACTCCAATAACGTTTGTTACATCTAAATCCAATACATCTGTAAGTATTAGTTGAACATTTTTCTTTTGTTTATATTGTTTTGTTAATTCTCTACCTAATTGACCATTAGCTCCTGTTATTAATATCTTCATTATTCATCTCCTTTTATTTATGATCCATACTATACCCATCACACCACTTGAGTGGCACTACTTTCCATACATATTGTTATAATAATTTTGATATTCCCCAGTTGTAATATTATTCATCCACTGTTTGTTTTCCAAATTCCATGGTAAGACCTGCTTCAAAAAAATCGTTCTTATTGTAGTTCTCCACAAAATAACCTCTACGATCACCAAAAACCTCAGGCTCAATTATGTATATGCCATATATCTTAGTTTCTAAAAATTTAAACTCCCCCATAAGCTCCTCCGTATATTGTTAAGTTTTAACATATTTATAATTTCATGTATATATTATATTCGAGGAGGCTTCAAGGTATAACATACAACAACAAACAAATTATATCTTCTCTGCTACATGATAAAACACTACCGAATTCCAAAGAAGATCTAGAAGCTTATACAAGCTTCTAAATCTTCTTTACTAACTAATGATTACTCCGCTACAGTACTAACTGCGCTTTCAGCAAGTGTTCTATTATAAGTCGGAACTACTTCTCCAATTTTTTCAATTACCCCTTCAACATCATCCCTATCAATAAGTACCTTAAGTTCTTTCATTCTCGCCTTCATGACCTCTAAATCAGTAAATGTAGGTCTTCCCACAAAAATCTTCTCATGTTTAGTATTGGTAAGTCCTTCTTCGCTCATCATAAGTTCTTCATACAATTTTTCTCCTGGTCTAAGCCCTGTAATTTCAATCTTTATATCCTTATTAGGCTCAAACCCTGAAAGTTTTATTAAATCCCATGCCAAATCATAAATCTTAACCGGGCTTCCCATATCCAGCACGAATATTTCTCCACCCTTAGCATATGCGCCAGATTGAAGCACTAATTGTGTTGCCTCTGGTATGGTCATGAAAAATCTAGTTATATATTTGTTTGTAAGTGTAACTGGACCACCATGAGCTATTTGGTTTTTAAATAGTGGTATAACTGACCCATTGCTTCCTAACACATTACCAAATCTCACTGCTACAAAATGTGTTTCACTTATCTTGTCCATAGATTGTATAATCATTTCACACATTCTCTTAGTAGCACCCATTACACTGGTTGGATTTACCGCTTTATCCGTAGATATCATAACAAATCTTTCCACCTTGTACTTATGAGCACATTCTGCCATATTAAAGGTTCCAAACACATTGTTTTTTATTGCTTCCATAGGGCTCACTTCCATGAGTGGAACATGTTTATGTGCTGCTGCATGGAAAACTACATTTGGTGAATACTCTTTAAATACACTCTCTAAACGTTTAACATCTCTAACAGAACCTATAAGCACTTTTAAATCTAATTTTGGATATTTATATTGAAGTTCCATTTGAAGATCATAAGCATTATTTTCATATATATCAAAAATAACTAATTGTTTAGGTTCAAATTTTATAATTTGGCGACAGAGTTCTGATCCAATAGATCCTCCGCCCCCAGTTACTAATATTGTTTTATCATGAATATAACTGGCAATGCCCTTCATATCTAGTTGCACTGCTTTACGTCCAAGTAAATCTTCAATATCTACTTTCCTAATTTGACTTAAGGAAACTTTCCCGTTTATTATTTCATACATTCCAGGAATAATTTCTATTTTACAATTTGTTTTTTTACATATTTCTATAATTTGCTTTTTATCTTCATCTTCAATGGTTGGAATAGCAATAAGTATAGTCTCTATGGCTTGCTGCACTGCTATAGTAGGTATGTCCTTCCTATTACCAAGAACCTTTACCCCCATAATATTTTTTCCTTTTTTATAATCTTCATCATCAATTACAGCTACAGGTTTATATGTACTCATGCTACTACTTTTCATCTCTTTAATAACCATAGCTGCAGCTGCACCAGCTCCAATTATCATTACTCTTTTTCGTTCATTTTTGCCAGCTTTACAATTTACAATACTCTCAAATCTATCATAAACCCTAAAGGACATTCGTAGCCCCAATATAAATATAATTGAAAAAGCACAAGCTATTATGCTTACTCCATAAGCAAAGCCATGGCCAGTAATTCTAATAAAAGCTATAGTAGCTAAATTACCAGTAAGACACGCTCCAATAGCCAGCATAAATTCATCTATACTAGCATAACTCCAAAGGCTTTCATAAAGCTTAAAGAGATAAAAACAAGCTATGTAGATAACTGTTACAATCAAGGCTATCTCCTTGAAATCCCTTGAATAAAACCTGAAATCTCTATAATTATATCTAAAAAAGAAAGCTAATATATATGCTAAGTTTATTAAAACTGCATCACTTAGCATTAATATTGGTTTTTTCCATTTTCCTAATGTCTTCATACTATTCCCCTTTTTTATACATTTAAGTTTATTTTGTTATTTAGTTCAGTATATCACTAAATTTATATTTTTCACAATACCATATTACAAAACTACAGTTATTTATGACAACCTCCTTAGCTCTTACCGCAACTCCAATGCCAAATCCAGCCCATTGTCCCCTGCATTTATTACCTTTGAAACTACAATTCTCTATTTTTATTCCAACGCAAGGGGCATTTATTTCTATAAAATCACTTTCTGTACCATCAAATACACAATCTTTAATCAAACAATTATAAGAAGTATTTTTATTAAACAGAATAGAATATCCGGAATTATCCTGGAACTGGCATCGGCGAACTCTTAGGTTATTAACTGTATCAGCTACTTGAATTGATTGAGTACCGTTAATAAATTTACATTTATATATGTCTATATTATCTCCACTTGGTTTTATCCCCAGCTTAGAATCTATAGTTATATCTCGAAAACTTTGGTCTCCCATGGGATTAAATATTTTATTTGAGGGATAACCATCAATTTGTTTTATTCTAGTTTTATTAAAATCCTCACCTGTAATATTTATACCCTTACGAACAGTAATAGTTACACCATCTGGAATCAGTAGTGTGCCCTTTGGAATATAAACTGTTCCTTCTTCTATTGAGTTAATTGCATTAATTAGTGCTTTATCGTCAAAGTGTTTACCATCAAGTAATCTTTCTACCCATTACTGTTCCTTTATGTTAAGAGCTATTTTATATTAAAGGCAATTTTATAACTAGCTATATCAATATTCTCACTAAACTTTCTAGCAAAAATACAATCACTATTTTCATTATCACTAATGTTTACAAAATCCTGCTCTGTTAACATTTTAGGATATTCAGGACCACTATTCCAGTCAATATACCGAAGTGCCATATGATTATCATCATAATCAGTATCCAGGTTATATATTTTATTTCTATATATAGAGTTCATTATTATAGTTTGGAAAAACACCTCATCGGCGCAAAAGGAGTGTTCAAAAGCTTTTTTATACCAAGCATTATCTTGTAAATACTGAAGTATATAATTACATAAGTCTCCGCTTATACAAAACCAATTGGTGCCTTTATATAACTCAGGCAATAAATCATAACCTTTGTTTCTTCTAAATGTTGTTGTATTGTTTTGTATTTTAAACATTATGGACTGAAGAATATTCTTCTTTCTCACAAATGACAGTTTACTGTGTTCATATTTAATATTATTTTCCAATTCATTCAAATCAGGTGTTTTTTGTATTCCTACAAATTCATTTCCTGTATTTTTTATGAAGAAGTCTTTAATCTCCTCTGAATTTTTTAGCGGTAAACAATCCCCAGACAATAAACATATATAATCATTTTTCATTCTGGATGCTCGCTCTAGTAATTTAATCATACATTCTATTTGAGAGAAACTAGCCCAAGTAACATCTATTCTATCTTCAATAAAAATAACTCTATTTTTATACTCATTAAAATCTTCAATATTTGCTTTTTTATCTACATGTAAATATATATTGTTATTACCCTGGTTTAAGATTTCAATAGTAGTTCTCAAAATGTTTGTGTTTCTATGACAAATTATACAATAACCTATTTGCATTTTAACTTAACACCTCTCTTTCCACTATTTTAACAAGCTCTCTTTCGCATAAGCTGCGTCCCTACACTAATCACAAAATTAATAAGTATAGAAGCCATAATACTTAATAGTGCTAGCCACATTACAATTAAAATAGATACCTTTGGCAAAAATACTAGGTCTTGAAAGTAGTAATAGCAGAAAAAAGTATGAGTCAACCACATATTTGTGGAATGCTTCCCTAGTATAGAAAATATACTTTTACTCTTACTATTAATAATAAAGTTTGTACAAATCAAGAGAAAGGGCGGAGCTAATATAAAATCCACATAGGTGGCATTTCCCTTTCCAATAAATTCAAACAAATATGTGGATCCAATTCTAACCCCTATAATAGTCAGTATTGCGATAATAGAGTATGACTTCGTGTCCAGTTTCCTACTTGATATTTTCTTATTTATACGTGAAAACAAATTCAGCTTTGCGATTATAAATCCACTACAAAAACTCATTTGCCAAAATAATATATTTCTTATATCCAAATATAATAAATTCACTTTAAGCATGGATAATCCAGGTATGATCACAGGTATTACTTCCATAATAATAGCTATAATATAACAACTTAAAATTATGGCTAGGGAAGCTTTAATATCTCTTTTTAATATTCTTTTTATTATTGGAAAGAGTAGTAATAATTCTATGTACAAGCGAACGAACCACCATTCACTATTGTAAGAAGAACTCAGTGTAAAAAAATTGGCCATAAATCCTGCTATGTTAAAGTGATATCTTGTACTATCACCAAACCATATTAGGCCTATAGGTACAAATATTATAAAAACCACCCAATAGTTTATCAAAAATTTCATGGCTTTTTTAGCTGAATCCTTCAATGTGAAATTCTCTTTTTTCTGGGTGGACATATATAACCCATACCCACTTAAAAATAGATACATGGCTATGCATATGTTTCCAAAGTCCCCTAATAAGTATTCAAAACTGGTGTTTCCAAATGATAGTATAGAAATATAGGAAACATCTTGTATTCTATCTGGAAAACGAAATAAGTGATGAAACATCATTAGGGTTATTGCAACACCTTTAGCTATTTGAGTATGGGCTTTAGTAAATTCATAGTCCTTATTTTGCATTACTGATAGCTACTTCTTTAT
This sequence comes from Clostridium sp., assembly GCF_050717535.1. GTDB lineage: Bacteria > Bacillota > Clostridia > Clostridiales > Clostridiaceae > Clostridium_AD. The sequence goes on from NZ_JBOITM010000073.1 coordinate 41,500, forward strand.
ACAAGTCACTAAAGTTACTGTTGTTTTTTATAGTCTGAAGATATTCCATAAAAGGAACTTTTAACTCTTCTCTTTTTAAGGCAAATTCAACTGTAGCTTCAAGAAATCCTTGTTTATCTCCTACGTCATATCTTCTTCCTTCGAATACATAAGCATACATTTCTTGCTGTGAAATTAGTGTCTTTAGCGCATCCGTTAACTGAATTTCTCCACCTTTTCCAGGCTGCGTATTATCTAAAATATCAAATATCTCTGGTGTTATTATGTACCTACCAAGTATAGCTATATTTGATGGTGCCACATCTGCTTGTGGTTTCTCCACTAGATCATTTACAGTGTATACTCTATCTGCAATTTGAACTCCATCCACTATGCCATATTTATCTACATTTTCTTTAGTTACTTCTTGAACTCCTAAGATTGTTTTTCCCTTTTCTTCAAAACAGTCCATAAGTTGTTTTAAGCAAGGCACCTGCGCATCTACTATATCATCACCTAGCATAACAGCAAAAGGCTCATTGCCTACAAAAGCTCTTGCACAATTTATAGCATGTCCAAGTCCTTTAGGCTCCTTTTGTCTTATAAAATGTATATTTACCATATTAGATATGTCTCTAACTTGTTCAAGTAGACCATCCTTATGTTTGTTTTCAAGTTCTAGTTCTAATTCTACTGATTTATCAAAATGATCTTCAATAGATTTTTTATTTCTTCCTGTGATGATCAATATTTCTTCTATGCCTGAAGCCACAGCTTCCTCTATAATATATTGCATAGTTGGTTTATCAACTATAGGTAACATTTCCTTAGGTAATGCCTTTGTAGCAGGTAAAAACCTGGTTCCTAGTCCTGCTGCTGGTATAATAGCTTTTTTAACTTTCATTTAAAACATCTCCCGTTTTCTTATAGTTTAAATTTACCCCATTTTCTTTTAATAAATCCCAGCACCCTTTTGCTAAACATAATTTTTCTTTGAGTCCAATTTAGTGGGCTCATATATTTTTTAATAACAAATTCGAAATCATTACTATTTAAGTCTTTAAAAAACTTTTCTCTTCCCTTAGGCACTTTTACAGAACTTATAATAGAAGGATTTCCTTTTATAGCATGATCCAAGTCACATTCTTTAAAGACAATCTTGTCTTTGCAAGCATCTAACATAGTTTTTCCTTTATCACTATTGATTAATAAAAGTGAAGTTCCTTTATCATCATCAAGTTCTGGATATTTACTGGCTATGCCCCAAAAATCTCCTAGAGTTATATCGCTTGACCGATTAATCTTAGCATAAGAGCAACTATAGCAAGAGGGTCTTAAATAATAATTTCTTAGAAATCCCTTCATATATGCATCGTTTACAAAGGTGTTACTATACTTCCTATGATTTTGAAATTCTATGGCCACACAGTAGCTTTTCCAGCCTTGTTTTTTATTTCTAAAATTTATGGACTTGATTTTTGAATCATGTAATTTTTCCATATTCTTTTTATATTTTTCAAATACTAGGGGCGATGGTACTCCATGGCAAACTATATCACAAGTATACAAATTTGCATAATCTTTACTTATAAAGCTATATAATCCTGCTATTTGACAAGGTGTTCCTGTAAACAACACTTTTCTCCCAGCATCCAGGTATTTTTTTGCGCTGTTATAGGTATCGTCGATGTCACTTTGAACATATTTCGAGCCTCTTAAAGCTGCTAGCTCTTCATCTGTATGAACCTCACTATGTTTTACCTCTAGCTTTTCATTGTATCCTGCGCCAAATACTACTCCACCCTTTGATATTATCCACTGAGCTATACTTGTAAATACTCCCCCTGAGGAGCTATTTTCGCGGCTACTTTCATCCTTGTTCCAGGCTGCATAGCAAGTAGGAATTTCATAGGCACTTTTCTTCGAATAGATATTTATTTCAGGACAAACCGTTTCACATAATCCACAGTCTACGCAGCTTGATTCATTAACTTTAGGATACCAAAACCCCTCACTATCCACTACCATTTCAATACAGCTTCTGGGGCATATATTATAACAGGCCTTGCAGCCAGAGCAATTTTTTTTATCAATTATATTAATCATATACGTTTCCTTCTCTTGTTAATTTTATTAAATATACCCGCAAATATATTTTTCTCGTAAGCATTAAGACCCATAAACCACATTAGTGTGGAATAAGCACCTACATAAACAATTATTTTTATAGCCAGTATTATTAGGTTTGATGTGGGTATAAAATAATTTGTAATTATTGAGAGGCCCATAACTATTATTACTGGAGGTGTCATTGATAAAATTTCCTTTCCAAAATCTATGATATCAATTCCTATCACCTTATGATAATAAATATTTATCACAAACCAATTACCAATAATAAGGCCTATGGCTGTACCAATAGCACATCCAATTCCTCCATACCGTTTTGCTAGTGGTATTGATAGCACTATATTTAGCAGTGCAATAACAAAATACATCTTGGAGCGAAAAGCATGCTTGTTTTTCGCTTGTATAATTACAATTCCCATACTTTGAATTAATGGTACTAACAGCGGAACCATAACTATTAAGGACATATAATATGCATTACTAAAGCTCGGACCTGCCCAAAACACTATAAAACTCTTACCATACATTATAAACCCTGAAAGCAGCATAGCCATAATGGCATATTGTATACGACCCACTTTATTGAACATGCCATTTATCTCAGTCATATCCTCTGTTTTAGCCGATATGGCCGCTATTCTTGGCAAAAATACACTATTGACAGAAGATGAAAAGTTTATGTAGTACTGATCCAATTGAGATGCTATAGAATATACCGCTACAACTGAGGTTCCAGCGACGATCCCTAGAATTATCTGATCTGTTTTGAAATAAATTTGATCTATAACCATATTCAAGAAAATAAAGAATGAAAATACAGTCATTTCTTTTACAAGAATTTTATTCCAGCAATATAATTTTATTTTCGCCCTTATCTTGAACATTGCATAGTAAATCTTAATAAGGATTGTCCCAATATTAAAAACTGATATTACTATGACAAGACCAATTACATCTGCTTTGTAATACATAACAGCAATTACTACAAAAGGTTGAAGCACGGTTTGAAGAATTGAAAGACCCCTAATAAATATAAATCTTTCATGTGAATTTATAATCGCGGTAAATATATTTGATGGAATTGTTATAACTATATTCACCATTTGTATAATATATATTTGTTTTGCTTTTGCAAGCTCCTCTACGGTTAAGGAATTTTTAAATATATCCCCTAACTTAAAATATATAACAACACCTGCAATTAATACAACCACTGTTATAGCGCCATAAATAATAGACGATATAGCTAAAACATTTGATTGATTCTCTTCGTCTTTAAGAGCCAGATACCTTGAATAATATCTTGTTATAGTATTAGCTAGCCCAAAATCCATAACTGCCATATAAGCAATGAGGGATCCCATTAACTGGTATAGACCATACTGCTCTTTACCTAAAAAGTGTAATAGCATTGGTACATAAATAAGTCCAATTGCTATACTAAAAAACATTGATATATAGGATAAAACTATTCCTGCTCTTCTTTGATTATTTTCCAAATCTATCTACCTCAATTTTTCTAATAAGTTTTAATATTTCTATTTTTATTAAAAAATAACTTTCTATTTATTTATTATCAACCACCAATTACCAACTATCCACTGCTCATACCAACCACCATTTACTATTCTAAAAACTAGCCCTTGCTATCTCTAGCAACGTCTTCCTAATAGTTTCATTTGCCAATATATTTTTATGGTGCATTTTTTCCTGTATTACCTCATATTCTAAATCAATATTGGAAAGTAGCTGTGTGAATTTTGTTCTCATTTCATCATAAGTTAAATCTCTAACATCTATTATATAGTCCCCTAGACCATATCTTTCTCCAATAATACCCCAATACTTAGAACTATAAGATAGTGCTATAGCTGGTATTTCACATTGTATAGAAGAAACCACGGGATGCATTCTACTGGAAATAGTAAATAGCGATTGTTGTATATAATTTCTTACCTCATATGGATACATCTCGTTTTTTTCTACAATAATTCTGTCTCCATATTTATCTTTAACTAGTGCATAAAGCTCATTTGCAATAATACTATCGTCTACAGCTTTTGGCCTAGTAACATGTGGAAGTAACACTACTTGTTTTGTGGGATAATTCACCATAAGCTTATCTATCATAAACAAATTGAAATCTATCCAATCTTGCCTATTGCCTTCCTTTGAAAATCTATATATTAGTTCGCTAGGACAATAAGTTATGTACTGCTTAGTTCTTTCCTTTTTTTCTTGCTTTGTAAGGGTGAGTAGTGCTAAATCATCTGTGATAGCTATGTTTGATAGTCCCATTTTGTCTAAATAATTATATGTAATTGGATCTCTTGGATATATTTTATCTATTTTACTAAGAAGAAATTTCATTACTGGCTTTCTAAAAGACTTATAAGGCCCCATAGTTTGACCAAGCATTACAACTTTAAGGCCTTCTCTTTTTAACATATTAAATTTTATTCCATTAACTATAGGTCTTTTCCATCCGTAGTCTTCAGTAAAATCGTCTCCACCTAAAATAACTACTAGGTCTATAGTCTTAATAAACTCTGAAATTATCTTTTTTAACCTTACATAACCAAGAATATAATCTTTTTTTGTGGTTTCAGGTTTGAAAAGGCAGTTCTGCTCTACCGCATATATTTCATTAATTCCTGTAGCCGCTTTTAATCTTTCTATATTTATAGAATCATCAGTTTCTACATAATATTTATTTTTTTCACCTGTTATATTATTAAAGGAACTTATAAAATTTTCTCCCATCATCATAGAACCATAATTAAACGTATTAGGACAATTGTACACATATATATTCATATATTACCTCTTTCTCATTTCTTTTATTTTGCTTTTTAAACTAAATATCCAAATGTACAATGCTGGTGAGTTTAAAAACATTTTAACCTTAAATAATATTTTAATGCTTTTTCCCTTGTAATGCCTCATGCTAGAAATTACTTCCTTATTGGGCGTTGGATACGCCCCTTCAATATCATCATATAAGTTTTTAAAACTCTCTTTACTCAGTTCACCGGTTTTATATGTATAATCTAAACAGCAGTCAAAATTATATATATAGTTGTCCACAATATGCTGGCTCTTTATTTTTTTAGCTATTGCATCTAGTTCACTGTTATCTATATCCATCAAGTATTTGTAGGTTCTTTGGAGTGCAGCTATTGTATCAAAACGTTTTATATTATAACTATTAGATATTGATGTTTCTCTTTGTACATAATAGCAAAGCACACTATCAATAAAAATCACATCTTTTGCCCTGGATAGTGCTTTAATTGTAAATTCTTGATCTTCACCATTTACGCAACCTTGCGTATATTTTATATCATTCTGAATTAAAAACTCATTTCTATAAACGGCACTACCTGTATAAATCCACATGTTCTTATGATTTATTATATTATTTAATGCGTCAATACCCGTCATCTCGCCCTGCTCTTTTTCAAATACATCAAAGTATTTTTTTATAATGGCCTTATTTTCATCCACTATATCGCATCCAAAACATATAATATCCCTGTCACTATAATCAATTTTTTCATATATACACTGCACCAAATTTTTAGATACATAGTCGTCTCCATCTAAAAACATTATGTATTTACCAATGGCTTTTCTCATTCCTGAATTTCTAGCTGAACTTACTCCACCGTTTGCCTTTGTTATTAATTCAAAATTATCAAGCTTACTTTCTCTTATTATAGAAGATACAATTTCTACTGTATTATCTGTGGAGCCATCATCTACTATAATTATTTCAAAGTTTTTTTCTGATTGAACAATAAGTGAATTAATGGTGGTTCTTATATGTTTCTCTACATTGTAGGTGGGGATAATAATACTTAATTTCATTTACTCTCCCCCTTAATGCTCCACAGTTTGCCTTTCGCTTTAAGTAGTGTTTCCCTTATTATGATTCCTAAATATATAGTGCCTGTTTTCATAAGCATATAATTTATCTTATCTCTTAAGCTAAACCTTTTACTCTGCATAATGGAATCCTGATTTAAATCTTCTATTCTAACATTGCTCAAATTTTTAAAACACTCAAGCTCATTCTTTTCTTTTGTTATAGAATATCTTTTATAAAATAACACATTAGCTAAAAATAAATATTTCAGGCTAAATACTTTAAAATCCTCTTCATATTTATAATAAATTTCACTTTTGCTTAAACTACTTTTAATCTCATCAACAGTAGTTATTATATCTCCACCCGCCTTGAAAGTAGGTACTTTAGTTATAGCACCCTCCCTTTGAACATAAAAATAAAGAGATTCATTTATAAAACCTATTCTTTGTGCATTAAATAATAGTTCAAATGTTGTTCCAATATCTTCATAAAGACGTCCCACTGGGTATCTAATTTTATTGTCAATGAATAAACTTCTACGATATAGCTTATTCCAAGCATAAGAGGGAATATTATTTAGCAAGTATTCACGTGTACCCTCAACTTTATCATAGCTGCAATTACAATCTATAACATTCTTCTCTTGCCCAATTTCTCTGCCGATAGTATCCACCTTTGTTAAATTACATGCTACCAGGTCCAGTTTCCCATCTTCTGCACTGTTATACATGGTTTTTATCATTGTTTCATCTATATAATCATCACTATCAATAAAAGCAATATATTTACCTCTAGCAATTGCAATTCCACTGTTTCTTGCGAAGCTAAGTCCTCCATTTTCCTGATTTACAACGCGAATATTTGAATGTCTATTTTCAAAAATATCTACTATCTTCATGCTCTCATCCGTGCAACCGTCATTAACAACTATGATTTCAATACCTCGAAGTGTTTGACCCACAGCACTAGATAGACATTTTTCAATATAATCCTCTACATTATAAACAGGTATTATTATGCTGACCTTAATTTCCGATAAATTCTCCATTTGGACCTCCATTACTTATACTAACTTGATTTTTATGGTGGTTTATTTTTATGGTGGTTTATTTTTATATTACTTCCTTTTTATAGCGCTTTAATCTTTTATAATTAATAATTCCTACTTTATGCTTAGACTTTTTCTTCCCCAAGGCGCCTATCTCATTTTCTGCTTGTTGTCTTTTACGTGCCTTATAATCTATTATAAATAAATAAAGCGGGAAGGTGTAAAATGCATAGCTATCAAATTGTACATATAAATATGAAATAATTAGCAGATCAAAAATATTTTCCTTGTTTTTAATTACCTTTGAAAATATTAGAAGCATAATAGTTATAAACCATAATACCCCCATCTCACTTATTAGCCTTATAGGCATACAAAATAATTGATTTTCCTTTGAATTAGCCAGCACCGCAACCTCACTTGTGTAAGGATTTGCATATTCCTCTAATGCATCAACAAACCCATATTGCAGAAAATAATAAGAATTCCCAAGTCCTGCACCAAATAATGCTTTCATGGGTTCGTTCTCATAGCCCTTTATAGAACTATTTATCCGGAAATATCTTGCTGACAGTGACGGATCACTATATATCATATCAGTGTAGGTATCTCCATTTAACATTTTAGTAACCCGTGTATTCCCCTGTATTTGTAATGCCAGGCCACCAGATATAAAGATAATCAAGATAAATACTATCATTTTTTTAGAGAACTTTATCTTTTTCTGAACTAAGAATTTCGCAACTACAAGTGTAAGAATAACCACAAAATCCACTAAAAATCTAGCACTATCTCCGGATATTAAGGTGAGTGCGCAAAATAATGAAATTAATATAATTAACTTCTTCTTTAGCAATTTATCTTTAATTGATATACATACTAAATACAGCACACCCGCTATATGTAGCGAAATAAAGGATGGTTCCGTAAAAGAAAATGCAAGTCTACTGTAATACCTTTTTTCTATTAATTGAAATAATGACAACACAAAGCCTACTCCACCTTTTAATGCAATAAACTTAACTACTCCGTAAAAAAAAGACAGACTATATGCAAAAATTAAAATCTTAACATCTTTTTTAACATCTTTTTCACGAATTATGTATCTAATATATAGGGATAAATAAAATAAAATCCCAAATGATAGTGTGACTATGCCATCTATTGTGTTTGCTATGTCCGGTTTGTAAAATAAATATAGGGTAGACGAATAGACTGCTATTATTACAAACAAGAAAACATATTTTGAATTTACGCAAATGCTCTCCACTAATTCTTTTAAACTAGTAATGGCATAAAATGCAAATAATATTGGTGAAATAGTTGCCCACCCTTTAGAAGGCGCGAAAAATAAATTATCAAATGGGATAAAAAATACTGCTAATTTAAATAAAAACTCCATTAATACCTCTCCTTCACATACCATTACTCATTATATTAAACTTAAACTCTAGGACTTGTGATATTACTAAAAAAGGTATAATAGATTCTAAATCGGCTTTAGTAGTCCAATACATCATTAAACACATTATCCATCTTATTTATGTACTTTGCCTGCGTAAACATATTCAGCACTTTTTTTCTATTATTTAAAATTACTCTTTTCTGCTCATCTCTGTTCCCTTCAATGGACAACAATAATTTATATATGTCCTCATGATTATCATAATCAACAAAATAACCATTTTCATTTTGCTCTATTAAATCTGGTATACCAGCATAATCCGTAGTTATAATAGACATTCCATTTGCCATACCCTCTATAATAGATATGGGCTGACCTTCTTTTGGATATCTAGTTAAAAGCATAAATATATCTCCTTGCTTCAACATATCTAACTTTTCATTTCCCTTAACTATACCTCTATAATCAATAATATCTTGAAGACTATTTGTATTTACGTATTCAATAAACTGCTTTTTATCTTCCTCATCGTAAAACTTGCCTGCAAAAATAAAATTAAATCTTTCCTCATTATTATCCTTGCATATCTTGGCTACTTGTAACATGTCTTTGTATCCTTTGCTTTCAATAAAATTACTCAAATATACTATATCTAACTTTTCTTTATTATCTAAATTTTTCATTTTTAAATCGAATTTGTCCCTACTAATTAAATATTGTTCATCAACACAATTTTCTACAACCTTTATCTTATTATTTGCCACAATACCCTTAAATATGTGTTTAAGAGAATTCCCAAGTACTATAGCTCCACTGAGCTTGCTGAAAAGCTTCAAATTAATTTTCTTAATAATACTCTTGCAATCCTTGTCCACCATAGTTCTATAATAGCCACCATGTAAATGAACTAATATCTTTTTTTTCTTCATAAGTAACATCTTAATTATTATTAAATCTCTTATATTTCCCCCTGTAGTCTGGGAAATAGTTAAATAATATAAATCAGCATCATCACTAATAATCTTAAAAATATTTGAAATTATGCGTTTATTATTTGTAATATCCACATTGCTAAATTCATATTTTTCTGCTAGCTCTGAATTATATAAGGTATCCACAGCCTTAGATAATCCATGTATTGGGGGTGGAAACTGTGCTATAAAACATATTTTCTTTTTAATAATAATCACCTTCTATCTAAGATTTAACATCTCTGCATATCTATCTATTGAAGCATCTTTTTTAAGTTTATCTTCTATAGTTTTTCTACCACGTGCACCCAACTTCACAAAACTTTCCTTGTGCTGAATAATTTCAGTTATGGTGGATTTAATGTTTGCATAATCTCCTGGACATACACATTTCCCACAATTAGAATTTTCAATCAAAAGTCTTGCCTCTGATCCCTCTTCTAAAACTCCTAAAACTGATTTACCTGATGCCATTACTCCATAAATCTTACTAGGTACAGAAATTCCCTTTATACCCTTAGCATTAGTAACTAAATGTGCATCTGCTGCATTAAGCGAATAAATTAAATCCTTCTTATCCTGATAAGGTATAAATTTAACATTATCTAAGCCGTTTTCTTCCACATAATCAACTAGTGTCTGTTTCATAATACCGTCACCCACAAAAGCAAAAACAACATCCTCTTCATGTTTAAAATCACCAATAACTTTGATAATATTCTCCAAATCATAATAAAGACCTATATTACCTGAACACATAAATACAAACTTATCATTTAATCCATATTTCTCTTTAAAAGACACAACCTTAGGATTTTCAGCTGGTAGTGGATATATTTGTTTTTCATCTATCCAGTTATTTATAACAACATTTTCTGGAACATCTTTCCCCTGGAATCTGTTTTCTAGTGTTTTTTTCATATCTCTACCCACTATCACAACAGTATCAGCTTTTTTGCAACTATATTTATCTAGTGCTTTTGCAAACTTTAAGATAAATTTACTTTTAGAATAGCCTACTGCTTCTGTTTGCTCTGGGTTAAAATCTTGAATGTTATATATATATTTAGCTCTTTTTAGCTTTTTACCTATGACTCCTAGTAGTCCACCTAAAATTGGTGGTTGAGATATACTAAAAACCACATCTTGTTTACCAGCACTAAAAGTAGCGATAATTGCATTGAAAAAATATGCTAAGATATTTTTCACTCTACTGATTTTATTTTTCTTTTGGAACTCAGGCACTCTCACCCTTAAAAGATGCATACCCTTAAAATCTTCTCTATGTATTCTTTTTCTTTTATATCTACACTCTACCTTGCCATCATAACTAGGCACTACACAAATTACTGTTATATCAAACTCTTCCTTAAGGCCTTCACATAACTCTGTTAATATTTGCCCAGTAGATGCTACATCTGGATAAAAGTAATGTGCATATACCAATAGTTTTCTCTTCATAATATAATTTGCTCCTTTTTATAGCTTGTACTTACATTATTGTTTAATCGTTGATCTTAATGTTATTGTTTAATCAATTTTTTTTAAAATTTCTAAAGACTGTTTAACTCTTGGTTGTTATCTAATCTTTTGATTATTCTAGCAGGATTACCTGCAATAACAACGTCTGCTGGGAATTTACCACTTACTACACTTCCAGCTCCAACCACCGAGTTATCACCAATTTCAGCTCCTTTTAATATAATTGAATTACAACCTACAAAAACATTTTCACCGATTTTAATAGGTTTTTTACCTACCATAGCCATGTTATTCATTTTTCTATCCTCTGCCTGGATAGGGTGAAAATCATGGTCTAATATTTTGACATTTCCACCTATATTAGTATAATTTCCTATTTCTATTAACGCCTTAGAATAAATTGTAGCCCCGGAAATCCCCACATTATTCCCAATGTGTATCTTTCCTTCTTCTCTAGCAACAATTATTGTTCTTTGATATAATCCAACTAAATTAGATAGAAAATCACTTTTTATAAGGCAATCATTTCCTATGGTTAGCTCTGCACTTTTCTGCTTGAAAATAACAGGAAGTCCAACCAAATTTAAATGTTCTCCATATTGAACCTTATTAAATTTCATAAATACTTTAAAATAATTACTTTTAAATTTAAACATTTTTATAATTTTCCTTAAACCACTCGTAAGCCATCTTAACTCCATCTTCAAGTTCCACTTTATACTTCCAGCCTGTAGCTTCAAGTTTGCTTACATCTAATAGTTTTCTCATAGTACCATCTGGCTTGTCTGTATTAAACTTTAATTCGCCCTTAAACCCAACAACTCTTTTAACCATCTCTGCCAATTGACCTATAGTAAGTTCCTTACCAGTACCTACGTTCACATGCTCTTCACCATCATAATTTTCCAGTAGGAACACACATGCATCCGCCATATCATCTACATATAAAAACTCTCTAAGTGGTTTACCTGATCCCCATACTTCAACTGATGGTTCATTGTTAACTTTAGCTTCATGAAACTTTCTAATAAGTGCAGGCATAACATGTGAATTATTCAAATCATAATTATCATTAGGCCCATAAAGATTAGTTGGCATACAGCTTATAAAATTATCACCATATTCTCTTTTGAAAAACTGACACATCTTAAGTCCTGAAATTTTAGCTATAGCATATCCTTCGTTTGTTGGCTCAAGATATCCTGAAAGTAAATATTCCTCTTTAATTGGTTGAGGACACATTTTTGGATATATACAAGAGCTTCCTAAAAACAAAAGCTTTGAAGTCTTAAAATCATGTGCAGCCTTAATAACATTATTTTGTATTTCCATGTTTTCATAAATAAAATCTGCTGGATATGATTCGTTAGCTCCAATTCCGCCAACCTTGGCCGCAGCGAGTACCACATAAGCCGGTTTTTCACTCTCGAAAAAACTTCTAACCGCTAATTGATCCATTAAATCTAGCTCTCTATGATTTTTTTCTAATATATTTGTATATCCTTTTGCTTTTAAGTTTCTAACTATAGCTGAGCCTACAAGTCCGTGACTTCCAGCTACATAAATTTTACTATTCACATTCATAACAACACTTCCTTATATATTTAAAAATTCATTGTATAATTAATTTAACTATTATCTAATCACAACTTTTGCTGCAGTTATAGCGGGCTGTTCTTACGCTATACCAACTTTTGCTTGAAATCTATCATTTTTTGCCATATCCATATACTCATCTGAACTAATTCCAGCCAGTTCTTTCATATCAGAATCCACCATCATCTTAACTAGAGCTTTAAAACTAACTTTTCTCTCCCAATTAAGTTCTGTTTCAGCCTTAGTGCAGTCTCCCCAAAGTAATTCAACCTCAGCAAGTCTGAAATATTTAGGATTTATCTCAACTAATATTTCTCCAGTTTTTTTATCGTGCCCTTTTTCCTCTACTCCTGTACCTTCCCACTCTATATCTATACCAATTTCTTTAAATGATAATTCTACAAACTCACGAACAGTATGAGTTTCATTAGTAGCTATAACAACATCTTGTGGTTTATCTTGTTGAAGCAATAACCACATAGCCTCTACATAGTCTCCTGCAAAGCCCCAATCTCTTTTTGCATCCATATTACCAAGAGATAGTCTTTCTTGTTTCCCGGCCACAATATTCGCCACTGCTCGTGTTACCTTTCTAGTAACAAAAGTTTCTCCACGTCTAGGAGATTCATGATTAAAAAGTATTCCGTTACAAGCAAATAAATCATAAGCTTCTCTATAGTTTACAGTCATCCAGTAAGAATATAACTTTGCTACTCCATAAGGACTCTTTGGATAAAAAGGTGTTTTCTCACTTTGTGGCGCTGTGCCTGGCAGTCCACCGAAAAGTTCTGAAGTAGAAGCCTGATAAAATTTGCATTTTAATCCGCTTTCTTTTATAGCATCCAAAATTCTGAGTGTTCCTATACCATCTGTTTCTGCAGTGTACTCTGGCACTTCAAAAGATACCTGAACGTGACTTTGAGCTCCCAAATTGTATATTTCATCTGGTCTAACTTTTTCTATTATTCTATTTAAATTACTTGAATCTGTTAAATCTCCATGATGAAGAAACAGTGTTACATTCCCTATCAACGGGTCTTCAAACAAATGATCTATTCGCTTTGTATTAAATGAACTAGCACGCCTAATTATTCCGTGTACCTCATAACCTTTTTCTAATAATAATTCCGTTAAATAAGATCCATCTTGTCCTGTTATTCCTGTTATTAATGCTGTCTTCATATGTAATACTCCCTTTCAAACTAACCTATTATATTTTTCTACTACCCAATTCTACTTTTAAGTTCTTTTATATTCTCCATCTCGTCTTTATTGCCAACAAATATCATATCGTCATTTTCAACCACAAATATATCCGCAAGTCCTGCGATAACTATAGGTTTACCATTACTAATAATAATGTTATTGCTACAATCAAAGTTACGTACATTACCCATACAAACATTGTTGTCGCTATCTTTCTCCCTATATCTTTCTACGGACTCCCAACTTCCCACATCATCCCAACCAAAATCTGATGGAATAACATATATATCTTTTACTTTTTCCATAATTCCAAAATCCACTGATATATTGTCCACATCATTATATTTTTCCTGGAGCACCCTGCCATAATCTTCATCGCTAGCCCCTGCTATTTCACTTAGCACATTAAAAGTGTTCTTCAAATATTGCTTAGTAAGTCTCAATATGTTGGCAGCCTTCCAAATAAACATCCCGCCATTCCAAAGATATTTTCCATCTTTTAAATACTCTTTAGCCTTATGTAAATCCGGTTTCTCTACAAATTTTTCTACGTGTCTAACTTCGCATCCATTAATTGCACAATTCATATCACTGTAATTTATGTAGCCATAACCCACTTCAGGTCTATCTGGTTTCATACCAATAGTTACTATAGCTTCTCTATTTTCACTAACAAATTCATCAGCGCAGTTTAATACTTCAAGGAAATTCTCTTCATCTTGTATAAGGTGATCTGATGGAAGCACTGCTATAGTAGCATCCTCATATATCCTGTTAATGTGGAATGCCGAAAGAGCAATACAAGGTGCTGTATTCTTGCCTACGGGTTCCATAATAATGTTTCTATGTGGCAAAGTAGGTAACTGCTCCACAACCAAATCCCTATACTTAGTGCCTGTTACTATAAATATTCTTTCTATAGGAATAAGATTTTCTAATCTCTTCACACTCATTTGAATCATTGTGTCTTCACCTGTAAGATTCAGAAACTGTTTAGGTTTTTCTTCCGTGGACAAGGGCCAAAATCTACTCCCTTTTCCACCAGCCATAATTAACGCACATAACATATTTATTTCCTCCCTTACTAATTCATTAAATTAATAAACCACTGCTGCATACTCAAACTCCTAACTGCCAACTATCAACTGCTAACTAGCTTTCTCATCCCCAAACAGCACTCCCACTGTTTTAAGAATAAGTACTATATCTACCAATGTATTTCTATCTTTTAAATACTCAACATCCATTTCCATCCATTCTTCAAAACTAACTTCACTTCTACCTCCAACCTGCCAATAACAAGTGAGACCCGGTTTAGCAACTAATCTTTGTTTTTGAAATGAAGTAAACTGCGCCACTTCTTTAGGCAAACTTGGCCTTGGTCCTACGAGTGACATTTCACCCTTTAATATATTAATAAGCTGAGGTAACTCATCTATACTTGTCTTTCTTATAAACTTTCCTATTTTAGTTATTCTCGGATCTTCTTTTATCTTAAACATAGGTCCTGACATTTCGTTATCAGCCTCAAGTTTCTTAAGAAGACCTTCTGCATCTGGACACATAGATCTAAATTTATACATTAGAAAACTTCTACCATCTTGTCCAACTCTCTTTTGAGCAAAAAGAACAGGTCCTTTTGAATCTACCTTAATCCAAATAGCCACCACAAACATAACTGGACTTATTAATAAAATACCAAATAATGCACCTATAAAGTCAATTATTCTTTTAACTATAAAATATCCAAGGTTTTTCTTAATCTTTTCTCCAAACTCTATTTGTGTAAATTCTAATTTTCTCTCTGTTTCTTGCATTTATATTCCCTCCTTGTTTTATAATATGCAATTATAAAATTCGTAATTTTAGTTAATAAATAAATATTGCAACCTACATTAAAGTGATTTTTTTCCCTTAATTCAGTTTATAAATGCATTAAAAAGAAATTAATAATAAATTATAAAACTTTTTTTAATATATTTTAGAGTATACCATAATACTACAAAATGTGTGTAAATTTTTTATTAACTTGATTAATTTCTCATTATTTCATACTTTTACGACATTAAATTGCTTTATTTTTCCTATTTTATTCTCCAAAAGACTGTTTGTTTTAATTTAATTAAATATTAAAATAGAAAATTGGGTTTTATGTATATAACGCCATTATATTTTTGCACAAAAAAAGTCAGAAGGATCTACCTTCTGACTTTTTCACATTATGTTTTTCTTCCCCACCACGTAATATACACAATTCTATACATTTTCTCCCCGATGACTTAAAATAAAGCCGCAGAAACTATCAACAATTAACTTAGTAATTCTCACTTTGTTCATATAAATTTCTCGTAAGCCTTCCAGGACACATAACAATTGATAATTGTTATGTCCCCCAGAGGAAAGCGCTAGAGAATTTTATTTTCTTAAAAAAAAATAGAATTTCTTAATGTCCTTTCCAATTTAAATATATTTCGCTACCCCTACTGCTCTCCACAACAAGTATTGAAGTGTCCGAAGCGACTTGCAATAAGAGACGTAGAAACTATTGAAATTCGATTTAGAAATTCTTGCTTTGCGAAAATAAAATCCTCGTAAGCCTGCCAGGACGGCAGGCTAGCGAACCCGAGCCAGGACGGCGAGTGCATAACAATTAATAATTGTTATGTCCCCCAGAGAACTACCCAGAGGAGAGCGCTAGAGGATTTTATTTTCGCAAAGCATTAGAATTTCTTAATCGAATTTCCAGTTTCAAGCTCGTTTGCAAGGCGCGTAGGACCTCCCTAATACTTCTTGCACTTGGGTTTTTGTTTGCCTTCTCTCCCAAAAGCTAACATAGCATTAAGCTCTCCACCTAGTAATATTATTATGGAGGTAATATAAAGCCATAACATAAGCACTATAACTGCTCCTATACCACCATAAACACTAGAATAGTTATTAAAATTATTCACATAGTACGCAAATGCTAATGATGATAGTAACCAACCTAAAGTACTAAAGGTAGCTCCTGGCATTACTTCTCTCCACGTAAGTCTTCTACAAGGGGTAAAATGGTACAATGCTGCAAATATAAATACCATTCCAACTAGAGTTACTACATATCTTATAATATCCCAATTAAAAATAAATTTACTTGATACATTAAATCGCGTTACAATAACTCCACCTATCATTTGTCCAAATACTACTAAAGCTACCGCAGCTATAATAACCAGCACAAGTCCCAGCATAAATAATACGGATATAATTAGAGTCTTCCAGTAAGGCCTTGTTTCTTTTTCATCATAAGCTTTATTTAATCCCTTTATTATAGCTCTGAAACCACTGGACCCAGTCCAAAGTACACCTATTATACTTAATGAAACTAAATTTCCACTTGTTTTATCAAACACACTTACAACTGTATTGTTAATTAAATCAAAAGTACCCTTGGGTACTACTTTACTTAGATATATCAGCACATCTGTACTTTTTAGGTCACTATAACCTAAAACGCTAAGTAGCAGCAATAAAAAGGGAAAAAAAGATAGCAATAAATAATAAGTAAGTTGAGCTGCCAAAGCAGTAATATCATCGTCTATAACATTGGATATAAGTTTTTTCAAATCTTTTAACATATAGACACCACCCTTTTCAGTTAACAATCTGTAGTGGAGAGTTGAGCTTTAATTATAAACACTTTATTTTATTATTATAACTTATAGTAAATTTTTATACCAATAAGTTTTTCGAAGTAGCTAAAAATAAGTGGTTACTTTAGGCACAAAGAATAAATTATCTGATAAGTTCATAAATAAGAAAACAATAAAACTTGCCATTACACCAGTATAAAAGGGTATATAAAACTTATCTCTAGTTATGCTATACAGTTTCTTAATTCTAAATAGCGTCGTTGTTATAATTCCAAGGAAAGAAAGTATTCCCAATATGCCTAGCTCACTTTGAAATTTCAAATAGGAATTATGGTTTGGATAGCTCTTATATGCATAATATTTTAATTCACTATACTTCCCTACATATTCATTATATCTAGTAACGAAATTTCCATTACCAATGCCTAAAATTGGATGATCCCTTATCATATATAGTGCTGTTTTCCAAAGTTTAATTCTTAATTCATTTTGATGTAAATCAACTGTACCTTCAATCCTTTGAGCCACAGACGGTATGAACGAAATCAAAATAGCAAAACCACCTAAAGTGAAAATCCACTTAATACTATAAATTAGTGTAAGCACTAATAATCCTAGTCCAAGACCTAATATTGCATTCCTAGAAAAAAATATTTACTAATCTCTTTAATATATAATAACAAGTTGAAAATATTTTATCACTAGTATCAGCAGTGGAAACCTTAGCTTCTTCGGTTTCAGGCGCTGGTTTGACCAGTCCCGGAATTCTAGTCACAATAGCAGAAAAAGATCTGTATAAACTAGGACGGGCTTGCATGAAATTTACAGATGCAGCAATTGCGATAACCAGACTACATGATATCATGAATGTCAAAATCCGCTTCCACGAATTCCATTTTGCCCCAAATATCAACAGAAACGATGCTACAATTACTGCTCCCATAACCACCCAGCCAAGGCGCCCTCCGGAAAGGAATGCAAAAACCAAACTCATGCCCACGTTAGCATATGCAATTGGTGTTATCCATGATGGCAATCTTTTTTCATCACTTTCTTTTATTGTCCATATTGAGTCCGTAAAGGGTAAATGTAGCATAAAACGTATGCTAAAGAGCACAAGAAAATACACTCCAAATGAAAACAATATCCAAAATACTCTATTGGATAACTCCGTAAATTTATAATCACGCTTATATATTCCATGATAAATAAACCTATTAAGAAAAAATCCTATGGCAATTATTTCTGATAAAGCCAAATATAGTGATAGTCCCTTGATTCTAAACAATATCGTAGTAGCAATTAGTATTATGCAGATAAGTTCAGTAACCCAAAAACGTTTATGAAATGCTAGGGTATCTTCCATTCTATAATTCTCCTTTGTTTGCTTTTAAACGCCTATTTTGAATACATATTGTTATAATAATTTTGGTATTCCCCTGATGTAATATTATTCATCCACTGTTTATTATCTATATTCCATTTTATTGTCTTTTTTATTCCTACTTCAAATGTAGTTTCAGGATACCATCCTAACTCCTGTTTTATCTTAGCTGGATCTATTCCATATCTCATGTCGTGACCTTTTCTATCTTCAACATAAGTTATTAGTTTTTCCGTTATGTCACTATCTACATTTTCATTTAAATAATTTACAACAGTTTTAACTATTTGCATATTAGTTCTCTCGTTATGTCCACCTATATTGTAAACTTCCCCTACTCTACCACCATTTATAACCATGTCTATAGCTTTACAGTGGTCGACTACGTACAACCAATCTCTTATATTCATTCCATCACCGTAAACTGGTAGATCTTTATGATTTAAACAGTTATTTATTAGGAGCGGTATTAATTTTTCTGGAAATTGGTATGGACCATAATTATTTGAACATCTGGTTATATTTACAGGCATTTTATAGGTATCAAAATAAGCTTTAACCATTAAATCTGCGCCTGTTTTACTTGAAGAATATGGACTATGTGGGTCTAGTGGTGTAGTTTCAAGAAAGTACCCTGTTTTGCCAAGTGATCCATATACTTCGTCCGTTGATACTTGCATAAATTTCTTTCCTTCTTTAAATCCACCGTTAATTTCCCATGCATTCTTTGCTACATTTAAAATATTTACTGTACCTAAGATGTTTGTTTTAACAAATATCTCTGGCTCTTTTATACTTCTATCTACATGTGATTCTGCTGCAAAATTCACAACGTAATCAATATCATTATCGTTAAATATTTTTTCTACAAATTTTTTGTCACATATATCTCCTTGCACAAAGGAATAGTTTTTATTATTTTCTATATCTTTCAAATCTTCTAAGTTTCCTGCATAAGTTAATTTATCTAAATTTATAATTTTTATATCTGAATATTTATCTAACATATAATGTACGAAATTTGCACCTATAAATCCAGCTCCACCTGTTACTAAATAAGTTTTCATAATTAATTACACCCCTTATATTCGAATGACACTTGTAAATTTTTTAATTTCTTTTGCAACTTATCCTTATCCGATAATAGTATCTCTTCTATACCTTCTAATGGCCACTCTATAGATATATCTTCATCATTCCACAATATACCACTATCATATTCAGGAGCATAGAAGTCTGTACATTTGTAATTAAACACAGCAACATCTGACATAACTAAAAAACCATGAGCAAAGCCTTCCGGGACATAAAATTGTTTTTTATTTTCTTCCGTAAGAATTGCTCCTTCCCACTGTCCAAATGTGGATGAACCCTTCCTTAAATCTACAGCTACATCAAATACTTTTCCCTCTGTAACTCTAACTAATTTACCTTGAGTATGTTTAGTTTGAAAATGAAGTCCTCTAAGTACTCCTTTGTTAGACCTTGATTCATTGTCTTGAACAAATTCCATAGTAAGTCCTGCCTCAAAGAAATCATTCTTATTGTAGGTCTCCATAAAATAGCCTCTATTGTCACCGAAAACTTTAGGTTCTATTATATACAAATCCTTTATCTTAGTCTCTATAAAATTAAACATCAATAACTCCTCCTCGATTTATTCTAGCTCAACTTCAGCTTTTAACTTAGCTTCTAATTTAGCTTTATCATAATCATCAGCAATCCGCATTAAATACTTACCATATTCTATTTTCATTAGTGGTTTTGCCAATTTTAGAAGTTGCTGTTTATTTATAAACCCCTTTCTAAAAGCTATTTCTTCTATACAAGCCACATATAGTCCTTGCCTGGTTTGAATAGCTTCAACAAAGTTAGCTGCGTCCAGGAGTCCTCTGTGAGTTCCTGTGTCAAGCCAAGCCATTCCTCTTCCAAAAAGCTCAACTTTTAAATTACCTCGCCTTAAGTATTCATTATTAACTGCTGTTATTTCTATTTCTCCTCTATCAGAAGGTTTAATGCTTTTCGCAATCTCTACTACATCGTTATCATAGAAATATAAGCCAGGCACTGCATAATTTGATTTTGGTTTCAGTGGTTTTTCCTCTATAGATAATACGTTATTATTATCATCAAATTCAACAACACCAAACTCCGTTGGATTGCTTACATGATATCCAAAAATAGTAGATCCTTCTTCTCTGTCCACTGCTCTTTTTAATCTTTCACTAAAGCCATAACCGTAGAAAATATTATCACCTAAAACTAAGGCTACTTTATCACTGCCTATAAACTCTTCTCCTATAATAAAAGCATCTGCAAGTCCTCTTGGAATTTCTTGAACCGTATATTGCAATTTAAGTCCTATATCACTTCCATCACCTAATAACTCTTCAAAAGTAACTATATCTCTAGGCGTTGAAATAATTAATATTTCTTTTATACCTGCAAGCATTAATACTGATAATGGATAATATATCATCGGCTTATCGTATATTGGTAATATTTGCTTTGATACTGCTTTGGTTACTGGATATAGCCTAGTGCCGGAACCACCCGCTAAAATAATACCTTTCATATTTTGCCTCCCTAGAAATTTTTATATAAAATCACAATTTCGTTAAATTTTCATCCATTGTTTGGACGTACAATTATATTTTTTAATAACCCTGGCAGGCATTCCAAAAGCTATGCAGTTACTAGGAACATCCCTATTAACCACTGAATTTGCTCCAATAATACAACCATCGCCAATATTAACTCCTAATAATATGCAAACATTTTCTCCTATCCATACATCATTGCCTATTGATACAGATTTAGTATTAAGTGGTCTCTTGTCTGGTGCCTTTTCATTCTCTTGTATAAAATCATACGCATCTTTTATAGCTTGTCTAAACTTTTCCTCCTCTATAATAAGATGATCTGAAGGTAATACCACCATGGTAGAATCACTGTAAAACTTTTCTATATAAAAAGCTGAAAGTGCTATACATGGCGCAGTATTTTTACCTACTGGCTCAACTATAATATTTCTAACTGGCAACTGCGGTAACTGCTGCTTTACTAAGTCCATGTAATCTAATGATGTTACTACAAAAATTCTTTCCTCAGGAATTATATCTTTGATTCTATTAATAGTCATCTGTATCATTGTTTCCTCACCTAAAAGTTTTACAAACTGTTTAGGTTTTTCATCAGTTGAAAGAGGCCAAAATCTAGTCCCCTTACCTCCTTTCCTGCTATTTCTCCTGGAATAATATATAGTCCATCTATTCCTATTCTAATTCCCAACCACTTCACATCCTATTTTTTTATATTTATATATTATTATATATTATTATATATTATTATATATTTATATATTAATAAACTATCTAAGATAATTATTATTTCTTCCATTTATAATTGTTTGTACCCAGTTATGCAAACTATATTTTTCATAAACATCATCATTAATAGATACATACTTGTTATTAATAAATTCTTCTATTTCACCTAAATCATTCTCATCCATTACAAATATATTATTTTCATTATAAAAATCGTATTTCACAATATTTATATTGGTAGTAACCATCTTTCTTCTAGCGCCCAATGTCTCAATAGTTCTCATGGTCAAATTTACTCATATTCCTTCACCTCTTAGCCTGAATCAGCATTCCAGTTTCTTTCATTTCATCTATTGAATGTTCAAAAAAAACATCTGATTTTTCTAAGCCACTTTCACTATTTTGTAACTTCACCCATGTTGTAAACTCTTCCATACCTTTTTCAAAAGTATATTCGGGTTTAAATTCACATAACTCTTTAGCTCTACTTATCCTCTCCATATACAGATCGTGATGAAGAAAGAATT
Organism: Clostridium sp.; assembly: GCF_050717535.1. Lineage (GTDB taxonomy): Bacteria > Bacillota > Clostridia > Clostridiales > Clostridiaceae > Clostridium_AD. The sequence goes on from NZ_JBOITM010000073.1 coordinate 64,060, forward strand.
ATTTTCTTGATAGGCAACTTATTTTTTAATATAACCTCAAGTAAATTTGCTCCGAAAAACTATCCAGAACAACGATCTCATACTTTCCTTTTTTATATAAGTTATCAACCACAGAATTTCCTATAAACCCTGCTCCTCCAGTTATTAAAACTTTACTCATCTTTTATTGTCTCCCCATACAGCTAATGAATCATATTCTCTATCATCAAATGCGCCATATTGTAATTTTATTTTTTTATCGTCTTTCGCAAGCAGCTCTATAGCCTGCCTTAAACTATTCTTAGCTATACCACATAATGAAGAAGGATTAGTGGGTGAATTTTCATCAATAGGTCCTTCCCAATATCCAATCTCATGCATTTTACCCATAACTGATAAATGCGTAAGTCCTCCACTAATCATATTTTTCAGAAATATATAATGATCATACCTTTTTCATATATCATTACTCCCTCTATACCATTTTAAATAACATATTTTAGCTTTCCCTTAATTTATGCTGAATAATCTTTAGACCTACGCGTTTTGAGTCCATCATCATTTATTCCCTCTGCTTTTATAACTTTAAATACTGTTCTAAATAAAATTTTTACATCAAGTGCCAATGATTTATTATTTAAATAATAAACGTCATGCACTGTTTTTTTAAGCTCATATTGATTGTATAAAGCAAGTCTTGGTCCAACAAAAGTCATATCCCCTTTAAGTATATTAATTGATTGGGGAAGTTCGTCTAGACTAGATTTTCTTAAGAATTTTCCAATTAAAGTTACATAACTTTTTGAACTATCAAGTTTATCAGTGGATACATCAGGAGTTCCAATTTTCATTGTTCTAAACTTATAGAATTTAAACAATTCATTATTTCTACCTATTCTCATCTGAGTAAAAAATACTGGTCCTTTTGAAGTTAACTTTATCATTATTCCCACAATCAAAAATAATGGTAATAGTACCACTAAAATAAGCAAACTAATTGTACTGTCTAATAATTTATCCATAACAACCTTTTGTTTTTCAAATTACTGGCTTATTATGCAACAATTCATTTAACTCTTTATTTCATAATAAGTTTAGTCAAACTTATTGTTAGCTCAGTAATATAATGGCATGTTTTAGAACCCACGCGAAAAAAAACAGTAGTTATAAACTCCTGATTTTTTATGTATTATATTAAATTATTAATAGCCAAATAATGTACATTAGATTCGCTTAAATAATATTGGTTTCCTATCACTATTATTATATAATATGATTATATATATACTGAATATAGAAGGGATTGATTAAATGAAATTAGCACTAGCCCAATTTGATATTGCTTGGGAAGATAAATCCACCAACAAAGAAACTGCAATACAATTCATAAAACAAGCAGCTGATGAAAATGTAGATATAATACTTTTCCCTGAAATGGCTTTAACAGGTTTTTCTATGAATACTTCTTTTATAGGAGAAACCAACAATGAAACAATAGAATTTTTTAAGAAAATCAGTAGTCAATTTAATATCTTAATAGGCTTTGGATATGTAGACGGCACCGCTAATAGTAAAAATAAATACTCTGTAGTGTCGCCTTGTGGAGATGAACTTGTAAATTACACTAAAATCCATCCTTTTTCCTTTGGAGGAGAAACTGAATTTTACCAAAGTGGAAGCCAAATAAACACATTTAATGCTTTTGGTTTTACTATAGCCCCTTTAATCTGTTACGATTTACGCTTTCCCGAAATCTTTCAGGTAGCTTCAAAAACTGCTCACCTAATTACCCTTGCAGCTAACTGGCCAATAGAACGTCGCCAGCATTGGATTACCTTACTACAAGCAAGAGCTATAGAAAATCAATGTTATATAGCAGGTATAAACCGAGTTGGTGAAGGAAATGGATTAACCTACAGCGGCGACTCCATGATCATAGATCCACTTGGGAATATAATAAGTAGCTTATATATGGATGATGGCTTAATTATAGCTGATATATCTGTGGAAAACGTAACTCAGATTAGAGAAAATTTTAACCTTAAAGAAGATAGAAAAGAAGGGCTGTATTGTACTATGTATTCCGATAATATTTATCCTCCTGTTGACTCATCAACTTATTGAAAAGTTCCTCACATTCTAGTAAACTCATCCCCACTGAAATATGTGCTCCTTCTTCAGCAAGTTTTTTATACGCACCCACTACGGTAAGTTGGGACTCATATGTTTCTATACTCATTATTACTAAATCACCATACCCATTTTTAGTAATAAAAATGGGTTCTTTACTTTTATGGCACATTTCAGATATTTCATTTGTATTTCTCAAATCTGTTATTGGTCTTATTAGTGGCATTCGAAATCACCTCTTTTATTTTTTTATAAATATGTACATTATTATGTCATAATTATTTACAAAATATACAGGATCTTTTTTTACCGATAGCACTATAAGTAGGCATACTATCCTTTGTATACAAAGAAAATGTTATGATGCAGCCTCTTTATATGGTAAATCTACAACCTCGCCCATACCCGTTATTTCTTCAGTCCAGGATTTAAATATCTTTGTTGCTGAACCAGAAAGACCGAGTCCTTGCGCTGCCACACCTATTCTTCCACCATCAAGAGTTTTCATTGCTATATTCACAGCCAGTTCTTGTTCTTTTGATAAATTAAAATTAATTTATTTTTTATTTAATCTAAATTTTCAGAGAAAAAATTCTCTCAGATTAGAAAGATCTTCAGGCTAAATGGGGGTATAAAAGAAGTGCTGTATTGTAATAAGTATTTCGATATTATTTATGACAAAAATTGAAAAGAATTTCTTCAAAAAATTAATAATAATAGTAAATTTAGATTATTTTATTAGTGAATAAGTTAATAATATTATATATTTTCAGATAATTTGTTTTCAGACAATTAAAAATTTATCCACAATTTAAGCAAAGTTATCCACATAAAGAGGATAACTTTGTTTAAATATACATGTAATATGCCATAGAGTGCTAGTATGACCATTTCTTATAAGAATTTATTCTCTTTATCAGAATAGTTATACACAGGCAAGAAATAAGTCTAAATATAATTCTACTGTGAAAGCTTCTTTTTCATCATGAACAATTCACGTTCATTATTGAATTCTTTCATACCAATATACTCGATTTTTTCACTTACAACTTCAACCTCATTTGATACATGATTTATATCATTTTTAATTTCTTTAACATCTTTTGAAGTGTCCTTTATAGCCAATTCTATAACTTCAATTTTTTCGTCAAAGTTTTTCACTATATTATTATGAACCTTTTCATCTTGCTCCATATGAGACTTTTGTACTTCTGCCATAGTTTCAACTTTAATTGTCAAATGCTCTAGTAAAATAGTATTTTTATCTAATCTATTATCTATAACATCTAATCTATTATCTATAACATCTAATCTATTGTCGATAGCCACTAATTTAGTGTCCAATCTATTCTCTAAATCTCCTAATTTACTATCTAACATTTTGCTAAACATTTCCATGGTTTCTTTGTCCATACTATTACCACCTTTCTATTGTATCTTGTGTATCTTTCAATGCAATATTATATTTATTATACCCTCAAAAGGCAATAATTTCAAAGCTTAAATTATGGAACTTACAATAGTTTATAAATATATGTAAAGAATATAAACAATTCAGCTATCAGTATTAAAGGTATTCCTATAACAAACTTTTTATGCTTAGTTTTATGCCTAAATAAGCGCATGCCCATAAATATACCCAATGCCCCAAAAGCAAAAGCTATAGTAAATATGGTGCTTTCTGGCGTTCTCCATTTTCCCTTTTGTGATTTTTTCTTATCTGAATACATAACGAAAATTCCGTATAAGTTTATAGCTATAATATAATACAATAAAAATTTCATGTGTTTTCCTCCAATTTATTTCTAGTAAACACAGCCTACCGGCTAAAACACTTTAGGGCTCGATTACTTAAATTCTATTCAGAATTTCTTATTTTAATTTTTTTCAGCATGATACATAGTAAACACAGCCTACCGGCTAAAACACTTTAGGGCTCGATTGCTTAGATCCTATTCGAAATTTCTTATTTTTATCTTTTCAGTATGATACATAGTAAACACAGCCTACCGGCTAAAACACTTTAAGACTCGATTACTTTAATCCTATTCGGAATTTCTTATTTTAATTTTTTTCAGCATGATACATAGTAAACACAGCCTACCGGCTAAAACACTTTAGGGTTCGATTACTTGGATCCTATTCGAATTTCTTGTTTTTATCGTAAACTTCACTTTTAAAAGTGCACAGGCTAACTCGCCACGTAATTGTATAAAATTTCTCTGGAGTTAATTGTAATAAGAAGCGCAGAAACTGTTGAAGTTTGATTTAGAAATTCTTGCTTTGCTAAAATAAATTTATCGTAAGCCTGCCAGGACGGCAGGCTAGCGAACCCGAGCCAGAACGGCGAGTGTGAGCGTTAGAAAAATTTATTTTCGCAAAGCATTAGAATTTCTTAATCAAATTTCCAGTTTCAAGCTCGTTTGCAATTAACGCAGGAGAAATGGTATACTTTTACGTATACTCGAGTTTAACCTTGCTCCCTCCTTGACCTTGTTCTGCTGGAGTAACTATTAGTTTTATTGGCACCCTATTCTTAAGTTCCTCCACGTGACTTATTATTCCCACAGACAAAGTACTAGAATGAAGCTTTTCAAGTGAATTCATTACTATTTCTAATAGATCTGTATCTAAAGTTCCAAACCCTTCATCTAAGAAGAAGAACTCTAGTGGAGCACTGCCTTTTAATTGAATTTGTGAGGATAGTGCTAGTGCTAGACATAATGAGGTTAAGAAGGTTTCTCCACCCGATAGGGTGTTAGTTTCACGTCTAGTACCTCCATTAAAATCATCCCTCATTACAAATGCTCCATCAGAGTCAAGCTCCAAGGCATAACGTCCTCTTGTTATTTCCTTTAAGCGCTTTGAAGCTTCCAAGGATATATATTTTAGCTGCTTCATGGCGACATATTCCACAAATTTATTCCCTTGAATTAAGTTATCAAGTTCTTTTAAAAGGCCCAGCATATGTTCTATTTCGCCTTTCTTTTTTATAAGTGCTGCGAATTCTAGAAGTTTCCTTTCCATTTCCTCTAGGGCTCTACTTTCAGCACCTACAGCCTTATTTTTCTCTTCTAAAACAGTTTGAAGTACTTGTATTTTTCCTTTTAGTTCTTCAAAGAAAACTGGATCTATTTCTTTACCATTCAGAAGTTTTTCTACTCTTTGCAAATTATCTAAAATTCTACCCACTTTTGTTTCATAGTCTTTTATTTCTTTTTCTAATAATATAAGCGCATCTTTTGTAATTAAGTATAAGGATACTATCTCTATACTTTGGAAGGAGTTCTCACTAAGAGATAATTTTAATTTTTCCTCCGCTGTAGCTAAAACTTTTAAAAGCATTACGTTTTCCTTATCACTACTTGTCTTTTGGGTTTGTAGGTTTTGCATTTCTATATTTTCTCTATCTAAAACTGCTTTTAAATTTGATTCTTTAAGGGTTATGTCTTTAATTTCATTTCTTACCTTTTCTATTTCTATTTTAGGGGTTAGGTCCTCTGAAGGCTTGAATCCACATAATTCCTCAATTTGTTTAGCCAAGCGATCTATTTCCGCTCTTTTTTCCTTGCCACTGGTTTCTATTTCTGTTTTTGAGGTAGTGAGGTCCTTTAAAATTTTGTCTACTTCAGCCCTTTGTTTTTCTAGCGCTGTCAATGCTAATCTAAGCTTCCTAGAACTAGCAGTTAATTTTATAACTTGATTATCTGTGGCTTTAAGTTGCTGTATTTTTTCACTTATTGATACAATCGTTGCACTTTGTTTTTGTTTAGTGGATGCCCCTGCCCTAGATAAATTCTCTTGTTTTTGCAAATCTTCTTTTAAAAGCATGTCTTTTGCTACTATTTCCTTTAGCTTTTCTGTGGTAATGCACAGCTCTGCCTCTATTGCTACTGCTGCTTCATTTTCTTTTTTCAGACCTTCTTGGAGAATAGCTTCTGACCTGTCTAACTTACCTTTCTCTTCACGTAACACAATTAAGGCTGCATCTAGCTGATTTTTTTCCTTGTTATAATCTTCTAAGGTTTTTCTAAACTCAAGTAAGGATGCTTCACTTATGCTTTTTTGCTGCTGCAAATCATCAATGTTTAGGTCACCTAGTTTTTCAGAAACCTCTACCAAACTATTATTTATATACTCCACATCTCTTAAAAGTTCTGCATTTTTAATTTGCTCTGCTTGAAGCTCTTTAACTAGTTTTTCTAAAGTTAATTCCTGTGTTTGCTTTGATTTTTTCTTGTCATCTAGGTCAATGTTTACTGCTACCTCTGCTAAATGAGTATGATGAAGAGATCCACATACTGGGCATAGTTCTCCTTCTTTTAAATTAGAAGCTAAAACTGCTGCCATGCCTCCTAACTCTATTTCTTTTATTTCACTCTCTATAATTTTAATCTGAGCTTTTGCGTTTTCTATAGCTTTTGACCTATTTTTTAAATTCTCACTTACTTTTGCACTTTCTAAACTTTTAATATTGTATTTTTTTTCAAGCTCAGCCTTTAATTTATTGTTTTCTACAGCTTTCTCTAGCTTATCTCTAAGTGTGCTAAAGGCATTTTGCTTTTCTAACAACAAATTATTATCTCCCGGGAAATTATCTGCTAAGGCTTTACTTTTTTCTTCTAAAACCACTAATTTATTCCCACTAACCTGCTGTAGTAACAGAGCCTTACTATATCTTTCCGAAGTTAGATTAACAGCCTTTAGGCAACCCTCTTGTTTATTTTTAAAAGCTTCTACATTTTTCGTAGTGGCGGAAACTTCTAGCTCACTATTGTAGGCATACTGAAGTTTCTCTCTATATTCTGGAAGTATCTCTATTTCATTTAGATTATCTTCTGTTATTTTTAAATTGTTTTCCGCCTCTGTTTTACTTATTCCTATCAAGTTATAATTAATTGTTTTTTCATTTATATTTATCAAAAATTGTTTATGTCGGTCTAAAAGCTTCTGCCTTTCAGTCCCTAAATAGTTTACTTTTTCTTGAATAGCTGTAGCTTGCTTAAGGCTTACTTCCTTTTCAATTAAAATAGGAAGTCTGCTATTTTTATTGTTTATGGCAACCTCATAAGAGGCTTTAGTTATATTTAGCCTATTACCTAGATCTAAAAGTGCAGTGTTTAATTTTTCAAGAGTGACTTTGTTTATAGCTAAGCTATCTTTAGTTTCCATCACATTGTCAATAAAGGGTTTTACATTTAATGCTGCGCTTCCCTTGGTGAATTTTTCACTTTTGTTTTTAATATCTACTTCCTGAAGCTTTAACTCTTGTGCTGTTTTAACATACTGATTTTTTTCTTGTTGAAGCTCGAAAAGTGTTTTATACTCCTGATATTGTTTATCTAAAGTGTTTTTTTCAGTTCTAAGAGCTTTTTCTTCATTTTTCAAACTGGCTAAAGATAATTTTATCTCCTTATGAGATTCTTCACTTACATTTTCGTAACCTTTCATCTCTCCATCTAGCTCATTTCTGGCTTTTAGGTTTTCAGTTTTGATTACTCTTATTTTTTCGTAGAGCTTTGTACCGTATTTCTCTAGGGCAAAGATTCGCTCTAACATATTTCTTCTATCTTTTCCTGAAAGCTTTAAAAATTCATTAAATTTACCTTGAGGTAGTACTACGGACCTTGTAAAATCCTCGACTTTCAGTCCTATAATATCTATGATTTTTTCTTCTAAATCCCTTGGTCCTTCTGCTAGCACCTGGTTATTTTCAGAGTTTTCTTTGTCTATTTCTATAAGCCTTGCATAGGCAGTTTTAAAATATCCATTTTTCAGCCTCTTTATGCATCTTTCTGCTCTATAAAGCTTTCGAGTTTTCCCTAGTCCTATTTCAAAGTCGTAGCTTATTTCTACCACATTAGTCTCTGTGTTTACAAACTCCTTGGTGTCTCTGGATACTTTCCCATAAAGAGCTATGGTTATTCCATCTAAAATGGTGGATTTCCCACTAGCTGTAGGACCGAAAATACCGAAAAGTCCTTTTTCTGTAAGCTTTGAAAATTCTATAGTTTGCTCTTCTACAAAGGAGTTTAAGCCCTTTATTTTAAGATTAACTGGTTTCATTTAACGAATCCTCCTCGTCGTATGCTATGGTTAAGAATAAATCCATTAACTCTTTGGAAGGCTCTAGTCCTGCTTTTTCTTTTATAAAATATTCTTTAAACATTTCCTCCATGGATTTTTCCCTTAGGCTCTCCACTAAGTCTTCTTCCTGATCAAGGCCTTCTAATATAGGCTGTATGGAAACTATGTCACGCCTTAACCTTTTCATTTCCTTTATATTCTCTGTGCTTATTATTTCTTTTGTCTTTATTTCAAGGTATACCCAAATATTTCTCTCGCCCTCTGCTTCACATTTTTGCAGGGCCTCTTCTACGCTACTACATTTCCATACTTCTATAGGCTTGTAGTTTCTAAACATGATTTGGGATATTTCAGCATCACTTCCCGCCTGAACATTTACCAAAAAAGCACCCTTACTATGGTTTATTTCACTTTTGCTATATTGAATCGGAGAGCCGGAATATCTTATCTTTCCTGAGGTTCCTGGAACTTTTTGCGGTCTATGAAGATGTCCTAAGGCAGAATACTGCGCCTTTTCTGGAAAAATAGCTGGTGAGACTGAAAGACTCCCCCCCAGTTGTATACTTCTTTCTGATCCACTTTCCTCTCCACCCATAACGTAGAGATGAGATACTGCTAAGTTTATGGTATCATCTCTATATTTAGCAGATAATTTTTCAAAAAGTTGCCCTATTCTATCAGAATAGCTCTTTTGTCTGTCCTCATCATCTAAGCTTTCGGAAAGTACTTCATTTAGCCTTTTTTCACTTGGATAAGGCAGTGTTATAATAACTGCTCTTTCCCCTCTAATACTAAGCTCTATATAGCCTTCTCCGCTTTCTACTATTTCAAATTCATATTTATTATCTAAGTCTTCTTCTCCAAAGCTACCTTGCCTTGCTATACTTTTTGGTTCACCTAGAAGTATTACTCCATGCTTATAAGCAAGGGGACTAGCTGCTACTAACCGCTCTGGATTATCATGATTACCTGCAATGACTAGCACTGCAGTTTTGCCACTTTTAGTTATATTCTTAAGGGTTTTATAAAACATTGATTCTGCCTTTGCCGGAGGATTCCCATTGTCATAAATATCTCCAGCTATAATAACTAAATCTATATCATTTTTTTCCACTATTTCTTCAAATTCGTCTAGAAATTCTTCCTGTTCTTCTAGCCTACTGTATTGCTCTAAGGTTTTTCCCAGATGCCAATCGGAGGTGTGAAGTATTCTCATAAATGCCACTCCTTTCTTCCCTTTTTATTCTACTTTCACGGCTTCATCTATACTAAATAGGTATAGGTATCTCTCTTTAACTTTCTTTTGCAGCGTTGTTTCCAAGGCTCTTGCATAATAATCTAGCTGAGACCTATATTTTTCGACTAAAGCACTAACCTCACCATTTTTCACAGAATCCGTTTTATAATCCACTAAAGTTATTTCTCCGTCTTCCTCAAAATAACAATCTATTATTCCTTGGAGCATTATTTTTTCCTCTCCATATATATCTATTGGAAGATTTTTATAAATTTCACTAGAACTTATCTCCATATGGAAGGGAACTTCTCTTTTTAAGTTATTTAACCCATAAGCCTTTACCATTCTTTGCCCAAGCTCTGTTTTAAATAATTTCACTATTTTCGCGGCTCGTACTGCTTTGCCCTCCTCGTCTGACAATAAGAGTTTTTCAACGTAAATTTGAATTTGCGCATCTATTTCATCCTTATTTTCAACTTTGGACAAATCTAATCTTTGCACCACTGCATGCATAGCGGTTCCTTTTTCTGCTGGAGTTAAGCCCTTTGTTTTTTCTAAAAATTTCGGTTTGCTTATAAGTTTTGGCATATACATAGTTTCTGAATCGCCCTGCGTAAGCTCTACATTAAATTTCCTCTTAAGCTCTGTTACTGTAAGTACTGTAGGCATTTTTGTGGACATTTCATATTTATATTTAAAGCCAAGCCTTTTATCTATCTCTTCCACATTTTGATCATCTGTAATTTTTTCCTGAAGATTCAATAACTTTTCCTCTGTACTCACAAGCGTTTCTTCTTCAATTTCTTGCGACTTAACTATATCGTCTCTATTCCAAAATCTAACCTGCCAGCTAGATGGATGATGCAAAAGATTTACGTTATCATCTTCTATTCCAATTAACTCTCTTAGTTTCTTTCCATCTTCATGTCTTATTACTGAAGGTACTATCCAATCTAGATAGCTTTTGGCCTTTAGAATTTCATATTCTCCAAGCTTTTCTGTGGACTCTTCTAAACTTGAGCTCATTCTCGCTATATTTTTCTCTATGTTTTTCATTGACCCAGTTATTATTAATTTTTCCTTAGCCCTTGTAAATGCTACGTATAACACTCTCATTTCCTCTGAAAGACTTTCAATTTTTATTTTCTTTCTTAATGCCTGTTTTAACACTGTAGGGTAGGAAATTCTTCTTATAGGATCCACATAATCTGGTCCGTAGCCTAATTCGTGATGAAATAATATACTTTTATTTATATCCATTAGGTTAAAGTTTTTTCCTGTACCACTTAAAAATACTACTGGAAATTCTAATCCCTTACTTTTATGAATGCTCATTATCCTAACTACATTTTCATTTTCCCCTAAGGTTTTAGCACTGCCCATGTCTCCAGAACTTACTTTTAACTTGTTTATGAAGTTTATAAAGTTAAACAGTCCCTTATAACTAGTTTCTTCATATTGTTTAGCCCTTTGAAAAAGTACTCTTAGGTTTGCTTGTCTTTGCATTCCACCAGGCATGGCTCCTATATAACCGTAATAGCCTGTGTCCGTGTATAGATACCAGATGAACTCGTCAATGGGCATATATTTGCAGATTCGTCTCCAGTGATCTAATCTTTTTAGGAATTTAGTGAGTTTTTGGGTGACTGATGCTTGAGTCACTGATGCTTTAGCTTCTGATTTTACAAGCTCAGATTCCTTTGAATTCTTGTCTTGCACTGCTTCTTCACTAGGCAGAAAATTTACCATGGCCTCGTAAAAGGTAATTTCCCTTTGCCCTATTCTTATATCTACTAGCTCCTCTGAGGTAACTCCACCTATAGGAGAACGTAGTACCGAAAGCATAGGAATGTCTTGCCTTGGATTATCTATAATCTGAAGGAGACTCATGACTATTTGAATTTCTACGGTATTAAAATACCCTGTGCCTGTATCTGCATAAACTGGTATGCCTTCAATTTTTAATTCTTCTAAAAATGAGGGTGCCCAATTTGAGGTGGCACGTAGTAATATTACAATATCCTTATAATCTACAAATCTATATTCTTTAATATTTTTATCATAAATTTTAAATGCGTTTTCATCATTATGTAGCATTAATTCTTTTATTCGTTTTGCCACAATTCTAGCTTCTAATTGAATATTTGTAGGGGTTTCGTCCTCTGCCGATTTGCTTAAGTCTTCATTTTCAGAGCTACCAAACTGACTTTCCTCTTGCGCATCTGAATTTTCCTGCGTTATATCTACAGCTTCTTTTTCAATAAGGTGTAGCTCTACTGGTCCACCTACTACTCCCTCATCTTTAAGGTCTTCAAAATAAGCGCCTAAATTTAGTGCTTCTTCATCTGTATAGTCAAGGTCTCCAATATTTTTGCACATTATTCCTTTGAAGATATAGTTTACCGCATTTATAACTGGTTCTCTACTTCTAAAGTTTTTGTATAGGGTTATTTTTCTGGTTTTAGCCCCCTCTTCCTTAGAATAGCTACTATATTTGCCAAGGAATAGTTCTGGCCTTGCCTGCCTAAATCTATATATACTCTGTTTTACGTCTCCTACCATAAATACATTGGGAGCCCCTATTTTTTCTCTTGAGATTATATTTAATAGTGTTTCTTGCACCATGTTGCTGTCTTGATATTCATCTATCAAAATTTCTTCGTATTTATTTCTAAGTTGGATGGCTACAGAGGATGGTTCTGGTTTTCCCTGCTCATCTAAGACTACCTCCCCTTGCTCATTTTTCTGCATTAATATATGGAGGCAATAGTGCTCAAAGTCATTGAAATCTATTATTGAGCGTTCCTTTTTCTTTTGTTTATATTTTTCCTGAAGGTCTATAACTAGTTGTGATAGTTCTAACATGAGAGGATAAAGTTTTTTTATATCCTCTATGGCTGTTTCTGAATTTGCAGCGACTATCTGCCCCTGAAGCTCTAGCAGTTGTTTTTTTACCTTGTTTCTTATGTCTTGTACTGCCTTTTGTTTTTCCTTGTCCTTGCAACCTCTTATAGTTGGAAGTTTTGGAAAACTCAAAAGTTCTATGGTATCGGTTAAGTTTTTAAAGGAATTTTTAGCTGCACTTATAAGATCAGCAATGGAGGCTAAATCTTCTTTAAAGACATCATTGTACACGGTTATTGCCTCGTTTTCCTCTATGATTCTCAATGCCTTTATCATTACTTTTTCAATGCCTAGTAGCTCTATTTTAGTGTCTTCCATCAAAACCATTGCCCAAGGAGTGTCGCTAAGGTTATAACCATCTTTTATGTTAAAATCCTCTGCGGCCTGTAGTAGCCATTTTGTTGGATCTGTGGAGCTCATTGAAAAATTATAGAGGCTTAGAACTATGCCTTGAAGGCCTAAGTCCTCTTTGTTGTTGCTATAGGCTTCGACTAGGTTTAGGAAACTAGAATTTTCTGGGTTATTAAATGTAGTTGTTTCCGTGGGCTCTAGGATGCTTGCGGATTCCGTATGGCTCTCGCCTTCTTTAAGTATCTGCTGCTCTGCAATAGTTACGTATCTCTCTTCAAAAAGTTCCTCTAGAGCTTCCTGCTTTAGAAGTACAGCTTCTGTTGCATCTGCTATTCGAAAATTAGGATCTAAATCTACTACATGAAAATTGCTCCTAATAACTTCAAGGCAGAAGGAATGAATAGTTGTAATGCTAGATTTATTTAATAGTGTTAATTGTCTTTGCAGTAATTTACTTTGTGGATTTTTATGAAGCTCTTTTGAGATTGCCGCAGCTATTCTCTCTCTCATTTCTGATGCAGCTGCATTAGTAAAGGTAACTACTAAGAGCTTGTCTATATCTGTAGGCCTATCTTCGTCTGTCACTATTTTTATTATTCGCTCTACCAGTACTGCTGTTTTTCCAGAACCTGCAGCTGCAGCTACTAGAATATTGCAGTCACGAGTTAAAATAGCCTTTTGTTGATCCTCGGTCCATGAAACTGCTTTTTCCACAGGCACAATTTCGCTTGTATCCATTACTCTTCCCCTCCTGTCTTTTGATGATTTGTAAGATTTAATCTTGTTTCTTCTGTAGCTTCATTACATAAGAGTTCCCATATTTCTTGGTCTTTTCTATCCTTTATTATCTTATAATTATTTTCCTTTAATGTGGGGTCGAATTGGCATATAGCTGTGTATTCACAATAAGAACAAGGGGTCATATCCTTTTTCTTGTAGGGCTTTATGTCTATTTCTCCGCTTAGCATTTCCTCGCAAGTACTTATTAAGTTTTCCTTTACGTGATTAAGTAGCATATTAAATTGCTCCTTAGTTGCTACTGAAGATCTTGAGCCTAATTCTCCATCTTTTTTAATAGATGCTGGAATAACTAGAGAGGCTCCCTCAATATTTCTATCCATTTCCCTAATTATTTTAGTGTCTGCTAGTAGGAGTCCCTTCATTTTTAAAGCTTTCATTATGGCTTTTTCCAGTTCTTCTTCATCTAAATTATTTTTAGCCTTGATTACTGGGTCATCTATTTTAAAATACAGTATACCTGCCGGGAAAATTGGCTCCTTTGATAGCTGGCTCTCATTTGTAAGCATGGCATCTAAATAGGTAAGTAGTTGTATTTGAAGTCCGTAATATACATCTGATAGTTTAAAATCCTTATTTCCAGATTTATAATCTATAATTCTGTAAAATTCTTCGCCCTCATTTATCAATTTATCTACTCTATCAATTCTACCAACTAAATTTACTATTTCTCCTGTGGATAGTTCTACCTGAATCGGTGGATAATCTCCCTCATTAAAACCAAAGGATACTTCATACCCAAAAGGTTCAAAGCCACTGTTTTTCATCTGCTCAACTATTACCAAAATAGTTCGCTTTAAAACTCTTTTTAACCGCTCTGTAAAATACTTATACCTTGGTGAACTGTTTAATATATACCCACTGGAGCCTTCCGCCGCTTCCATTTCTACAATAGTTGCTATATTTTTCTCGCACCAATCTTTATTAAGGTCCGCCCATTTCATTTCACTTTTATCCACAAGCTTTGAAAAATTATCAAGCACACTGTGCATAAAACTTCCGAGATCTGGCGATGAGAAGGTAAAAGTTTTTCTTTCCTTTGCTTTTAGGCCATATTGCACAAAATATGCAAAAGGACACTCTTCATATTTTTCTATTCTAGATACGCTAAAATAGTTTTTTGCTCCATAAAGTAGTTTTACTTTTTCCTTTTCTAGCATTTTGACTTCATTCTTATAGTCAAAGCCCTGGAACATGGTGTTGGACTTTTCTTTCCAATGTTCTTCATTTTGAAACCACTTATAAACTTTTATCCAAAGTGGAGATATATAACCCTCTTCTAAGTATTTTCTTAGAGCAAAGATTAATCCATTAAAAGTTGGGGTTTTTGCACTTACCTCTCGAAGTTCACGGTCATCCCCTAGATCATCCGCATATTCTGTTATATTACTTTCTTCTATGAGGCCCTTAAATAAGGCTTTAAATCTGGATATTATAATAGAAGGTCTTAAAGTTTTGCCTTCGTAATCTGCTATGGGATAACTTATGTTTAAATATTTACTTGGGATAGTTATTGTAGCATAAATTAAATACTGCTCGTTAAATACCTCGGTTTTAGTATCATTAGCAAGCTCTACGTTGTTTTCTTTTAAAATTATTCTGTCACTGTCTGTAAATATTCCCTCTTCCTTGTTTGCCTTTGGGAACACTCCATCATTTACCCCTATAATGTATAGGGCACTTATATCATGACTTTTTATACGATCCACTGAGCTAATGGTAACTCCATCTAAGGCTGGTGGAATAAGTCCCATTTGATGTTTACTAAAGCCCAGTGACAGGATTTTTACAAAGTCCTCTAGTGTTAGAATTTCTTTGCCTAGCACATCCACCATCTGGTCTAATAACTCGTTTACTAGATTCCATATTTTACTGTACTCTGTGACTTGCTCCTGGGCACCGTCCCTTTTGAAATCCTCTATCCAGAGCTCTATGGTTTTATCTACCTTTGTGTTTTCTAGAAATTCAAATAAGGCAGTGCATATTTTTATAGTGGTATTTTTGCCCTTTAATTTTTCATTTAATTCAATTAGTGGTTTTATGAAAACTTCCCTTGTATCATTTAATATTTTAATGGTAGCTTCTATTTTTTCGGTTTCACTTTCTTCTTCTTTTGCTGGCATTTCGACTTCTTCGGATGCTGAGTCTTTGTTTTGTTTGGTTGCTGTATTTTTAATCTCTTCTATTATAGAGTATTCAATTTCTTCAGTTTGCTCCGTTTTCAACGTTTCCGCACTTTCTATATCCTTTTGAAGTTCCTCAGCTTCTGCCTTATTAACGTAGTAATCTCTAAAATAAAATTCTATCTTTTCCTGCCATAGTTGAGGTTCCGTCCATTTCCTTTTGCCTCTTATACCCGATGCTATTACAAAGTTTTCTAGTATATCTATATTTTCCATCTTTATATCTAATAAACCTGTTTTAAGGTATCTAAACACTGCTTCATAACTAAAGTTCTTAGTGAAAATCTCAACGGCTCCGGTTATTAATACAATTAGCGGATTACTTGTTATATCTTTTTTCTTATCTATAAATATAGGTATATTGTATTCTGTAAAAATGGCCTTAATTAATTTTTCATAGGAAGGTAAATCTCTGGTTACTACCGCTATTTTATTAAATCTTATATCTTCATCTCTGCAAAGCCTTAAGATATCCTTTGCCACATGTTCTATTTCTGAGTAAGAATTTAACCCTTTAAATAGTTTTATATTCTCACATTTTTCAGTAGTGGGAGTATAGGGAAATGCAAAATAATTTCTCTCAAGGAAAGAAAGCTCTGCATTATCTTTAAATTTATGCTTCTTGTTTCCCTCTAGCTCTATAGGTGATTCGATGCTAGTTCCAGTTAACTGAGCTATTTCTAATAACTTATCTTCTGTAAATTTTATAGAATAAAAAGCATCAGACTCCTCCATTCCTTTTGAATGTCGAGAGCTATTTAATGGAAGGGTTATATTTACCCTTTTGGCCTTTTTATATAATTTCTCTATTATTCCATACTGCTGTGGTGTAAATCCAGTAAATTCATCAATCCAAAATTCAGAACCATCAAGATCACATTCATCAATAGCACTATATAAACGAGTCAAATCGTCATCTGGGTCTACATAGTTTTGATTTAAAATATTATCAAATTGCCCATATATAAGGGATAAATCCATTATTTTATCTATTAGTAAAGGGGACTCCCCTAAGTTTTCTTTTACCGCATTTAAATCTTCCACTGAAATTCCATATTTTTTAAATTCTGTGATTGCGCCAGCCACATTATCTACAAAGCCCTTTTGCCTTGAGGCTGCACTAAACACTTTAAATTCATCTTGCTTCTTTTGCATTATGCTGTGAATAAGCATTGCTTTCCCGGAGGTATCCATAGGTTTTCGGGTTATTCCCCCAACCTCACCAAATACTTTGTAGGCTAATCTATTAAAACTAAGTACTTGGACATTCTTTATTCCTGTAGATCCAACTACTTTTATAAGGTTTTTTTCAGCTTGGAAAGAGAATTGTTCTGGCACTAAAAGTACTAGGGGTTTTTCACGTTCTTCCACTTGTCTATGCTTTATATCCTCTAAGCAGAAAGTACTCTTCCCTTTGCCAGCTCCTCCGTAAATAAATCTTAAACTCACAAAAACACATCCCTTCTTTTGACCTCATTATATTATACCATGTATGATTTTGCGCATAATACATTAATTTACTATTATAGTTTTTTATTATTTATCACATTAGACTAAATTAAAATTAATTAACGTTTAACCCCGAAATATAGTGTAAAATTTAGTGAAACATGGTATTATTATGTTGAATTTTTAATATAATTGCTATTTTTTATAAAATCAACTGTAATAAGTGAGATTAATTGAATAATTTGCAATTATAGATATTTAAATAAAAAATTGGGAGTGTTAAAATGAAATCTATAAAACATCAACTGATTATTATTACTATTTTGCTAGTAGCTATACCATTTGTAGTATCAAATTTAATCTCTGATTATTATATGTCAAGTCAATTAAAAAACGATGTATCCATTAATAATCAAGTTTTCGCAAAAACTGTCGGAAATAGTGTTTTTGATTATATGGCTAAATCTTATGCTTTAACTGAAGAATTGGCAATAAGCAGAGCAGTTAGTGACTTTATACCTCAAAAACAAAGTGAAGCAATTAAAGGAACTATTAAAAGAAATCCATATTTTGATTTGTTTTATATTCAGGATATGAAAGGTGATCAAACTTCTAGAAGCTCAGGTACTTTAGCTAATAGAGCTGATAGATGGTGGTTTAAACAAGCCCTTGAGCTAAAAGAGCCTTTTATTACAAAATCATATTTAACAACCAATGGTGACAATTACGCAGTAAATTCTATAATATACCCAATTAAAAATGATAAATCAGAATTAATAGGTGTAATGGCTGCTGATCTAAAGCTTGAAGAATTGCAAAATATAGTTGAAAGATATAGTACTAAAGATAACTATGCTTATGTAATAGATGGCGAAGGTGCAGTAATAGCCCATCCTGACAAATCTCAGATTTCAGAAATATACAATTATAAAACTATGACTAAAACTATAAAAGTAAAGGACGCATCTGGTAATATAATAAAAGATGCTGCTGGTGTTCCTAAAACAGAAACTCAAAAAATTACAGTTCCAAATGAATTAAAAAACATAACAGGTTATGCCTTAAGTGGTAAAAAAGGAATTACAAAGTATGTAGACGCAAATAAAAATAAAATAATTAGTGCTTATGACACAATTAAGCTACCTGGTAATTCTGGTAATTGGGCAGTAATAACCGTTGAAAATGAATCGGCCGCTTTGTCTTCTATAAATGCCATAAGAACCAAGAATATAATTTTTGCTGCTATATTATTGATACTCACTTCAATTCTTGTATCTATGTTATCTAAGAAAATCACAGATCCAATTTATAGGATAAAAGACTTAGCTAAACGATTATCTTTTTATGATTTTTCTGAAGGAATTGTTATAAAAGGGAAAAATGAATTTTCAGAAACAGGAATAGCTTTAAATACTGCGCAACAAAATATTAAAGAATTAGTTAAAGAAATAATGAGTAATTCTTCGGATATGAGTGCATCATCTGAAGAACTTTCAGCTACAGTTCAAGAAATAACATCTAGAATGGAAACTATAGACCATTCAACGCAAGAAATAGATAAAAATACACAGGAAACCAGTGCTACTTCCGAAGAAATAACCGCATCTGTGGAAGAGGTTAACTCAAGTATGGACGAATTAGCCTCAAAAGCTATGGAGGGTAGCGATAATGCTACGCACATAAAAGGACGAGCTAATGATGTTCGAACAGGTGCTAAACAAGCATTAGAAGATAGCAACAATATTTATAGAGAAAAAGAAAAAAACATATTAAAAGCTATAGAAGATGGAAAAGTTGTAGCAGAAATAAAAATTATGGCTGATGGAATTGCCGCAATCGCAACGCAGACTAATTTACTTGCATTAAATGCAGCAATTGAAGCCGCAAGAGCTGGCGAGCAAGGAAAAGGATTTGCAGTAGTTGCAGATGAAGTAAGAAAGCTTGCAGAAAAATCCTCAGAAACTGTAAATACCATTCAATCTACAATAGCAAAGGTTCAACAATCATTTGACAATTTATCAATAAATAGCAATGACATACTTAAATTTATGATGGATGATATTAGACCTGTTTTAGAACAATACGTAGAATCAGGCAATCAATATGGTCAAGATGGCGAATTCGTAAGCTCCATGTCAGAAGAAATTGCATCAATGTCTGCAGAGGTGGAAGCTACTGTAAATCAAGTTAGTACAGCAGTTCAAATCCTAGCACAAAATTCTCAACTTTCTGCGGAACGTACTGGAGATATTAAAGTTAGTATTGATGAAACCACAATAGCTATAGATCAAGTTGCTCAAGCTTCACAAGATCAGGCAGAACTAGCACAAAAACTTAATGAATTGGTTCAGAAGTTTAAGATTTAAGCTGGACAAGTATCGGGGACAGTCATTCACTAAATGAATTTAAGTACCCGTTAAGTAACTGGATAAAGTCATTAATAAGGTGCTTTACCATTATAAAAATATGGAAAGCACCTTAGATTTTTTATGTAAAATATTTAATATTTATTATATAATTTCTATCTAATTTTATCTAATGCCTAGTACTATGAGGGTTATCATGTATAACTTAAAGAATTTTCCCGAAATCGAGGTAACCATACTTTTAGAAGAGATTTTAAACAATAGGATACTATTTGCAAATGTGATAAGTGCAAATTGGATATTAAGGGATTCATGTAATGCAGAAAAAGCATTACATGAATCCCTTTTGTATTTTTATTTTGTGCTTTGAAGTTTTGCTATGATTATTTCTTTCATTTCCGCTAATTTATTTTCTGCCAGTGTTAAAGTTTTTCCTTTAGAGTACATATATATTTTAATTTTTGGTTCTGTACCTGAAGGTCTTACAGCATACCAGCTCTCATCATCAAAATAGAATTTAAGTACATTAGATACTGGAATTCCACTAGGTTCTTCAGTGCCATTAATTATGTCATAAGATTTTTCTATTTCGTAATCTATATATTTAACTAGCTTAGCACCACCTAAAGTCTTTGGATTATCTTTTCTGTATTCTTCCATCATTCTAGAAATTCTCTTTTGTCCTTCTATGCCTTCTAAAACTATAGATATTAAGTTTTCTCTATAATATCCAAATTCCGCGTATATCTCATTTAGTACATTTAATAGAGTTTTACCTTGTGTTTTATAGTAAGCTGCTGCTTCACATAAAAGCATAGATGCTATTACTGCATCCTTGTCTCTAACGAAGGTACCAGCAACATAACCGATGCTCTCTTCATATCCAAAGATAAATTCATAGCTATGATCTCTTTTGAAATCATTAACTTTGCCACAAATATTTTTGAATCCTGTAAGTACCTCGAAGGTCTCAACACCATACTTCTTGGCTATTGCCCTACCTAAATCACCAGTTACTAGAGATTTAACTATTGCAGCATTCTTTGGAAGTGTGCCTTTTTCCTTCATTCCTTCTATAACATATTTTATTAATATAGCTCCTGTTTGATTACCATTAAAGGCAACATATTCACCCTTATCATCTCTTACCATTATAGCAAGTCTATCGCAATCTGGATCTGTAGCTATTAATAATTCTGCCCCTTCTTTTTTGCCAAGTGCCTGTGCATATTTAAAGGCTTTTACGTCCTCTGGGTTTGGATATCCTACTGTGGTAAAATATGGGTCTGGATTTTCCTGCTCTGGTACAACTATTATATTTGTAAAGCCTCTTTCTTTTAGTACACGCCTTACAGGGATGTTTCCTGTGCCATTTAGAGGTGTGTATACAACTTTTATATCCTTATCTATATCCTCTCTTATAGCAAGACCTTTTACTTTTTCTAAATACTCATCATCCATAGCTTTTCCAAGCATTGCTATTAAGCCTTTTTCCTTAGCGACCTCCATATCCATTAATTTTATAGCGCTAAAGTCTGTAATACTCTGAATTTTTTCTGTTATACCATCTGCGATAGATGATAAAATTTGTGCACCATCTTCCCAATATACTTTGTATCCGTTGTATTCTTTAGGGTTATGACTAGCAGTTACTACAATTCCTGAAGCAGTATGTAATGTTCTTACCGCATAAGATAATTCTGGAGTAGGTCTTAACTGCTCAAATAAATAAGCCTTTATTCCGTTCGCTGCTAAAACTTGTGCTGCTGTGGCTGCGAATTTTTCTGAAAAATGTCTACAGTCGTATGCTATAGCTACTCCTCTATCCATATATTCACTTCCATATCCTTTAATATAATCTGCAAGTCCTTGAGTTGCCCTTGAAATAATGTATATGTTCATTCTATTAAGTCCTGCGCCTAATTTCCCTCTTAGTCCTGCAGTACCAAATTCTAAATCCATATAAAATCTATCCTGAATCTCTTTAGGGTCATTAGCTATTGACCTTAGTTCTTCCCGAGTCTTTTCATCAAAGTATTCATTATTTAACCATTCGTCATATTTTTTCATATAAGTCATTTTAAGTCCCACCTTTCCAAATAATTACTATTACTATCATTATACATTATTTTATATGTTTTTTAAACAATACTTTTTGTTGGTTAGTCTTGGGGCTTTTCTTGGGGACGGTTAACAACTAACTAAAATAAAACATTTAATTAGTTGTTAACCGTCCCTCTGTGTATGTGTGTGCCCACTTTATTATTCTTGTGCATCATATATCAGCTTAGATACTTTTGCAATAACTTCATTGGCCTCTGGAACGTCCTCTGTAAATACAACAAGAATATACGGATTTTTTTTATTTACTATGGCTATATCATTAACATACTCGCCATAATCTCCAATTTTATGAGCTACAATTTCCTTTGGAATATACTTGTCTATCCTGTCATGGTAATCTGTTTTTTTCATAGCTTGAATCATAGTGTCATAGTATTTATTGTTATCAACATTAAAATATAGTTTTTCTAAAATTTTCCAAGAATCCTTTGGTGTTGTATTATTTCCACTATGATCTACTTTGTGCCCAAGCATTTCTTGCATATAATCATATTTATTTTCAATGCCCACTTTTCTTAAAATCATATTTATGGCTATATTGTCCGAATACCTTATTGAATAGTCACTTAAGGTTTTTATACTAATAGGACTGCTTAAATCCGTCCCTTGAAGTATTCCAGCACCCTCTTCATAGTCACACTGTTCAAACTTTAGTTTTTCATTTATATTAATTTTATTTTCCTTAACCATATCATACATGAGCATATTTATGGGTACTTTTATTGTACTTGCCGCTACAAACTGCTTGTCCTCATTTATTCTAATGGATTTACTAGAGTTTATATCGTAGTAAACCATTCCAACTTTATTTATATTATTACCGATTAAGGCTCTAATTTGACTTTCTAAAGTATCTAAGTGGGCTTGTTTTATACAATTTTCTTTTATCTTTTTTTGTTTATACTCTAATAACTGCTGTTTAGCTATCTCTTCATGTTCATCCTTAGAAATTCCATCAGACAATCTATAATTATTACTTTTATTATTGGTTGATATAAAATCAAATTCTGCAATGCTTACATTCGCTGCTACTCCTTGTCTATTTATAAAAAATGTTACAAAGCATACCATTAATATAGCTATAAAAATTCCAGTATTTCTACCTTCCATGGAGCATCCCCCTTAGTTTTCCCTATGTATATAATAACAATTATCAATTGTTAAATCTTTAAAAACTCTCTTCCTTTAAATATATTTTTTGTATATGCCAATTCAATTACAATCATAATAACCGTTTATAAATTCATATTTTATTCTACTTTAATTTACATTATACCTTACATTATACCTTATATTTTGTCAAACTTTTATATTTTTTTATTTTTTTTGAAAATAGTTTATGTGAGTGATAAATCGGCAACCAGGAGACAATCATTGGGGACGGTTAACAACTAATTAAATAAACAATTAAACAAAAATAACTAGGAACTGTTTAAAAACTATTTAAATTAATTCATTGGAAATAATTTATATAAAAACTAATGTCTAGAAGTGATTTTTAATGGCGAGAATGGCAAGATTAAAAGCAGCCGATGCTATATATCACATTATGTGTAAAAGTATCAGCGATGCTTTTTTTAGTTTAGGAATATATATTGACAAAAGACGAGATCATTTCAACATAATTGATTATGGATTTGTTATGGGCTAATTCGACTTAACACTTAACTTAAGGACAATCATTTAAATTAATTTAAACATAACTTATTATAGAATCAAAAATGCTGTTTACCTTGCATCTATTTTAATCGCACTAAAATTGGACATGCTTATAGCCCCGATAAGCTAGTAACCTTTACTTTTAAAATAGTTAAACTAAATTCTAACATACTGCTCTCATAAGTAAAAGGTACAAGTTATAATGAAAACCTTATACCTTTTCACAAGTACAAAAGATAATTATTAGCTATCCTACCTATATATAGCTCTTTTAGTTTAACTATTTGTTAACCGTCCCTACTGATGTTGATTTTTTTTGTCAATTAAATTATATTTCCACAAGATCTAACATATATATATAGATGAATCTCATTTAAGGAGTGATATTATTAACGTTAAATTTTGCAAACACAATCATTGGAATGATGCTGTCATTACTATGCTAAGTGAAACTCATCCTGAAATAAAAATCTCCACAAAAAAATGTTTTGGTAAATGCCATAAATGCAAATCCCATCCTATAGCCATGATTCATAAAGAATTACTAGTAGGTACTGATGAACAAGATTTATATAATATAATAATTAGTAAATTGTAATTACCTTAGGCACATTGAGATAAATTACAAGTCAATATCATAGTATTTGACTTATTATTTATTTAAATGCGCCTTTGGATGCTAAAATGTTCTATAAAAGCTACATATATGAACCCTTTGTGTTACAGATTAATGTTATGATTAGTACAGATGTATACTATAATGCGGTACACTGTTCCGAAATACAATAACTGAATAAAGGTGGAAATATTATGATTATAACAGGTAAAAAAGTTGGAATGCTCGCAGGTACTTTAGCAATTCTAAGCTCAATATTTACACTAGCAAGTAATTTGTTGTATAAGAACAGTTATTCTTATGTAGCAATTGGACTTAGCTTATTTTCTGGTGTTACGTTGTTTGTTTTATGTTCTAATAGAACTAAAAAACTGTGATTTTAAAAACAAAAGATTCGCTTTAGGAGTTTACAACAAAGAATAATAGTAAAGATTTTTCCTTAAGAAGGCTAAGTATGAAGTGATTAATAAGAAAAAATAGCAGGGGTTTATCCCTGCTATTTTTATATGGATCTATAATAATATAATTGCATGATTTTAATAAACACAACCCTTTTATACTTAATTATAGGGTTCAATCCAATTAGTTTTTAAAAATTTCTCCTCAATTTCATTCGGTGGAAGAGGTCTACTAAAATAATAGCCTTGTATTTGATTGCAGCCCATGCTTTGAAGTAATAAAATCTGTTCCTTTGTTTCTACGCCTTCTGCAATAACATCTAAATCAATCTTTTGTGCAAGTTGTATTATTCCATCTACTATGGCTTTTTCTCTTTCATTAGTAACAATGTTATCGATAAAGGACTTGTCTATTTTCAATGTATTTATAGGTAACTGTTTTAGATAACTAAGAGAAGAATATCCCGTTCCAAAATCATCTAAGGCAATGTTTATACCTAAGCTTCTAATCTCAGTAAGTAATTTAACTCCCTTTTCGAAATCCTTCATTAATATACTTTCTGTAATTTCCAGTTCCACAAATCTTGTATTAACCTTTGTCTCAGATATAATTCTTTTAAGATTTTCTTCAAATTTATCATTTTGAAGTTGAACTGCGGATAAATTTATTGCAATAGTATCATATAGGTACCCTTTGCTTTTCCATAAATTATTTTGTAAATACACAGTTCTTATAATCCACTCACCCATAGGAATTATTAGTCCACTTTTTTCTGCTACTGGTATAAATTCATCTGGAGATATTCTTCCAAGCTCAGAATTATTCCATCTTAACAGTGCTTCAAAGCCCTTTATTTTATTGTTTATAATATCTATTTGTGGTTGATAATAAATTTCCAGTTCATTATTTTCTAATGCATGCCTTAATCCCTTTTCTATTTCAACACGCCTTACAACTATTTCACTCATGTTTTTATTAAAAAAAGAATATTTCGCTTTACCATTGTATTTTGCACTGTACATTGCAGTGTCTGCATTTTTCAATAAGATATTGGTTGCATGTCCATCATCGGGAAATACTGTAATGCCAATACTTGCAGAAGTATAAAACTGTTTACCAGCTATTGTTATTTCATTGTTTAATGAGCTTAGTAATTTTTCGCAAAAACAAGTTATCTCTGAATAATCCTCAATGTTTTTCATTAAAATAAAAAATTCGTCTCCGCCTACTCTTGCAACAATATCCCCCTCTTTAAGATCAGCTTTCAGAGATACTGCAACATTTTTTAATAATTCATCTCCATAGTCATGACCTAAGGTATCATTTATTTCTTTAAAATTATCTAAATCAATAAACAATACAGCAAGTTTAACACTCTTATCTATAGCTTTAAAAATTTCATTATCCAAGTTGTTAATAAATAATTTTCTGTTAGGTATGTCTGTTAATATGTCATAAAACTGCAATTTATTAATTTTATTTTCAGAATCCTTTTGACGCGATACATCTGTAACAGATCCTGAAATCTTAGTTGCAATGCCTTTTTTATTTCTCATACACTTGCCTCTAATTAAGACCCATCTATTCCCTCCGCCATTAAATTTAATCTTCAAATTGCTTTGGTAATGCAACGTTTTGCCCTCAATGTGATTATTAAAATCATCCACCGCAATTTTCTTATCTTCTTTCACAACTAACCTCATTAAATCCTTAAAATTCCTCATAGTATCCTTATCATATCCCGTAATATCACTAATTTTATCTGAAGAAAAAAATTCTCCAGTTATAAGGTCAACTTCAAATATGGCATCATTAGAACCTTCTAAAGCCAATTTGTATCTTTCTTCACTTTTTTCAATTATTGCTTGTTTGTCATGTAATTCATCAAATTGCGCCCTTAATTCCTCTTCTGCAGCTATTAGTTGCTCATAGGTAGCTTGAATTTCTTGATAATTTTCTTTTAATGTATGTGACCAGGCCTTACTTTTCTTAGTAAACTCATTAATTAAAAAATATATTATAAAAGATGATATAAGTACGTAAACCCACCCTTTAATGGTCTGTATTTGCGCCATTAAAGATTTACTTTCAATAATAACATCTAACACTCTGTCTGAAAATGATATCCAAATACCGCCAATCAAAGCATACACAATAGTTACTTTAAGTGGCATCTTTCCTAGTCCCTCATCATCCTGAAATAACCAATCTACATTAAGACACTCAGCATTAATCTTTGATTCTTCTTTTGCAATCTTTTTTGCGTCATTTTTTCCCCTTTTCCCATTCACCTAGATTCCTCCTATTAGCACTTACAAAGCAATACAGCCTGTTTTACATTTTATTTTAAAGCATATTAATATGATTATCGTCAAATTAAAATTTTTATTAATAGTTTTTTACAATTTAAATTTATTTATTTGTTTTTAAATATATCTATATTTTTATTAAACTTTCATATATTATTAATTTAGTGGTTTTCTATAAAATATTGCATTTATTTTTATACAATATTAATTATAAAGGTATATAAATGTGTATAAATATTTAAAATAATTTTATATTTTAGTTTATTTTGTTAATTCTTACATTTGTAACTTTATCGTAATACATTTTAATATAATATGGTGTATTATAAGTATTATAATGTGTTGGAAAAATTTTTATTGAAGGAGTTCTTAAAATGAAAAAAAAGAATATACTCACCACTGTGATTTTGAGTATTTTAATTGTAAGTTCTATATATTTCAATTCTATAAATAACAATAAAATTAAAGCTGCTAAATTAAAAACCGAGGCTTTAAAAATTGAATTTCAGTCCTTAAAAGCTGAAAATAAAACTTTAAAAGAAACAAATTGCAAACTCACTGAAACAAATTCAAAGGTCTCATCAAAGTTTAATAATTTAAAAAGTGTTGTAGATTAATGTCAACTGCCAGCTACCCTAAAGGGATAGTGGTTTTATGCTTAAATTTATAAAAATTAATTTAAAAGGAAGGTTTTACTATGAGAAATTCAAAAAGAAAGAAAAAGCGCCCAATAGGACTTCTATTAGTTAAAATTTTCATTTTTACACTATGTATTTCTTCACTTGTACAAGCAGTTGTGGGGCAAGCAACCGTTATACGTGGTGAAAATGAAAGTACTTTATTAGCAGAACAGATAAGCCAAATTCGTAGCCATAATAAAAAATTAAAATTAGAAAACAAAAATCTTCAAAATGGAATCCTAGAAAAAGAAACTTCATATAAAAAAAAGATGGCTAATACTAAAATAGCTTATTTAACCTTTGATGATGGTCCATCAGAAAATACTGTAGAAATATTGAAAATTTTAAAACAATACGATGTTAAAGCTACCTTTTTCGTAAATGGTCATACTAACTACTCATACCTTTATAAACAAATTTCTGATGATGGACATGTTTTAGGGAATCATACCTATAGTCATGATTATAACAAAATTTATTCATCAGCATCTAATTTTAAAATGGATATAGTAAAATTAGATGAATATCTTACAGCAATAACCGGCAAACAGCCTTCTCATATTTTAAGATATCCAGGTGGATCCAATAATACTATAAGCCACAATTATGGCGGAAACGAGATAATGAACAGGGTCATTAAAGAAATGAATGCCACAGATTATAAGTACTTTGATTGGAATGTTGATTCTACTGATGCTTCTACTTACTGTCAAGACAAAAATAAAATTGTACAAGCAGTTTTAAATGAAAGTAGTCAAACTAAACATGCCGTTATATTAATGCATGATTTGACTCCGAAAATTACAACTGTACAAGCCCTACCTGAAATTATTGTGGGCCTTAAAAATCAAGGATTCATTTTTGATGTACTTTCCAAAAATGCTTATGCGCCACAGTTCACAGTAGTTAAATAGTTTTATTGGAACCTTGACATTTTTATTGCAAGTGCTATAATCAATGTAAATTCAATACTTTAACACTACGAAGAGAAAAGTAAGCTCTAGCGCATTTGCAGAGAGAGAATACCCTAGCTGTAAGTATTCTTAAATGTTCATTGTTGAAGACTGCCTCTGAGTGACTCCAATAAAGTCCGGTAATTCCGTTATAATTATTAAGTGGTTTATTTTTATAAACAATTTGGGTGGAACCGCGGGAAATTATAATCTCGTCCCTTTTCTTTAGTTAGAATTGGGATGTGGTTTTTTTTGTTTTATAAAAAAATATGTTAGCAAAACTTGTGCATAATCTTATGCCTAGTTATTTTTTTTAAATATTTTTAATTAATTTCAAAGGTGAAAGGAGCAATATATATGATAAATATTACATTAAAAGATGGTTCAATGAAGTCTTATGAATCTGGTATGACTGTACTTGAAATTGCGAAAGATATTAGCGAGGGACTAGCCAGAGTTGCTTGTGCCGGAATGGTAAATGGTAAAACTGTAGATTTACGTCACGAAGTTACTGAGGACTGTGAACTTAGTATATTAACTTTTGATGATGAGGAAGGAAAAAAGGCCTTTAGACATACCGCTTGTCATATATTAGCTCAAGCAGTAAAAAGATTATTTCCTGCTACAAAGCTTGCCATCGGACCTGCTATAGACGGAGGCTTCTATTACGATTTTGATAAACAAGGTTCTTTCTCTGCTGAAGAAATTATACAAATTGAAGCAGAAATGAAAAAGATTGTTAAAGAAGATTTACCAATAGAAAGATATGAACTTCCAAGAGCTGAAGCTATTTCCTTTATGCTAGGAAAAGATGAAAACTTCAAAGTTCAATTAATAGAAGATTTACCAGAAGACGTAGCAATATCCTTCTATAAACAAGGTGAATATACGGATCTTTGTGCGGGCCCACATTTAATGTCTACAAAACCTGTAAAAGCCTTTAAGCTTACTCAGGTTGCAGGTGCATACTGGAGGGGTGACGAGAAAAACAAAATGCTTAGCCGTATATATGGAACTGCCTTCACAAAAAAATCAGATTTAGATGATCATATAGAAAGAGTTGAAGATGCTAAGAAAAGAGATCATAACAAACTTGGCCGTGAATTAAAATTCTTTACAACTTCTGATGTTATAGGTCAAGGTTTACCTCTACTTATGCCTAACGGTGCAAGGGTAATCCAATTATTACAACGTTTTGTTGAAGATGAGGAAGAAAGAAGAGGTTATGTTATAACTAAAACTCCTCTTATGGCTAAGAGCGATTTATATAAAATGTCTGGCCACTGGGATCATTATAAAGATGGAATGTTTATCCTTGGTGATGAATCTAAAGATGAAGAAGTTATGGCACTTCGCCCAATGACTTGCCCATTCCAATTTACAATTTATAATGCTGATCAAAAGAGTTATCGTGACCTTCCAATTAGATATGCAGAAACTTCAACATTATTTAGAAATGAATCTTCTGGTGAAATGCATGGCCTAATAAGGGTAAGACAATTTACTATTTCAGAGGGTCATTTAGTTGTTAGACCTGATCAATTAGAAGACGAATTTAAAGGTGTTATAAATTTAATCAACTATATAATGG
The DNA here is from genome assembly GCF_050717535.1 of Clostridium sp. GTDB lineage: Bacteria > Bacillota > Clostridia > Clostridiales > Clostridiaceae > Clostridium_AD. Next base: position 93,875 of record NZ_JBOITM010000073.1, read on the forward strand.
TTACACTTGGACTTGAAAATGATATCACTTATAGATTCTCTAAAGGGGATCCAAATAATAAAGAGAAATATATTGATAACCCTGCAGCTTGGGAAGATACTGAAGCTAAGATGAAGGTTATATTAGACCACTTAGGAATAAACTATAAAACAGCTATAGATGAAGCTGCTTTCTACGGTCCTAAGCTTGATCTTCAAATTAAAAATGTTCATGGTAAAGAAGATACTATAATTACTGTGCAAATTGACTTTGCATTACCGGAAAGATTTGACATGACTTATATTGATAAAGATGGAGTTAAAAAACGTCCATATGTTATCCATAGAACTTCAATTGGTTGTTATGAGAGAACACTTGCTATTTTAATAGAAAAATATGCTGGTGCTTTCCCAACTTGGCTTGCACCACTACAAGTTAAGGTATTACCTATTTCCGAAAAATTCCATGATTATGCAGATACTGTAATAGCTAAGCTTAAAGCTGCTAACATTAGAACTTCAGGAGATTTTAGAGCAGAGAAAATTGGATACAAGATTCGTGAAGCTCGTAATGAAAGAGCTCCTTTCCTACTAATAGTTGGTGAAAAGGAAGCTGACCTGAATGAAGTTTCTGTTAGAAGCAGAAGAAATGGTGATGAAGGTTCAATCGCACTGGATTCCTTTATTGCAAGAATTAAAGAAGAAATAGAAACTAGATTATTATAACAAAGAAAGAGTATAAAAACGCCCAGTAGTGCCACCCTCGTGGCAAGTGGCAAAATTGACAAGCTCTAATGTATAAACGTTATCCACAGCAACTTCCGCAAGCTGTTTCCTATATAATAAAAAAGCCCTTATATCACATATGTGATATAAGGGCTTTTTTATAATTTTTTAAAGGTCAAACTATTTTTGAATTTTAAAAGAACTTTTTAAAGATACTATTCTATTAAATACTAGTTTACCTTCTGTGGTATATTTAGAATCCACATTGAAATATCCATGTCTGAAGAATTGAAATTTGTCTTGTGGTTTTGATGCTTCCATATTTGGTTCTATAAATCCTTGTAAAATCTCTATAGAATTTGGGTTTATTTGATCTAAAAAGGTTTTTCCTTCTTCTTTTTCTTCATCTAAAATTAGTGGCTCAAATAATCTAAATTCTGCTGGTACAGCATTTGTTGCATCTACCCAGTGAATTGTTCCTTTAACTTTTCTTCCAGTAAATCCACTTCCACTCTTAGTGTCAATGTCATAAGTACAGTGTATTTCGGATACATTTCCATCTGAATCTTTAACTACATCATTACATTTTATAAAATATGCTCCCTTTAGTCTTACTTCGTTTCCTGGGAACAATCTGAAATATTTCTTTGGCGGAATTTCCATGAAATCTTCTTGCTCTATATATATTTCTTTTGAGAAGGACACTTGACGAGTTCCCATAGATGCATCATCTTGATTATTCTCAATTTCTAGCATTTCCACTTGAGCTTCTGGGTAATTTGTAATAACTACTTTTAAGGGTCTTAGAATCGCCATAGTTCTAAGTGTTTTTGGGCTTAAATCTTCTCGTATAAAATGCTCTAACATTTGGCCATCTACTGTACTGTTAGCTTTTGCAACTCCAATTTCTCTGCAAAAATTACGTATAGCTTCTGCAGTATAGCCACGACGTCTAAGTCCTGCTATAGTTGGCATACGTGGATCATCCCAAGCATCTACAATTCCCTCGTCTACTAATTGCTTAAGATTTCTTTTACTCATTACAGTATTGGTAATGTTTAATCTTGCAAATTCTATTTGTCTTGGTTTATTTTCCATTTCACAATTGTTTATAACCCAATCATATAGTGGACGATGATCTTCAAATTCTAAGGTACATATTGAATGTGTAATTCCTTCAATTGCATCTTCTATTGGATGTGCATAATCGTACATAGGATAAATACACCATTTATCTTCTGTATTATGATGCACAGCATGAGATATACGATAAATTATTGGATCTCTCATGTTTATATTCGGAGAACTCATATCTATTTTAGCTCTTAGAACCTTTTCTCCATCAACAAATTCACCTTTTCTCATACGGTCAAATAAGTCTAGGTTTTCTTCCACAGTTCTATTTTTGTATGGGCTTTCTTTCCCTGGTTCTCTTAGTGTTCCTCTGTACTCTTTCATCTCTTCAGCTGTTAAATCGCACACATAGGCTTTATTATTTTTTATTAATAATACCGCACGATCATACATTTCTTGAAAATAGTTTGATGCAAAAAATAATTCATCCCACTCATATCCAAGCCATTTTATGTCTTCTTCTATGGAATTAACGTATTCTTTATCTTCCTTTGCTGGGTTAGTATCGTCAAAACGTAAGTTTGTCTTACCGTTAAATTCATCTGCCAATTCAAAGTTTAATATAATAGATTTTGCATGCCCAATGTGCAAATATCCGTTTGGCTCTGGTGGAAAACGAGTTATTATTTTACTGTGTTTTCCGCTTTCTAAATCATCCATGACAATGTTTCTTATAAAATTTGATGAAGTGATTTTGTTTTCCATATTTGTCACCTTCCTTGTAATTTCGCCGACTTGTAAATTTTCTCTATATTCTAATAAATATATCACAAAAATAGAATTTTTCCTAGGATTTTTATGGTATTTATTCACTTAAAGTGTTATTATCCCACATATCGTAATAATTTAACCACATTTCTAGATTTACCGATACAAACTTTCTGTGCTGTGCTGTGGGGACGGTTAACAATTAATTAAATTTAATTAGCAATTATCTGCCCCAATGTTTATAATTAAATTTTAAAATTTGTTAACCGTCCCCAAGTGCCGGCTTGTCCAAGTTGCCAATTTCCAAGTAATGGCAAGTGGCAACATCACATAAAAGGCTGCCTCGCTTTAGAAAATAAATTCTATAGCGAAGCAGCCTTTTATAGTTATGACCTTTTTAATTTAGCAGATATCTTAGCTTTCCTCTACCTTCTCAATATATTCAACATTTTTTAATTCTTCCAAAGCATCTTCCTCTGATATATCGTCTAAGATTCTAGCATAAAGAATTACGCCTTTATTGACATCTTCATCCCACGCAAAATCAGTCATTACCTCATTTATCCCTAGATATTCGCCCATAGTATTTGCACTAATGTTAGATCCTCTATAAGTATCAAGCCCCTCATCTGAGATTATAATTCCATATGTTTTATTATTTATTGGCATCTATAATTCCTCCCTTTTGATTATTTTAACTTACTAAATATAATGTTCTACAGAGTTCTGAAAATATACATATTATTTTTTTAAATTCAATTTAGACAATTAAATTATAATTAACAGTTTTATTTATGTATTGATAATTTATATTTTTCTCTTTTCTCTTTCTTTCTATCCTTCCTTAATTTTGCAAGCTCTATCTTAAATTTAAAGTCTGCATAGTCTGGTTGTATTTTTTTCAGATAAGAACTTATAGCTATATCTTTTGCAGATTTTAATTTACTCTTAGTCAAATCACTCCCTGTACAATTTATTAATTTTTCATAAAAGTACCTACATTCTCTTGTATTCCAAGCAGCATTTCTTAATGCTTTTTTTTCTTCCGCTTGCTTTTGCTTTAATTTTTCTGCTTCCTGAACTTCTTTTTCATAATTTAAAAAGTCTTTTAAGTTATCAAATTTTGGTTCATCATTAAAGTCATCATCAAAATCTTCATCAAAACTATCATCATAATAGCTTTTTCTTTCATAATATTCCTTTTGATTATTATTTTGATTTTTAATCCAATTAATTATTTTATTTTCGTCCCATTTTTTTGGGAAAACCCATTTATCCATTGAATAATCGTAATCGTAATGCTGAGCTACTAAATTAGGTTGTTTTTTGCATAGGGTGAGACAATCTGCACATAAAAATAAATTATCATCTATTTTATAGAGTTTTTCCCCATCATAATCTCTGAAATCATGCAAAATACATTTCCCTATATATTCGACCAATTCTATTTCAGTACCATCCTTAATTGTTATTGTCCCATTCCAATTTGAAGCTAAAACTTCCTTTTCTTTATCTTCATCTAATCCTTCTTGACTCTCGCAAATTTCTTCTATTTTTTTATAAATGTCAATCATGGTTGGTAGGCTATTAATGTTTCTTGCTTGCGCTATTATCCCCAAAAATCTTGCTTTAATATTTTCCATAAAAACCACTCACTTTACAATATAATAATGAGAACCACATTATTTCCCATTTAGCTTTATTATTACATATATTGAAAAAATATATTCATTTAAACATCTATCTTTTGTGCTCCTTTCCACTTATTATTCCCTCTTAGTAAAAAACAATTATAATAATTCTTTAACTTGAGAATGCAACTTACAATATGTCATAATATAACTAACCGGTAATCTAGTGAAAGGAGATGATTAGATTGATTACAGCTAGGAGGTGGCTTTTGACCTAAAAAGGTTAAAAGTTTACCATAAAATATGAGGTAGTTAGCAATTTATAATTGTTATCTACTTCAGATGAATATAGGGGGGCATATTGCCTCCTTATATATAACCTTTCCACTTGTCACCGCGGGCACCAATTATTATTGACATAATAAGGTTTTTATAATAAAATGAAATTGTGTGAATAATCAAACTAAACAAAAATAATCCAGATGAAGGAGATGTTGATATATGATAAATTTAATTGAAGCTTTTGAGGTGCTTGATCAATAACTGAATATTAATCGAAGGCAGTATAATCTTTTGTAGAGATGTCTTTACATTAGATCTACAAAATATAAAATGGGGCTTATTAACCCTTTATTTTGTGTGCTTTCGAAATCTAATTAATAACCGTCATCTGAAACGTTAAACGAATTTAAAGTTTGGCAGAATGCACGAAGTTATCGTGTTTTTTTTATTGCCTTTTTTAATATTCCCGTGGATGGTTTTTATATCCACGGGATTTTTCTATAGAAAAATAAATAGGATAACGGTTCATAATTGTTATATCTAAAAAAATATAGGAGGTGGTTTCAATGGAAATTTCTAAAACTCTATTAAATACTATTGATAATAAAGAGGAGGAATTTACTATTGTGTTACAAGAATGGGAAAGATGTTCTGCCCGCAGCACTTTTAAAGGAGCTGCAAAAGTATATTCAAGGAGAGATCATATATATTCCAAAAGAAGATAATGTACGGAAGGCTTGGGGTGAAAATAATGGCACTCGAAAACTTCTAAGAAAACGTAACATGGAGATATATAACTTTTATAAAAATGGAACTACAATTACTAAGCTTACAGAATCTTATAATCTATCAGAAGATAGCATTAGAAAGATAATTTTTAATATAAATAATGAAAATTTAAAATTAAATGCATAGGAGAGGATATTTATATATACTTTAAAACAATTAGGCTGGGAGGAATATTACAAAGAAGAATTTTATAACGAAGAGGATAAATCATCTTTAAAAGATGCTAGCACTTTTATAGAAGATGGTTATTCAGTAGCAAGAGTTTTCGGTGAGCATAAGCATATTTATAAAATTTATACTGAGCTTGGGGAGATGTTGGCTGAGGTGTCCGGGAAACTAAGACACGAAGTAATGGACCAGCAAGAATTTCCTTCTGTTGGAGACTTTGTGATAGTAAGTCTTAGAACCTCGGAAATGAGAGGTACTATTCACAAAGTACTCCCTAGGAAAAGCAAATTTTCCAGAAAAGTCGCAGGCACTAACACTAAAGAGCAAATTGTAGCTTCAAATATAGATACAATTTTTCTTGTTAATTCCTTAAACAAGGATTTTAATGCCAGACGAATAGAGAGATATTTAACCATAGCTTTAGAAAGCAATTCAAATCCAGTTATTTTGCTTAGCAAGGCTGATCTGTGCACGGATTTAGCCGAAAACTTAAGACAGACTGTAAGAGTGGCTGCTGGAGTCCCAATTCATGTAATTAGTACCGTTGACAATCGTGGTATGGATGATTTAAATCAATATTTGAAGCCAGGTACAACCATTGCACTACTGGGTTCTTCAGGTGTTGGAAAATCTACCTTGCTTAATTATCTTGCAGGAGAAGTGGTTCAAGAAACAAAGGAAGTTCGAGAATACGATGATAGGGGCAGACATACTTCAACCTCTAGAGAGATGTTTATTTTAGATAATGGTGCCATTATGATAGATACCCCAGGAATGAGGGAACTCCAGCTATGGGGTGGCGCGGACGGCATAAGTGAGGCTTTTGAAGATATAGAAGAATTAGCAGCCCAATGTAGATTCTCAGATTGTAGTCATAAAAAAGAGCCCGGTTGTGCCATAAAAAAAGCTATTGAAGATGGCATTATAGATGAAAAAAGATTTAAAAGCTATTCAACTCTACAAAAGGAAATTCTAATGATTGAGAAAAAGCAAAATGATATAACTAGAATTATTGGGAATAAAAAAAGCAAAGTATATATAGACCATAAGTATCGAGGGCTTTAATGGGGATATTTTTACCACACTAAAAAAAGGATCTGTTATACAATATAGCGGATATAGTCATAAAAAAACCGCCTTATCTATTTTAAAGACAAGGCGGTAAGTTTTTAATTGTATTAAGCACAGTTTGATCCTATTGTGCAATAACGTATTTTTCAATAGCTTTTTTCCATACTAAATACCCTGCATTGTTTAAATGCAATCCGTCTATAGCATAATCATTATTTAGCTCATTCCCTTTGCGGAATAAATCATATAAATTTATATAATTTACGTTTAATTTTTCTGCAATATCTTTTAACTCACTGTTTAATTCAGCTACATTATTATTAATTTCATCCTTTTTAACAATTTGTCTACTAATAGGCAAAATGCTTTGTATAAATATATTAGTATTAATATTATTACTTTGTATGTCTTTGACTATATTTGTATAATTATTAATAATATCCTCTTTGCTTTTCCCAGATGACAAATCATTTATGCCTATCATTATAAAAAGTTTCTTTGGCTTCAATATATATATATCATTTAATCTGTTTAATACTCCACTTGTAGTATCACCACTAATTCCTAAATTTCTAATACTTGTATTATTAAATGCTATATTCCAATTACAGTAATCGGTCAAACTATCCCCCAAAAATATAATTTCATTACTTTTCTTTATGTTTTTGAAACTATTTACTTTATCATTATAATATGAACTAGTTTTTGGTTTGGGATAGTTTGAATTGATTACGGTAGATTCCTTAATTTTAGTATATTCAATTCCACCGTTTTCATAAACAACAAAACCACCCACAAAAATAAAAAGAATATTAAAGATTAATGATATTATTAATATAAGTTTAAATTTTTTCATATAATAACACGCCCCTATATTATAAAATATATACCCATATTCTAGATAATCTCTACCCTCATTTTTTCTAATTCTTCACAAATTTTCTCATCGGGCCTTTCGTCTAAAATAATTGCGTCTACATCATAAATATCTGCAAATTTGTAAGTGCCATCATATTGAAATTTCTTGTTTTCCATCACTAGATAAACTTTTTTTCCTGAGTGTATAATGGCTCTTTTCGTATTACCATCCTCCATATCAAAAGTTGTAAGACTTTTATCAAACATATTCACTCCACAGCTACCTATAAAGGCTCTATTGGGATTGTGCCGAGATACACTCTCTATAGTGGTAGATCCAACAAACCCATTTAATTCTTTATTAAACACTCCCCCAGTGCCTATGACGTCTACATGGTCACACTTTGAAAAGGTTCTAAAAATATCAATCATGTTAGTTATAACTATGAGCTTTTTATTGCCCTTTGCAATTTTCTCTGCAATTAATATATTTATGGATGAAATATCTAAAAAAATTGTCTCCTTTGGCTTTATAAGTTCATAGGCCTTTTGTGCAATGTTCATTTTTCCTTCTGAATTGATATTTACTCTACTTAGAATATCATTATGTGGAGCGGACTTTCTACTTAATACTCCGCCTCCATAAGTTCTCTTAATAATTCCTTGTTTTTCTAAGACTTTTAGATCTTTTCTTATACAGTCCTCTGTTACATTAAATCTTTTGCTTAGTTCCTTTACAATTACTTTTTCGTTTTCATTTAGCAATTGAATTATTCTCTCTATTCTTTCTTCTGCAAACATTTTATTTCCACCTCACCTTATAGAGTGTACGTGATTATAATTTAATACAAAATATTATTTCTTATACAGCTATCTTTTGATTTAAGATAAACTTTTCTATGACATGTGCCACCCCATTGTCCTCATTGCTATAAGTTACATAATCAGCAATTTCTTTTATTTCTGGAAATGCGTTTCCCATTGCCACACCGAGCCCTGCATACTGGATCATCTCTTTATCATTCCCCGAATCTCCTATACAAATTATCTCATTTGGCTTTATTTTAAGTTCCCTTGCAATCTTTTCTAGTCCTGTTCTTTTACTAATATTTTTCTTCATAACTTCCACATTAAAAGGTGTTACTTTTGAAACTGTGAAATTTTCTAAAAATTTTTGTGGCAACTTAGACATATCTTTGAATAATTCTCTGTTGAAACCCTCTTTAGCTTCAAGTTTATTTTCATCCAATATTATACTTGGAAATAATGCTTGCACCTCTTCTAAAATACTTAAGTCCTCATTTATTAACATTATTTTTGTTATTAGTGTATCTTTATCTAGTGAATTAAAATCCCTAATTTCTAAAGGTATATTATTAGCGATAGCATCAAATTCACTATAATAGTTGGCAGAGTTTATTAATATACGGTCATCAGAATACATATTTAAAGTTATATGAAGCTTCTTCACCAAATTAAATACATATTTAAACTCATCATAACTAAGTGGACTAGATTGAATTACTTTTTCATTAGTATTATTCATTACTAGCGCCCCGCTACATACCACGCAATAATTATCATCACTTACTAAATCTAACTTTTCTAAATACTTCTCTATGCCTTGAATTGTACGTCCTGAGGCAATTACAACTTTAACACCTAGTTGTGTTGCTTTTTTAATTGCTATAATGTTTTCCTCTGAAATTTTCTTATTATCATTTAATAATGTTCCATCCATATCTATTGCCAATAATTTATACATATAAAAACCCCTTATTTTTGTAGAAATTCTTTTAGAACTTCTACAATTAAATTATGTTCTGTTATTTGTACTAAACTTGCCTTAAGTAATAATTATATTTTTTTTCAATTTGGTATTGAATTTTCCATAATTACATTATACAATAAGACTAAACAATAAACAATGATAATAAACAATAATATACATATAAAAAGGGGGTATATAGTTTTGGCTAGTGATAGAATTGAAAAACTTAAAAATCAACTTTTTGAAATCGAGTAGGAGCTAAATAATTAATTTATTTAGCGACCTCTCACACCACCATGCATACCGTTCGGTACACGGCGGTTCAATAGAAATTAATGTTTTAATAAATATGTCTCAGATATAGAAACT
>NZ_JBOITM010000074.1:0-96352 GCF_050717535.1 Clostridium sp.
CATTCACATCCTTTTTTTGATACCTTATTATACCATAAATACCCAAAAATAAGAACCCTGAGCATAAAGAAAAAGCAGGTTTTTACACCCGCATTTTCTTCTATACACCCAAAGTTTAGTAAGAACCATTAATTTAGGCTTTTGCTGCTTTTTATTTATAAAACCCCCATTACTTTCTTTAATGTTATTTTATAAGATGTCTTAAGTGTAAATGCTGCCAGAAAGCTAATAACTACAATTCCTAGGAGTTCACCATTTAAAATGGCATTAGGTCCAATAATCCTATTTACATTAAAAGCACATAATGCAGTAAAAGACATGATAACGAAGGCTAAAGTAGCCCAGGCAATTGGCTCTGGAGCATTGATTGATTTAAGTTCACAGGAAGCCAGAGCTGGATAAAGTAAATTTGTGCATAAAAGATACATGACAATAAATAGTAAGTATAACCTAGGCAGTTCCTGATGACTAAAGATTGATACAAGAAAAGTGCCAATGAACCCTATAATATACATTACATAGGTGTGAAGATAAACAATTTTTATAATATCTTTAGTTCTTATAGGAAGAGTTAAGCAGAAAATATATCCCTTTTCAGAAATCTCGTTTATGCCTATGGATACAATGAAAAAGCCTACGATAACTACAAAAGATGTTTCATAAAAATCACTTCCACCAGTAAAAAAAATATTTACTACTGAAGGAATAATCAAGAGTAGTGCAAAGAAAAAGGTTTTATAAAAGAATCCAGCTTTAAGCATTTTAAGATAGTTTAATAATAGGTCTTTCATTTCAATTACCCACCTTCTCCGAAATTTTTAGAGGTAACTTGCAACCTAAAAAATAACTGATTATAGTTGAAAGGAGTATAATAATTAAACCTGTAATTCCGCCAATGTATCTACAAGCCTTTAATATAGGAATGAATATTGGACCTAAACCGTTAAACATATTTTGCTCGTTTACTAAAGTACTCGGTTGTAAATCAGGAATAGATATTAAATAAAACATAAATACGAGCAATATTAATATTAATGCTATGAATAGATACCTAAAGGCCTTATATTTTTCAGATGAAGATGAAAAGCCTATTGATATATTTACAGCCATAGTCCATATACAATAAATTAAAACAAGAAATCCTGAATATGCTGATATAAGCTCACTTGTGCTTACAAAAACATTTAATCCTATAAAATATATTACTACTATAAAAAATGGAATACTTACCATTTGGAAAATCCCGAATTTCACATTATATATATCTTTTTTTAATACTGGTGCCTGTATTAGAAAATCATTCAGATTACCTGTGACTTTTCTTTTTAACCCAATACCACTTTGAGTGCTTAAAATAAATACATAGGATAGGTTGATTAAATTAAGTAATTGAAGAACTATATCGCTAAAATCTACCATTGTTCCTTTATTTACATAATCCTGTACCAACCTTGTTGTTTCAGAACATATCATTATTGATATTAGTCCAGTGAAAAATATAGAAAATCTTAATAGCCACTCAATATTGCTTGGATACATAAACCAAAAGGCTTTAATTATATTAATAGTTCTTTTCATAATTATCATACCCCCAGATAGTAAAAGTTAATAGATTTTCAACACTAGGGTTAGTACCTTTTATGTCCTTAAAATATTCATGAGCTTTTTCTCTTAATATCAAACCCTCAAAAGTAATCTCACCTTTTCTAATTCCAATAAACTCATGTTCAAGTCCATTTAATTCTTCAATGCCCCCAGTTAATACAATATATTTTTCTTCGAGTTTATCAACCGACAAACTTTCTATTATTTTACCACCATGAATTAAAGTTATATAATCTGCTATTTTATCTAAATCTGAGGTAATATGTGTTGAAAAGAATACAGATTTTTCTCCGTCAGATACAAACTCTCGAAGTATATCTAAAATCTCAATTCTTGCAACGGGATCAAGACCTGCGGTGGGCTCGTCAAGAATTAGAAGATTAGGCTGATGTGCTAAGGCAAGAGCGAACATTGCTTTTGTTTTCATACCCTTAGAGAACTCACTTATTTTTTGTTTTAAAGGAATTCTCCATTTGGAAACATAGTTATTGAAAATATCGTCACTCCAATTATCATAAAACACCCTGAGAGCTTTTGCATGATTTTGCAAAGTAGAGCTACTTATAAAATAATCTTCATCTGGCACATAGCCAATTTGGGATTTTACAAAGATTTCTTCTTTAACATTATCTTTTCCAAGGATTTTAATCTGTCCTGAGGTTTTCCCAATTGCATTTAACATTAATTTTATAGTAGTAGTTTTTCCTGATCCGTTTTGCCCTATAAACCCCATAATGCATCCTTTTTCAAGGGTAAAGGTTACATTCTTCAAGCTGAAATCCCTAAAATCCTTATTTAAATTTAAAACTTCTAATATATTCTCCATTTTTATTCCCCCTTATAAATGTTTTCAATTATCTTTAAAATATTTTTTTTCGTTACCCCAACTTCCATTATTTTAAGAGTCATATCTTCATATTCTCGGATTAATTTATCTTTTCTTTCTGATAACAACTTTGACACATCCACAGTATTTACAAAAGTGCCCTTGCCAGAGACTGTATATATAAGGCCTTCATGTTCTAAATCTGTATATGCTCTTTTGGTGGTAATAGTGCTAACATTTAGCTCCTTAGCTAGCTGCCTAACCGACGGGAGAGTGTCACTTGCTTGAAGCTTTCCACAAAGTATATTTGATTTGATACAAGCCTTTATTTGTTCATACATAGGCAAGTCACTTGTATAATCTATAGTAATATTCATTAATTCACCTCTTTCTTGGTAGGACTTATTTATACAAAATCGTGTATACCATATATATACGATATCGCATATCCAGCTTATTGTCAATGAATTTAATGTTATACTTATACATGGAAATATAGAGAAATCATAAATTATGGGTTATCTCACTGAAAAAATGAAATATGGTTTTATATATTATAAATAGTAAATTTAAATGTGTTTTAGAAAGGACTGAACAAAATTTATGAAATTGGTATGTTTTGGCGATAGTTTAACCTATGGATATGGGATAACAAGAGGGAAATGTTGGGTAGATTTAATTAGAAAAAAATTAAATGTAGAAGTTATAAATCAAGGTGTTAATGGCGAAACAACTGCTGCTATGATTTCTAGGTATTATACTGATATAGTAGAAAAAACTCCAAGTCATGTAATTATAATGGGTGGTAGTAATGATTTCTTAAAGGGATATACGGTGAGTAGAGTTGAAGCAAAAGTAAGCCGCCTAATTAAGGAAGCAAAAGAACATGGAATAGTACCTATCATAGGCATACAAACTCTAATAGACAAAGATTTAGCACTTGAACATTGGAGTATTGATGTGGACTATTTAAAAGTAAATGAAAAGATCAAATTGTATAGGCAATGGGTATTAAATTTTTGCAATGAAGAACATATTTTGTTTATAGACTTTTATAATGCTTTAGAAAATTCCAAAAAAACTTTATACCCTAAACAATTGTACATTGATGGGATTCATCTAACAGAAAAAGGCCATGAAATTATCAGTGAATGTGCATTATTAACGATTTAAGAATGGGAGCTTTACTATTTTAGAAAGGCGGGATAGTAGTTGGCTGTGGATAACATTTATACTCCACCGTAGGGAGAATTCGCTTTTTACACGGTAAAGAAAGTATATATTACGTAAACTTCATTTGAGCAAGCTCTAGTAATATATACTTTCTTTTATTTTTTATTTTTGACTCTGCGCCTTATTATCAATAAGTTGTAGATCATTTTCCTTTATTATGGAAATCAACAGATCCGCATATACGTTATTTTCATTAATATCTTGTATAGTACTATATCCTGCATTTTCAAGGGCTTGAGCTTGCTGTATATACTGAGAGGCATCGAAAACTCCATTTTTTTTATATCTATCATTGTCAGAAAGAAATTTTCCATAATCATCTAGTGAATCTACTTTGTTTTCATATAGTCTAAAATTAGCTTTTACAACTTCATCATGATATTCTGATGTAGTCATATTTATACTTTTTCCATTCCAACTACTATCAGATTTTATTCCAAATAGATTATTTGCTTTAATACTTAAATCTGATTTACCCCAAGCAGATTCTAATATACATTGAGATATTGTGATGGATGGAAGAATTTTATACTTATTGTATAGTTCAATCGCTTTTGGTGAAAGGTCCTAAATGAAAATTTTATTTGAAGAATCCTTTTTTAAATTACCATTTACTAAACCTATAAATTTTAGTTGGGATAAGTAGTTATTTACGAAACAGTAGGTTTAAATGTAATAAATAGCATAAAATTAGTATATACCTATTAAATCAAGCAAATCAACTAAATTAAGGTTATAATGAATAGAATAAGCAAAATAATAAATTCTAGGAGATGGTATGGTGGGAAACTCAGAAAGTATAATATCAATTGTGGATTTACAAATGAGCTATGGTAGTAAAAAGGTGCTTAATGGAATAAATCTAGAGATACCTAGAGGCCAAATAATAGGATACATAGGGACTAATGGTGCTGGTAAAAGCACAACTATAAAGATAATGCTTGGGATATTAGATGGATACACAGGAAAAGTTGAAATATTAGGACAGGATATAAGTAATGGAAGTGTAGAGTATAAAAAGAAAATAGGGTATGTTCCTGAGCTTGCAGATATATATGAAAACTTAACTGCGTATGAGTATATAAGCTTTTTAGGTGAAATATATGGATTAGAAAAAGATAAGATTATTGAGAAAGCTAAAAAGTTAATGGCCTTATTTGGAATGGAGGGTGTTATAAATTCTAGAATATCCTCATATTCAAAAGGTATGAAGCAAAAGTTACTTATAATATGTAGTTTAATTCATAATCCTGAAATATTATTTTTTGATGAGCCTTTAAGTGGTCTAGATGCCAATAGTGTAATGGTGTTTAAGGAGGTTATGCGTTCTCTTGCAAATAGCGGAAAAACCATATTTTATTCATCACATATAATGGATGTTGTTGAGAAGGTAAGTGATAGGATATTACTTTTAAACGATGGACAAGTAGTAGCCGATGGAAGTTTCGAGGAGCTTAATAATAATCAAAAGGATGGTTCACTTGAAGAAATATTCAATCAGCTAACAGGCTTTAATGAGCATGCGAAGATTGCCAAAGAATTCGTTTCTTTGGTGTGCGAGGTGTAATTATGAAGAATTTTACCGTACTTAAAATATTAGATAAATTCCAATCAGCATATAAAAAATTAGGCGTTGACTATAAGACAATGAGAATGATACTTCAAATAAAACTAACCATGGATGGCCGTAGAGTAAGTACTGTTATGGCAAATAATAAAAAAACAGATGACACAGAGGAAAAGAACAATTATTCATCTTTACTTAAAATAAACGGATTTATGAGCATTTTCATTGGACTCATAATGATGGGTGAGATGCCTTCTATGATTTCAACAAATATTGTTATAGGTATAAATTTATTTATGATGGTATCTCTTATGATATCTGATTTTTCAGCAGTTTTGCTAGATGTAAAAGAAAAAAATATATTGTTACCGAAACCTATTGATAGTAAGACATTTAATGCGGCAAAGACTACTCACATATTTATATATTTAATGGGGTTATCACTGTCACTAAATTTAATTCCACTAGTTCTTGGTACAATAAACTATGGACCCTTATTTTTTTTAATATTTAGTATAGAAAATATACTTTCAGTATTGTTAGTTATAGCATTGACAGCATTACTATACACTTTAGTTTTGAAGTTTTTTGATGGAGAAAAACTAAAGGATATAATCAACTATTTTCAAATATTATTAGCTTTTGTGTTTGCCTTTGGATATCAGCTAATGATTAGGGTTTTTAATATGCAAAGTATTAATATTGAATATGCACCAAAGTTTTGGCATGCACTACTTCCATCTATGTGGTTTGCAGCGCCCTTTGGAATATATATTGATGGTAATAAACAACCTTTTTTAATACTTTTATGCGTATTTGCAATAGTAGGTCCGATTTTATTAATTACGGTTTATATTAAAGGGGTAGTACCTTATTTCGAAAAGAACCTTCAAAAATTAAATGAAAATGGAGGAAAAGTAAGTAAGCGGAGTGAAAATAGAAAAGAATTTATAGCATCATTAGTTTGCAGGGATAAGATTGAAAGGAGCATGTTTAAATTTACTCAAAACATGATAGCTACAGAAAGAAATTTAAAGCTTAAGGTATATCCAACACTGGCAATGGCTGTATTTGTGCCAATCCTATTCATGTTCATGGATAGAGGTGATAAATCCATTATGGATAATATCCAAACTGGCTTTGGTGGTAAAGTTCATTTGTTAATGTATGTAAGTATATTCCTGCTATGTTTTTGTACAGCTTTTATAAATAATAGTGATAGTTATAAGGGTGCCTTTATATACAAGGTATTACCTATAGAAAATCCAGGAGTAATATTAAAAGGAGCAATAAAAGGAACTATATTCAAGCTAATAATACCACTTTACATATTAGAGGCTGGAGTGTTTTTAATACTTAAAGGTCCCTCAATAATTATAGATTTAATAGTAATGTTTTTAGTGCTTTTAATAGTATCATTAGTGTATTTTAAAGTATCCAATAAGGAAATGCCCTTTAGTGTAAAATTTGCGGTGGCAGATAGTGGAAAGCTTATAGGACCATCGGGAATTACAATAGTGCTACTTGGGGCTTTTGCAGGAATCCATTTTATTATTAGAAATAATATGATGTTTACTTCCGTTTATGCGGTGGTACTTTTAATTGTTAATATAATTCTTTGGAAAATTAGCTTTAAAGTAAGTTGGAATGATGTAAATATGTAAGGAGTCATATATAAAAGGTTACAGAAACATTAACTTGTCACATGAGTTACACCTAGGTTATCTTACAAAACTGTAAGATAACCTTTTGCATTTGTAAGTTGAATGATATGGAGTGTAAGCATTGCAAGAAGTATAATATGCTTATAGTGATGAGAAATGAGAAAAGGGAGAGATATAAATGGAAGTTTTAAAGGTTGAAAATTTAACTAAAACTTATGGAAAAGGTGAAAATGAGGTAGAGGCTCTTAAAAATATAAATTTGTCAGTACATAAGGGGGAGTTTGTAGCAATTGTGGGAGCATCGGGTTCTGGTAAGAGTACACTTCTTCATTTACTTGGAGGGCTAGATAGGCCTACATCTGGAAATGTGGTTATTGATGGGGAAAGTATTTATGATTATAAAGAAGAAAAACTTGCAGTGTTTAGAAGAAGAAAGATAGGTTTTGTATTTCAGTTTTATAATTTACTTCCTATTTTAGATGTAGAAGAAAATATAGCACTTCCAGCATTACTTGATAATGATAAGGTAGATAAAGTTTATTTGGAAGAGCTTATTAAAATACTCGGACTAAGCGAAAGGAAAAAGCATCTTCCCTCAGAGCTATCAGGAGGACAACAGCAAAGGGTGTCAATAGGTAGAGCGGTGTTTAATAAGCCATCAATAATACTTGCAGATGAGCCTACAGGAAATCTTGATACTAAAAATTCAAAGGATGTTATAGAATTATTAAAGTTTACAGCTAAAAAATATAATCAGACATTAATACTCATCACCCATGACGTGAATATAGCAGCTATGGCAGATAGAGTTTTAACAATTGAAGATGGTGAAATAATTTCTGATAAGCATTTGAAAGTAAGCTAGGGGGAAGAGAAAAGATGATAACAAGTTATAAACAGTTAACAGGTAAATATTTAAAGCGAAATAAAAAAAGAACTGCACTTACTATTATAGGAATAATGTTATCAGTTGCGCTTATTTCAACAATAGGACTTTTCTTTAAGGGGATGCAAGAGGCGCAGATACAAGATGCTAAAAATAGTGGAGGCTCTTTCCATCTAGCATTTCTAAAAACTGATGAAAAATTGATTTCTAAAATAGTTAATAATCCAAAAGTATCTAGGAGTGGATTATATAATATAAGTAAGGAAATAAAGATAGGTGATAAATTAGTTGTTAATATAATAACAGCAACAGATAAAGCCTTAGAACTTTTCCCATATAATGCCAAGGTAGGTAGATTGCCAGAAAGTGCAAATGAAGTAGCCATGGAAAAGTGGATATTACCATATATTGAAAAAGATACTCATGTAGGAAGTAAAATTAATGTTAATAATAAGGATTGTACTCTTGTAGGAATACTGGAGGATAATGTACAAAATCAGATGGATGGTAACGGACTAATTTTAACTAAAAATAATAATATTAATAAACAGAATGCATCGCTTTTAGTGGAAATAAGCTCAAAAACAAATTTGAAAACTGCAGTAAGCCAGTTAAAGCAATTAGGTGAGAAGGATTCTGTAATGGAAAATAGCTATTTGCTTCAAATGCAGGGGGCAGGAGACGATAGTTCAGGGTTTGGACAATTATATGTAGCCCTAGCAATAATAATTGGGATAGTTGTAATTTCAACTATAGCAGTAATATACAACTCATTTCAAATAAGTGTTGTAGAGCGGATTAAACAGTTTGGACTTTTAAGAGCAGTGGGAACAACTCCAAGTCAAATTAGAAAAATTGTCCTAAGAGAGGCAACAATACTTGCAGCAATTGCTATTCCATTGGGGCTTGTATGTGGCATTATAGCTATCTTTGGAATAAGTTCTGCATTTAAATTAATTGGTGCAGATTCAGTTATGCCAATGAAAATTTCAATATCTCCTATGGTTTTATGCATCAGTGCAGGTGTTGGACTTGTCTCAATATACCTATCAGCACTGGTACCAGCATATTTCGCAGGCAAGATTTCACCACTGAATGCTATAAGTGGTAGAAACTCTATAACAAAAGAGAAAATTAAAAGACGAAAAAATGTAGTCATTAAAAAAATATTCGGATTTGAAGGAGCATTGGCGGCTAAAAATATAAAGAGAAATAGAAAAAGGTATAGAATAACTGTTTTTTCTATAGTAATAAGTGTGGTTTTATTTGTTACTTTTAAATCCTTTATGGATATGTCACTTAATATATCGTCAGATCTTAATGAATCAAAAGATATTCATTTTACTGTTGTTAGAGATAATAAAGTTACAGCAGAAGATTCAAATATAGATAATAAAATAGTAGATGACATAAAAGCACTGAAGTCGGTGGAGAAGGTATATAAAGTATGCGATCCATATCTTTTTCAGATGGCAATAAACCAAAACAGTGAAGTTAAAGAAATTCAGGACATGAAAAATATATATAAAAAAACAACCTTAGATGGAGACAAGAAAACTCTTATGGAAAGTGCTATTGTAGTTTATGATAAGGAATCTTTAGAAGTTTCTAAGAAATATCTAAAGTCAGGAAAAATTGATATAGAAGCACTAAACAGTGGAAATGGAGTGATCTTGTATAATAAATATAGTTTATATAATGAAAACACGAAGAAACAATATTTTGGATCAATGGCAGATATAAAAGTAGGAGATGAAATTGACCTTCAATTTACTGGTGAATACAGTGAAGGTAGTGAAGTAAAAACAGAATTTGGGAAAGGCAAGGTTCAAAAGGTTAACGTTATGGCAATTCTTGAAAATTCACCTTTTGATACTATTCAATATAGTAATAGCTTAAATATAATCACAACAGAAGAAATGGGAAGGAAATTGACAGGTGGCAAGTATGCTAAGCCTGTAAACTTAAACATAGTTCTTAAAGATATAAAAGATGAAGATGCAGGAAAGATAGGAATAGAAACGGCCATAAAATCAAACCCCTCACTACAAGTAATAAATAATATAGATAGTAATAAAGAAGCAAAATCTGCAATATTAATGGTTCAAATATTACTTTATGGATTTGTATTGGTAGTTTCCTTAATTGGCAGTGTTAATATTGTAAATACCTTAACAACAAATATTATTCTTAGAAAAAGAGAGTTTGCTACCTTAAAATCCATAGGGCTCACTCAAAAGGGTTTAAAGAAAATGATTGTACTAGAAGGACTTCTTTATGGAATTGTAGGTGCCATATATGGCTGCATAATAGGCTGCGGAATATCTTACCTCCTAGGATTATCAATGGGTGCATTTAGAGAGTTTGGATGGATGGTGCCTTGGCAGGCAATAGCTATTGCGGGAGCTGCATCTATAGCAATAAGCTATCTTTCAGTTTTATCACCGCTTTCACGAATTAAAAAAGAAAATTTAATTCAGGCAGTTAGAGAAGATTATTAATAATAATCTTCTCGTTAAAAGGTTTATATGACTATGGCATTTTGATACTTTATAAGATATAATAATATTAAATATTAATTTAAAAGAATTTGTGAATGGTTTGCTTAAAAAGTTTCAGAATGGTAAAGATATTAATAATAAAATATATTGAGGTGAGCTGTATGAAAGCGAATTTGAATGAAGTTTGGGAACTAATTGATTGTTTAACATTAGAAGAAAAAAAAATAATATATAAAAAAATGGAAGTGGATATAAATTTAAAATTAATAGACTTATTGGATAGAGTAAGCGAACGAGTAGAAAAAGAATCTCTTTCATTGGATGATATTACTAAAGAAGTTGAGGAAGTAAGAGGGAATTTTCATGAACAAAATTAAAGTTGTAATAGATACCAATATATTTGTTAGTGCATTTCTAGGAAGTAAAAATGCAAAGCTAATACTAAAGGAAATAATTAATGGTGAATTTCTTCTTATTATGTCTACAGAACAATTAAGAGAATTAAAAGAAGTTCTAAATAGACCTAAATTCAGTAAATATATAACATTAAGGGAAGTGGAAGAATTAATAGCTTTGTTGTCAATGAAAGTAATAGTTCCAGCATGTTATGAGAAAGTAACTGATTGTAGAGATCCAAAAGATAATATGATTCTTGAGGAAGCAGTTTATGGGAACGCACAATATATAATAACTGGAGATGATGATTTATTAGTTTTAAATCCATATAAATGGATAAATATAGTGAATTTGAGAAACTTTATTACAGAAATATATGATTTGTAAATTAGCATATTAAATACAAAGCAATATAAACGAAAATGAGTATTGGATAGAGAGTATAGTAATTAAAATAATATATGAGCTATTGTTTCTATTAGGTTATCTTACGAAATTGTAAGATAACCTTTTGCATTTGAGTTGACTTAAATGATGATATACTTTGAATTAACCCATAAGTAAGGTATTATTAAGGTATTAATTGTTTGCAATATTTAAAATGAGGTGAAAATTATGGATAGATTATTATTAGTTGAAGATGATGAATCATTAGCCCTTGGCATAGAGTTTTCTCTAAAAGATGGGGGATATGAAGTTTCTAGAACCCCAACAGTAGAAGGTGGTAAAAACTTATTCCATTCTGAACTTTTTGACTTAGTTTTATTAGATGTTAACTTGCCTGATGGCAATGGATATGAATTATGCAAGTATATAAGAAGTCTAAGTGATGTGCCTATAATATTTTTAACGGCTTGTGATGATGAGGTTAATATAGTTCAGGGTCTTGAAATAGGTGGAGACGATTATATAACAAAGCCTTTTCGGGTTAGAGAACTTATATCAAGAATAAAGGCAGCCATAAGGCGTAATTCTAAAAACACAGCGAATTCTAAAAATATATTATTAGAGAATACGCTTAAAAGTGAAAATATATTTGTTGATAATATAAAAGGAACAGTTCGAAAAAATAGCGATATTATAAATCTTACAGCGCAAGAATATAAACTTTTATTAATATTTATGAATAAGCCCAATGTTTTAATGAAGAGGGATGAGATACTGTGTGAATTATTAGAAGGGGAAGACCCTTTTTTTGATGAAAACACGCTATCTGTTTATATTAAGAGAATAAGAGACAAAATAGAAGACAATCCAAGGGAACCCCAGTATATAGTTAATAAACGTGGACTGGGGTATAAGTGGAATAAGGATGTTGTAGCATCCTAGGTGATAAACAGCTTCGAAGATGATGAATAGCACCTAGGGCGATAATTAAGGAGTAGATTACTATGAGAAGATATTTTATTAATTCTGAACTGAAAATAAGCACGGCGGTTCTTTTGTTTGTAATGACACTATTTTTAATTATTACTGCTTTGTTTTTAAAGATCCATAATGATAATTTGAAGGCTGACTATATAAAAAGTTTAGGAGCCATTGCTACAAGGGTAATTGAAAAAAATCCTGAAATGGAAAAGGAAATTATACCACTTATTACAAAGGAAGTTTCTAAGGAAGAAGCTGCACATGGAAGTGCTTTACTAAAGCAATATGGGCTAACACAGGAGTTAGAAGATTCACTTTTTCCCTATGTAAGTAGGGCTATTATAAAAAATAACTATTCAATTAGTTTAAGCTTTATTCTTATGGCGGCTATATTATTTATGTTGAATTATTTTCAATATGTTTTTTTTTATAAAAGGATAAGAAGACTAACAAATGCAGCAAAAAAGGTAGTTGATGGCGATTATGATATAGCTATAAATGAAAATAAAGAGGGCGATTTTTCAAAACTAGCAATTTCTTTTAATTCCATGAGGGAAATCATTAGAAGTAATTTAAGTGATCTACGGCGTGAGAAACAATTTCTAGCGGATTTATTATCAGATATATCTCATCAACTAAAAACTCCACTTTCATCTGTAATTTTATATAACGATATTATGGTTACAAAGCAGCTACCTGAAGATCAAAGAACAGCTTTTTTGCTGAATAATCAAAATCAGCTAGAAAAGATGAATTGGCTCATAAAAAACTTACTTAAGTTAGCTAAATTAGATGCTAAAGCTATAGAAATTGTCAAAGAGAAACAAAGTTTAAATGAAACGGTGCAAGATGCAATAGATGCACTAGAGAGCAAGGCATATGAGGCAGAGGTTGTTATTACTTTTAAAGAAAATGGAGAAATAGTTTTTTATCATGATAGATTGTGGCTTGAAGAAGCACTTATTAATATTATTAAAAATGGCATAGAACATAATGCTGTGGGTGGAACAATAAATTTAGATCTCCAGGAAAATCCAATGTATACAAGAATTATTATAGAAGATACTGGAGAAGGTATAAGCGAGGCTGATATACCTAATATATTTAAGCGGTTTTACAAAGCTAAAGCAGGAAGGAAAAGCGAATCTATTGGAATAGGGCTGGCACTATCAAAATCAATAATTGAAGCACATAATGGGATGATTGAAGTACGAAGTCGGGTGGATGTAGGAACCAAATTTATTATTACGTTTATAGTATAGAAGATAAATACAAGGAAGTCGCACACAAATATAAATTTGTGTGCGACTTCCTTGTATTTATTGTCAGGTTATTTTATTTTATTAGAGTTTATATATCTTTTTAAATCATATTTCAACATTATGAAGTAACTGGGAATTGTGTATACTAACACGCCTAGTTTAAAAGCATTAGGAATATAACTACCAAACAATACTTCTAATCCATCACCCAAGTAGTATGCTCCAAGACCTACCAAGAATAGATTTAGTATATAAAATACTAAGCCAATATTAAGATTAGAGATTCCTCTAGATACTATATAAACAACTAAAGCTGCAGTTGCTAAACCAAGTACAGAGGAGCTTGCAACTAGTAGTGGTGAGCCATCTGGGCTAGTTAAAATAAATAAGGTTGCTTCTAATAATTCTCTAAAGCAGGTTACAGCAGCAAGAATAAATACTCCCTTTTGACTAAGCAAAACAAATTGTTGGTTTGGAAGGGTGCTAAAGGATTTGTTTTTCCTTAAAAGTACTATACTATATAATATTAAACCAGCTAATACTATCCCAAGGAGTCCATCAAATAATTCGCCAGCAGGACCGTTTAATAATGCAGTTTGTGAAAACATTATTAGAGCGGTTATAGTTGCAATAAATGTTCCTAAAGCTACACCTAATAAAGAACTCTTAGTCATATTATATAATTTGTTTTTGTTAAAATAAACTACTAAAGGGATAATAACTAAGAAAATCTCTATACCTTCTCTTAAGCATATTATAAAAGGAGCAAACATCGTAAATCACCTCCTAATCTGCAATCGTAGACTTGTCTACTATACATAATATGCTGAATTAATGCTTTGAGATACTTTGTTATATGGCATTTTGAAAAAAAAGTTATTAGAAATAGAGGAAAATTTAAAGGAGTGTCAAATATGGGGATTTTGATAAAGATGAAATTGCTTTAGTTAAAGAAATATGCTCAGTTCTTGGAGTAAATTCAGCTGATTTTCAGATTTAATAATGAATATGTGTAAAAAGTCTCAATATGTATAATATTGCGACTTTTTTCTTCGTAAGAATGGTATTTAAAGTGGTATAATCTGATTAGCCTATTAAAAATATCAATTTATGGAGGGGTGGAATATGGTAGATAAGTTTGGAAGTGGTTTAGAGGAATACATTACTAAAATTAAAGAAGCTGTAGATGAATTATCTGAAGCAATAGTGGTTTTTGTATACGGTACTCTTATGAGTGGAAATAATAATAATGAAATGTTCTTATCAGAGACTAAATTTGCAGGTGATTTCATAGCTGAAGGTTTTGAGTTATATGACTTAGGTAATTATCCTGGCATAATTCATAGTGAAAATAATAAAGTTAAAGGTCAGCTTTATGTTATTAATAAAAATATATTAAATAATTTAGATATACTTGAGGGTGAGGGAAGTTTATATATAAGAGAGTTAATTAGAGTAGTCAATGATAAAAATGAGTCTCGAGAGGCATATACGTATGTATATAATCAGGATATCTCAGGAAAAGTTAAGGTTAGTTATGAAGATCAACCCTGGAGAGTAGTAAAAGAAGTTTTTTAATGAATGTATTTGGACTAGTATGGATTAAAGTGGAATGGATTAGCTTAGAAGAAGCTATATAGAATATGAATGGGAGATGACTTTATGAATAGGACTATAATGCAATTTTTTGAATGGTATTTGCCTTCAGATGGGGGGCACTGGAATTTTTTAAAAGAACATTGTAAGCAGTTAAGTGATGTTGGTATAAATACTCTGTGGCTTCCTCCGGCATATAAAGGTGGCGGTGGCATTAATGATACCGGTTATGGAATTTATGATTTATATGATCTTGGGGAATTTGATCAAAAGGGAACCGTGAGAACTAAATATGGCACAAAAGATCAATATATAGAAGCAATAGCGGAGGCTCACAAAAATAACATTGAGATATTAGCAGATATAGTACTTAATCAGAAAGGTGGAGCAGATGATACTGAGTGGGTAAAGATAGTTAAAGTTGACCCATCAAACCGAAATAATAAGATATCTGGAGAGTATGATATAAAGGCATGGACTAAATTTACCTTCCCAGGAAGAAATAATAAATATTCTGATTTTAAGTGGAATTGGGAACAGTTTGATGGGGTAGATTGGGATGAGAATAAAAAGGAAAGTGCTATATTTGAATTTACTGGGGAAGGTAAATGCTGGGATCCAGATGTAGATTTAGAAAATGGAAACTATGATTATCTTATGCTTACAGACTTAGATTTTACTTCAACTGTAGTATGTGAAGAACTTTTAAAGTGGGGATTATGGTACATAGAAATTGCAAACCTTGACGGATTTAGATTAGATGCAGTAAAACATATAGATTATGAATTTTTCATCAAGTTTATTAGTGATATTAGAAGAATTACCAATAAAGAGTTATTTACAGTAGGGGAATATTGGAGTGGTGATTTAGGTGTTCTAAAAAAATATATAGAAAAAACAAGTCATGCATTTAATATTTTTGATGTACCTCTGCACTATAACTTTTTTTCAGCAGCACAACAAAAGGAGAAATATGATTTAAGAAATTTAATGTCAAATACCTTAATAAGTTGTTATCCTGAAAATTCAGTGACTTTTGTGAATAATCATGATACCCAGCCGGAACAATCCCTTGAGTCATTTGTAGATAAATCCTTTAGTTTACAGGCATATACTTTTATTTTGACAAGACAAGAAGGAATACCAAACGTTTTTTTTGGGGATTATTATGGCATACCAAATAATAATATAGCTCCACTAAAAGATAAACTAGATAAATTATTAAAGGCTAGAAAAGATTTCGCCTATGGTGTGCAACATGATTATTTTAACGAGGCACATATTGTTGGTTGGACAAGAGAAAATGGACTAGCTGCCTTGATTTCTAATGGAAATGATGGTGGCTCTATCAAGATGTTTGTTTCCGAAAAACTTTCGGGTAAGACATTTGTAGATATAACTGGTAATGTTCAAGGAGAAATTAAAATAGCTGAGGATGGTAATGGGGATTTTAAAGTTAATGGTAATTCCTATTCGGTTTGGTGTATGGTTTAAAAAAGCAGAAGCTTCCAATTTAATGGAGGCTTCTGCTTTTGTTGAAAATTTTAGATGTAATACATATCCACGTTCTCTAATTAAAGAACGTGGATTATTTGTACGTCCAGCATGTTCGCTGAGCCGATAGGCTGAAAGAAGCCTATGTCACCTAACCAACGGGAAGACAACCTGAGAGCAAGGGCGCTACTGGCAACGGTAGAGTCTGAAGGAAGCAGCAGGGGAAATGTGGAACATAACAAAAGTAAACCGAAGTTGGCTTATAAAGTGGGTAACCCTGCAAAATATGGGAAAGCCCCAAAGTTGGATGACTTTATAAGTTAAGACGGATGCGTTCGCATTTAGGCAGGCAAACCTATCTGGAGAAACCTGTATTATCCTATTTTAAAAGGTAAGTTCAAACAAATGGGAACATAAGGGAGATACGATGTAGTGCAGGTGGCAGATGAATCCATAGTAGTTATTAACTTTTAGCCAATGAAAACTGGTAACAGTATGGAGGGCAAAACTAAGAGGACATTATGCAGAAAGTATTATATGAGCAGTCATAATGAGGGATAGATTACCAAAAGTATCTATTCTTGCAAAGGGAGGAAGGCAAAACAAAGTTTGTAATTCAAAATTGTAAACTTATAAACTTATTAGAAAAGATAATCAAGGTCGAAATACTAAGAGGTACTTGTAACTGGTGATGACGAATCTACTGGAAACATAGCCCGTTCTAAACAGAGTAATTAGGTTAAGCTAGATATATTGCCGTAAGGCTAAAGAGGTCAGCAAAACCAATGAAGAAACTGTGGTTTATAAGGGAATAATTTAGATAGCAAAGCGAGAGGAGTTCATGATGAAAAAGTGGTATAGTTTGATTGATAAAGTTTATACAATTGATAACTTAAGAAAGGCTTTTAAAGCGGTCAAAAGCAATAAGGGAGCCCCTGGTATAGATGGGGAGACTATTGGAATTTTTGAAGCTAATATGGAAGCTAATATAGTCAAGCTAAATCATGAACTCAAAACCGAAACGTACGAGCCACTTTCAGTACGTAGGGTATATATTGATAAAGATGATGGCACTAAAAGACCGTTAGGTATTCCGACGGTTAGAGATAGGGTTGTCCAACAAGCACTAAAGAATATTTTAGAACCAATTTTCGAACCCACATTTCATCCTTCAAGCTATGGTTATAGACCGAATAGGTCTTGTCAAAAAGCTGTAGCAAAAGCTGAAAGATTCATGAACAAATATGGATTAGAGCATGTAGTAGATATGGATTTATCTAAATGTTTTGACACACTTGACCATGAAATAATAATTAAATCAGTGAATGAAAAAGTAAGTGACAGTAGAATTTTAAAATTAGTAGGTAAATTCTTAAATGCTGGAACTATGGAAAATGGAATTTTTGATGAATCTGATATAGGTTGTCCGCAGGGCACTGTTATTTCACCATTGCTAATGAATATATATTTAGATTATTTTGACAAGGCAATGATGGAAAAAGGTATCCGCATAGTTAGATATGCAGATGATATACTGATTTTTGCAAAATCAAAGAAATTGGCAGGAAAATATCTAGCTTTTGCTATCCATATATTAGAAAGGGACCTAAAACTTAAGGTGAATGGAACTAAGACCCATATAGCTGACGCTAGTCAAGGGGTGGCTTTTCTTGGATTTATAATCAGAGAAAAGTGGGTTTCCATACATCCTAAAAGAATTGAGGAATTCAAAAATAAAATCAGACGGCTAACGCCTAGAAACCATGGGATGAATATAGAACAAATGCTTAGAAAGTTAAATCCAGTAATCAGAGGATGGGCAAATTATTTTAGAATTGCAAACTGTAAAGGACTTTTTGAGAAGCTATTTAGTTGGA
Organism: Clostridium sp.; assembly: GCF_050717535.1. GTDB lineage: Bacteria > Bacillota > Clostridia > Clostridiales > Clostridiaceae > Clostridium_AD. Next base: position 18,276 of record NZ_JBOITM010000074.1, read on the forward strand.
TTAAAAGAAGGCTAAGAATGAAGAAGATGAAAGAATGGAAAAGCTATAAATCTTTGCATAAAGCACTTAGGCGAAGAGGGTATAAGGGTGAATTCAAGAAAATATCAATGGTAAGGTGGAGAAATTCAAATTGTGCGTTGATACACATGGCTTTACCTAATACATGGTTTAAGGAAATAAAGCTTGTCTACTTGTCAGATATACAGGTCGGTGTCTTGTCAAATTATTATGAATAAATAATTTTTAGTTTTTGCCAGGAGCCGTATGCGTGGTCCGCAAGTCCGGTTCTGTAAGAGGAAAGAAGTCGGCAATTAATTTCCGACTTCTACCTACTTGATTATTTAATAAAATTCAAATTGTAATTTAACCAAAGAGAGCAACAACTGCTAGCGCACCTACGATGCCACCACAAATTGGAGCTACTACTGGTATCCAAGCATATCCCCAATCAGAATCGCCTTTACCAGCGATTGGTAATATAGCATGAGCTATTCTAGGTCCTAAATCTCTAGCTGGATTAATAGCATATCCAGTTGGTCCACCTAAAGATAAACCTATTACTAAAATAATAAATGCAGCGATAAGTGGTCCAAATCCAGGAGATGATTTTGTTTGAGCAACTCCGAGTAGTGTGAACACTAATACAAATGTGCCTATAAATTCTGATAAAAAGTTTGATGGTGTATGTCTAATTGCTGGTCCTGTACAGAAAACAGCAAGTTTTCCTGCTTTGTCATCTGTAACTGCCCAATGAGGGTAATACATTAACCAAACAAGGACTCCACCTACTATAGCTCCAAGCATCTCAGCTACGATATAACCAGGTACTACTGCCCAGGATAATTTACCAATTACAGCTAGTGCTAAAGTAAGTGCGGGATTGAAAGAAGCTCCGCTTACCGTAAAGATATAAGCTGGAATACCAACAGCAAATGCCCAACCAAAACAAATAACTATCCAGCCAGAATTATTTCCTTTTGTTTTGTTTAAAACTACATTTGCAACTACCCCATCACCAAGAAGAATAAGTAACATTGTTCCAAAAAACTCTGCATAATACACTAACATATTATTATACCCCCATATAAATTATTTTGTAGAGAAGTAAAATGTAAAATACATTTTACTCTCTTAAATACATTTAATTATTTTTCTTCCCAATCTCTTGATCTTCCAACAGCTTTATGCCAACCTTTTAATAATTTTACTCTGTTTTCCTCTTCCATGTTTGATTTGAAAGATCTAGATAGTGCCCAGTTCTTTCCAACTTCTTCTTGATCTTTCCAATATCCAACTGCAAGTCCTGCTAAATATGCAGCACCGAGTGCTGTTGTTTCAATTACTTCTGGTCTGTCAACTTGAACATCTAATATATCTGACTGGAATTGCATTAAGAAGTTATTAGCACAGGCACCACCATCAACCTTTAAGGCTTTAAGTGTTATACCTGAATCTTCTTGCATAGCTTTTAATACATCATTTGTCTGATAAGCTAATGATTCAAGAGCTGCTCTTATAAAGTGTTCTTTCTTAGTTCCACGAGTTAAACCAACTATTGTTCCTCTTGCATAAGGATCCCAATATGGAGCACCAAGTCCAACGAAGGCTGGAACCATATATACACCATCAGTGTCTTCAACAGCAGAAGCATATTCTTCTGATTCTGGGGCAGTTTTTATCATTCGAAGTTCATCTCTTAACCATTGAATAGTTGCTCCTGCAACAAATACACTTCCTTCAAGAGCATAATTAACTTTGCCGTTTATACCATAGGCTATAGTTGTAAGTAATCCATTATGAGATTCAACTGCTTTTTCACCAGTGTTCATTAGGAGGAAACAACCAGTTCCATAAGTATTTTTAGCTGTTCCTGCTTCATAACAAGTTTGTCCAAACAATGCAGCTTGTTGATCTCCTGCTGCGCCAGCTATTGCTATAGGAGAACCAAATATTGAGTTATCAGTATATCCATAAACATAACTTGATGGTTTTACATCAGCAAGCATTGATTTAGGTATATCTAAAGTTTCAAGTATTTCATCGTCCCATTTCAATTCATGAATGTTGTAGAGCATTGTTCTGGATGCATTAGTATAATCTGTTACATGAACTTCTCCTCTTGTTAATTTCCAAATCAGCCATGTATCAATAGTACCAAATATTAAGTTTCCTTTTTCAGCTTCTTCTCTAGCACCAGCAACGTTATCAAGTATCCATTTTACTTTTGTTCCGGAGAAATAAGCATCAAGTATAAGACCTGTTTTGTCTCTTACTACTTTATCAAAACCTTTAGCTTTTAATTCATCGCAAGTGCCGGCTGTTCTTCTACACTGCCAAACTATTGCATTGTATACTGGAATACCAGTGGTTTTATCCCAAACTACAGTAGTTTCTCTTTGATTTGTGATACCAATAGCAGATATATCTTCTGCTGTTGCATCAACAATAGCCATAGCTTCTTGAGCCACACCTAATTGAGTAGCCCAAATTTCCATAGCATCATGCTCAACCCATCCAGCTTTAGGAAAAATCTGTGTAAATTCTTTTTGAGCTACACTAACAATTAAGCCTTCTTTGTTAAATAAAATACATCTTGAACTTGTTGTACCTTGGTCTAGTGCCATTACATACTTAGCCATAATTTTTTACACTCCTTCGTAAAATTATTAGTAACCGTTTACTTGATGCTTATATAAACATGGTATTAAATTATTTAATACCATGAATTTATCATTATTGAACTATCAATCTAGAATATATAACCCACACGTGGATGACACTATACTTGTCCAAGTTGCCACTTGCCACGTGGGTGGCAACAGGTTTATGCCTCCTTGATATCCTTAGTAGCTATGATATTTACTCCTGTGTTAAGAACATTTTCTAATACTATATCGCCAATATGGACTGGTGCTTTTATTATAACATCTTTTAATGCTCCTACACAGTCATAAATTAGATTTTTTGGAATATCTTTTTCTGTTTTTACAGAAAGTATGTCGCTTTCGCCACCAGTAACTAAAACAGAGGACGTAACAACTCTTGTTGGATTAGTGCATTCTTTTTTACCATAGTTTTCACCAATTTTACAACTACTTCCTTTTACACTTATAACTTTATCACCATCAAGCTCTACTATAAGAGCACAACCCATTGGACAGCCTATGCATGTCAATTCTCTGGTACTCATAATTAATTACTCCTTTTCTACTTTTATAGTAATTTTCTTGCATTCACTGTATTTATTGAAAATCGCTTTAGTTAATTTAACACTTTCCATTTCACCAGGGGTAAGAATCTTCTTCTTTAAATGCATTTCACGAACATCATCAAAGTACACAGATATGTAAGAGTTCTTATATACTTCTCCAACTCTAAATCTAACATCTATTCCGTCACCAATATTGTCAGCATTGATAGTTTTTGGAACTGTGTATCTAACTCCATCTGTTGCAAAAACTTCAACTCCTGTCCCTACATGATGAATTCCATTTATATAATCTGCTGCATTTTTACCAGCAGTGTAGCTTTCAGTGGTTACATTATCTACTAAATCGTGAACGTGAAGCACATTACCACAGGTAAATATTCCAGGAATGCTTGTCTGCATACTTTCATCCACTTCAGGTCCTCCAGTAACTCTAGAAAGTTTAACATTTGCTTTTCTAGAAAGTTCGTTTTCTGGTAGAAGTCCAACAGATAATAGTAGTGTATCGCAAGTAATATATTCTTCAGTGCCTTTAATTGGTTTTCTATTTTCATCTACTTCTGCTATAGTAACACCTTCCAGTCTATCATGTCCAACTATATTTGTTATAGTATGGCTCAATTTTAGTGGAATATCAAAATCATCTAAGCATTGAACAATATTTCTTTTAAGTCCGCTTGAATGGGGCATGAGCTCTACACAAGCTTTAACTTTTGCACCCTCCAAGGTCATACGCCTTGCCATTATAAGACCAATATCTCCTGAACCAAGTATTACTACTTCTTTGCCTGGCATTAAGCCTTCAATATTAACATACTTTTGAGCTGTTCCTGCTGTATAAATACCTGAGCATCTTGCTCCTGGTATATTTAAAGCTCCTCTTGGTCGTTCTCTACATCCCATTGCAAGTATAATTGCTTTTGCTTGAATCTCAATAATACCATCTTCTGTATTTACAGCAGTTACTTGCTTATCATCATTTACATCTAAAACCATAGTATCTAGCTTATACTCAATATCAAGAGCAATAATCTTATCAATAAATCGTTTTGAATATTCAGGGCCAGTTAACTCTTCTTTAAATGTATGAAGACCAAACCCATTATGAATACATTGATTGAGGATACCACCTAATTGATTATCTCTTTCAATAATTAAAATGCTGTTTATTCCTTGATCCTTCGCAGAAACTGCAGCTGCAAGGCCTGCTGGACCTCCACCAATTATGATTAAATCGTATTCTTGCATATATATTCCTCCAATTTATAGTGATTCTTTGTTCTTGCCAGTTAATAAAATAGAATCTCCACCTGATTTTGTAACATCTAAGCGAGATATATTAAGTTCTTTAGAAAGAATGTCTACAACTCTTGTAGCGCAAAAACCTGATTGGCATCTACCCATTCCAGCTCTTGTGCGTCTTTTAACTCCATCAAGTGTTTTTGCTCCAAGAGGTCTTCTTATTGAATCTAAGATTTCACCTTCGGTTACAGTTTCACACCTGCAAATAATTTTCCCATATTCAGGTATTTCCTTGATTATTTTTTTTCGCTCTTCATTAGACATTTCTCTAAATTTTGGTATACCTTGTCTTATAGGGTTGAACCCTACATTTTTTTCAGGTGATAATTTTTCTTTTACTATATCTACTACCATTACAGCAATAGCTGGAGCACTAGATAATCCTGGAGAATCAATTGAAGCTACATTAATAAAGTTTTTAGCATCTGGAGCTTCGCCAATTATAAAGTCATTTCCTTCAGTTTTTGATCTGTTACCTGCAAATGAGGTTATTACCATATTCATAGGAATTGGATTTTGAAGACTGAGTTGCGCATGCAATAGAATATCATCAATACCTTCCTTGGTTGTATTAAGATCATCTTTGCCTTCTACGTTTACAGCATCTGGTCCAATTAGAAGATTACCATCTACAGTAGGAGTGACTAAAACACCTTTTCCAAGTTTAGTTGGAAGTTGAAAAATAGTTTTTGTTACTAAATCTCCCACAGCTTTATCAAATAAAACGTATTCTCCTCGTGTGGGAAGTATTTTAAATTTGTGCTGGCTTACCATATTATTAATTTCATCTGAATATAAACCAGCTGCATTTATGACTATTTTTGTTTCGAGGTCGCCTTTATTGGTTTTTATATTATAATTATATTCATTTTTTTCTATGGAAATGACTTCAGTTTCAAATTTATATTCCACACCATTCGTGTATGCATTTTCAGCCATAGCAATAGTCATTTCATATGGACAAACAATTCCTCCGGTTGGAGCATATAATGCACCAACACAGGCTTTAGTTATATTAGGCTCCATTTCTCTAACCTGATCACCACTCAGAATAACTAAATCAAGCACTCCATTTTTTTCTCCTTGTTGCAATAACTTATCAAGATCCATCATATGATCCTTATCAAAGCACAGAACCAATGAACCATTTCTCTTAAATGGAAAATCTAATTCTTTTGCCAGGTCTGTATACATTACATTACCTATAGCATTTAATTTACCTTTCAAAGTACTTGGATTAGCATCATGTCCTGCATGGACAATAGCACTGTTTGCTTTAGATGTTCCAGAACCCACATCACTAGTTTTTTCAAGTACACATGTTTTTAAATTATATTTAGATAGCTCTCTTGATATTGAGCATCCCACAATACCAGCTCCAATAATAGTTACATCAAACATCATATTACCTCCTAAACGCAAATAAAAAGAGAACCTTGAAAAATAGGTATAACTATACCTAAAAATCAAGGCTCTCTTCTCTTCGCCTCTGAATTATTTAACTTAATGATAACATAATGATTAAACGATTGCAAGAACTATTTATTGTAAAACTAAATAATAAAAACCAATTAAAACCAATAAAACCATATCTCAATTTGCATAAACATATTTCAAATAAATGTTTTATTCAAAATGTGATTTATAATGTTTAATATAATGTAGGAATTATTTTTATGCGTTTGTATAAGAATAAATACATAAAATAACTTGAAAGAAAAATAACACTGTGATAAAATTAATTTATTTGAAATATCTTAATGTAATGCAATCACAATAATGTGGTATTGTTATTTTTTAATTTGAATTGATTAAAATAAATTTTTGGAGGATACACATTGAGAAAACTAGATGAATTACTAATAGAGAACCCAATTATTGGTGCCATAAGAAATGATGAAGATTTAGAAAAAGTAATTTCTAGTAATGTTCTTGTTGTGTTTGTATTGTATGGAAGCATAGTAAATCTAAATGATATATGCGAAAAACTTAAAGCTGCGGGTAAAGTAGTATTTGTTCATGCAGATTTAATAGAAGGATTAAAGGGAGACCATACAGGAATGCTCTTTATAAAGCAGTGCGGAGATCCTTATGGGATTATAACCACAAAGGCAACCAATATAAAAAATGGAAAGAAACTAAATTTTTGTGTAATACAGAGAATATTCGTAGTGGATTCACTATCGCTTATGACAGGAATAAAAAATATACAAGCAGTACTTCCAGATGCTGTAGAAGTTATGCCTGGGGTTGCAAGTAGAATTATTAAAAGCATGGAAAATAAAGTTAGAGTTCCAATTATAGCTGGGGGGCTTATTCAAACTAAGCGGGATATAATGGATTCACTAGGTGCAGGAGCTATGGCTATTTCGACAACAAATCGCGAATTGTGGGATTTATCTTAGGAGTAACAAAAAACTAACTCCTAAGATTGTTCATGCTTATTTGTGTGTTGATGGGAATAAAGATTTCAAGTATAATATATTTGAAACCGTTGTTCCTTTTTTTTTTACATTTTATGCACTCGTTTGCATAAAACATATAAAAAAGATAATATATACGAAACAATAATAATAGAAAGAGGTGTACTATGGCTATTAATACAAAGGTCTCTTTGAGGAATAAGGTAATGTACTCTATATATGTTAGAAATCATGGAATTAATGGAACATTTAAGGACGTTGAAGAAGATTTAGAAAGAATAAAGAGTTTAGGGACTGATATTATATGGCTAATGCCTATTTATCCTATTGGAATTAAAAATAAAAAAGGTGAACTTGGTTGTCCTTATGCAATAAAAAACTATAGGGAGGTAAACCCTGAGTATGGCAGTTTAAAAGACTTTAGGAATTTACTTAAGAAAATACACTCGTTAGGAATGAAATGTATAATAGACGTAGTTTATAATCATACTTCTCCAGATTCTTTTCTTGTAGAAAATCATCCAGAGTTTTTTTACAGAAAAGCAAATGGGTTAATGGGAAACAAGGTTGGAGATTGGACGGATGTAGTAGACCTTGACTATAACAATATGGAGCTGTGGGCTTACCAAATTGAAACCTTGAAATATTGGACAACCATTGGGGTAGATGGTTTTAGATGTGATGTGGCGCCACTTGTACCATTAGGATTTTGGCTAAGAGCAAGAGAAGAAGTGGCAAAAATCAATGAGAATAGCATATGGCTTTCAGAAAGTGTTCATCCGGAATTCATTTTAACCATGAGGGAAAATGGATTTGTAGGGTTATCTGATAGTGAAATATACCAGGCTTTTGATATGGCCTACGATTATGATGTAAACGTTGAATACTTAGGATATTTAAGTGGAAAGAACTCATTAAAGCAATATATAGATAGAGTTTCTATTCAAGAGTCAATTTATCCAGATAACTATGTTAAGTTAAGGTTCTTAGAAAATCACGATCAGCCTAGAGCAAAAGAGCTTATTTCTGATGAAAAAATCCTAAGGATTTGGACGGGGTTTTTGTATTTCCAAAAGGGATGCACACTCATATATGCAGGACAGGAGGCAGAGGAGGATCACACACCAAGCCTTTTTGATGTTGATAAAATAAATTTGCATTCTATAAAAAAAGACTTTATAGACCTATTAAAAACTCTTGGAGATATAAAGAAGAATGAAATTATGGCTAAGGGCTTTTATGAAATTCATACGGCGGCGGATAAAGATGTTATTGTAGCATCTTACAAGCTTGGAAATAGAAAACTTGTAGGAATATTTAATGTAGGGAAGGAGAACGGAGAGGTAATCATAAATGCAGCTGATGGTGAATATACAAATCTTACAGATGCTACAGTTACTGCAGTTGTGCAGGGTAAATTACTTCTTGAAAATAAAACAATAATCTTTGAAATTTAGTAAAATATGCAGGAGCCAATAGCTTTTATTGGTTCCTGCATATTATAAATATTTATATTTAAATTATCAAAAAATATTTTCAAAAAACTGTTTGACATATAAAGAAACTAATAGTAAAATAAAGCTAAGCAAACGGTTGCACAAATTGTTATAATCCTTTGTAAAAAATCTAAACATATGTGAAGTCTTAAAATCTTTATTTTATAATATTAAGGGGGAAAAAACATGAAGAAAATCAAATTAATAATAGCTATGGCTATGATATCTACTTTAGTAGTAGGCTCCATGGCAGGATGCACAAAAAAAGCAGCAGTTACACCTGAAACTACAACAGCAGTTGCAGAGTCAACTAAACCAGTAAGCCTAGCTATATGGGAAGCAGATGATCCTACCTCACAAAAGGCTCTTGATGGATTAATCACTGAATTTCAAGCTGCAAACAAAAACATAACAGTTAAAAGAACACATTATGAAACTGAAGAATTGAGGAAAAATTATACAACAGCATCACTAGGTACAACAGGCCCTGATATAATTCTTGGACCAAATGATAATCTTGGAGTTTTCGTTCCAGGTAGTTTAGTACAACCTATCGATGCTATTGTAGGAGCAGATTTCATTGCTCAAATAGATCCATTAGCATTAGAAGCTGGTAAATTTTCAGGAAAACAATATATGCTTCCAGATAGAAATGGTAATGAACTTTTAATTGCTTACAATAAAAAATTAGTTCCAACTCCTCCAAAAACTTTTGAAGAATTAGAAGCAATGGGATTAAAACTTAAAAAAGAAGGAAAAGTTGATTATGGTTTAGTATTCAATGAAGTTGAACCATTTTTCTCAATTCCATTCCTCGGAGCATTTGGTGGAGAAGTATTTGATGATGTTAACGCAGCAACACCTAAACCAACACTAAATACACCAGCTGTTACGCAGTGGATGACTTTTATGAAAAAGATTCACACTGAAGGTTTAATTCCTAAAGAAGCAGATGGAACAGTAGCTGACAACCTTTTCAAAGGTGGGAAAGCCGCATTTGAGCTTAACGGACCTTGGGGCTTTGCAGACTATACTAAAGCTGGAATCGACTTTGGTATAATGCCAATACCTACAATAAATGGTAAATCACCAGCTCCTTATTCAGCTGTTAAAGGATATACAGTTTCTGCAGGAGTAACAGACAAAGATAAATTAGCTGCAGTTAAAACTTTCCTTTTATTTGTGAATTCAAAAGATTCACAACTTAAAATGGTTGATGGACATCAACAAACCCCAACCAATATTGAGGCTATGAAAGATGCTAAGATTACAGGAAACCCATTAATAGCAGGACAAAAAGATCAATTAGCACTATCAAAACCAATGCCAATTATTACACAAATGAGAGCTATTTGGGATGCTCTTAAACCAGTTCAACAAGACGTATTATCAGGAAAAACAAAGCCAGAAGATGCAGGAGCAATTATGCAGAAGAAAGCTATCGACGGAATAAAAGCTTTAGGATTATAATTTTCATTTAAGAAAGGGGAGAAATCCCCTTTTTCTTCTAAGAAAGGAGCATTCACATGGACGTTACCGTTAAAAAAATAAAAAAGAAAAAAAACAATAGTAGTGTAGGAATAGGACAAAGTAAGATGACCCCTTTCTTTTTTTTAGCACCAGCAGCTATAATTTTAATATTTGTTGTGGCTTATCCACTTATATATGAAATAGTAATATCTTTCAAAAATGTTACGTTATTAAATTTGAAAAGTCAGAAATATCCTTGGATTGGACTCGATAATTACAAAAATATACTTGCTGATAGTTTATTTTATTCAACTTTAATTAGAACAATATTATGGACTGCAATCAATGTGTTTTTTCATGTTACCTTTGGATTATTTCTTGCAATAGTTTTAAATAGAAAATTACCTGGTAAAGCATTAATAAGAGTTTTACTTATCCTACCTTGGGCAATACCACAATACATAGCTGCTATGACATGGAAAGGTATGTATAATGTGGAATACGGTTCTATTAATATTATTTTAACAAAGCTTTTTGGAAGTGCAGCAGCAATTCCATGGCTATCTGTACCAAGTTGGACATTTGTAGCCTGTATTATAACTAATATATGGCTTGGAATTCCTTTTATGATGATGATATCACTTGGGGGACTTACAAGTATTCCAGAAGAATTATATGAAGCTGCCGATCTTGATGGGGCAACAGGTTTTCAAAAATTTAAGAGCATAACGCTACCACTTTTAAAGCCAATACTTACTCCGGCTATAGTCCTTGGAACAGTATGGACATTTAATATGGTTAATGTAATATACATAATTACTAGTGGCTCAGCTTCAGATGAATCTCAGATTCTTGTAACTATGGTATTTAAAAGAGCATTCCAATATTTCAGGTATGGACAATCAGCAGCTCTTTCAGTAATTATATTCTTAATTTTGCTCGCGTTTAGTACAGTCTTTATTAGAGCTCAAAAATCAGAAGATTAGAGGTGATTTATATGAAAAAAAGTGATAGATTTAATAAGGGGGATTCTCTTGGAAAAATAATATTGATATATGCATTTTTAATAATTGCGTGTGTATGCTCAATATATCCAATATTAACTATATTACAAGTATCTTTAAGACCGGCGAATGCAATATATACTAAATCTTTAAGTATAATTCCACCTAATGCAACATTTGATAATTTTAGACAAGCTTTTATACAATATGATCTGTTGGGCTGGCTTTCTCATAGTTTAATTGTATCAAGTGCCGCCTGCGTTTTTAGTGTATTAGTTTCTGTTACAGCGGGATATGCATTTTCTAGGTTTGAATTTAGAGGCAAAAAAATGGGATTATCCTTGATTTTAGTTACTCAGATGTTTCCATTAGTTATGATGTTGTTACCACTATATTTAATGATAATTAATTTGAAGATGACAAATAGTTATATTGCCTTGGCAATAATCTATGTATCCACATCAATTCCTTTTAACATTTGGATGATGAAGGGCTTTTATGATACTATTCCGAAATCCCTTGAAGAGAGTGCTTATGTAGATGGTGCTTCAGTATTTAGGTCTTTTTATCAGATAATATTACCACTTGCAAAGCCTGCTGTTGCATTAACAGCATTGTTCTCATTTATGGGAGCCTGGTCTGAATATATAGTTGCCAGTGTAATCATGAATGAAACGGCAAAAATGACGTTGCCCGTTGGACTTGTAAGTATGCAAGGACAATTTTCAACTGCATGGGGTATTTACTCTGCAGGAGCTTTAATTACAGCTTTGCCTGTAATGATACTATTTGTTTGTCTATCTAAATATCTTGTAGGTGGATTAACTGTGGGTAGTGTTAAAGGTTAGTAGATAAAATTGTTAAAGGAAGTCTAAAAGCTAAGGTTAGAAAAAACAATCTCCATACCTAAATTAATCTAGGTATAGAGATTGTTTTTTTTAAAGAGTTAAAGTTGTTTGTCACAATCTAAAGGGCCACATATATCAAACTCAGAATCAGATGGTGGTTGTACAAAATTTGCAACTTTTTTTGCCTCTTCAAGTTTAGCATTTTCTCTCTTTGATATTTCCTCTGGGCTTAGTTTTTTTTCTTTATCAGGCATTAATTATCCTCTCCTTTTTTAATAGTATTAACTTATTAGTTACACTATAACCCTAATTTCAAATTATATCAATGATTATGAACAAATATTAATTGTTATACGGGATTAATTATCAACAAAGTTTCACCATTAGTTCTAAGTTCTATCATACTTCTATCACAATTGCCCCTTATACTAAATATATAAAGTAAATAAAAAATTATGAGGAGTGAGTGTTTTATGAAGAATATTAAAAAACTTGTGTTATCTATTGCAGTAGTGAGTGTACTTAGTACCAGCATTGTTTTTGGAGCGGTATTAGCAAAATCGCCAGCGGATATAACAGCCGGCTTAACAGGGAAAACAGTAGAAGCAGTTACAAAAGAGAGAACTTCTGGAAAAACTTATGGAACAATTGCAAGCGAAGCAGGAAAGTTAGATGAGTTTAAAGCAGAGTCGCTCCAGCAGAAAAAAGTAGTACTAGATCAAAGAGTAAAAGATGGTAACTTAACTCAGGCAGAGGCGGACAAAATTTATAATGATATCAAGACTAATCAGCTAACTTGTGATGGAACAGGCAGTGCTGGAATAGGGAAAATGAATGGTGCAGGCTTTGGACAAGGACAAGGGAAAGGACAAGGGAAAGGACAAGGGAAAGGACAAGGGAAAGGACAAGGACAAGGACAAGGGCTGGGTAGAGGTATGGGTCAAGGATCAGGACAACGTAACGGAGGCGGATGTGCAGTTACAGCAGAGGCAACTACAAAATAAGAATATCAGTGGTTTGCATTAGTAAGCCATTAAAACTACTGAAATATATAAATATATTTCAGTAGTTTTTGCTTAGTTTTGCCCTATAAATTGTAGAATACTAAAAATGATGTAAATAATATTATGATGGAGCCCTTTTGTGTGAGAAAATTATAGTATAATAGGTTCTATAAGAAAGAGGTGGGTTTAATTGGATAATGAAAAAATACTTCTTGTTGATGATGAAGAACGCATGAGGGATATGATAAAAGAATATACCAGCTTAGAAGGGTATGATATAGATGAAGCAGCCGATGGTTTAAAAGCACTAGAACTATTCAAACAGAATAAATATTCATTGATTATATTAGATGTGATGATGCCCAAAATAGATGGTTGGAGTGTATGTAGAGAAATACGTAAGACCTCTAATGTTCCTATAATTATGCTTACTGCAAGGGGAGAGGAGTATGATAAGCTTTTCGGTTTTGAGCTTGGAGTGGATGATTACATGATAAAACCATTTAGCCCCAAGGAACTTCTTGCACGCATGAAAGCAATAATAAGAAGAAGTTCTATTATGGACCTTGAAGCTAAAAAAGAAAATACGGCTAATTTTGAGGGACTTGTTATAGAATTTGATTCTAGAAATACGTATGTAAATGGCAATGTAATTACACTTACTCCTAAAGAATATAGTTTGCTTACTTTTTTTGCTAAGAACCCAAATAGAGTATTCTCTAGGGAGCAGCTGCTTAATGAGGTATGGGACTATGACTTTATTGGTGATGATAGGACTGTAGATACACATATAAAAATGCTCCGCGAGAGTATAGGTGAATATAGGAAATTTATTGTTACAGTATGGGGAACAGGATATAAGTTTGAGGTGGGTGAAAAAAATGAAAAGCATAGCACTTAAACTATGGTCAGGTATGATAGCGCTTGTTGTGGTGATGCTACTTATGTTATGGCTTTTCCAAATTGTATTTTTAGAAAAATTCTATACTGGGATAAAGATTTCAGAGGTGAAAAACAAAGGCTACTCTATTCTTAGTGGGTTAGATGTGGAAAGTGGGAAGGATTTTGGAAGCACTTTTGAAACCTTTGCTAATGAAACCAATTCTAACGTTGAACTTCTGGATTCAAAGGGAGAAACACTTTATAGTGCAGGCTCAAATGCTGGAAATTCTCAGATGCCTATGATGATGATGAATAATTCAAGGCTTGATGCTATTAATGTTATACGTTCAGGAAAAGAAGTAACCTTATCACTAATTCATCCCAAATTTCAAACTACTTTTATATTAATTGGATTACCTTTTAAAGTACAAAATGAGTCTAAAGGTGGACTTATTATAAGCTTACCACTAGCACCTGTGAAAGATACAGTATCTATATTGAAAGTACAGCTATTTTATATTACTTTAATTCTTCTTTTTATAGCTTTCATACTTGCTTATTTCTTATCTAGAAGCTTTACAAAACCTATACTTGAAATTACAAAAGTTTCTGAGAAAATGGCTTCAGGTAATTTTTCAATAAAAATAAATTCTAAAGGCAAAGATGAGATTGGAAGACTTGCAATGACTATAAATTACATGGGAGAGGAATTATCGAAAATTGAACAACTTAGAAAGGACTTAATTGCTAATGTATCTCATGAATTACGTACACCCCTAAGTCTTATCCGTGGATATGCAGAGACCATTAGAGATGTTACAGGAAATATTCCGCAAAAGAGGGATAAACAGCTTGAAATTATTATAGAGGAATCGGAAAGACTTTCAAAAATTGTTGATGACATTCTTAATTTATCTCAAATACAGGCTGGGTATGTTAACTTGAATAAAACTCAGTTTAATATAAATGAGCTTTTGGAAAGAGTCATAGCTAAATTTCAGATTTTAAGTGAGAAAACTGGGGTGGATATACTTCTTGAAAATCATGTGGATAAAGTAGTAGAAGTTGATGAAATCAGAATAGAACAGGTTATGTATAACCTTATAAATAATGCTTTTAACCACACCAAAAGAGGGGGGCATATAAATATAAGGTCAATAGAAAACGAGAAAAATCTTAGGATTGAAGTTGCTGATACGGGAATAGGTATATCTGAAGAAGACCTAAAACATATATGGGATAGATTTTATAAAACGGATAAAATAGAGGGCGCAAAATCCACAGGGAGTGGATTAGGGCTTACTATTGTAAAGACTATTTTAGAATCTCATGGCTTTAAATATGGAGTAGAGAGTAAAAAAGGAACAGGGACTATGGTTTGGTTTGAACTTTGCGCAGAGGAGAAAATATGAATGAAAATATTAATATATTAATTGTAGAAGATGATAATACCATAAATACTTTACTTGCTAGGCTTATTGAAAAAAATGGATATAAAGTGGTGCAATCTTATTCAGGTACAGAAGAATAGATAACATGTTAAATATTTATTGTGGGTTTCAAATTATTAAAAATTAGAGAAATCGTTAATTAAGAGACTTTATCTTTATAAGATAGAGTCTCTAATTTTATTAGGAAAATTTCACCATTAGTTTTGTATTCTATCATACTTCTGTCACAATTGACCCCTATAATAAAGATATAAAGTAAATCGAAAAAATTATAAGGGGTGACTATAATTGAAGAAAAATAAGAAAATCGAATATTTGAGATGGAGTTTACTTGGGTTATTTGTAGTGCTTGTTAGTGTTGCAGCATACCTTCATCAAGTGCTAGGAGGACAAAAGGCACCATCAATTCATGCCCTGTGCCCTTTTGGAGGGCTTGAAAGTCTTTATACATTGTTTACGACAGGCGGATTTATAGGGAAGATTTTTTCGGGTACTATAATACTTTTTGCAATAACTTTAGTTATAGCTATTATTTTTAGAAGAAGTTTCTGTGGACTTATATGCCCCTTTGGAGCAATCCAAGAATTTTTTGGAAAACTTGGACAAAAGATATTTAAAAAGAAGTTTATAATGCCAGCAAAGATTGATAAACCACTACGGTATTTGAAATATGTTATCCTGGCAATAACAATTTTTTATGCTTGGAAAACGGCAGGATTATGGATGGCTCCTTATGATCCATGGTCTGCATATGCTCATCTTCCTGAAGGAATATCAAGTGTTTGGGCTGAATCTGCTATTGGACTAATAATACTTATAATAACAGTAGTTGGTTCTCTTATATATGATAGGTTTTTCTGCAAATACCTTTGCCCTATGGGTGCATTTTATGCAATAGTGGGTAAATTCAGCCCTTATAAGGTTGTAAGGAATGAAAATAAATGTATAGATTGCGGAATATGTTCTAAAAAATGTCCTGTAAACATAGATGTCCAACACCTAAGTGAAGTGAAATCAGCAGAGTGTATAAGTTGTCAGACCTGTGTACTTAATTGTCCGAGGGAAGGCGCTCTTGAACTTAAACAAGGGAAACGCACAATAAGCCCACTTGTTACAATAATAATTGTAATGGCACTATTCTTTGGATCTATATTTGCATTTCAGGCTGCGGGAATATATAAACTGACCCCAGATGCACTTAAAGCTGGAGAAAGTATAAAGTATGATGAAATCAAAGGATTCATGACTATTGATGAGGCTGCTGAAGCTACAAAAACAGAACTAAAGGATTTTTACATCAAATTCAAGATACCAGAAAATGTACCGAAAGATGTTAAGATGAAGGAAATACAAAATGTTTCACCTGGATATAACTTTGATGCAGCAAAAGAATCTCTTAAGTAAATAGGGGTCTTATCCTATGCAAGCTACGGCTACATCAGTTTATGTTAATGAAGTAAATAAGTAACTTGTCCAAGTTGCCACTTGCCACGTGGGTGGCACTTGACAAATCAGAGTTTAAAATATAGAATTTAAACTATAATATAATTTTATATTTTAATTATGCACAATGAAGTGTATTGAATGAGCAATGTAGCTCCATGGGAATTAAATCCTATGGGGCTTTTTTATTTTATTGTGAAGGGAGAATATTAATGGAAAGTTTTAATATTAAAACACAGATATATTTTGGAGATGGGTCATTAGAAAGACTAAGTCAACTTAATTGTAAAAAGGTATTTATAGTTACAGATCCTTTTATGGTAAAGTCAGGTGCTATTAATAAAATCACTGATGAAGTTTCAAAAGGTGATGCTCAGTACCTAGTATTTTCAGATATTGTGCCAGATCCACCAATTGAAGTAGTAGTACAAGGTATAGAGGTTATGATGAAATTTAACCCAGAGGTAGTTATAGCATTAGGTGGTGGTTCTGCTATAGATGCAGCTAAGGCCATATGCTCTTTTAGTTCTAAAGTACAAGAACGTACTGATTGTTGTGCTAAAAGTAATAGTAAAATTAAATTTATTGCTATACCCACAACTAGTGGTACAGGATCTGAGGTGACAAGTTTTTCTGTTATTACGGATAAAAGGAAAAATATAAAATATCCATTGGTATCAGATGAGTTACTTCCGGATGAGGCTATATTAGATGCACAACTTGTTTCAACTGTACCAAATTTTATAACAGCTGATACAGGTATGGATGTACTAACACATGCTATAGAAGCATATGTTTCTACCAAGGCAACAGATTATACAGATGCCTTTGCAGAAAAAGTCATAAAATTGGTTTTCGAAAATTTAATGAGAGCTTATAAGGATGGTAATGATATAGGAGCAAGAAAGAAGATGCACAATGCTTCATGTATGGCTGGAATAGCTTTTAATAATGCATCACTGGGATTAAATCATGGAATGGCACATATTGTTGGTGGGAAATTCCATATATCTCATGGAAGAACTAATGCTATATTATTACCATATGTAATAGAATATAATGCAGATATAAAGGGTTATAGTTCGACGAGTTATACAGAAGCTGCTATTAGATACTGCGAAATTGCAAAAATACTTGATTTGCCATCATCAAATGTTAGGCAAGGGGTAAAAAGTCTAATATCAGCTATAAATAAGTTGCTTAAAGAATTTAAAATACCTACATCGCTAAGTGAAACAGGAATAAAAGAGGAGGACTTTAAAACAGAGGTAGTGGAAATATCTAAAATCGCTATGGAGGATAGATGTACTGAAACAAATCCAAGAGTGCCTACTCAAGATGAGGTAATAGCGTTATTTGAAAAGGTTTTTTATAAAAACTAATAGAAAAAAACTTAAATTATAGTTTTTTATTATTGACAAACCAGAATAAAAAGTATAGTATTTAAATATAAGTTGCACAATGGTGTGCAAATTTTAGAGAAAGCAATGAGGCTTCTTAAAAATATAATTATATTTTTAGGGAGCTTATATTTTTTTAAAAATTGAAAGGATTTGTGAACACTATGGAAGAAAGACAAAGAGTAATACAAGAATATGTTCCAGGAAAACAAGTTACATTAGCTCATTTAATAGCAAATCCCAACAAGGATTTATATAAAAAATTAGGGCTTACATCAGAACATAAGGATGCCTTAGGTATACTTACTATAACACCTGGTGAGGCGGCTATTATAGCTGCGGATGTGGCAACAAAGTCAGCGGATGTATCAATTGGTTTTGTAGATAGATTTAGTGGCTCAGTAGTTATAGTTGGTGATGTTGGCAGTGTAGAGTCGGCACTTAGCGAAGTTATAAAGGTTCTCACCAATATACTTAATTTTTCCGAATGTAAGATAACTAAATCGTAACTAGAACTTAGAGGTGTGCAATGAAAACGTTAATGTTGATTGGAAAGACAAGTTGTGGTAAAACTACCTTGACTCAAGCATTAAATGAGCAATCACTAAATTATAAAAAAACTCAGACAGTTGAAATCTTGGATGGGATTATAGATACTCCGGGTGAGTATATTGAAAACAGATCTTATTACAGGGCTCTTATAGTTACTTCAGTAGAGAGTGATGTAATCGCTATGATTCAGGATTGCAGCGAGGAAGGTAGTATTTTTCCACCAAGTTTTGCTAGTATGTTTTCAAAGCCAGTTATTGGAATTATTACAAAGACTGATTTGTGCTATGATGAGAACAAAATAAAAGCGGCAGAAGAAGTTCTAATAAGCGCAGGAGTAGAGAGAATTTTTAAAGTAAGTGCTTTTGATAAATTAGGGTTAGAAGATTTAAAGGATTATATTATAAATTAAGCTTTTTAATAATCTATTTTTATTTTATGAGGTGAAATATGAGTAAACGATTAGTAATAGCCGATGATGAGCCTATTACAAGGATGGATTTAAGAGAAATGTTAGAAGCTGCTGGATACAATGTTGTAGGAGAAGCTTCAGATGGATTTGATGCAGTAGCATTGTGTAGAAAACATTTGCCTGATTTAGTGCTTATGGATATAAAGATGCCTCTTCTTGATGGTTTAAACGCAGCTAAAATAATACAAAACGAAAATTTAGCTAGTGGGATTGTATTGCTCACAGCTTATAGTGGTAAAGAGTTTGTAGAAAAAGCTACTAAGGTGGGCGCCATAGGATACATAGTTAAACCTATAGATGAAAAATCACTTATACCTAGCTTGGAGGTAGCTATAGCCAAAAGTGCCGAAATAAAGAAAATAAAAATAGACATTCAAAAAGCTTGTAGTAAGTTAGAAGGAAGAAAAGTTATTGAAAAAGCTAAGGGTCTTTTGGTGCAAAAGGATAAAATTACAGAGCAAGAGGCTTATGACCAGATTAGAACTCTTAGTATGAATAAAAGATGTTCAATGGGGGATATAGCTGAGGCTATAATAATGAGCTATGAATAGTGGAAATATATATGAACTATGCAGAATGTACACTAATTTAGATGAAGAGGATATTTTTAAAATAGAGCAAATGTCGTCTTGTATTAAATCTTTTGCGGATATTTTAAATGCAGATGTTTTTATAGATTGTCCAACTAGGGAGGCTGATGAAGCAATAGTTGTGGCTGAGGCAAAACCTATTAATAGACCTTCCTTGTATCAAAAAACTGTAGTAGGTGAATTAGCATTAAGAGGCAATGAACCTGCTGTGCTTAGAACACTAGATCTTGGCATAGCAACAAAAGATCTCAAGGCTTTAACTCAAGAGAATATTAGTGTTAAGCAAACTGTTTCTGCTATAGAGAATAATGGTAAAATTATTGGGGTTTTAATAGTAGAAAAGGACATAACAGAAAAAATAAATAAAAATAAACATATGGAAATGTTAGCACAAGGCTATGAGCAGCTAGCAAATACCTTAGTATCTTCTACAGAAAATGAAAATAACATAGTGGATCACTTAGATGAAGCAGTTATTATCTTTGATGAAGAAGGTGTAGTTAGGTTTAAAAATCCTATTGCCGATTTATTATACAAAAAGCTTGGCTATAAAGAAACCCTAATAGGCATGGATTATGATAATTTAGCTTTAGATGATACTAATTTTGCGCAGGTAATGAGTTCATCTAATTCAAATGAAAGTGAAGTGCATTTAGGAAAATTGTTTTTTAAAGTTAAGAGAATAATATTAACTAATAAAAATTTAAAACTGGTTACTATGATTAGGGACATAACAATGATGAAAGAAAAAGACAAGGAATTAATTTTAAAATCTGTAGCTATTAAAGAAATTCACCACAGAGTGAAAAATAATCTACAGACTATAGCAAGTTTGCTTAGACTTCAAGCAAGAAGAAGTGATAATCAGCAGACTAAAGATGCATTAAATGAAAGTATGAATAGAATTTTAAGTATAGCAACTACCCATGAATTATTATCTAAGGAAGGTTTGGATGAAGTAAATATACAAGAAGTTATTATTAATATTAAAAACAATGCTATAAGATATTTTAATGTAACTAATAGAAATATTGATGTAAATGTAATAGGAAATAATTTTAAAGTGAGTTCTGATAAAGCAACTTCAATAGCACTTGTAGTAAATGAATTACTTCAGAATTCAATGCAATATGCTTTTATAGATAAACCTTCTGGTAGCATAGATATTATAATAGAAAAAAGCAAAATATATTCTAGCATTGTAGTGGTTGACAATGGTATAGGCTTTGATATAAATAATGTTAGAAAAAACAGCCTAGGACTTAGCATAGTAAATAGCTTAGTTGTGGAGAAGTTAAAAGGTAATATTAATATAGCTTCAGATTCAGAAGGAACTAAGGTTTTATTTGATTTTAAGAATTAACGATTAATGAAAAATTATATTTTTATAATTTAATATGGATAACAGAAACACAATGGAGTGTTTTTATGGTAAGCAATGGGGCTTAAAGTTATTTTTTATAAATAACTTTAAGCCCTTTTTGTTACCTAAGTGTGTTTCTCAAAATCTATATATCATTTGAAAAGAGGAATTGATATGAGAGAAGAAATTCTAAGTGTTGGTATAGATATTGGTACTTCAACAACGCAACTTGTATTTAGCAAGTTAACCATAGAAAATTTAGCCTCAAGTTTCGCTATACCTAGAATATCCATTGTGGATAAAGAAGTTATATATAGAAGTGAAATATACTTCACTCCACTTAAATCTCAAAAGGAGATAGATGGCGAAAAAGTCCGCGAAATAGTAGAAAGAGAGTATAAAGCGGCTGGAATATCTCCCTCAGATGTTATAACTGGTGCGGTTATAATAACAGGTGAAACTGCTAGAAAGCAAAATGCTAATGAGGTTTTGCAGAAATTAAGCGGACTTGCAGGAGATTTTGTTGTAGCTACTGCGGGTCCTGATTTAGAATCAATAATTTCAGCAAAGGGTGCAGGAGCAGATAAAATTTCAGAGGATGAAGACTCCACAGTAGTTAACCTAGATGTTGGTGGTGGAACTACTAATATAGCAGTTTTTAAAGAAGGAAAGCTTTTAGATACAGGATGCTTAGACATAGGTGGAAGACTTATTAAAATTGATAAATCATCAGGGAAAATCACATATATTGCAGACAAGATTAAAGAATTGGCAAAGTTAAAGCATATTGAATTAGAAGAAGGTCAAAAACCTTCATTAGATAATTTAAATCTTATAGTGGATGAAATGGTTAAACTTTTAGAAGAAAGTGTGAATATAAGAGAAAAAAGTAATTCCTATGAAAGAATACTTACCAATAAAGGAATTAAAAGTGATATAAAAGTAGAGTATGTTACTTTCTCTGGAGGAGTTGCCGATTATGTTTATAACCTGGACACTGAGGATATGTTTAAGTATGGAGATATAGGAATATTACTTGGACAAGCTATTAGTCGTTCCAGTTTATGTACTAAACTTGTAGTTAAAAAATCTATAGAGACCATAAGAGCTACAGTGGTAGGGGCTGGTTCTCATACCACAGATATTAGTGGTAGTACTATAACATATACAGAAGATAAATTTCCTATTAAAAATCTTCCAATATTAAAGCTTTCGCAGGAAGATGAAAATTCAGGTCATGAAAATATGGTAAGGGTTATTAAGGAAAAACTTAAGTGGTTTACACTAGAAAATGAACTTCAACCTGTGGCTATAGCTATAAAAGGAAAATTAAATCCTAGCTTTGTAGAAATACAAAAACTAGGTGAGGCCTTGATTGAAGGTATGGAAGATATTTTAAAAGAAAATTTTCCTGCTATTTTAGTAATAGAAAATGATATAGCAAAGGTTCTTGGACAAACTTTATATAGGCAACTGGATTTTAAAAAACAAGTTGTTTGTATTGACACTATAAAGGTTGAAAATGGCGATTATATAGATATAGGTAAGCCACTAGCAAATGGTAGAATTGTGCCTGTAATAATTAAAACACTAATATTTAACTCATAAAAAATAAGAGGGGTGAATTATCTTGATATTAAAAACAAAGTTATTTGGAAAAGTGTATGATTTTAAATCAATAATGGAAGTTATGGCAAAGGCAAATGAAGAAAAATCAGGAGATAGGCTGGCAGGAGTTGCAGCAGAATCTGCAGAGGAGAGAGTAGCAGCTAAGGTAGTTTTAAGTCATTTAACACTAGAGGATTTAAGAAATTGCCCAGCGGTACCTTATGAAATAGATGAGGTTACAAGAATAATCCAAGATGACGTTAATGAAAAAATATATGCTGAAATTAAAGAGTTAACAGTATCTGACTTTAGAGAGTGGATACTAGATGAAAATACTTCTGAGGAGGATATTAAAAGAGCAAGTCGCGGTCTTACTAGTGAGATGGTAGCTGCTGTGACTAAGTTAATGTCAAATTTAGATTTAATTTATGCAGCGAAAAAGATAAGAATTACTGCACATTGTAACACAACCATAGGAATTGAGGGAACATTATCTGCAAGACTTCAACCTAACCATACTACAGATAATATACAGGGTATCTTAGCATCTCTTATGGAAGGTTTAACTTATGGTGTTGGTGATGCGGTTATAGGGCTAAACCCAGTAGATGATTCCGTTGAAAGTGTAATGAAAATTCTTAAAACTTTTGAGGAATTTAAGAATAAATGGGAAATACCTACCCAAAATTGTGTACTAGCGCACGTAACAACACAAATGGAAGCTATAAGACGTGGAGCTCCTGCAGATTTGATTTTTCAAAGTATAGCAGGTTCTCAAAAAGGAAATGAAGCTTTTGGAATAACTGCAGATATGCTTGAGGAAGCAAGACAATTAGCACTTAAAGAAGGAACAGGATCAGGTCCTAATGTAATGTATTTTGAGACAGGACAAGGCTCAGAATTATCTTCAGATAGTCATTATGGTGTTGACCAATTAACAATGGAAGCAAGATGTTATGGATTTGCTAAGAGATATAGCCCATTCTTAGTAAATACCGTTGTTGGATTTATAGGACCCGAGTATTTATATGATAGCAAGGAAGTTATAAGAGCAGGACTTGAGGATCATTTTATGGGTAAATTAACTGGAATTCCAATGGGAGTGGATGCTTGTTACACTAACCACATGAAGGCAGATCAAAATGATATAGAAAATTTATCGGTTCTCCTTACAGCAGCTGGATGTAACTACTTTATGGGATTGCCTCATGGCGATGATATAATGCTTAATTACCAGTCTACTGGATACCATGAAACAGCAACACTTAGAGAACTTTTAAACTTAAGACCAATAAAAGAGTTTGATGTTTGGATGGAAAAAATGGGGTTCACAAAAAATGGTAAATTAACTGAAAAAGCAGGAGATGCATCTGTATTTCTTAAATAATGAGGGGAGGAATAAATAATGGTATCAGAAAACGAATTAAAAAAATTAGTGGAGCAGGTTTTACAAGAAATGACATCTAAGGGTGCAAAAGCTCCAGCAAAGGTTGAAAATAATACAAGTGTTGAGGTTGAAGATGGATTTATCGAGGATATTACAACTGTTGATATTAAAAGTCAACTTTTAGTTCCAAATCCAGCAGATGCTAAGGGATATTTAAAAATGAAACAAGCTACTCCAGCAAGATTGGGTATTTGGAGAGCCGGTCCTAGGTATAAAACAGAAACAGCTTTAAGAGTTAGAGCCGATCATGCAGCAGCTCAAGATTCAGTTTTCTCATATGTTTCAGAGGAATTCTTAAAAGAAATGAATTTATTTTCTATTGAAACAGAGTGCGTCGATAAAAATGAATATATAACAAGACCAGATCTAGGAAAAAAGATAAATTCAGAGGGTATAAAAGCTATAAAAGATAACTGCAAAATGAGACCACAAGTACAAATATATGTATCAGATGGATTAAGCTCAGCTGCTATAGAAGCTAATATCCGTGATGTACTTCCAGCTATGATTCAAGGCCTTGAGGGCTTTCGAATTTCTGTAGGAACACCATTCTTCCTTAAAAATGGTAGAGTAGGGGCTATGGATGTAGTGTCCGAAACTACAGAAGCTGAAGTTACTTGTGTACTTATAGGGGAGAGACCAGGCCTTGTTACAGCAGAAAGTATGAGTGCTTATATAGCATATAAAGCTACTGTAAATATGCCAGAAGCTAGAAGGACAGTTGTATCTAATATCCATAGTGGTGGTACACCTCCAGTAGAGGCAGGAGCCCATTTGGCTGATATAATAAAAATAATGCTTGAAAAGAAAGCAAGTGGAGTAGATTTAAAATTATAGTAAAAAAATTATAATTAGGAGGGAAAACACATGAAAAATGAAGCTATTCGTGCAAAGGTATTAGGTGTAAAAATAATATCAAATGTTAGTCCAGATTTGGTAAAGGCTTTTAATTTAGCTCCACATCATAAGAGTTTAGGAATTATAACAGCAGATACAGATGATGTTACTTATACTGCTTTAGATGAAGCGACTAAATCAGCAGAGGTAGAAATAGTATATGCTAAATCAATGTATGCAGGTTCTGCAAATGCAAGTACTAAACTTGCAGGTGAAGTTATAGGAATAATGGCTGGGCCAAGTCCAGCAGAGGTTAGAAGTGGACTTAATTGTGCTATAGATTTCATTGAAAGCGGTGCAAATTTTGTAAGTGCTAATGAAGATAATTCCATTCCATATTTTGCTCACTGTGTATCAAGAACAGGAAGCTATTTATCAAAGAGTGCCAACATTAAAGAAGGAGAGCCACTAGCTTACCTAATAGCACCTCCCCTTGAAGCTATGTATGCATTAGATGCAGCGCTAAAAGCAGCAGATGTTGAAATGGTGACTTTTTACGGACCACCATCCGAAACTAACTTTGGTGGAGCACTCCTAACAGGAAGCCAATCAGCTTGTAAAGCAGCTTGTGATGCTTTTGCAGCAGCAGTACAATTTGTAGCTGAAAATCCTACAAATTATTAAAGTAGGTAAGATATATGAATAGAAGAGCCTTGGGCTTAATTGAGGTAAAAGGCTATCTTGGTGCCATAGAAGCTGCAGATGTAGCACTTAAGTCAGCTAATGTAAATCTCATAGGTTGTGAAATAGTTAGAGGTGGGCTTGTAACTGTAAAACTAGAAGGTGATGTTTCTTCAGTTAAAGCAGCTGTGGAGGCTGCTGAAGATGCCCTTGCTAAGTTGAATGTTTTACTAGCATCTCATGTGATTGCGAGACCAGATACATCAGTTTGGGATATTATTGAAAACAAGATAAATAAAGAGGAAAAATCACAAAAGATTGAAGAGATAGAACGCGAAGATAATACACAAGAAAATAGTACAAGCCTAAGAGAAGATTTAGAGAGTAAGAAAGTAAATGACCTCAGAACTTTAGCAAGAAGTTTTAACTTAGATACTATGACTAAGAAACAAATAAAATTTGCTAAAAAAGATAGGCTTGTAGATGAGATTATGCTGTTCTATCAGAGGAGGACTAAATAATGGATAAGGATTTAATGTCAATTCAAGAAGTAAGGGATCTTATAGCTAGTGCAAAATTAGCACAAAAAAAACTTGGCGAAATGAGTCAAGGTCAAATCGATAAAATAGTTAAAGCTATTTGTGATTCAGCTTTTGATAATGCTGAAAAATTAGCCAAAATGGCAGAGGAAGAAACAGGCTTTGGAAAATGGCAAGATAAAATTGTTAAAAACACTTTTGCAAGTAAATCAGTTTATGAGTATATAAAAGATTTAAAAACTGTAGGAATAATAAATGAAGATAGTGATAAGAAATTAGTTGAGGTTGCAGTTCCAGTAGGAGTAATTGCAGGACTTATTCCATCAACTAATCCTACATCTACAGCTATATATAAATCAATGATAGCTATAAAAGCAGGAAATTCTATAGTTTTCTCACCACATCCAATGGCTAAAAAATGTATATTGGAAACTGTGAGAATAATATCGCAGGCAGCAATGGCAGCAGGAGCACCAGAAGGAGCTATCGCATGTATGTCTGTACCAACAATGCAAGGTACAGAGGAGTTAATGAAGAATAGTGATATCTCATTAATACTGGCAACAGGTGGTACACCTATGGTTAAAGCAGCTTATAGTTCAGGTAATCCAGCTATAGGAGTAGGACCAGGAAATGGACCAGCTTTCATAGAAAAATCTGCAGATATTCCACTAGCAGTAAAGAGAATTTTAGACAGTAAGACCTTTGATAATGGAACTATCTGTGCTTCAGAACAATCTATAGTAGTTGAAGCTTGTTCCAAAGATAAAGTAATTTCAGAGCTTAAGGCGCAAGGAGCTTATTTCTTAAATAAAGAAGAAGCTGATAGACTTTCCGGATTTATACTTAGAAGCAATGGTTCAATGAACCCTCAAATAGTGGGAAAAAGTGTGCAAGCTATAGCTAAAATGGCTAACTTAAATGTTCCATCTGGAGCTAGGGTACTTATTGCTCAGGAAACAAATGTAGGGCATAAATATCCATATTCAAGAGAAAAGTTAGCCCCAATTTTAGCCTTTTATTGTGAAGAAACTTGGGAAAAAGCTTGCTCAAGATGTATTGATATATTAAACAATGAGGGTGCTGGACATACTCTTATAATTCATTCAAACAATGAAGATATAATTAGAGAGTTCGCACTTAAAAAACCGGTATCAAGAGTATTAGTTAATACACCAGGTTCTCTTGGCGGAATAGGAGCTACTACTAGCCTTGTACCAGCTTTAACACTAGGCTGTGGAGCAGTTGGCGGAAGTGCAACTTCTGATAATATTGGACCTATGAATTTGCTTAATATAAGAAGATTGGTTTATGGAATAAGGGAAATAGAAGATATAGTAGATAGAAAGAGCATTGCAAGTTCTAATAGTAAAAATGAAAACTTAAATGAAGATTCTATAAATCTAATAGTAGAAAAGATCATGGAAAAATTAAAAAGCCAATTATAAAAATAATTGATATAAATATACTAATAAAATCTTAGGAGGAATATAAAATGGCAAGTACAAATGCATTAGGAATGATCGAAACAAGAGGACTAGTAGCAGCAATAGAGGCAGCAGATGCAATGGTGAAGGCAGCAAATGTTACATTAGTAGGAAAAGAACAAATTGGTGCAGGACTAGTAACTGTAATGGTTAGAGGCGATGTTGGAGCTGTTAAAGCAGCTACTGATGCAGGAGCTGCAGCTGCAGAAAGAGTAGGAGAATTAGTTTCTGTTCATGTAATTCCAAGACCACATTCTGAAGTAGATGCAATACTTCCGAAAGTAAAAGAAGAAGTAGAAGAAGCTTAATATTTTAAATTATACTATCCCCACATATCAAAAGGTTGTGGCGGGTAGTATGTTTATATAAGGCTTTCTTAAGGGGATGTGAGTTATATGAGTTTGTTAACTGAAAGTGAGCTAAGAAAACAACTTAAAAATACAGACATTAAAGAATTTGAAGTAGTTAAGGGTGTTATTATAACACCGTCTGCAAAACAATATCTACAAGATAAAAATATTAAGCTTGTAATTGTTGATACACTAGGTTCTAAGAAACAAGGTGATTCCATGAACGAAAAAGAAGATGAGGGAAAGATTTTCCCAAAACTAATTTGCCTTCAAGGTGGATATTTAGAGGAAAAACCAGAGCATATGACACAGTTATATGGCAATAAATTAGTACCTAAGGACCATAGAAGAATAGAGTTTAGAGGAAGACTTGATAGCCTTCAATCTAAAATTTTAGAGACCCAAGTTTTAGCTTCAAATCTTAAAAATGAAGGGGTAATAAAGGATTTAGAGGAAATTCTAAATTTTGTACGTAATATATTAAGGGCGGAAGTATTAGAAGATGAACTTCCTGAATTCTCTCTACTTGGAATGAGTGAGAATGATCTTAGAGAAATATCACATAATCCTAAAAAGTACTTTAATATGGAGCATTTTATGCCCAGTTATAAAATGGGTGAAATAGTTGTTGCACTTAATTCTATAAGAAGTAACATAAGGGAAGTTGAAGTATATGGATTCAAGGCATTTAAAGACATTGATGGAGAGATAACAAGAAATGATATTATGAGATATTTAAATAGGTTAAGTAGCTGTTTGTATATAATGATGTTTAAGTTTTTATCAGGAAAATATAAATAGCTGAGATGTGATTTAAATAGAGGAGATGCAAGTATGACAGATATGAACATTGAATATATTGTAGAAGAGGTCATAAAAAGAGTAAATGAAAAATTAAGAATTACCGTTGAGGCATCAGGAAGACACGTCCACCTTTCAAGAGAAAGTATTAATTTGTTATTTGGAAAAGGTTATAAATTAACAAAGGCAAAGGATTTATCACAACCAGGCCAATATAGCTGCAATGAAAGAGTTAGTATAACTGGACCTAAAGGAACAATTAAAAATGTAATTGTGCTTGGACCAGAAAGAAGTAAGACACAGGTGGAAATATCTAAGACAGATGCACTTATTTTAGGAGTAAAAGCACCAATTCGCGAGTCAGGAAAACTAGAAGGTTCTGCAGGTATAACAATAACTACAGAAAATGCCTCTCTAACAATTAAAGAGGGTTTAATTGTTGCCAAACGTCACATACATTTAACACCAGAAGATGCAAAAATCTTTAAGGTTTGTGATAAAGAACTAGTAAAGGCCCAGGTATCTGGAGAAAGACCATTGATTTTTGATGATGTTGTAATTAGGGTAGACAAAGAGTACAAAACAACAATGCACATTGATTATGATGAAGCAAATGCCTGTGGATATATTAAAAGCTCTACTGCAAGAATTATGAAATAAAACCTTTATATAAGAAGGAAGTGATTTAATTGGATATTGAAATATTAGTGGATCTGATTACGAGAGAAGTTATGAACCGAATTCCAAGCTGTAAAAATAGTACTGTAATGGACACAAAAAAGGTGTTAGTAATAAGTTCCTGTAGTGAAGAATTAACAGCGGTCAAGGAGCTTGTACAGGATAAATATGAGGTTCATGCTTATAATAATGAAGATATAAATTTGAAAAACTATGAGCATATAATAGTTACAAATTTATGTAATAAAGGATTATCATCCATGGCACTTGGTTTATGCAATGATAAGGTGCAGGAGCTAGTAGTTGAGGCCTTCTTTAATGGCAAGAGAGTTTATGTGTTAAAAGAGGGAATACAATATAGAAAATATTCTAGAAATGCTAATGAAGCATTATATAATCTATATAATCAATATGAATGTAAAATCATGTCTTATGGAGCTATTCTAGTGAATGAAAGTGATTTATTGAAGTATATGGAAACAGATTTAGCTTGCAGTGAGGGATCAGCTCAAGTGGATTGCTTAGTAGGATCAAGTTTTGCATGCGGTGGAGTCATGACATCTAGTAGTGAATCAGGTTCAAAGACGGTGCGTTCAGAGGATTCAGTATTATCTAATCAAGTAATAGAAATAAACAATAAAAGACTTATTACAGAATCAGACCTTAAAAAATTATATATGAATGGAATAAAGGAAGTAAACTTAATTAAAAAAGTTATATTAACCCCACTTGCTCAAGACTTTATAAGAATAAAACAATTAAAGATAAATAGAGTATAGAATTATTTTGAAACATTTCAACAGGTAAAGGGATAAATAGAATAGTTCACAAATAAAAACAAAGGGGACAGTTAATGATTATTGGGAAAGTTATAGGAAATGTTTGGGCTACAAGAAAAGATGAAAAATTAAATGGACTAAAATTTTTGGTGATAGAACCATCTAAATCGTCAACTGGACAAGATAGCACGAATTTTGTTGCTGCAGATATAGTAGGCGCGGGTATAGGAGACAATGTATTAGTTACTAAAGGTAGCTCTGCGAGGGCATCACTTCATATAAAAGATGTACCTGTGGATGCTGTTATTGTAGGGATAATAGATAGTTTAGAAGTTGATGCAGAATTTCTGAAATAGCAAAACGGCTGCCCTATAAATAAATTTATTTGGAGTGAATCTATGATTAAGACTTTAGGAATGTTGGAATTTAGAAGTATAGCAAAGGGAATAGAGATAGCAGATGTAGTTTTAAAAGCTGCACAGGTAGAATTGTTATTATGTAAAACTATTTGTCCAGGGAAATATACGATACTTATGACAGGAGAAGTAGGAGCTGTTGAAGAAGCCTTGAATAAGGGCAAAGAGGAAAGTACAGGGTTTTTGATAGGCAGTTTTCTACTTCCAAATGTGCATAAGGACATTATACAATCATTAAAAAATAAAATTAGTGTAGAGCCTAAGGGTGCTATAGGGGTAGTGGAAACTACTAATGTAGTGTCAGGATTATTTATTTTAGATAAGGCACTTAAAGCAGCAGAGGTAAAGCTTTTCAAGCTAAGCCTAGGTATGGCTATAGGTGGAAAATCATATTTTGTTATTTATGGTGATGTAAGTTCTGTTAAAGAAGCAGTAAAAGAAGCTCTAAGCGTGGTTGAAGAGAAAAAAATAGTCTATAGCATAGTAATCCCATCACCATCTGAGGAACTAATAAACAGTTTGTAATTAATAGGCAAAATAATGTAGAAAAGATATAAAAGTAATATTTACCTCCAAAAATATATATAAGAAGGGGATATAAACATGGGAATAAATGAAATTATTATATACATAATGGTTATTTTTATGGTTTTAGGTGCAATAGATAAGTGCATAGGAAACAAATTTGGTCTAGGAGAGCAATTTGAAGAGGGCTTTATGGCAATGGGTTCATTAACTATAGCCATGGTTGGTGTAGTTTGTTTAGCACCAGTACTTGCAAGTGTACTAAAACCTGTAATAGTACCAATTTATACTGCACTCGGTGCAGATCCATCTATGTTTGCTACTACTTTACTTGCTTGTGATATGGGAGGATACCCTCTTGCAAAAGAACTTGCACAAACAGCTCAAGCAGCGAGTTTCTCGGGGGTAATTATAGGATCTATGATGGGACCAACTATTGTATTTACTATACCAGTTGCTCTTGGAATAATTAGAAAAGAAGACCATAAATTCTTAGCAACAGGAGTACTTGCAGGAATAATAACAATTCCTATAGGAGCATTTATAGGAGGAATTGTAGCTGGATTTGGAGTAATAATGGTCCTTAAAAATCTTATTCCAATAATAATAGTTGCAGCGCTTTTAGCTATAGGCTTGTGGAGAATTCCTGAAAAAATGATAAAAGGCTTTAGTGTTTTTGGAAAAGGAGTAGTTGTGGTAATAACAATAGGTCTTGCAGCTATAATAGTAGAAACTTTAACAGGATTGGTTGTTATTCCTGGCATGGCACCATTATCAGATGGTATCGCTATAGTAGGTTCTATTGCCATAGTCTTAGCAGGAGCCTTCCCAATGGTTTTTGTTATAACAAAAGTATTTAAAAAACCTCTTATGAAACTTGGTTCATTGTTAGGTATGAATGATATTTCAGCAGCAGGTATGGTGGCAAGTCTTGCAAATAATATACCAATGTTTGGAATGATGAAGGATATGGATGATAGAGGTAAGATAATTAACGTTGCGTTTGCAGTTAGTGCGTCCTTTGTATTTGGAGATCATTTAGGTTTTGTTGCAGGAGTAGAAAAAGGAATGATATTCCCCATGATAGTTGCAAAATTAATTGGTGGAATTACAGCAGTTGCACTCGCTTGTTTTATACTTAAAAGAAATAAAAAAGACATGGCTATTGAAGCAAAATAACAATGAATGGAGGAATTAAATTGGAAAATATAGATGCAAAATTAATTGAAGACATGGTGAGAAAAATAATAACTGAAAGTTTATCTAAAGATAAATGCGGATTTGAAAAACAAGTAGATCCTAGTGGTATAATGTCAATAAAATTAGACACTGTAAAAATGGGTAAGTTTGATACAGGCAAAGAGGGAGACGATGTACTTTTAACTGATGTTGTAACATTAGAAGAAAGCCCAAGACTTGGATGCGGTCTTATGGAGATGAAAGAGACAACCTTTGACTGGACATTAAATTATGACGAAATAGATTATGTTATAGAGGGAACTTTAGAAGTAATCATTGATGGAAGAAAAGTTGTAGCCAATAAAGGGGAAATAATCTTAATTCCTAAAAATTCAAAAATTCAATTTAGTGTTCCAAACTATGCAAAGTTTATGTTTGTAACATATCCTGCTAATTGGGCGGATTTGAAGTAGATTTGTTTGTCTATAAAACTAATAGAAAAAGAAGCGGATTGCCGCTTCTTTTAGTGTTTTATATAAATAATAAAGTAATAAATGCTAAAAATATGATTAAGTAAATCTAATAAATAATAATTCATACAGCAATTAATGCCCATATTAAAAAAATAATCTCATTTATAAGCATAATTAAAATAAATATATAATATTAGGAGGAATTTACCAAAAAATCTTGAATATATGTAATATATACTATTTTATATTATAAGGGAGCGTTTTAGATGGAATTAAGCAAACTAGAAAATCAAATAGTGATGGATATTTATGATGCTGATATGTCGCCAGGAATGTCATTTGAAATTCAAAATTATAAATTAGATGAGCAAGACCCAAAAGACAGGAAACAAGAATTTGCTTATCATTTAGTAAAATTAAAAAGATTAGGTTTAATAAAGTATGAAGAAAAAGAAGCCTTCTTAAAAGGTGGAAGTATTAGCGCTAAATATAATAATAGTGTAAGAGTGGTTCGTGAGGATAAAATACACATTGATTATGAGGGAATAAAATTGGTAGAAGAGGATAAAAGAAACCTATAACTTAGGTGAAAAAAGAATTCTAGTAATAGGGTTCTTTTTTATTAGTAAACATATTGACCAAAATCGTATGTTTATGGGTTAAGGGCATATGTCCTTTTCATTATAAGCAATTTATGATATATTATTGGTATAAAAATTTTATCATTTGTTCTCCGAGTCATATTTCCTAAGGGATGCTATGGAATTATGACCGTTAGGGTTAAATTGAAAACGATTTAGCCTTCCATTTGAAAAGGGGGATGCTTAATTGTCATTCTCTTTTATATACAAAAATATAAAGGGGGATTTTTTTATGTCAATATTTAAAATTAAACGTCGTTTCAAGAATTTATTAGTAATATCACTTTGTATTGTTATGGCTTTTGCTATAACAGCATGTTCAAAAGAAGAGAGGTCTATGGTTCTTGCAACCACAACAAGTACTCAAGATTCAGGGCTTTTGGATTATTTGCTGCCCTTATTTAAAGCAGATACAGGTATTACAGTTAAGGTACTTGCTAAAGGAACAGGAGAAGCAATAGAGGTTGCCAAGCGTGGAGATGCAGATGCATTGCTTGTGCATGCAAAGTCTCAAGAACTTCAATTTGTTAAAGATGGATTTGCTACAGAAAGGCTTGAAGTGATGTATAATGACTTTGTAATAGTAGGACCAAAAGATGACCCTGCAAAACTTAAAGAGAAAGCTCCAAAAGATGCAACAGCTGCATTAAAATTACTTAGTAGCAGTGAAGCAAAATTTATATCTAGAGGAGATAAATCAGGTACTAATACAAAAGAACTTTCTATATGGAAGGCTGCAGGAATAACACCTACTGGAAAATGGTATATATCAGCAGGAAAAGGCATGGGAGCAGTACTTACAATGGCATCTGAGAAAAAAGCTTATACATTGACTGACAGGGCTACATATTTAAATATGAAGGCTACATTAGATTTGGATATTGTTACTGAAAAGGGTACAGATTTATTAAATCAGTATGCTTTATTAAGAATGGATGATAGCAAGAATAAAATTAAAGTAGAAGAAGAAAACGAATTTATTGATTGGATGCTTTCTGATAAAGGACAAAAGCTTATAGGTGAATATGGCAAGGAGAAATATGGCATGCCTTTATTTGTACCTAATGCAAATTAGGACTAATGCAAATTAGCACTAATGTAATTAGAACTAATGCGAAAAAATAGGTGATTTTATGAGTTATTATGGAGAAGTTGCACATATAGTTTTATTATCCTTGTTTGTTTCAATTACAGCCACATTAATAGCATCAATGGCAGGGATGTTACTAGCAATACCTCTTGCCTTAAAAGATTTTAGGATGAAAAAATATATTGTGAGAATATCTGAAACTTCTATGAGTATTCCACCAGTGCTAATGGGACTGGTGGTTTATCTATTACTTTCAAGAAAGGGACCGTTAGGACATTTTGAACTGTTATATACTCCTGCGGCAATGATTATAGCTCAGAGTCTTCTGGTATTTCCAATAGTATTTGGGCTTACTGTTTCAGCAATAGGAGGTCGTGGAAGGGAAATTAAGAAAAATTGTATTTCTTTAGGTGCAGGAAATAGAGAAACTCTACTTTTAATAATAAGAGAATGCAAAGCTCAACTTTTTTCTGTTGTTGCTGTTGGTTTTGGAAGGGCAATTTCTGAGGTTGGTGCAGTGATGATGGTAGGTGGAAATATAAAAGGTGATACAAGGGTAATGACTACATATATAGCGCTGGAAACTGGTCAAGGCAAATTTTCTGAGGCTATTACTATAGGGATTATATTGCTTTTTGTTGCATTTATGGTTAATTTTATTTTGCATGGACTTAGTAAGATAGATGAAAAATAGGTGATAGGGTATGAATATTAAATTGATAGATGTATGTAAAGAGTATAATGGAAAAGAAGTATTAAATATAGATGAACTAAATTTTAAACAAGGCTATGTTTATGCATTGCTTGGTTTAAATGGTAGTGGAAAGACTACACTTTTGCAATGTGCCTCAGGTATTGAGGCGTTTACAAGGGGAACTGTATTATATGACAATAAAGCATTTGGCGAATTTGTAAAAAGAGATATATCAGTTATGCTTCAAAGTCCATATTTATTCAATTCTTCAGTAATTGAAAATATAATAATGGGACTTAAATTCAGAAAATTCGGTAAAGATGCAATTGAGGAAAGAATAAGCCACTATGTGAACTGCTTTGAAATAGATGACTTGCTTAATAAAAATACTAGAGAGTTATCGGGTGGAGAACAAGCAAAGGTGTCCCTACTTAGAACAGCTATTTTGCAAACCAAGATGACTTTTTTGGATGAACCTACTGCCAGTATGGATATTGAAAGTACGCTAAGAGCTGAAAAACTTATAAAAGCTATGGCTAAAGGAAAGAGAAGTGTTATTTTAGTCACTCATGACTTAATGCAAGCTGAGAGAGTAGCTGATTTTGTTATATTTTTAGACAAGGGTAGAATTATTGAACAGGGAGAAAAACATAAGGTTCTTAATTTTCCAGAGCATAAATTGCTAAGACAACTTTTAAAAAGGAGTGATGACAATGATAAAAACAGCAATATTGACCATGAGTGATAAGGGCTTTCGAGGAGAAAGAATAGATGGTACAGGTCCTGCAATTACAAGTGAATTAGAAGATAAGGGATTTATTATAAGCTATTATAAAATGATTCCTGATGAAATTCGAGAAATAGAAAGAGAACTTATTTATTTATGTGATGAACTTAAGGTGGATTTAGTTTTAACTAATGGGGGAACAGGGTTTTCACAAAGAGATGTCACTCCAGAAGCTACTCAAAATGTAATTGAAAAATATGTGCCTGGTATTGGCGAGGCTATGAGAATGAAATCACTTCAAATTACACCAAAAGCAGTGCTTTCAAGAAGTATTGCAGGAATTCGTGGAAAGACTTTAATTATTAATCTTCCCGGTAGCCCTAAAGCTGCTGTAGAAAATCTAGGGTTTGTATTATCTGCAATTCCACACGGAATTGATATATTGAAAGGCGAGGCTAGCGAGTGCGCTACCAAGTAACGTGCGCTAGCAAGTAGCGAGCGCTAGCAAGTAGCGAGCGCTATCAAGTAGCAAAAGTGCTAGTGAATAACCACTACTACAACTAAATTAATTTGCTAAAATTAGAAAACTAACGCAGGCACTAGGGGGAATGACAATGGAACTTTTTAATGTGGTATCTGTAAAAGAGGCTAAAGAAATAATAGATAGTTCGTTTACGTATGCACTTGGATGTGAAAAAATCAATATTTTGCAAAGTGCTTCTAGAATTAGTTTTAGTGATATAAAAGCAGAATGTAATATACCTGAATTCAAAAGGTCAACAGTAGACGGTTATGCAGTGAATTCAAGAGATGTAAACGGAGCTAGTGAAGCGATGCCGGCTATGCTTTTCCTAAAAGGTGAGGTTTTAATGGGAAAGGTACCACCCTCAGATATAGCTTTGGGTGAGTGTATGTATGTGCCAACAGGAGGAATGCTTCCGGGTTCCGCAGATAGTGTTGTGATGATTGAGTATAGCCATGGGATGGATGAGGATACAATACTAATTTATTCACCTGCAGCTATGGGAGATAATGTAATACAAGTTGGTGAAGATATAAATGCTGGGGATATTGTTATTAAAAAAGGTGATAAGTTAAGACCCTATGAGATAGGCGTCCTTGCAAGTATAGGAATTTCAGAGGTAACAGTTTATAAAAGACCGAGGGTTGCTATTATTTCAACTGGTGATGAAGTAGTGCCTTGTGAAGAAAAACCATCTATAGGACAGGTGAGAGACATAAATACAAATCTGATTTGGTCCTTGCTTCTTGAGGATGGAATGCAGCCAGTAAGTTATGGAATTATTAAAGATGAATATAATGATTTAAAGAATACAGTTGATAGAGCTTTTAATGAATGTGATATGGTATTGATTTCAGGAGGAAGTTCCGTAGGTAAGAAGGATCAGACCTTAAAGGTGATATCGTCCTACGACGATGGAGAGGTTTTGGTACATGGTATAGCAGTAAAACCTGGGAAACCAACTATAATAGGAAAACATGGTGAAAAAATAATATTTGGACTGCCAGGACATCCACTTGCGTGCTCCATTGTATATAAGGTACTTGTTAAAGAATATTTATATGGATTAACATCTCAAAGCGAAAAAATCTATGGAACAGATGCAGTAATAAGTATAAACTACCATAGTGCTAAGGGCCGCGAGGAATATTTACCTGTAGAGCTTGAAACAATAGAAAATATGGTGGTTGCAAAACCTGTGTTTGGTAAATCTGGGTTAATATCAGTATTTTCAAAGGCCTGGGGATATGTTGTTATAGATAAGAACGTAGAAGGTTTAAAGGAAGGGCAAATAGTACAAGTTTACAGATTATAAATAAAATGATTAACTATATGGACAAAGGGGATGAGAGTATTGGCTCAAGAGGTTTTTTTATCAAATATGGATTTAAAAGAGGCAATTGATTTATATTTTAACAAATTACTTCCTATAAAGAGTGAAGTAGAGTATGTTGTTACTTGGGATGCTGCAGGAAGAGTTTCATACTTGCCAATTTTTGCGGAAATATCCTCGCCTTTTTATAATAGTTCAGCCATGGATGGGATTGCAACGATAAGTACAAAAACTTATGGTGCAACAGATAGAAGTCATATTAAACTCGAGGAAGGGATCGACTATTTAGTGGTAGATACTGGAGATCCTATACCGAAAGAATATGATTGCGTAATTATGGTAGAGGATTTGATAAATGTAGAAAAGGGAAAAATAGCTATTTATAAGAGCGCTACCCCTTGGCAGCATATTAGAACTATTGGGGAAGACATTGTTCAGACACAACTTATTATTCCATCAAAGCATTTAATTAGGCCAGTTGATATAGCATCTATTATAGCCGGAGGAGTAAATGAAATTTCGGTGTATAAAAGACCAGTGGTTGGAATAATACCAACTGGAACTGAGATGGTGGAGCCCGGTGGTGACCTTGTGGTTGGAGACATAATTGAGTTTAACTCAAGAGTATTTTCTGCGCAAGTTAAGGAGTGGGGAGGAATACCTCTAAGATTTGATATAGTAATAGATGATTATTCACTTATTAAAGATGCTGTGAAAAGTGCAGTAGACAAGTGCGATATTATACTTATAAGCGCAGGTTCTTCAGCTGGTAGGGAGGATTTTACATGTAAGGTAATAGAGGAACTCGGTGAAGTTTATGTACATGGAGTAGCTATAAAGCCGGGTAAACCTGTTATTCTAGGGAGTATAGAAGGAAAGCCTGTTATTGGTATACCGGGATTTCCTGTGTCTGCTTATTTTGTAATGGAGAATATCTGTAAAAATATAGTCCGTACTTATCAAGGGATAAATAATGAAGAGAAAAAAACTATTGAGGCTATGCTTACTAGACGGACCATGTCAACACTAAAATATTTAGAGTTTGTTAGAGTTAAGATTGGTTTTGTTTCTGGAAAATATATTGCTACACCTATAGGTCGTGGGGCTGGAACAACAATGTCTTTAGTTAGGGCAGATGGGGTATTAGAAATTCCACAAAATATAGAAGGATATGAAGTGGGAACTAAAGTAAATGTTAAGCTTTTAAGAAGCCAGGATGAAATTAAAAATACTCTTGTATGCATTGGAAGTCATGACCCAATAGTAGATATAATTTCTGATCTTTTCCATATTAAAAACGCCAACTATTTTCTTTCATCTGCTCATGTTGGAAGCATGGGAGGCATAATGGCATTGAAAGGCTCAGAAACCCATATAGCTCCGATTCATTTACTTGACATGGAGGATGGAAGCTATAATATATCGTATCTTAAAAAATATTTAGGGTATAAACCTATGGCATTAATTAAAGGTGTTAAAAGAATTCAGGGAATAATAGTGCCTAAAGGAAACCCATTAAATATTAAATCACTTTCAGATATAGCTATAAAGGGTAGAAAATTTGTTAATAGGCAAAGAGGTTCAGGTACTAGGTTATTTTTAGATTATAACCTAAAGAAAATTGATATTAATTCAAAAGATATATATGGCTATGAAAGAGAGGAATTCACTCACATTGCTGTTGCAGCTGTAGTTGCTGCAGGGGATGCAGATTGTGGACTTGGAGTTTATTCTGCAGCAAAGCTCATGGACCTTGATTTTATAAAACTTGGAAATGAAGAATATGATTTTGCTGTGCCTGTTGAGGTTCTAAATACAAATATGATACGCGAATTTATAAAAGTAATTAGAGGCGATGATTTTAAAAGAGAACTTGATAAACTTGGAGGCTATGATTATTCAGAAATAGGTGAAATAATTGAAATTTAGGAGGGGATTTTGTGAGGGATAGTAATGGAAGAAACATCAATTATTTAAGAGTATCAGTAACTGATAGATGTAATTTAAGATGTATATATTGCATGCCAGAAGAAGGAGTTAAAAGTCTAAGACATGAGGATATTCTGCGTTTTGAAGATACTCTGAAAATTGTAAAGGTAGCTACCACATTAGGTATTAATAAAATAAGATATACTGGTGGAGAACCTCTAGTTATGAAAAATATAGACAAGTTAATATATGAAACTTCCAAACTACCAGGAATAGATGATATTTCTATAACTACAAATGGTATTTTGCTTTCTGATATGGCAGAGGATTTAAAAAAAGCAGGACTTAATAGAGTTAATATTAGCCTTGATACCCTTGATAGTGAAAAATATAAACGTATAACAAGGATAGGAAGTCTAGATAAAGTAATGGAAAGCATCTATAAGTGTTTATCCCTTGGGATAAAACCTGTAAAAATAAATACAGTATTAATGAGAGGTATTAATGATACAGAGTTTGAGGATTTTTTAAACTTAACTCGAGAGTTGCCAGTAGAAATAAGGTTTATAGAGCTTATGCCTATAGGTGAAGGTATTAAAATTTATGAAAAAAGTAAGATAAGCTTTATGGAAATATTAAAGCTCCATCCTGAGTTAACACAAATAAAGACTCCTAAAAGCAGCACTGCGGAGTTGTACAAGTTAGCTGGGGCAAAAGGGAAAATAGGATTCATTAGTCCTATAAGTTGTAAATTTTGCTCGGATTGTAATAAAATAAGGCTTACTTCCACAGGTACAATTAAACCTTGTCTTCATTCAGAGGAAGAAATAAACCTTAGAGAATACCTAAATAATGAAGAAAAGCTTACAGAGGTATTAAAATCAGCAATTTATAATAAGCCACTTGAACATCATCTGAAGGAAGATAGTGTTAGTAGGAGTATTAAGGTGATGTCTCAAATAGGCGGCTAAATAAACAAAAAAAAGGAGTTCGACAATGAAATTTACTCATATAAATGATGAAGGAAGAGCCAAAATGGTGGATGTATCTGAAAAACTTGACACTGCTAGAACAGCTGTAGCAACTGGGTCAATTTCTATGAAAAGAGAAACTCTGGAAAGAATAAAAGAGGGTGCTATTTCAAAAGGCGATGTACTAGCTGTAGCCCAGGTGGGTGGAATTATGGGTGCAAAAAGCACTTCTCAAATAATACCAATGTGCCATGCAATAATGATATCAGGTTGCGACATTAGCTTTAATATTGATTTTGAAAACAATAAAATTGAAATAACCGCAACCACCAAGACTGTAGGAAAAACAGGCATCGAAATGGAAGCACTAACTGCAGTATCTGTTGCAGCACTAACTATTTATGATATGTGCAAGGCAATTGATAGGGGAATGGTTATAAATAATATTATGCTTATCAAAAAAAGTGGTGGAAAATCAGGAATATTTGAAAGGAAGGGATTGTAATGGCAAAGGTAACTGCTGTAAATATAAGTGAGAAGAAAGGGGTAATAAAACACCCTATAGAAAGTGGATTTTTTAAAATTGATCATGGTATTGTAGGTGATGCACACGCAGGAAATTGGCATAGACAGGTAAGTTTTCTTGGTGAGGAGAGCATTGATAAAATGAGAGCTACTGGAGTAGAAGGATTATGTTCAGGGAAGTTTGCTGAAAACCTTACTACAGAGGGAATAGTTTTGTATGAGCTACCTGTTGGGACTAAGCTTAAAATTGGAGAAGTAGTTTTAGAGGTAACCCAGATAGGAAAGGAATGTCATAAAGGTTGCGAAATTATGAAACTAGTTGGAGATTGTATAATGCCAAGAGAAGGTATATTTGCCAAAGTACTAGAAGAGGGTTATATCAAAGCTGGAGATGAAATTGTAGTGGAGGAATAAGTTATGTAATATTTATTTTCTAAAATAGAGGAATATTAGATTAAATGTGTAAATATATATTGTATAAGCAATTCTATTTCTAACTAGTTTTGTTACAAATTATCTTGTACTCCAATCTTATTTAGCCTTAAGGGTAAGGTATTTAAGACGTTAGGGTGTAGAGAGTGATTTCTGCATCTGCCATTGTGCGAAGGAGTTCATATTCAAAAGGATATTTATGCCTTTTGAATATGGACTCTTTTTATTTTTAAAAATAAGGAGGTGTGAGTTGGAATCTTGCGTGCAAGATATCCAGCAAAAAAATGGCAAAACAATTAATAATTTCACCAGAAAAATGCACCGGTTGCAGAACCTGCGAAATGGCTTGTTCATTTGCAAAGACAAATGCATTTAATCCACAAAATTCAGCAGTATCAGTTTTTCAGTATGATGAAGCAATGATATCTGTGCCAGTAATGTGTCTTCAGTGTGAAGATCCATACTGTATGAAGGTATGTGTAGTGGGAGCTATTACTAAGAATGAAAACGATACCGTAGTAGTTAATCAGGATAAATGTATAGGTTGTAAGCTTTGTATTAGTGCTTGTCCATTTGGAAATATGAGTTTTAATGCAGAAAAAAAAGTATTAGTTAAATGTGATTTATGTGATGGTAATCCGAAGTGTGCAGAATTTTGCCCTTCAGGAGCAATAGAGTTTAGAGAGGCGAGTCCCTATGAACTTAATAAGAAAAAGTTAGTTGCAGATAAATTCAGAGATTTATTAGCGGAGGTGGATAAATAATGTTTGGATGGATGGGAAAAATTTTGAGAGTAAATTTATCAAATGGTGATATAAATATAGAAAATCTGAACATGGAGGATGCTAAACTCTACATTGGTGGAAGGGGACTTGGAACAAAGATATTTATGGATGAAGTTGAACCTACTGTGAAACCTTTTAGCCCAGAAAATAAACTGATATTTATTACAGGACCACTTACTGGAACTTTCGGAGCATCTGCAGGACGATATGAGGTGGTAGCAAAGGCACCACTTACTGGAACTATAGGAGCATCAAATTCAGGGGGGCATTTTGGACCTGAACTTAAATTTGCAGGGTATGATGGAATAATATTTGAAGGTAAATCTGAAAAACCCGTTTATTTATATGTTAATAATGATAATGTGGAACTTAGAAGTGCAGAGCATCTATGGGGTAAAACTGTTTTTGAAACTACAGATGATGTGCTTAAGGAAACGGATCTAAATGCAAGGGTAGCTTGCATTGGACCTGCAGGAGAAAAACTTGTACTCTTTGCTACAGTTATGAATGATAAACATAGAGCTGCAGGAAGATCAGGGCTTGGTGCTGTTATGGGTTCTAAAAATCTCAAGGCTGTGGTAGTTAGAGGTACAGGCACTGTAGAAGTGGCAAAACCAGCAGAATTCATGGCTGCCTGCACAGATGCAAGGGCTAAGATTAAAGCTAATCCAGTAACAGGTGTGGGATTACCC
This sequence comes from Clostridium sp., assembly GCF_050717535.1. Classification (GTDB taxonomy): domain Bacteria; phylum Bacillota; class Clostridia; order Clostridiales; family Clostridiaceae; genus Clostridium_AD. Next base: position 61,323 of record NZ_JBOITM010000074.1, read on the forward strand.
ACTTATGGTAGTCAAATACTTGTTAACATATTAAATCAATCAGGGGGACTTCCAACTAGAAACTGGAGAGATGGAGGAGTATTCGAAAATGCGGAGGAGATAAGCGGGGAAGCACTTACTGAAAAATATTTAGTTAAAGCTAAAGGTTGCTTTGCTTGCTCAATTGGATGTGGACGTTTAACTAAAATTAAAGATGGAAAATTCAAAAGTTCTGGTGAAGGTCCTGAATATGAGGCAGGTTGGTCCTTTGGAGCAGATTGTGGGGTTAAAGAGCTGGATGCAGTTTGCAAGGCTAATTTTATATGTAATGAGTATGGACTGGATCCTATAACTCTTGGCTCAACAATAGCATGTGCAATGGAACTTTATGATAAAGGCTTAATTACAAAGGATGAATTAGGTGGAGAACTTAAATTTGGAGATGCAGAGGCAGTAGTGAACTTTACACTGAAGACTGCAAAAAGAGAAGGATTTGGTGACAAACTTGCAGAGGGTTCTTATAGGCTTGCTGAGTCTTATGGTCATAGTGAACTTTCTATGTCTGTTAAAAAACAGGAGATGTCAGCCTATGATGCAAGAGCAATTCAAGGTATAGGGCTTGGATTTGCAACATCCAACAGAGGGGCATGCCATGTAAGAGGCTATATGATATCACCTGAAATACTTGGGCTACCTCAAAAACTTGATCCACTTGTAACAACTGATAAAGCTCAGTGGTTAATTATTTTTCAAGACCTTACTGCAGTAGTGGATTCGGCGGGAATATGTTTATTTACAACTTTTGCTATTGGACTTCCCGAAATCTCTGCAATGATTAGAACAGCTATAGGTTACGATTATACAGATGAAGAGATTTTAAGGGCGGGAGAAAGAATATGGAATTTAGAGAAGCTTTTCAATTTGAAAGCTGGGTTTACAAAGGCCGATGACACATTACCTGAAAGATTACTTAAAGAACCACTACCAGAGGGACCAGGGAAAGGCATGGTTGTAGAACTGGATACTATGCTAGGTGAGTATTATTCACTACGTGGTTGGGACAAAGAAAGTATTCCAACAGAGGCAAAGATTAAAGAATTGTCTATAGTTTATTAAATAAAGTTAGCATGCATTATTTAAGATTTTGCATGCTAATTTAATAGGTTTATAGTTTGTAAATATGAGGTGTGATAATGAAGGTTAAATTTTTTGCGTATATAAGGGATTATACAAAAACTAAAGAAGTAGAAATAAGTGGATGTAATACAGTATTGGAACTTTTAAACTTATTAAGTGATAAATATGGTAAAAATCTAAGACAAACATTATTTAAAAATTCCCAGTTAAGTGATGAAATTATTATATTAGTTAATGGAAGACATATTATACATTTAAATGGCATTAAAACAGAAATTACTGAAAATGATGAAATATCCATATTTCCTGTAGTGGCAGGAGGCTAAACGGGAAAAATATTAGTAGAAGGTGAGAATTTTATGGTTACATCTGAGGTATTTGTGGATTTATCACATGTAGATGAAATTTTAAATAGACATTCAAAGGAGCAGAGGTATACATTAGCAATTCTTCAGGATATACAAAAGGAATATAAGTATATTCCAAGAGAAGCCCTTAATAAAGTTTCAGATTATCTGAGTATTCCTCTAAGCAAGCTATATGGTATGGCTACATTTTATAAAGCTTTAAGTCTTGTTCCAAAAGGAGAAAACATAATAACAGTATGCGATGGTACGGCTTGTCATGTACGAGGTTCAGTTGGGGTACTAGAACAAATACAAAATTATCTCCATATCATGCCAGGAGAAACAACTGAAAATAGAAAATTTTCACTTCAGACTGTAAATTGTTTAGGTTCTTGTGCAATTGCACCTGTAATGGTTGTGAATGATAAATATTATGGCAAGGTTACTCCAAATATGATTAGAGATATTCTTAATCAATATGGGGGTGAAATTGATGAATAGTGTTAATAAGGATAAAAGAATAATTTATGTATGCTGTGGTACAGGATGCCTCGCTAATGGTAGCAAAGAAATATATGAGACTTTAAAGAAAAAAATTGAAGATATAGGTGCACCCATAGCAGTAGAAACTTATATAAAACCAACGGGGTGCAATGGACTTTGTGAAAAGGGACCAATTGTAAAGATTATGCCTGATGATATCTCCTATTTTAAAGTGAAGGAGAAGGACATAGAGGAAATTATTGAGAAAACTATAATAAAGGGAGAGGTAATTGATAGGCTTCTCTACTTTGACCTATCATTGGGTAAAAAAGTTAAATCCCATAAGGAAAGTGAATTCTATAAGAGGCAGATGAAAATTGCCTTAAGAAATATTGGAGAAATAGATCCTACAAGCATTGATGATTATATTAAAAGAGGAGGCTTTAAGGCTCTAAGAAAAGCAATCTTTGATGTACCTAAGAAAAATATAATAGAAGAGGTTTCAAAATCTGGTCTTAGAGGAAGAGGTGGTGCTGGTTTTCTAACTGGTAGAAAGTGGAGTCAGTGCGAAAAAATAGACAGTTTTCCTAAATATGTGGTATGTAACGGAGATGAAGGTGATCCTGGTGCTTTTATGGATAGAAGCATTCTGGAGGGAGACCCTGGTAATGTAATAGAGGCTATGACAATATGCGCCTATGCTATTAATTCTCATAGTGGTTTTGCGTACATAAGGGATGAATACAATCTTGCTATAACAAACATATCAAAGATGATTGAACAAGCAAGAAGTTTAGGATACCTTGGCAAAAACATAATGGGTAGTGGTTTTGATTTTGATATTGATATTGTCAGAGGTGGAGGTGCTTTTGTATGCGGAGAGTCTACAGCACTTATGGCATCTATTGAAGGTAAAGTTGGAGAACCTAGAGCCAAATATATACACTCTGTTGAAAAAGGATTATGGGGACAACCTACCATATTAAATAATGTAGAGACATGGGCAAATATACCAGAAATAATTCTAAAAGGTGGAGAGTGGTATAGCTCTATTGGTACTGAAAACAGTAAAGGAACTAAAGTATTTTCATTGGTTGGTAAGGTTAAAAATACAGGGCTTGTAGAAGTCCCAATGGGTACTACTCTAAGGGAACTAATATATGACATAGGTGGAGGAGTAATAGGTAACAAAAAGTTTAAGGCCGTTCAAATAGGTGGACCATCAGGAGCCTGCATACCCGAGCAGTATCTTGATTTAAAAGTGGACTATGAATCTCTTGCTAAGGCAGATGCCATTATGGGTTCTGGTGGTATGATTGTTATGGACGAGCGAAACTGTATGGTTGATGTAGCTAAGTATTATTTGAATTTTCTTTCTGAGGAATCCTGTGGAAAATGCACACCTTGTAGAGAAGGGATAAGAAGGATGCTGGAGATACTTAATGATATATGCGAAGGACGTGGAAGAGAAGGGGATATTGAAAGAATCATTAAAATATCCGATACGGTTTTGGAAGCTTCGCTATGTGGACTTGGAAAAAGTGCGCCAAATCCTATTTTATCTGCAATAAAGTATTTTAGAAATGAATTTGATGAGCATATAAGGGATAAAAGATGTTCTGCAGGCGTATGTAAAGAACTAACCACTTTTTATATTGATACAGATAAATGTATTGGTTGTGGCCTCTGTAAGAAGAATTGTCCTTCTGATGCGATAACGGGAGAAATTAAAAAGGCACATATAATTAATCTAGATAAATGTACTAAGTGTGGAAATTGTATAAATAACTGCAAATTTAATGCAGTAATGGTTAAATAGGGGGTGACATCATGAAAATAACGATAGATGGTAAACAATATGAAGCTGAGAAGGGAGAGTATATACTTAGTGTTTGTAAAAGAAATGGAATTGCTATACCCACTCTTTGCGATAGTGATGCACTTCCAGGTCAAGGTAGTTGCAGACTATGTATTGTAGAAGTTATTGACAGAGGTTGGGCAAAAGTTGTAACTTCATGCTTATATCCAATAACAAAGGAAGTAGAGGTACTTACTAAATCAGAAAAAATAATGAGTATGAGAAAAACAATAATTACGCTTCTTACTGCACGTGCTCCGAGAAATGAGTACATGATAAAGTTAAAAAATGAGTATGGTGTACTTGATGAGGAAATAGAAAGATTTAAGTTGGATGACTTGGAGAATTGTATACTTTGTGGACTTTGTGTAAAAGCTTGTGAAGAAGTAGGTATCAATGCCATATCAACTGTAAACAGGGGTGTAACGAAAAAAATATCTACTCCTTATGATGAACCTTCAGACAGTTGTATAGGCTGTGGTGCATGTAGTTTTGTTTGCCCAACTGGGGCTATAGTAATGAAGGACACTAAAGATATAAGGACTATTTGGGGAAAGACATTTAAACTTTTAAAATGTGAGAAATGCGGACGGTATTTCACTACTAAAGAGAACTTCGATTATGTTACAAAAAAATTAAATGAATCTAAAAGAGAAGAACTATGTGAAGATTGCAAAAAGAAAATTGTTTCAGAAAAATTTAGAGACGTATCTGAAAATATTAATCTTAACAATTAATAATTAGACAATTGCTTATTGTCCCAAAATAAAACACTGTCCTAAAATGAGTCGGTATAAAATAGACGAAGTGTTTTAAATTGGGACAGTCAATATTTTTTTTGAAATTACTTTATTTTATGTAACTGAAACAAGGTGAAACTACAGAAGATGTTATTGCTATTTTAGGAATAGATAAATCTGAGGTTGCAATATTACTTGTTAATGGACGGGATGGACAATTTGACAAGCCTCTTTTAGAAGGAGATCTAATTGCACTTTTCCCACCGGTTGGGGGAGGATAATGGAGTTTGTGGAAAAAAACATGGAAATGAGAGGAATGAAAAGAGTAGAAATAGTAAATTATAAAATACCAGCTACTGTAGTTATTTTACGATGTAGAGAAGACCTCATAGATCGAATGATAATTGCTTTCCGTTTAAGATTCTTATCAGCTGGAGGATAATAAAATATGAGAGGATATATTCATAAGGGAATCAGTATGATCTAACTGATTCCCTTATTTTTGTTTATCTAACAGAAAGTATTATATTAAACAAGTGTAGTAATTGTTGGATTAGATCCACATAAATCACAGTCTATGGATTTATTAATACTAATAGTATCAAAATCAGAATCTAAGGCATCATAGTAGATTATCCTATTACATAAGGTGTCGCCTATACCTAAGAGTAGCTTTACAACTTCAGTTGCTTGAAGAAATCCCATGACGCCAGGTACTGGACCTAAAACACCTAATTCAGAGCAACTAGTGCCAGGCTTTTGATTAGGAATTAGAGGGAATGCACAGCGATAACATGGACCCTTATTTGGGAGTATTGTCATAATTAATCCATGAAATCTTACCACCGCTGCATCTACAAGGGGTTTATTAGCAAAATAACATGAGTCATTTAGAAGATATCGAGTTGGAAAATTATCAACTGCATCTATGATAACATCATAATCCCCAATTATATCTAATGCATTGTGTATGCTGATGCTAGTGTTATAAGTTACTACCTTTACATCTGGATTTAAATCTTTGATGAAAACTTCTGCAGAGTCAACTTTTGACATGCCAATCCTAGAAGTACTGTGAAGTATTTGGCGGTTAAGGTTGCTTATTTCTACAGTATCATAATCAACAACACCAATGATTCCTACACCTAGGCAGGATAGAGCATAAGCTACAGGAGAACCAAGTCCACCAGTACCTACAATTAAGACCTTACTATCTGATAGCTTTTTAGTGTTATGATTTTTTTCTGAATTATTAAGTACGGCATTCTTAGAAGAACTATCTTTAAGAAAATCAGTAATTGCTAAATTAAAGATTTTATTATCGGCCTTGTTAAATTTCATAGATAGAAGATCAAAGTATAATGGTTTATTTAATAGGGTTCCCAAATTTAAAGATAGTTTTACGCATTCCACGGAGGTGAGTGCAGAAAGTAGACAATTAGAAAGAATAGTGCCTTCTTTGACCTGAGAATTAGATCCAAAGGAATTTGAATCTAATGGAACAGGCTTTAGAAGTAACTCATTAAAATCCTTCTCATTACTAAAAGTTTGAAGATATCCCCTCCAACCATTGTTAATAGTTATAATAGTGGGAATAAACACAGATGACTTATGGCTGCAAGAAAAACTTATTAAATTATCTTGTAAGTCCTCATATTTACTAATCAATATTCTTATTGCCAAACCCTCACTAAAAACAGAGTCACTGTATACTATTGATACTTCATTATCAGCAAGGTCTATAATTACATCACCATTTAGGTCTTTTATGTTTTTAAATAATTTTTCATATCCCAGGGAATCTTTAAAATAACAAGAAATATAACCTATTCCAGAGGCTGAAAGATAATATATGAGAGATGAGGCCTCTTGTACCGTAGATGCATATAAATAAATTTTCGACTCAGTTAATTTCTTTTGCCCTTTGTCACTAATTTCAGGGATTATTATATGTCTTAAATATCTATTGATTTGTTCCTTTGATAAAATCATTATGATACCCCCTTCATAAAAAAGAACTATATTCAAAACGTGTAAAGGAATATTTATGTAAAACATCTAGATATATGATTGTTCATACCTTAATTATATTATAATGCTTTTACATAATAGGTTCAATAAGTGCTTGCTTTTTTCAGACTATAGTTACGCTCTTATAAATCCTATCAGCGATAATCTTTTTAAGCTAAGGTAGTAAATTTATTATCACTTATTGTATCTATTGGTATATTCTATTATAATATGAATAATAGAATATTATTCAAGTGAGGGGATTTAATGAGAAAAAATCTAAAAACGGGTATATTATCAGTTTTTATTATAATAATTACATTTTTAGTAATAAGACGTTTTACATTAATATATTTAGAATTTAAAAATATTAATCTGCCAACTAAACAAAGTAGACAAATAGGGGATATGAGCATACATAAATGGATGACAGTAAAAAAATTATCCGAAAAAAACAATATAAGTGAAGACTCCATTTTTAAGGCCCTTGAGATTATTCCTCAGAGCGGTGATGAAAATTTAAATATTGAAGAGTTAGGGAAAAAGTATAATAAAACTTCAAATGAGCTTAAGGATAATTTAAAAAGAATTATAGAAAACAGCATAAATATAGAAAATGACATAAATACAGAAGGTAATAAACATGAGTGAATTTAGTAACTTACTGATAGGATACTTCAGAGACTATAATATTTGGTTTTTAAGTATTATAATTGTACTTCAGTGTATAGGAATTCCAACAGGAGCATCTTTACTTGTAATGGCATCTGGAGCATTTGCTTATGCTGGTGAATTTAATGTGATAATTCTTTCACTACAAGTTTGGTTTTTTTCATGGCTTGGAGATAATATTGCCTATATCGTGTGGAGAACTATTGGGGATAAAGTTTTTAATAATCATTCTAAAGTAAAAACTTATTTGCAACCCAAAATATTTAAAGCTAAAGATTATTTAATAAAACATGGAAGAGTCTCAGTCTTTCTTAGCAGATTTTTCATATCAGCTATGGGTCCATTTATAAATGCTGCGGCAGGTCTTACGGGATATAAACTGAGAACCTTTAGTTTGTTTGTTGCTTTAGGGGAATTGGTTTGGACATGTATCTACTTGGGACTCGGCTATTGGTTTGGAGATTCATGGGAAGCCATAGTTCCAATAGTCACAGGATTTGGACAAATTTTAACTTACATAGCAATTTTAATTGTTGCACTGTACTTTTTTATTAAAGTAATTAGAAACAAGAAACATAAACAAGCATAAACACTGGTTATTATCTTTCTTGTTTTTACAATGAATTTCCGGGAAATTTCTCGGTGATTTTTTTTGACTATAATTTGGTAAAGGTGCTTTAAATAAAACTTAAGTATGTTATACTATAAAAGGTAACTTATTATATGGAGAGATGTCCGAGTGGCCGAAGGTACCTGCCTCGAAAACAGGCGAACGGGTTATTCCGTTCCGGGAGTTCGAATCTCCCTCTCTCCGCCAAGGTAAAGGGCTCTAGCAATTTATGCTAGAGTCATTTTTGTATTATTAATATTAATGTGTTATGCTTGACGACGATTTGTCGACACTAATTAAAACTAAACAAAATCAGATGATATTTATGGTACCTGATTTTTTGAAAATACGGCATAAATTAAATATTAATAAAATCCATTGTAAGTTCAAAATAGTTAATATGGCTCTTTGATTTATTTTTAGGCTACTGGATAACTCGTATATGTGTTTGATGAATCTGTCAAATGAATCAAACTCACTGTGTTATTTATAAGAAACATTTGAACTGTGGGGGAGTTCTACAAGAGATGTCTTTACTTCAATGTAGGTGTTTTCTACTAAAAAATCTAGTCTTGAATTACCAAGAGTTTGTTCGCGAATAGTATTATGGCCATTAGCAACAAGTTTACTAAACTGCTCGGTTTTCAAAAAATGTTCTATATACCTATTTACTGCATTTTGATTTATACCAATCCACGTTTTTGGAGAAGTGGTAGGTACGTCTAATGATATAGCTTCTACTGTATAGGGTGTTTTTCTCTTTTCGTCCTTCGCTTTAGACATAAGGCAAGGAATATCTTTGAATATGAAATTTCCAATGCGTCCAGTGGAAGGACAATGACATTTGGTAATATAGGGCTTAATAATCATCCTATTCATTTTCATGGTCACCAATTTTGGGAAGCTGCAGCATATGGAAACATTATCCCAAAAGACAATAGACTTCTTAAAAATACTATATTAATTTCATCAGGAACTACAAGGGATATTATATTTAAAGCAAATAATCCTGGTGCTTGGCCACTTCACTGTCATATTCCTCATCATGTAAGTAATAATAAAACACTTCCTCTTGGAGGTATGACTACAGCAATAGTTTATAAAGGGTTTGATGCTGCTAAATATATGAAGAAAGCTACATGTTAGCCAATTTAATGGAGGAATTATTAGTTCTTATTATGCTAATTACAATTCTCGTTATAATCTCCTTCTAGTAAATGAAAAATAGAATCTTCTATTATATCAATCCATTCTGCTATTTTCTCTGACTGTTTATTTGAAAATAATATATTGGGTTCTACTTTATTATTTTTTTCAGTCCAGCATCTTCCTAAATAGATAATCGAAATAACATCGTACATCAATTCTCGATTAACATTGTCCTTTTTAAATTCTGTAGATAAAGTCTTAATGCAATCCATCACTTCAATAAAATTATCCTCAGCAATAACTCCATCAAATGTTATTAATTTCCCAAGAAATCCAGTTTTCCATTTGTTATTAGAAACATCGTTATTCCGACATGAATGATAGCTTAACAATTTAGCAGCATGTATTCCCTCCATACTTTTATTCCTCCTAAAGATTAAAATCGTTCCGTATTTGTCTATTGCATATTACTTTTAGCTATTATATAATTTAGTTATAGTATAAGGCCATTTACATATTAAAGTATATAAGTAAACAGACACATTGTGACACAATCGAGCCAGATTGGTCTGCTTTATCTTCTGAAAGGAGTTTTATCATGCAAAGGTCGATTATTCCAATTTCACAAGAGGGAATGGAAATATTTGAATACCCTTCTCCTTCTTTTCCATGTATTATTATATTCGCAGATGTTGCTAAATATATTACCGGAGATGTTCCTTGGCATTGGCATACTGATATAGAATTATTTTTCATAAAAAATGGGACCGCTAAATTTAATTTTAGGGACAGTTCGTATATACTTCATCAATCTGAAGGAGGTTTTATTAATAGAAATGTGCTCCACTCCATACAACTCTATGAATGTGAAAGCTGCGAGATCATTACCTTTATATTTTCACCAAGCCTTTTTACCGGTGGAATAGAAAATGAGTTATTTCTTAAATTTTCCACTCCTCTGTATTCTATAAATAGTTTGGATTTCATCCCATTTACAAATAAAATTGCTTGGACAACGGATTGTTTAAGTAGTATTCTTAGTGCTTATTCTGCATATACAAGTGACTACCTTGGAAAAGAACTGCTTATTATCGAGCACCTTGCACATATCTGGAATCTTTTACTTCATGATGGAATATCCAATTTTGTGCAAACAGAAAATATGCATTCATCAAGTGAGTCAAGGGTAAAAATCATGATGCAGTTTATCCATGAACATTACTCTGAGCAACTAACGTTACAGAAAATTGCAAAATCTGCAACTATCAGCACAAGAGAATGTACTCGTTGTTTTAGGAATACAATTAAGACCTCTCCTACAACTTATCTGATAAAGTACCGTATAACAACAGCAGCTTCCCTATTATCTATATCTAGCTTTTCTGTTACAGAGGTTGGTGTAAAAACTGGTTTCAATAACTCTAGCTATTTCACTAGGATGTTTAAACACTATATGAAGGTCACACCAAAAGAGTATAAGCAATGTCACATATCTGTATAGAATAATATAATTTTAGATAATGTTGAGTAAAGTGTTATAATGTTGTGTGATATTTTATAATAAGGTTAAAGATATTTTTAGTAGAAACATTTTAGAGAAGCTACTATGAAGACACGTCTGACCAATTTAAAATATTAAAATGAAATAAATATAAAACTTGGAATAATTTACTTGCAAAGGAAGTATAAAATGGGAAAAAATATAAAAAAAAGGTGTCCGAAATATCTTAAAGAATTTAAGTGTATAGCTGGTAAGTGCGAAGATAGCTGTTGTGTTGGATGGGATATTGATATTGATAAGACCACCTTTAGACAGTATTATAAAGTTCAAGACAAAGAAATGAAGCGAATGTTTCAAAAGAATGTACATAATAATGAAAATTATACAAGTAGTGATGTAGATTATGGAAAAGTGAAATTAACAAATAGAAAAAGATGTCCTTTTTTAGATGAAGAAAATTATTGTATTATTTATTCTAAGCTTGGAGAAGAATATCTTTCAAATGTTTGTACATCATTCCCTAGAATAATCAATAAAGTAGATGGAATTTATGAAATGTCCCTTGACGTAGCTTGTCCTGAAGCTGCAAGAATTATTCTTCTAAAAGAAGAAGGTATTGAATTTGAAGAGGGCGAAGAAACTTTAGATAAGCACATAGTATCAAGTGATATTGATACTAAATCTAAAAAATTCAATAATTCACCTGTGAAATATTTTAAAGAAATTAGAGATTTGAGTATTAAAATAATAAAAAATAGAAAACTTGATTTAAGTCAGAGACTTTATATATTAGGTGAATTTATAAACACATTAGAAAGTGAAATTAAACATAATTATAATAATGTACCTAAATTTATTAGTAAATATGATATAAATTCAGTTAGTAATTCTTATGAGAAAAATCAGTCAAGTTATATTGCTGGCATGGATTTTTCGAAAAGGATGATGGGGTTCCTAAATGTATTTAAAGAAGTAGACAGTGTTTCTTTTGTGGAATATACTAAGCAAATTATAGTTGCATTTAAGTTTGAGGAAGGCGATGACATAAATAAACATTTAGAATTGTATATAAAAGCATTTGAAGATTACAATGAAAAATTTGCAAATGAAATCAGCTATATTTTTGAAAATTATTTAGTGAATTTTATTTATAACAATATGTTTCCGTTTTCTGAAACAGAAAACATATTTGATGGATATATTATGCTATTAACAAGATATTCATTTAGTAAATTTTATTTGGTTGGAAAATATCTATATAATAAACAGGATTCTAAAGAAAATATAGTTGAGTTTATTCAAGTTTTCTCAAAAGTAATAGGACATCATAAAACTTATACAGTTGATGTGCTAAATTATATAAAAGATAATAAACTTGATAATATGGAATTTGCTAAAAGACTTTTGTTTGTTGGTTAATAATTTTAATATAAATAAACATTGATATATTTAGATAGTTTAGTGAAAAAACAAATTCACAATTTATAAAGGAATAGTAAAGGGTTTTAGAAAATTATGGAGAATACATAATAGAAAAGGGATATGCAATACCAGTATTGGATAACATTGTGTATATCGAATCTTCATAATAAATGCTAAAATGTTCTTAGTAAATACATATGTTTAAGGAGTGATAAAATGCAAGGTAAATTTTCTTTTAAGTGTTTGTTGTCTTCGGTCTTATTAGTATCATTAATTGTACTAATGCCTTCAAGCAAAGCATCTGCAGCCACTATACAAAGGCTTCAAGGTGTGGACAGGTATGCAACATCAATCTCAATTTCAAAGTCTGGATGGACAACTTCAGATAATGTTGTTTTAGCATCAGGGTATGATTTTCCAGATGCGCTTAGTGCAGCGCCTCTTGCTAAGCAGTTAAATGCACCTATACTATTAATAGGGAAAACCTTAGACACTGCAATTAGTAATGAACTCACCAGACTACAAGTAAAGAATATATTTATTGTAGGTGGCGAGGGTGCTGTTTCTAAAAGTATAAAGGATCAGTTAAGTTTAAAAGGTATAACGGTAACTAGATTATCAGGTATTGACAGATATGAAACATCCTTAAGTATTGCGAATTATATTAAGGAAAAATTTAATTTAGGTACTGAGATAGTTGTTGCAGCAGGAGCAGGATTTCCAGATGCTCTTTCAATAGCACCAATTGCTGCAAGTAAGGGTATGCCAATTATATTATCTCCAAAAAATGAGCTGACCAATAGTATTAAAAAATATATAACAGATAATAAAGTTACAAAAGCATTTGTTATTGGTGGCACTGGCGTTGTAAGTGATAAAGTAATGCAGGGACTTCCACTTGCAGAGAGGGTATCAGGTGACGATAGATATAAAACTAATATTGCAGTATTAAACAGGTTTGTACTGGACTTAAGTTTTGACAATGTATACGTCGCAACAGGAGTAGCTTTCCCCGATGCATTATCCGGTTCGGCACTTGCGTCAAAAACATCATCGCCTATTATATTAATGGATAAAACATTGTCTATTTCAACTGCTGATTACATGATTTTAAAATTATCTTCTATAAATAAATTATGGGCTTTAGGTGGAGAAGGTGTTGTGCCTCAATCAGTTTTAACAAATAATGTTTATGGAAATACGCCAGGAAATAACACTAACTTTGCATTTGTGGCAAAACAAGGTGATTGGATTTATTACAACAATGAAACTTTATATAAAATCAAAACTGATGGAACTGGGAAGATAGAAGTGAACAAAGATATGCCTGTATTCATAAACGTAGTTGGTGAATGGATATATTATATTGAAGCATCAAGTAATAAAAACGAAATGTATAAAGTAAAAACAGACGGAACTAGTAGAACTAAATTGAGTAATGATGTAGCCCTGTATATGGTGGTTGCTCAGGATTGGATATACTATTCCAATTATTCAGATGATGGAAAACTTTATAAGATGAAGACAGATGGAACATCTAAAACTAAATTAGCCAATGAAACTGCATATGAAATTAATATATCCGGCGACTGGGTGTATTATACAATTACTGTGGGTCCGGATGAATCAAGTGAATCAGAGATTTATAAGGTGAAAAAAGATGGTACAGGCTTAACCAAATTATATAGTGCAACTAGTATAGCATATTTAAATGTTTCAGGAGAATATTTATACTTTGAAACAAGTGATTTAAAGGGAGAAAATGGAAACATAATGAAAATGAAAAAGGATGGTACAAACATCTCCACAATCTGCGATGATACTGCAGAGTTTATAAATGTTTCTGGAGAGTGGATTTACTATTCCAACGCATCTGATAGCTACAAGCTCTATAAGATTAAAATAGATGGCACTGATAAAACTAAAATTAGTGATGACGAGGCAATGTTTATTAGCGTTGTAGACGAATGGATTTACTATGGAACAGATTCAGAAACAGATACTATAAAAATTAAAACAGATGGAACGCAAAGACAGATCTTTAACTAATTTAGGTTGGAATCCTATCGGTAGCATTATTAAAAACCCAGTAACCTTAATGGCTACTGGGTTTTTAATGTTTATAAAATAATCATCAGTAACTCAATTTAGTTAAATTAGAGTGAGAGAGGGTAAAAGGTACTCTTACAATCTCATAAAAGATTTCTTATCATAAAAAATACTCATAATTAAAGTCCAGAGTACTATATAAACTATTGAAAAATATGCTGAATCCAATATATTCCCGGCCCATGGGGTTATACAGTGGGTAGTAAGCCAAACATTTAAAGTTACTGTTTTCTTTGTAAGTGGGTCTAATATAGGGATAACCCACAGTGTCTTACGAACGATTTCAGATACTAGGTAAACAAATATCGCACTGCTTCCAAGAGTTACAAATGGCTTGAATATAGAATCATATTTTATTATATCCATTAAAAAATAAAGTACTGCAGTAAGTAAAATACAGATTCCAGCTGTAAGCAAAACAAAAGAACTAGACCATAAATTTTTATTGAAGGGAAACCATATATTCGCTTTGCACGCAAGTGCTAATGTTATAAGTCCAAAAGTAAATACAGATAAAAACTTATATATTTTTTTATCTGTTGTATATATAAGTATCTGCCCAGTTACTGCACCAAATAATCCTGATGCGATGGCAGGTAATGTACTTAAAATGCCTTCTGGGTCCCAATTTGGTTTATATAGGTGGCCTTTTAGCCAGTGTAAATCTATATATTGAACTAAATTTCCATTCTGTTCTAGAATTCCCTTGCCAAATCCAGGAACGGAAACATGTTTCATTAATAAATAATAGACTATAATAATTATAAAGGCTAGCCCCAATTGTATGGATGCTTGAATTACCTTGTTTTTAACTAAATATAGTATTAATAATGTTAAACTGCTTACTATTAGATAGATAATAGCGATTCGCTGTAGTACACCGAGTATTCTTATACTTGAAAAGTTATAAAGAGGAAAACCATTTAAAAATAATCCTAGGAGGAATATTCCTATGCTCCGTGATAGTATGTGTGCAAAAATATTAAATGGGGAAATACCTTTTTCTATTCTTCTATTTAGTGCATAAGGTACAACCATACCCATTATGATGATAAAGAAGGGAAATCCTAAATCTGCAACTGTACATCCGTTCCATTTTGCGTGTCTTAATTGGGGGTATATTCTAGCGGTATTACCTGGATTATCAGCTAACAGCATTAATGCTACTGCCATTCCTCTAATTGCATCAATGCACTTTAGTCGACCTTTTTCACTATTACTATTTACTATGTTTTTTTGTTCCATTTTATTGCCCCCTTATGACTGTCTGCTTTATTACAGGATTGAAATCTTTTTTTCAATGCTGTAATTATGTATATTCTATCAATATTAGATATTTCCTTCTAAAAACATATTTTTTTAGATTAAATGGCCAATCTCTTGAGAATAAATCAATAGTATAAAATCATACTAGAGCTTTAAGTTCGTTGTATCCCAACAATTGATATGATATAATATAATATTATATAATTAGGCAAAAAACGTTAATCAAAAATCATTAAATAATAGAGTATTCATAGCTAAAGGGGGAAAAAAGGTGCTTTTAAAGAAGTTGAAAATTGGTCAAAAGATGTTCCTAGGGTTTGGCATGATAACCATTTTAATGCTAGCAGTGCTTGGATATGCTTATATTAATTTTACTAAACAAAGTGCGGATGTAGATCTTAACCTTCACTCATATAATGTAATAAGAGAGTCAGATACTATACTTATTAGTTTATTAAATATGGAAACAGGGGCAAGGGGATTTGCACTTACAGGAAAAGAAAAATTTTTAGAACCATTTAATCAAGGGAAAATTGACTATAAGAATGAGTATAATAATCTTAGTCAGCTTACTAAAGATAATTATCCCCAACAGGGCAGGCTAGTAAAGCTTAATAATTCATATGAAACCTGGTTACAATGGGAGACTAGTCAGATAGTAGATGTTAGAAGGAAAATAACTACTGGTCAGGCTAAAATGGAAGATTTAATAGTTACAGCTCAATCGGGAAAAGGTAAACTGCAGATGGATATCTCGCGTAAAATACTCAATGATATTGTTAAAGATGAGCAGGATTTGCTAAAGATAAGGAATAACGAGCTTGTTAAAATGGAAAAACAAACTGCTATTATATTATTATTGGGTGGGCTATTAGCAATTTTGTTAACAATTATTATATCCATTTTGTTAATTAGAATGGTTGTAGATCCAATTAAAACAGTGACAAATACATTTAAGGAAATATCAGAGGGAGATGTGGATTTAGATGTTAGATTAAAGGTAGAATCTAATGATGAGTTAGGGAATATGGCTAGGTATTTTAACACGTTTATGACAAAGCTTACGGAACTTATATTAGATAATAAGAATCAGAGTTGGTTAAAAACAGGAGAAGCTGAACTCAGTGAAAAAATTCGAGGAGAGCAGGACATAGTATCATTATCCACAAATATAATTACATATATTTCTAAATATTTGAATGCACAAATTGGTGTAGTATATATTAAGACAAAAGATGATACTTTTAAACTAATTGGAAGTTATGCAGGCTGTAACCCAGAAAATTCATCAAAGGAGATTAAACTGGGCGAAGGAATTATAGGGCAAGCTGCTTTGGAAAAGCAAACCATTGTCATTACAAATGTTCCTGAGGATTACATTAAAATAGCATCAGGAGTTGGCACTTCTGTGCCTAGAAATATTTTAGTTGCACCATTTGTATATGAAAATGAAGTTTTAGGCATTATCGAATTGGGATCCTTCAGTAAATTTACTGAGATACAATTAAAATTTATAAAAGAAATAAGTTCTAGTATTGCTATTACTATACATTCAGCGGAGTTAAGGCTTGAGATGAAAGAATTGCTCCATAAGACTATGGAGCAATCTGAAGAATTGCAGTCTCAACAAGAGGAGCTTAGACAAAATAATGAGGAATTAGAGGAACATACTAAATCATTAAAGAAATCGGAGGCTAACCTTAGAAGCCAACAGCAAGAACTTTGCGTAGTAAATGAAGAACTTGAAGAGAAGGCTAAAGCCTTGGAGATTACAAGCAAATACAAATCTGAATTTTTAGCAAATATGTCTCATGAGCTTAGGACTCCATTAAATAGTATATTGGTTCTTTCTCAGATGCTTGCTTCAAACAAAGATACAGTATCCTTAAGTACTAAACAGTTGGAATTTGCAAAAACAATACATTCCTCTGGTGGAGATTTATTAAAACTTATTAATGATATTTTAGATTTATCTAAGGCAGAAGCAGGAAAGATGGAAGTTAATTTTGAAAAATTATATTTATCAGATCTCGCAGACTATGTAGATAGGTTATTTAGACCAGTTGCAGTACAAAAGGGTCTTGATTTCAAAGTTGAAATTGAAGATGGATTGCCTGGCAATATTGAATCTGATATGCAGAGGGTACAACAGATAGTAAATAATTTACTTTCTAATGCAATAAAATTTACCAGTAATGGCCAAGTCACAATGACAGTACATGGTACTAAAAATCAGAGTATTTTAAATTCTGAAGGAAACACTGAAAATTTTATAGGAATATCTATAACTGATACCGGAATTGGAGTGGACGTTGAAAAGCAAGCACTTATATTTGAAGCATTTAAACAATCTGATGGTACCACCAGTAGAAAGTATGGAGGTACTGGTCTGGGACTTTCAATTTCAAGAGAGCTAGCTGGACTTCTTGGAGGGTCAATCAACCTTATTAGTGAGGGAGGAAAGGGAAGTACATTTACTTTAATACTCCCATATAAAGCATATGAGGAGAAATCTTTATTAGTGGACATTGCACATGACACAAATCCCCTGCAAGTAGAAGAAAATGCCCTGGTAAATAGTGAAATTTCAGGTGATATAAATATAGATGATAGAAGTATTATAAATTCATTTGAAAAAAATATACTTATCATTGAAGATGATAAAAAATTTGCGAGTATTCTAATGGAACTTGTTCATGAAAAGGGTTATAAATGTTTAATGGCACAAGATGGGTTATCTGGTATAAATTTTGCAATGAAATACAAGCCTGATGCTATTTTATTGGATATAGGACTCCCTGATATTAGTGGCTGGAAAGTTGTTGAAATGCTTAAGAAAAATAAAAATACTGAAAATATTTTCGTACATGTAATATCTGGTGGAGACTACAATAATTCTTTTGATAAAATGAATAGTGTTTTGGGATATCTTAAGAAACCGGTAAGTGCAGATGGTCTTGAGGCTTTATTTATGAAAATTCAAAATAGTATACAAAAACCACTTAAAAAGCTTCTTATTGTAGATGAAAATAAAGAGGAAGTCGAAAACATATCCTGGATCTTAAGTAAAAAAGGATTTCAAATTACATTATTAGATAGTGGAACAGAAGCTTACAACCTATTAAAGACAGAATCATTTGATTGCTTAATAACGGATTTAAAGATTAAAGATATGTCAGGGTATGAGCTTTTAGCAAAGCTAGAAGATGAAAATATAGCAAATTTACAAATTATAATCTATACAGAAGATGAACTTTCGAGGCAGCAAGAATTAGAACTTCAAAAATATACTCAGAGTATTATTATTAAAGGGACACGCTCTGTTGATAGACTTGTATCTGAAGTAAGTCTATTTCTTCATGATCTAGATTCGAAAATAGAGGGAAACAAAATTAAAATCATAAGATCTGGACATGAAAAGAAAGATGCATTAAATAATAAAAAAATTCTTGTGGTTGATGATGATATGAGGAATATATTTGCGCTTACTAGTGTGCTTGAAGAAAAAGGCTTAAGCGTAGTTATAGGACGTAATGGAGAAGAGGCTATTAAAAAGCTTTATGAAAATTTAGATATAGATTTAATTTTAATGGATATTATGATGCCTGATATGGACGGATACACAGCAATACGTACAATTAGAAAACAAAAAGATTTTTATAAAACTCCAATTATTGCAATAACAGCAAAAGCAATGAAAGATGACAAACAAAAATGTATTGATGCTGGAGCGGATGAATATTTAACAAAGCCTATAGATATGGATAAGCTTGTGTCACTTTTAAGGGTGTGGTTATACAAATGAACCAAAATATAACTGAAGAGAAAGCTTACAATGAAGAAATGGAGATTAATCTTCTATTAGAAGCTATAAATATGAAATATGGATATGATTTTAGAAATTATTCAAGTGCTCACATGAAGCGCAGGATTCACTATAGAATGGCTGCAACTGGAATTGATACTATTGCAGAGATGCAGCATAAGGTTATTTATGATAAGGAATTTTTTAATTTAGTTTTGTCGGATTTTTCTATCAATGTAACAGAAATGTTTAGGGATCCATCTTTTTACAGAGCTTTTAGAAAAGATGTCATTCCTATACTAAAAACATATCCATTTATAAGAATATGGCATGCAGGATGTGCTACAGGCGAAGAAATATATTCAATGGCAATTTTATTAAAAGAAGAAGGATTATACGATAGGTCACAGATTTATGCTACAGACTTTAATAATATAGTTTTACAAAAGGCAAAAGATGGTATTTACCCACTTTCTGATATTAAAGAATATACACACAATTATCAAAAGGCTGGGGGTAAAACTTCATTTTCAGACTATTATATAGCCAAATATGACTCAGTAATATTTGAAACCTCACTTAAGAAAAAAATTACTTTTGCAGAGCATAATTTAGTAACAGACGGGGTTTTTGGTGAAATGCATGTTATTATTTGCAGAAATGTTATGATTTATTTTAACAAGAAATTGCAAAACCGTGTAATAAAACTATTTTCAGATAGCTTATCTAGTGGTTGTTTTCTTTGCCTAGGATCAAAGGAAAGTGTTGAATTTTCAACCAGTAGAGACTGTTTTGAAGAGTTTGTTAGCAATGAAAAAATTTATCGCAAAAAGTATTTTCTCTAGAGTATGTAAAATAGGAGAGGATGAAATGAAATTTAAGGCTGTAGTAATAGGGGCCTCTGCTGGAGGGTTTGATGCAATTCGTACTATACTTATTGGGTTAGAAGAGGATTTTGATGCTCCAATTTTAATAGTTCAGCATTTAAGCTCGAATTCTGATAATTATATGGTTACACATCTTAATGAAATATGTAGAATAAATGTAATGGAAGCTAATGAAAAGGAAAAAATACACTCTGGAAATGTTTATGTTGCTCCTCCTAATTATCATCTATTGGTGGAAGAAGATGAAACTTTGTCGCTTACAGTTGAACCAAAGGTGAATTATGCTAGACCTTCTATTGATGTACTTTTTGAAACAGCAGCTAATGCATATGGAAATGGACTTATAGGAGTTGTTCTTACTGGTGCAAATAGTGATGGTAGTAAAGGACTCAGAAGGATAAAGGAACTAGGAGGCATAACCATAGTTCAAAATCCAAAAACAGCAGAGTCAAATTCAATGCCAACGGCTGCCATAGCTATAACCAAGGTGGATTATATACTTGAACTTAGGGAAATTAGTACTAAACTTGTTGAACTTATAGGGGGAAAAAATGAATCAAATAGATAATATTAATATACTAATTGTAGACGACAGACCTGAAAATTTGTTTGTTTTAGAAAGTTTACTTGAAAATATGGATTGTAATATTATTAAAGCAGCATCTGGAAATGAGGCATTAAGCAAAATGCTTGATTATGATTTTGCACTTGTACTTCTTGATGTTCAAATGCCTAATATGGATGGCTTTGAAACTGCAGAATTAATGAGAAGCAATGGTAGGACACGGTATATACCTGTAATATTTGTAACCGCCATAAGTAATGAACAAAAATGTATATTTAAAGGATATGAGGTAGGTGCAGTAGACTATCTTTTTAAACCTATTGAGCCAATAATACTTCAGTCTAAGGTTAGAGTCTTTATAGAGCTATATAATCAAAAGAAATTAGTAGAGCAGCAGTCTAAATTACTTCAGCTAAGGGTTCAGGAATTATCAGAGCTTAGGGTTGATAATTACAGATTAGAGAATCTATCATTTTGTGATGGACTTACTGGTATTTCAAACAGGAGACAATTTGATCAGTATTTAGAAATCAGCTTTAAAAATAGTATGCGTTCTGGTAAACCAATATCTCTAATAATGGCAGATATTGATTATTTTAAAGCTTATAATGATAATTATGGACACTTAAAAGGAGATGAATCTCTTATTAAGGTTGCAAAAGCTATGGTATCTAGTGTAAAACGTCCATTAGATTTAGTTTCACGATATGGTGGAGAAGAGTTTGCTGTAATTTTATCAGAAACCGATATTAAAGGAGCAACAATAGCAGCTGAGGAAATAAGAAAGAATATTGAAGAATTAGCTCTTATGCATGAATATTCCAGTGTTGCCCCTTGCATTACATTAAGTTTGGGAATTACAACAATAATAGCAAACCATGCCTATCCAATGGAGGATTTTATTAATAATGCAGATAAGGCTTTATATAAAGCAAAAACCAATGGACGTAATACAGTAGTTTCATATTAAAAATAGGTATCTAGATAAATGTGATTTATGGTATAAAAGTATGGAATTAAAACCATATTTTTTTATATATTGCTTTTCATTTTAAATGTAAGAACTAGAGAGGAACATGGAGGTGTAAAATGAGCATCAGCTGCTATGTAAATAGCGGCTGATGCTCATTTTTTTATGATAATAGAAAATTTTTATAGTTCCTTATTTAAGTTAATAGTTTCATTTGCAGAGAGGGTGTTAATGCGAGCATTTTCTATGTTTAGTGTATTTATTTCATTGCTCAAGGAATTATTTGTAGTGCCTAAAACTTGTACTTTACTTTCTAAATCTTGCATTTTAGCTTCTAAATCTTGTAGTTTGGTTTCTAGCGCTTCTGTTTTGTTTTTAAAAGCTTCATTTTCAATAGTTAAAGCTGCATTATCATTTTTAGAGGCTTCAATCTCAGTTTCAAAACTTTTAGCTTTTTTTGTTAATTCTTTATTGCCACGGCTTAGTGTGAATTCCTTTTGTAAACTTAATAAAGTCACAATTATAGCACCTATAATTACAGATATAAAAATTAGAAGAGCTAGGGAAATATTAAATCTTGTAGAAAAGAAATTAATAGATATTATTGTAGAATTTTGAATACCAAATAAGGCTACTAAAATAGCGAAAACCAAAGAAATTATAAAACCAAATCTCATAGGACATTACCTCCTTTATCTAGTTTATTAATTGAATTATAGCATATTTATTTGGTTAAAAATAGTTTTAGTTGTTTAACTTACAAATTGCTAAGAAGTATGTAAAAAATTGCAAAAATGACAAAAAGAGAATATGATTAATCTTGTATTATAAAGTTATACATTAGAGTTCTAATATTATGTTTACAATATGAATTAAATGTGAAAGGTTTGGTGACTAAATGCTTGAATTAAGCGATATAGCTATTAATAATGCTTCTGATATTGAGCAAAAAATATATACTAAGTCTTCACTCATTGCTATAAGTCATGGGCTTGAAGATATGGTGACTGAGTTTAAACTAGAATCAGAACTTTTTGTGACATTTCAAAGGTTTGAATTCTTCTTGGTGGAAATTGAAAGATATAAAATTTTGGATGGGTTATGTAAGAAAATGTATATATTTGTCCGGAATATTAACAAAGACATGGTAAGTGATTTTAAAAATACTGTATTTATTGAAATTAATGAGAATGACCCCTTGGTAGACGAATGGGATATTATTATAAATCATCCTGAACATCCTGCTGTTTTTTTAAGTAAGGAAGTATTTTACTTTGAACCAGCAAAAGAAGATCAATTTAGAAAATTCAAGGGGTTTTTAAGTTTTTCTGAGGAGATTTTGGCAGAAACATTAAAAGTGATGAAGAGTAAATTAAGAGAACATGGTATTAATTATGATTTAGTAGACAGGAATTTTAAAAAGACTGGACAAGATATTCAGACTAGAAAAATAAGCTTTTTTCTAAATCGTACACTTGGCGAGATAGAAGACAAGAGTGCCCAATTAGTAGCCAGAAATACTTTGCTTAAAAATACACTTATTGAAAATATTGAATTGTCAAACGAGATTATAAAGCGTCTATGCTATTCTGCTGAATACAAGGATGAAGATTCGGCATTACATATGGTTAGAGTCGGTTTATATGCATCAATTTTATATGGGATGGTAGAAACCTGTGAAGAAAAAAGAGAGTTAATGAATTATGCAGCTTTAATGCATGATATAGGTAAGATAGGGATTGCTGATTCAATTCTCCTAAAGCCAGGTAAACTAACAACGGAGGAATTTGATATAATGAAAACCCATACAACTAATGGCGCAAGAATTCTTAGCAATTCAAAACGAGGCATTATTAAAATGGGTTATGAAATAGCACTGAATCATCATGAAAAATGGGACGGCAGCGGTTATCCATCAGGGATTTCGGGTAAGAATATTCCATTGACTGCAAGAGTTGTGGCTATTGCAGATGTTTTTGATGCACTATCTACAAAGAGAGTTTATAAGGATGCTTTCCCTATTGAAACCTGTATAGAAATGTTAAAGGAGCAAAGGAATAAACACTTTGATGGTGAAATATTAGATTTATTTTTAAATAATATAAATGAAATACTAAGGTATAGAGATATCATTAATTTAAAGTTTAGTACAACAGTAAATGAAGATGTTTTTACCTTGTTTTTTAATAATCCTATGAATTTTACAATTGAAAATTAAAATTTTTAACACCAAGATAATGGACAACTTATGTTTGCTAATATTCATTAGTTTGTGTTATATTAATCATATAATTAAAGCCTACTAAATATGGTAATAGTGCGCTAAGAAAAGAAGATCAGGAAGGAGCACTTTCAATGGAAGAAAATGTTAACTGGGAACTCTCTTGTATATTTGTAATTTTTGGTGGAACTGGTGATCTTACTAAAAGAAAACTTATTCCTGCTATTTTCAGCCTAATGTATGAAGAAAAATTACCTGAAAATTTTATAATTGTAGCTATCGGAAGACGAGTAAAGACAAATGAGGAATATAGAAAAGAAATGTATGAATATGTTGAAAAGTTTTCTCGGTTTCCTTTAAATGATGAATTGTGGCTTCTCTTTAGTAAAAGGATTTTTTATAAAAACTTTGATTTTACTTCTGATAATAATGGGTATAAAAAGCTAGATTCATTTTTGGAAACAATGGAGATGAAATATTCAACGGTGGGTAATAGATTATATTATTTAGCCGTTGCACCAGAGTATTTTGAAGGGATAATTAGAAATTTAAAGAATAATAGTATGGTTTGTAAGGATATTGGTTGGCAGAGAATAATGATTGAAAAGCCTTTTGGATCAAGCCTTGAAACGGCTAAGATTTTGAATCGTAATATTTCAAAGCTTATACCTGAAGATGATATATTTAGAATAGATCACTATTTGGGTAAAGAAATGATTCAAAACATATTAGCAATTAGATTTGGTAATTCATTATTTGAACCTCAATGGAATGCAAATTATATTGATAATATTCAAATCACATCAAATGAACTTTTAGGTGTAGAGAGTAGAGGTGGATACTACGAAAATACTGGTATTTTAAAAGATATGCTTCAAAATCATATATTGCAAATGCTAACCCTAATTGCCATGGAACCTCCTTTAGATTTGGAACCTGAATCTATAAGGGATGAAAAAGTTAAGGTTTTAAGGTCATTAAGAGCTTTTACAGCTGAATCTTTTAAAGAAGATATTGTTATGGGTCAATATGGCATGGGCACTTACAATGGTGAGAAAATGGTAGGTTATAGAGAAGAAGATAGTGTATCAAAGGTGTCCAATACGGATACGTTTATAGCACTTAAAACATATATTGATAATTTTCGATGGGGAGGAGTCCCTATTTATATAAGAGCAGGAAAAAGAATGAATAATAAAAGTACTGAGATAGTAATTCAATTTAAAAAGCTTCGTGGGATTAATTATTACAAGGAGTTTAATGATATTCCAAATAATTTTCTAGTTTTAAAAATTCAACCGGAAGAGGGCTTTTTCTTTCAGATAAATGCGAAAAAACCTGGTAGCGAGTTTAAAATGGAAAAGGTACAGCTAGATTATTGTCAGAGTTGTAAGTATGTTAATGATTCTCCTGAGGCTTATGAAAAATTAATACTTGAAGCCCTTAGAAATAATTCATCGCTATTTACTAGATGGGATGAACTTGAACATTCTTGGGAATATATTGAGAGTATTGAAAAGCAATTTAAAGATAATATACCTAGTTATCCCAACTATTTAGCAGGATCGAAAGGTCCCCAGGCTGCAGTAGATTTAATGAAAAAAGATGGCAGACAGTGGTGGAATACTACTTCTGATTAAGGAGAGAAAACATGATTATTTATGATATATCTATGACTATAGAAAAAAGTATGGGAGTATACAAGAACATAGAAGAAAAAAGACCAGTAATTAAATTTGATCGCAAAATTCCAAAGGATAGTATTAATGAATCTAGCATGTGTATGAATTTGCATACGGGAACACATATTGATGCCCCATATCATGTAGATAACATGGGTGCTACTATTGATGCTATTGATTTAAATAAATTGATTGCAAAGTGTAGAGTAATAGATTTAACAAAGGTAGCGGATGGAATTACAAAAGAGGATCTTATTGATAAAAACATTTTACAAGGTGAATTCTTATTACTTAAAACTAGAAATTCCTTCTTCGAAGAATTTCAGCCAGGTTTTGTTTATGTTGAAAAGAGTGGAGCTGAGTATTTAGCTGAAAAAGGAATAATTGGAGTAGCAATAGATTCCTTTGGAATAGAAAGGGCTCAGCCAGAACATGATACTCATAAAATACTTTTTAGCAAGGGAATAATTATAATAGAAGGAGTTAGACTAAAAGATATTGTAGAGGATGAATATTTAATGTGTGCGCTACCGCTTAAAATTAAGGGAGTAGATGGTGCACCTGCTAGAGTAATTCTAATAAAGGATTCAATATAAGAACCACTTATCATAAAAATCATGTCTTATTATGTTATAATGAAGACAAAGATATAAAATATTGTGAGTAAACACTTGCAATGAAAATTGCAAGTGAAGCTTACAAATTAATGGGGTGTGTAGGATGAATGTAAAAGAAAGAATTGAGCAGTTAAGAAACGAGATGAGAGAAAGAGGCATAGATGCATATATAGTTCCTAGTTCAGATCCACATCAAAGTGAATATGTAGCAGAGCACTATACTGCTAGAACCTTTATAACTGGATTTACCGGCTCTGCAGGTACTGCAATTGTAACATTAACAGAGGCAGGGTTATGGACAGACGGAAGATATTTTATACAAGCAGAAAATCAATTAAGAGATACTGGGGTAACACTATTTAAAATGGGCCTAGCTGGTGTTCCAACTGTTGAGGAATTTTTGAAAGAAACACTACATAAGGGAGCAAAAATTGCTTTTGATGGTAAGGTTATTTCAGTAGAGTATTTTAGAGGACTAAAGTGCGCTTTAGAAAACAGTGAATTTTCTTATGAAGTTAATGAAGATTTAATAGATATAATTTGGAAAGATAGACCACAAAAACCTTGTAGCCAAGTAATTTTGCATGATGTAGCATATGCAGGAGAGTCAAGAGAATCAAAACTTACTAAGGTAGCCAATGAAATGGAGACTATGGGAGCAAATTACTATGTTATATCAGGACTTGATGACATAGCATGGCTATTAAACATTAGGGCAAGAGATGTAAAATGTAATCCTCTAACTATAGCTTATGTAATGGTATCAGAGAAAAAATATTATCTATTTATAGATGATAAAAAAATAAATTCACAAGTTAGACATGAAATTGAAAAGGCTAATGTAGAAATAATGCCTTACGATAGTATAGGAGAATTTTTAGGAGAAATTAAAAATGGAGTAATATTACTTGATGCAGCAAGAACTAGCACTTGGGTATATAGTGCTATAAAAATTAAGACTTTAGAGGCTATGGATATTACTACAAGATTTAAGGCTATAAAAAATGATATTCAGATTAAAAATATTAGGAAGGCTATGGTACGCGATGGTGTGGCTATGGTTAAATTTATAACCTGGATGAAGAAAACCATAAAATTGCGTAATATTACAGAAATAGAAGCATCAGATAAAATTGAGGAAATAAGAAGTGCAGGAGAAAATTTCTATGATTTAAGCTTTGCATCAATTTCAGCTTACAGTGCAAATGCTTCTATGCCTCATTACTCTGCTACGAAAAAAGATCAGGCTACTATAAAGCCGAAGGGGCTTTATCTATTAGACTCTGGTGCTCAATATTTAGATGGAACAACAGATATTACAAGAACATTAGCTGTAGGTCCTTTAACCAAGGAAGAAAAAACAGACTTTACCTTAGTATTAAGAGGAATGATTAATTTAACATTGCAGAGATTTTTATATGGAACAACGGGTTCAAATTTAGATATTATAGCTAGAATTCCACTTTGGAATGCAGGCATGGATTTTAAGCATGGAACAGGACATGGAGTGGGTTTCTTCCTAAATGTTCATGAAGGACCACATAGAATATCTACGATTCCCAATGTTATTAAGCTTGAAAAAGGAATGGTAGTGTCCAACGAACCAGGAGTTTATAAAGCAGGGAAACATGGTATAAGAATAGAAGATTTAGTTGTTGTGCAGGAAGATGAAAAGACTGAGTATGGTGGACAATTTATGAAGTTTGAGACTTTAACACTATGCCCTATAGACTTAGAAGCTATAGATGTGTCCTTATTAACAAATGATGAAAAATCTTGGCTAAACAACTATCATAAAACTGTATTTGAGAAGCTCTCGTTTTATTTACAGGGAGAAGAATTAGAATACTTAAAAAAATCAACGGTAGCAATATAGAATATTTCGAACAGTACTTGATAATTTAGCATAATTATGATAAAATTATGCTAAATCAGTAAAGGGGTGATTATATGCCACAGATTAGACCAGTGTCAGATTTGCGAAATAAATTTGCTGATATTTCAAGAATAGTACATGAAACTTCAGAACCATTATTTCTGACCAAAAATGGTTATGGTGATATGGTTGTTATGAGTATTGAAGCCTATGAACGTAGACTATTTGAGAGTGAAATATACTTTAAGCTAAAGGAAGCAGAACTTCAATCCAAATCCACTGATAAACGTTTTTCACATGAAGAAGTGTTTTCAGGTTTAAGGGCAAGACTTGCCGATAAGGTAGAATAAGGCAATGTATAAGCTAAAATACTTGTCTTTAGCACAAAAGGATTTAAATGATATTATAGACTATATTGTAGACATAATAAAAGAACCAAAGGCTGCATTGGATTTGGTTGATTTACTTGACGGTTCAATATTGCGACTTCAACAATTCCCTTATGCTTGCAGAGTTTATCAATCCATAGAACTGCTTCAATTGGAATATAGAATGTTAATTGTAAAGAACTATCTAGTATTTTATGTCGTTAATGAAGATGTTGTGGAAATACACAGAATTATTTATGCAAAGATGGATATTACCAAAATCATTAGATAAAAAGTGACACCTGACTTTAATAGTTGGGTGTCACTTTTTTAGGTTTACGTTAATCCTTATGGATATGAACCAGAAGTAGTGGGTAAAATATTTAGGTGCAAAAAAAATTAGAACACTGACTTGATATTTCTGTAAATTAGACATAAAGTAATAAATAGGAGAGGTGATTATGATGGGTAAAATAATGGCTTATTATACAATGCCACATCCACCTATAATAATTCCAGAGGTGGGACGTGGAGAGGAAAAAAAGATAAAAAATACATATGATGCATGTGATCGTATTGGATGTGAAATAGCTGAGCTAAAGCCAGAGGTAATAATAGTGGTGACACCACATGGTACTATGTTTTCGGATGCTATAGCTCTTTCTTTTGAAAGCTCTATTTCAGGTAGTTTAAAACAATTTGGAGCTTCAAATGTTTCTATGAATTTTGAAGTAGACATGGATTTAACAGGAAAAATTATGGATAAGGCACGTACTAATGGTATTCCAACAGCAGAAGTTAGTACAAGGTTTCTTAAAAAATATGGTATAGAATATGAATTAGATCATGGCAGCATAGTTCCACTGTATTTTGTGGTCCATAAATATAATTCGTTTAAGCTTGTTCATATTACGTATGGGGGAATTAGTCCTATACAATTATATAAATTTGGTAAACTTATAAAAGAGGCAGTAGAGGAAGGTAATGATAATGCTGTGTTTATTGGAAGTGGCGATCTTTCTCATCATCTTAAAGATGAAGGACCTTATGATTATAATCCCTATGGAGAAAAGTTTGATCGTGAAATAATAAGTCTGTTAACAAAGGGTGATGTAGTAGGAGTATTTAATATAAATCCAGAAATGGTTGAAAATGCGGGAGAATGTGGGTTAAGGTCTTATTATATAATGCTTGGAGCAATGGATGGCAATAAAATAAAGGGAGAGCTCCTTTCTTATGAAGGTACTTTTGGAGTTGGGTATGGGGTAATGAAATTTGAACTTGAAAAAAGTGATCGGGATGTAATATCAGAAATTATGGTGGGAAAAAGAAAAATATATAATGAAAGAATAAATAATGAAGATCTTTATGTCAGGCTTGCAAGAGAAAGTCTTACTCATTATCTACTAGAGGGTAGCTATATGGATAGACCAAGTTATGTAACAGAGGAAATGACAAATAATAAAAGAGGAGTTTTCGTGTCTCTTAAAAAATTTGGACAGCTAAGAGGTTGCATAGGCACCATTTTTCCTACAACAGATAGTATTGCAAGTGAGATAATGCGAAATGCTATTGAGGCAGGAGAAGAAGACCCAAGGTTTAGTCCGGTATCTAAGGGAGAACTTGAGGACCTTGTGTTTTCAGTAGATGTGTTAACTGAACCTGTACCGGCCTTGAAAGGTGAATTAAATCCTAAAAAATATGGAGTTATTGTAACAAGTGGTAGAAACAGAGGACTGCTTTTACCGGACCTTGAGGGTGTTAATACTGTAGAGGAGCAGATAAGTATTGTGTTAAATAAAGCAGGAATTTCACTGAATCAAGATTATTCCATAGAAAAATTTGAGGTTATAAGGCATAAATAGGAGTTGAAATTATGGAAAAACAAGCACTGTTTTATGAAAATCGTGGAGATAAAATAAGTTGCAAACTTTGTCCGCATAAATGCCTTATTGCGGTTAGTGAATTTGGTAAGTGTAATGTACGATTAAATAGAGATGGAAAGCTTTATACAATAAATTATGGAGAGATAACTTCCATGGCAGAGGATCCCATAGAAAAAAAGCCGTTATATCATTTTAAGCCAGGTAGCAATATACTTTCTGTAGGAAGTTTTGGTTGTAATTTTAGTTGTGAATTTTGTCAAAATTACTCCATCTCTCAAGGAAGAGCAAATAGCGAATATGTACCTCCAGAAAAATTAGTAGAGTTATGTAAAGGTTTGGAAGGTAATATAGGTGTAGCATTTACATATAATGAACCATCTATATGGTATGAATATGTATTCAATTCATCAAAGCTATTAAAGGAATCGCTTAAAGATATAAGTATAGTGCTGGTAACTAATGGTTATATAAAAGAAGAACCTTTAAACATGCTGCTTCCATATGTAGATGCTATGAATATTGATTTAAAGGCATTTAGTAATAAGTACTACAGGGATATATGCGGAGGGAGTGTTAAGCCTGTAATGGATACTATTAGGGTAGCATCAAAACAGTGTCATGTAGAGGTAACTACTTTACTTGTAAATGGTGAAAATGACTCTACTCTAGAAATTGAGGAAATTGCTAGGTTTATAGCTTCATTAGATAAAGATATCCCACTTCACTTATCAAGATATTTTCCAAACTATAAGATGGAGAATCCTGCTACAAAGCTTGAGGTAATGTATAAAGATGCAGAGATAGCAAAGAAACATCTTAACTATGTATATATGGGTAATGTAGGGGGCATAGATAACTCAACATATTGCCCAAAGTGCGGTTATAAAATTATTGAAAGAGATGGAAACAATGTTCATGTTAATACTAGTGATAGTATTTGTCCAAAATGTGGGTATAAGATAAATATTATACTTTAAATTTAAAAGTATAAGTAAAAGGAGTAAGTTATCTAATAGCTAGGTTACCCGCTCCTTTTAAAGTGTTTTTTTGACTCGTTTTTTATTATATAGGAAACAGCTTGCGGAAAACAATGTGGATAACTTTCTTATAGATGAGAGTTAAAGTAACATTTAGAAATTTTCATTTGTTAACAAATGTTTTCATACGCAAAAAAAAGTATATATTACGTATAATGCATTTGAATAAGCTTTAGAACTTCTTATTTTATTTTAAATTGTGCTGCGTTAAGAAAAACATATGTTTGAGCGAAGCGAGTTTATGTTTTTTAGCAGCATAATTTAAAATAAAATTAGCAGTTCTTAGCGAAATGAATGCATTAGTAGTAATATATACTTTTTTTTTATTTAACTCTTAGCACAAATACATGAGGTGTAAGCCTACCACTCTCAATTTTTATCTCTTGAAGAAGCTCAAGATCTTCATTATCAATTAGAACTTCTCTAAATAATTGTTTTTCTATTGTATAAACAAAGGCCATTCCACCTTTTATTACAAGGCTGGGAATTTTATTTACAAAATCCCTATATAAGTCTGCATATTTATTATGGGTGGTAGACTTATTGTCAAAAGGCATATTTGTTATAAGTTCATTAAAAGGATGACTAGTATAAAATTCAAATATATCTTCATCTATTAAATCGATGTCTAGATTAGCTAATTTAGAATTAACTTCAGCAGCTGATATAGCTCTTCTATATATATCAATACCTGTTAAACTTTGAACTGCTTCTAGTTTAGCTCTTTCAATAAGCATTGTTCCAGTACCACAGAAGGGATCAATAACATTAGCACTAGTTTTCAACCATTTTTCTATAGACTTCATTACAATAGCTGCAGTTATAGGATTTATGGAGGTTGCTATTTCATTTTTCCTATAGTCAAATCTATTGTCTACATAGGAATATAGTTTTATAAATGCACTACATAGATCATTTTTCTCAAGTATTCGGATTTCAACTTCATAGGATGAGGGACTATTTTTCAAATTACCAGAGGAGAGGCTATCTAACTCCATAGATAAGTTTTTTACAAACTCTGATCTCTCTCTACTTGCGTCCATAGTTTTAAATTCGACTCTATACCCAAAAGGCAAATTACTTTCATTATTGTGACACTGATTTAAAAAACCTACAACATTTGCATTTATAATTTCAGCGGCTATTACTTTATAATCAAATTGTAAGTCTTCACACTTATCTATTGGGAACAGAAGCTCATAAAAGGTTCTGCATTTGTAGATTTTATCTAAATCATTCTCATAAATAAGAATACCTTCATCTATAAGTCTACCGTTAATTGAGTTTTCCTCAAGTTCTTTTAATGTTTGCTGATATTGATAATTCATAACTGTTAGAATCATAGGTACAGTTTCATCAAAGCCTTTAAATTCATGATGTACAGGGGGCGATAATTTATCTATGGCCCTTGTAAGTGCTAGTTTTTCTTCATTAATATGTTTATTAGTTGTTACTAGTGAGTCATTATCACTACAAGCTTTTTCATTTGCAACTACATCTTCAAACATCTTCCTTAACTTATCTGCATCAATAGCTGTGCCGCAGTTTCCTATTGCAAGTACATAGGAATATCTTACAAATAATTTATCCTCAGAGTTATAGGCATTATATAGAGCCTCTAAATATGCAGGGTCTCCCAGTTCGCCAATAACACCACATACATTCTTTCTTACTTTGGGATCGGAGTGCGTAAGAAGAGCGCTAAGCTTTTCTTTGGAATTACCGATAGTTCTTTTGAACATTCCCTTTGGTTTTTCCTTTTTTAAAATATCCCTCATAACAGAAAGTATAGCCCTTGGGTCCTCATCTGTTATTATTCTTGACCACAACATTGGAATTGCATTATTATAATCTAGAGAAAGCTTATTTACTATAGCAGATCTCTGTTTATCATTTGCAGTTTTTAGACTTTCTAATAGTGCTGCTACTATTTCATTTATTTCCATCATTCGTTACCCTCCTGTAGTTCTCTAAGGTACAAAACAATTATTAATTGTTTTGTACCTTATGTTTTAAGTTAATAACTTTAATTATACCTTATATTTAGAGGTAATGGGGAGATATTAGTGTTAATATATAAAATACAATCTTGGTATAGTTTTAGTTGCTATGAGTTTTTAAAGTGCGTACTTACATTTTTAAAATATAGTGATACAATAATATCTAGTGGAAATAAGATAATGGAGGTAGTTTAAATATGAATGAAACTTTAAAAAATATAAGAAATAGGAGAAGCACGAGGGCATTTTTACCAGAACAGCTTAATGATACTGACGTGCAAGATATAATAGATGCAGGTATTTATGCACCAAGTGCTACAAATAAGCAACCTTGGCATTTTACAGTAATACAAAGAAAAGATATTATAGATAGGTTAAATGATGCTTTTAAAGAAATTGCAAGTAAATCTGATAATGAATACATTAGAAGATTTACTGACAATGAAAAATTTCATGTGTTTTATAATGCTCCAACAGTAGTTTTGATATCCGGAGACCAGAATAATGGGGCTGCTTCAGTTGATTGCGCCGCAGCGGCAGAAAATATGCTTATAGCAGCAGAATCATTAGAAATTGGAGGCTGTTGGATTGGGCTTATTGCATATTTATTAAATAGTGCAGAAGGCGCAGAATGGCTTAAGGAACTTGAAATACCGGAAGGCTTTAAACAAATACATGCAGTATGTCTTGGATATAAAAAAATTCAGATAACTAATGCACCAAAAAGGAAAGAAAACTCAGTAAATTATATGAAATAGAAATATGTTTACAATATAAGATATAAATAAAAAATTCAACAGATTTAATTAAATCTGTTGAATTTTTTATCAAATAGATATATAAGGATAAGTGAAAATTATAAATTCTATTTATATCATTATAGTGGTAATATAAATATGAAAAACTAATATTGGTAGTTCAGGACTTTGAAATTTAAGAATATACTTTGGGGGGAATTTTAAATGTACGATAAAGTTATGGAATCGGTAAATTATATAAAAAATAAGGTGAACAATAAGCCAGTAGTGGCCGTGATTTTAGGCTCAGGCTTAGGTGATTTGGCAAATGTAGTAGAAAATAGTGAGTACATTGATTATGTGGATATACCTAATTTTCCACTAACCACAGTAGCCGGGCATGAAGGTAGATTAGTTTTTGGTCAAATTAGTGGCGTAGAAGTACTATTGATGCAGGGAAGATTCCATTACTATGAGGGTTATACAATGAAGCAGGTAACTTATCCTATATATGTTATGCAACAGTTGGGTATTAAAAAGCTTATTGTTACAAATGCCTGCGGAGGAATAAATACAAGCTTCAGCCCAGGATCATTAATGATTATCAATGATTTTATAAATCTTATTAGTGACAATCCACTTATTGGTGTTAATGATGAAAGATTTGGTGTGAGATTCCCAGATATGTCTGAGCCATATAATCTAGAACTTATTGATAGTGCAAAAGCTATTGCGGATGAGATTGGTGTGGAATATAAAGAGGGAATTTATGCTGGGTTTATGGGGCCATATTATGAAACTGCTGCAGAAATTGTAGCAATAGGAAGACAGGGGGCGGATGCAGTAGGCATGTCAACAGTTCCTGAAACAATAGCAGCAAACTACTTAGGTATGGATGTACTAGGTATTGCTTGTATTACTAATATGGCTACAGGAATACAGAAAGTTAAACACTCTCATGAAAGAGTAGTAGAAACTGCCCAAAAGGCTTCTGTGGATTTGTGTAAATGGGTAGTTAAAATTATTGAAGGCATGGCTTAGCCTATTTGACAACATAAGTGAAGCTAATAAATGAACGGTTATCTATTCGTAATTG
>NZ_JBOITM010000075.1:0-95606 GCF_050717535.1 Clostridium sp.
CATACTATTATTATGCCCTCGTATGAGAACATATATTCTATTTGCAAATTATAAAAATGTTTTTACTAGCATAAAAGAACCACTAACTCACGATTGAAATCACGAGTGTGCATGGTTCAGTTATCAATAAGACTTCCAGCACATGCTATTAATACTTCTAGTTTATTTCTAACTAACTCCATTTGTTCGTTCATAATTATCACCCTTTTCATAAAACCCACAAGCTTAATGATAATACATTTTTTGTATATTTGCAACATAAAATGTTAATTTTCACTATATCTAAACAAATAAAGGTGAATATTTTTTTATTGTTTTTTATATTTTTAAAAAATTTTATGGGAATAACTTTAATAAAAGGAATATTTATTATGGCTTAAAAAACTATATAACCATCTTATTGCTCCATTTGCCACACCTATCTCCAAAGCAACCTACAATTTTCTCTCCATCTTTTATTGCAATTACTTCGCAATTATTACCACAATCTTTACACTCAATACTTCTAGGTACAAAATTATTATTTGCCACTTCAAAACCTTTAAAATTAGTTTTTCCATTTTTCATAAATTCTTCCTTCCCAAGTATTGCAGCCCCTATAGCTCCCATTACATCATGGTGCTCTGGAACGTAGATTTCAGTGCCTAGTGCACTTTCAAAAGCTGCTTTTATCCCCTTATTTGCTGCAACCCCGCCTTGAAAAAATACTTTTGCTCGAATTTCTTTTCCTTTCCCTACATTACTAAGATAATTTCTTACCATAGCTTCACAAAGGCCACCTATTATATCTTCTTCCTTATATCCAAGCTGTTGCTTATGTATCATGTCAGACTCCGCAAAAACAGCACATCTTCCAGCTATTCTTACGGGCGATTTTGACCTTAAGGCATACTCCCCGAATTTTTCAATAGGTATCCCTAGTCTTTCTGCCTGCCTATCCAAAAATGATCCCGTACCCGCAGCGCATACCGTATTCATTGCAAAATCTGTAACTATTCCATTTTTAAGTAAGATTATCTTTGAATCTTGCCCTCCAATTTCTAATATTGTACACACATCTTTATCAAGTTGAAGCGCTGCTACTGCATGAGCTGTGATTTCATTTTTTACTATATCAGCACCTATTAAAAAAGAAGCTATCTGCCTTCCACTACCAGTAGTTCCTACTGAAATTATTTGTTGACTACCATATTGCTCACCTAAAATTTTAAGTCCAATTTGGATAGCCTTTATTGGTTTGCCTTTTGTTCTTAAATATAATTTTTCAATAACCTTTAAAGTATTATCTAATAGTACAATGTTAGTACTTACAGATCCTACATCAACTCCCATATAATACATTGTTTTTCTTCCTTTCTAGCATATCTACAAATGCTTCTATTCTAGTAATATATCCAGCCTCTCCAGTCATTTCATCTACTATTAAAGTCATTATGGGAAAATCTTTATCATTGGAAATAGCAGGTAAAATAGCTTTTGATACAATTTCTGGCATACATCCCATTGGGAAAATTTGAATTGCCCCATCAAAATTATCTTTTTGCGCAAGTAGCACCTCTCCTATACATTCTCTTCCGTGCCCACCAATATAATGCGGAAGATATTCTCTAGAAGCCATTCTTATTCCAATGGAATTAAGCTTAAGTGGACTAAGTATAGCATCTTTAATCCACCAACTAGGAGTAAGCATCCTTTTAGTTGATACACCGTAATCCATAAGCTTATCTTCTATGTAAAAATTAGAAAAAGGTTCAATTATGGTATATATTTCACCTATAATTGCAATTTTTACTGGAGACTTATGTTTATTAATAGGAACTTCTTTAATCTTTTGCTTGTATTCTTTTAGACTATCCAACATTTGTAATGGTGTAATTGCCTTTGCAGCATTAAGCTTGCATTCTTTCAAAATTCTCTTGAATTGTCCTTTTTCAACTTCAAATCCTGTTAAATAATGTGCCTGCGCTTCAATTTTCTCTATTAGTTCAATTACATTATAAGATAGCTTTAGTGCTTTGATTTTTTGAATTTTGCCTTTTGTAGTATTATCAGAAATCTTAGATAGACGATTTAATAATTCTTTTTTGCCTATATCGAAAGGATTATCAACTACAATAAAAGTCAAATCGTGTCCTATTTTCTTTAGTGCATTAATTTGTAATTCACAGTACTCACCGAATCTACAAGGGCCACAACTTCCAGGAATAATTATAGTATCTGCCCCCATTTCTATGCTTTGTAAATAATTACCTATCATAATTTTATAAGGCAGACACATCTCTTCTGGAGAAAACTTTGAACCTAGTTCTAGTGTCTCATTACTACTAAATGGTGGAATTATACATTCTATTCCAAGTCCATTAAATAGTGCTTTAGCTGCAAGATGTGTGTTCCCTAAATGTGGAAATGTTATCTTCATTATTATTTTTCCTTTCGATCATATCAGTAAAAGCCTCAATCCTTGTATCTAAACCACCTTCACCAGTATGTTCATCAACTTTCAAAACGAGTAGAGGAAAATCCCCAATTTTTTCTTTAATAAGTTCTAAGACCACAGAGTCTATCCCGCAGGCAAAAGATGATATATATATTGCTCCATCGATTTCATTATTTTTTGCTATAGCAGTAGTAAATCCATAGGAATTTCTAGCAAAAGTCCAAAATGGTCTTTTAAAGAGATTACCTACTTCTAAGTTAATTTGATCTTCCTCCATATATTCTTCTGTTATAACCCCAACTCCCAGTTTGTTTAATTTTTTAACTACATTCATATTGATGAAAGTGTCATAAATATTATACGGATGACCAACTAGAGCAATATTTTTATTATAGCCTTCATCTTTAATACCAAATTTGAAGTTTCTCTGTTCTTCTAAAGCTTTGGTAAATGCGCCTTTTATCTTTCTCTTATCTTTAGTAATCATTTCCCCAAGTTTTTTACACCAATTATATAATTCATTCTCACTGGTAGCATATATGGGTTCTATCATTACCTTTGGCATATTGGGTATGCTATTTATTATCATTTCTGGAAGCCCACAAAATTTTGGACAAATAAATTCATGGCAGTGAACCCTCATAATTCTAGGTATTATTAATAAACCACATTTATCTTTTATGTCTATTACGTGTCCATGAAATATCTTTATAGGTAAACAGGCCTCGTCTACGCAGTATTTAACCCCTGCATTTATAATGTTTTTATTTGTATCTCTAGATGTAATTACTTCAACATCTAATTCAATTAAAAACCTCTCTATAAAAGGGTAGTATTTATAATACAACAAGCCTTTTGGAACACCAACTTTCATATTTCCTCCTTTTAATTCCATTCACTATAAAACAATTATTAATTATCTTGCTAGTCATGCTTCTATCTATAGGTACTTTCCTATTCTGAACTATTAAGCTAAAAAATATTCTTAAAGTAAAAAAAATCCTGATTAAATATCCAGATTTATCATCCTATTAATTTAGTCCAAATAACGTTTATCATTAAAAATATGTCAATATAACTACATTGTGTAATAAAATATTATTATTTAACATATTTTATTTACAAGGACTAAGGACTAAAAGGATGTGATTATTTGAATATTAATAGAAAGAAATATATTCTCATAGTAGGCTGTATGTTTTTTTGTTTAAGCCTCTTTGGCTGTAATTATAAATTGCATAAAAATGTTTTTACGAAAAGTAAGCCAAATAATTATTACTACACTAATTTATTAATGAAAGATTTATCTCTAGAAAAGCCAACAAGCCTTTATGCACTATACATGAATTTTTACAGAAAAAAAGATTTTTCTAAAGATGATATAGCCACCTTCACTAAATTTTTTAATTCATTAAATAAAGATAGCTTCATAGAAAAACCAGCTAATCTTCCAATTAAACCAATTTATAAGATATTTTTAACCTTTAGTGAAAATAAATATGTTATAAATATCTATAACCAAGATCTCATATCCATATATCCTTGGGACGGTGGCTACAACATGGATTACATTGACACAAGTAAAATGTACAAAGCCTATAATCTTTATGGCCTATGCAAATACCTTATACCTAAATAAGGTATTTGTTTTTTTCTAAAAAAATTACAGTATCCCCTATAAATAATCAAATTTAAAGTATATAATTTAAAATATAGATAAGATACATGGAAATAAATAACAATCTGTATAGTAGCCATAATTATCATGCACATAGGAACAAGGAGATATATCAAAACTCAATACACCACCGTTTGACATTGGCAAGAAGAAAAATACCCACTAGGAGGATATATATGCAGGTTTTAGATTTTAAAGAAGTTAATCAAAAAATATCTAAAAAATTATTAAGCCCTAAATTTTTAAAAAATCTTGGTATTCCAAAAATTACAATTGAAGATTTTTTATCCAGTTCCTGCTATTTAGAAAATTTAATAACTATGATAGAAAACATGGACTTCACATGTAACCGTACGCTTTTAATTTGTGAACATGTTATGAGCCAGTTATGTAAAGATATATTACCGGAAAAAACACTTCATTACTTATATAATTATGCATTAAACAAGTCCTTTCCAGAGGCTGTAACCCTACCACTTTATTCTACTCTGGATACAGCCTGTGAACTATATCTAACTGTTCTTCGAGTTGTATGCAATGTTCAAAAGGGCTCTGAGGATAACACCTGGCAAAGTAACTACGCCATGAATTTTTTGTCCCAAGAAGAAATAGAAAACTTAGAAAATAACGATGAATACATAAAATTCATTAAAGCTTTTAAAAAAGATTATATCTATGAAATGATGAAATTAAATGGTGAAGTGTTTAAATATAATACCCTAGATCACATTTGTGGAGTTCATTACCTTTCATTACATATCGCAAGGCAGCTCAAGCTGAAGGATGTTAAAATAGATTTGGGCAGAGTTTCAGGCGCTGCTGCTGGACATGATATTGGAAAATATGGTTGCATAGGTGAAGAACTTAAAAGAGTTCCTCATTTACATTATTATTATACAGATCAGTGGTTTAAAAAACATGGCATAAATTACATTAGAAATATTGCCATAAACCATTCTACCTGGGATTTAGAGCTTGAAAACCTTTCACTGGAATCATTAATATTAATTTATTCTGACTTTAGAGTTAAAAACCTTGAAACAAGCGCTGGCTCTACCATGAACATATTTTCCTTAGCTACCTCCTTTAAAGTTATACTCCATAAATTAGAGAATGTTGATGAAAAAAAAGAAAAAAGATACAGGAGAGTTTATGCTAAATTAAAAGATTTTGAAGATTATTTAATTAGTATTGGCATTAACACCTCCTCGGACGAAAAAGAAACTCCAGGAATTCAAGAGACACCAATTTATTCTTTGATGCAAGGAAATGATATAGTTCAAAATCTTAAATATCTTTCTATTAATCATAATATAAACTTAATGTATACCTTGCGTGATGAGTTTTCATTAGATGAAATACTAGAGCAAGCTAGAAGCGAAAAAAATTGGAAAAATTTAAGACAATATATAATGGTATTTGAGGAGTATTATACCTATTTAACTCAGAAACAAAAACTTCAGACTATTAAATTTCTCTACGATAATCTAACTCATTCTGAAGATGATATAAGACGTCTTTGTGCTCAGCTCATTGGATTGCTTTTAGCTATCTTTGACGAAGATTACAGCAAGGAAATTCCTAAAAATGTAAATATAGAAGGTCCCCTCGTATCTAGTTCAGATTTATTTGAGGATTATTTGAATGGGCTGCTCTACCCAAGTCACAAAATCATTCCAGACCATAGAACTTGGATGGGTTATAGCACTAAAATTATGGTTAACGCACTATTTAAAAATTGTAGAAAAAGTATGCTTATTCACTACAGAAACATTATTCTTAAATATTATGACATATCATGCTTTAGTAATACAGAAACTCAATTATTTTTATTAGAAACTGCAAAATATATTCCTATGGATCCATTTGAAGATAGTCTTAATATATTGTTTAATTATATTATTTCAATGACAATCAAACGGAGTAGCATTTTAAGACTCTCTGCCTTAGAAGTTATAAATGACCTATTAATTAAGCTACCAAAAGAGAATTATTTCAAAGATAGTTTATCAGTTCATTTTGCTAGTTGCTGTAATAAAAGTAAACTTCCTGCAGAAAATTTGCTTAGACTTAGAATTTTCACTCTACTT
This sequence comes from Clostridium sp., assembly GCF_050717535.1. Lineage (GTDB taxonomy): Bacteria > Bacillota > Clostridia > Clostridiales > Clostridiaceae > Clostridium_AD. The sequence continues at coordinate 6,206 of NZ_JBOITM010000075.1, forward strand.
AATATGAAAACATATATTCCTGTTTTTCAAAGTTATTGTGAAAAAGATTATGTAAAGATACCTGATATCTTCTTAAGTAATTTAAAAACCGCAACTGATTGGATAAAAAAGAAAAACCAAATCGATTTATTGTTAAATTACACTATAAATAAAGCTCCCAGCACTAGTTTGCATACAGCCATTCACTTTTGTAATTTGCTTAAAGTAAGTGCTGTAGATAGTGTTAGAAATAGAGCCGGCATGGCCATACTTAAAATTATGCCTTATTTAACACTACCTGAGAGAAATGAAATTTCAGTGGAACTTCTTCGTGCACTAGAAATAGAAGGCCATAGATTTACTGAATATATTCCTCCCTATTTAGGTGAAATATTTCTTTGGCTACAACCTATGGAGTTAAATGAAATTATTGATGATTTGAAGGTTAAGATAAAGATAGCTAATGAGAATGTAAAGCCTCTTATTCTTAAGACCCTAGGTATTTTTCTAGCTAACTATCCAAAGTATAAAATTAGATTTATTGAAAAATCTGAAGACTATGATAGTCGCCTATTGAATATACTTGGCATACTGCTAAACGGACTTGGCGATTACAAAATAAAAGTCAAGCAGTCAGCCGTAAGTACCTTTGGAAAAGATGTTTTTGGCTCTAAGACTCTATCACTAGAAGAGAAAATTGTTATATTTAAATTAGCATCAAAAAAGATTCTTACTCTAATTACAGAGGATAATACAGAACAATTACTTTTTCTTACAAATTCTGCAGCACTTAATCACATATATAGATTCATATCAGACTATAATTTTTTTGTAGGCGAAATTGATATACCTATCCCTGAAAAAACAGCATTTTTTCCAGGCACCTTTGATCCTTTTTCACTTAGTCATAAAAATATCGCAAAATCTATTAGAAATATGGGTTTTGAAGTATATTTATCTGTGGATGAGTTTTCTTGGTCAAAGAAGACCCTTCCAAACTTACTACGTAAAAATTTGATAAGTATGTCAATAGCAGATGAATTAAATATTTTTATTTATCCGGAAAATTTTCCTACAAATATTTCTAACGAAAAAGATTTGAAACAATTAAAAGAAAACTTTAAGGAATCCCAAGTTTATTTCGCTTCTGGCAGCGATGTTATATTAAATGCTACTTGCTATAAAAAGCCTATAACTGAAAATTCTATACACAATTTCCCACATATAATTTTTGAACGTGGAAAAAACAAGCTATTAAACGAAGCTACTAAAAAAATTCTTGGAGAAATTAAATTTATAAATCTTCCTTCTACTTATGCTAGCATTAGTTCTAGTCAAATAAGACATTATATTGATGATAATCGTGATATTTCCAGTTTAATTGATCCGCTAGTTCAGCAGTATATCTATGAGAATGGTTTTTATCAAAGAGAACCTCTAGATAAATTATCACTGGGCTATCCGCATATAGATATTGAGTTTGCGGAGGAATTTACTGAAGTTTTCATAAAAAAGCTCTCTAATTCCTGTAATGAAAAAGGGCTAGTTTCCCAAATTTTAACTGATCTCTCAAAAAAAACTGCTCCAAAACTTGTAATAATTAAAGATATACAAACTCATGAAATACTCGGTTTTGCATCAATGCACTGGGTTCGTTCCAATATTTTATACAGTGAATTATATGATGATAAATTATCCAAATATGTTCGTGAAAATGCGTCTGGTAGAATTATCCTTATCGATTTAATGTATATAAACAATAAAGAAAAGAATAAACTACTTGAGCAAATACTTATTACGGAATCTTTAGCTTATGCCATATCTAAAGACTACGAATATGCAATTTTCAAACCAATTTTGCAAGAATTATATGCTCCTTCATTAATTGAGCTTCTATATTTACATGGTTTCACAAAGGTTGATACTACTGATCCTAGCTTAACGGTCCTTGTTGTAGATATGAATAATCCTTGTGTACTAAACCTAGATTTAGAAAATATTCTTAAAGAACCCTTCAGAAGCATCCCAAGAGTAAAGCAAGTTATTAGTAGTACACGAAAGAATTTGCAAGCAGCACTTTCCAATTTGTATCCTGGTGAATTAATATTATCCTTTGATAGTGATGTACTTCATCAACAAATGATAAAAAAGGTTTGCAATGAAAATAATGTTCCAATTAAAGTAAGTCACAATAAACAAAATGGGGATGCCATGTGCGTACCTTATGGGGATATCCTCGATGGATATATAGTTCCTAATACAGTTACAAAATCACTGCATACTGAGAAGTTCTTTAGCCCAGATATTAAGGAATTTCATATTGGTGAATTCCCCTATTACTTAAACCTTCAGCATCAAATTAAAATGATAAAGTCCTTTAATAGACCTGTAATACTAGTTGACAATATTCTTAATAAAGGTTATAGGATGAAAGCTTTAGATCCACTTTTAAAAAATGAATCCATCAATGTTAAAAAAATAATTGCTGGAATTCTATCTGGACGTGGAAAAGACCTTATGGATATGCAAAATCGGGATGTTGATAGTGTTTACTTTATACCTAAGCTTAAAATTTGGTTTAATGAGAATACACTATATCCCTTCATTGGTGGAGATGCGCTTTGGAGAGGTTTTTATCCTAACAGAAATTTGCTACCTTCCATTAATTTGATACTTCCTTATACTTATCCTGTTTTTATAAAAAATGCACCCGCAAAGGAAATATATGAATTATCAAAAGTGTGTATTGAAAATTCAATAGAACTTTTAAGAATTTTAGAATATGAATACCATATTTTATATACTCGTAATTTGACTTTGGCTTCTCTGGGTGAAGTGTTCACAATCCCTCGTTGCCCTGATATTGGACACGATATGCATTATGATTTAAATATATCTCCCTCCCACTATCTAGAAAACGATTTACAACAATTACGTAGATTAACCAATCTATTATAAAATATTAAATTATCCTGTAAATAATTATAAAGAGGTGTTTTAAAATGTTTTACTATATCTCCCATGAAAAACTATTAATATCTAATAAAAAGTATTCTAGTCTAGAAGTTATATCTGAAAGTAGTGCAGAAAAATATACGGGAATGATTTTTGCTCTTAATAAACTTGCCCCAGGACGTTCCCGAAGAAGTTTCTCTGTTTCACATGAAAACTTTCTATTTTTAAAAAAAGAAAACTTAGACCTGCTTGTTGAACCTACCTACTCTACTATCAACATACCACAGTGGTTAAAACAAGCTATTGATAGTAATAGAGTTACCTCTTTAAATACTGAGTATCCTAATTGGCAAGAAGTCTTAACCTATATTGAGCCTAATAAATGGAGAATAAACGTCATAGGACTTGGGGATGTTGGCGGTACTTTGCTTACAGGTTTAAAACTTTTAGGTGTTGAAAAAATTCAATGCTTAGGACTTTATGATAGAGATATTAATCGCAATAAGCGTTACAAATACGAACTTAGTCAAATCTTATCACCTGACATGAGTGAAAGTTCTATAAATATACTCTCTTTAAAAGAGGAGGATGTCTTTGACTGTGATATGTTTGTATTTTGCGTATCTGTGGGAGTGCCACCAGTTGGCAGTGAATCTACAGATGTTCGATTAGTACAGTTTAAAGGCAATGCTAAAATAATTGAACACTATGCTTGTCTTGCTAGGCAGAAAAACTTTAAAGGCATATTTGCTGTAGTATCAGATCCAGTGGATTTGCTTTGCAAAGCAGCCTTTATTGAAAGTAATAAAGATAATGACGGTAATATGGACTTTAAAGGCCTTGCCCCAGAACAAATTAGAGGCTATGGACTAGGTGTTATGAATGCTAGAGCCTGTTATTATGCATTGCAGGAAGATGCCACAAAACATTATATACATGAAGGTAGAGCTTTTGGACCACATGGAGAAGGCCTTATTATAGCAGACAGCATTGAAAATTATAATGAATTGCTTTCAGATGCTTTAACTCATAGCACTGTCACCGCTAACCTAGAAGTTAGGTCAACAGGATTTAAACCCTATATTGCTCCAGCTCTTTCTTCTGGCAGCTTGTCAATACTTGCCACTATTAATTCTAAGTGGCATTATAGTGCTACATTTATTGGTGGTACTTTTATGGGCTCTAGAAATAGACTTCTTCCTTCTGGCTTGGAGCTTGAAACAACCCAGCTAAATGAAACACTACTCCGCAAGCTAAATTCAACCTATAAACTTCTTAGTGAATTTATCTAATCTAATAAATTATTTGATTATTAAATTAATTGATTTATTTAACTATTTAAGAAGAACATGAAAAAGGGGTTTTATGATGGATATATTTGTAATTGCACCAAGTAAAAATATCTCTACCATGCTTTCAGATATGATAGAAAAGGTTACTCATTACATAAATTATACCTTAGTAGAAGATTGCAATAATATTCCTAATCTTCAAAACAAAAAAATATTCTTTGCATCTGAAAGCACAGATATAAATTGTGATATTGCAATGCTCCAATTCTTTTCAAAGCTATATGAAAAAGGTAATAAATGCCTTTTAGGTTCTACTGCTGCTGTGCTTGTTCATAGTAGTACGGAACATGGTACTAAACGTACCAGTCAAGACATTATATATCTTGCAAATAATTTAGGTTGCTCATTCATAGGTCATAGTGTAGTAGAAGCTACTTCTTCACTTAGAAATTTTCTCACCAGGCAAAAGAATTTAAATTTACCATTAGAAGAAATTTGTTTAATCATGTGCACTAGGTTAAAGAACCGATTATTAGAATATAACCCAGTTACTATAAATAATCCTAAAATATTAGTGCTTTACTCAAGTCCACATAAAACTTCTAATACTTTGGATTTATGGCATATGGCCTCAAAATGCCTCTCACTTTGTGATATTAAAGAACTCCAGATAGAAAATGGAGATGTTTTAGACTGTAAAGGTTGCTCTTATAAATTATGTACTCATTACGGCACTCAAAACAAATGTTTTTATGGAGGAGTCATGGTAGATGATGTCCTTCCCTCAATTGAGAAATCTGATGCAATAATATGGCTATGTCCTAACTATAATGATGCAATAGCTTCAAATTTGACTGCTGTAATAAATAGACTTACAGTACTATATCGGAAAATAGTTTTTTACGATAAGAATATCTTTGCAGTGGTAGTATCAGGTAGTTCTGGAAGTGATTCTATTAGCAAACAATTAATTGGAGCCTTAAATGTAAATAAAGGTTTTAGATTGCCACCATATTTTTCTTTAATGGCTATTGCTAATGATCCTGGTGAAATTTTTAATGTTCCACGAATTCATGAGCTAGCTAAAGATTTTGCAGATAATATAAAAAAAGAAATAAAAGCATAATACACTTTTATTTCCTTTAGGTATCTTTGAAAATTAACGTAGCAAAGTCAATAAGCATACTTACTAGTTATTTTTTAAAGATGCCTTGATTTGAATTATAGGTTTGTTTAGTATTGGATGCATAGCATATGGAGCTATATCGCATAGTGGCTCCAAAACAAACATTCGCTCCTGCATTCTTGGATGAGGTATAATTATTTCTTCTAGTGAACTTATAATATCGTCATATAATAGCACATCCAAATCTACAGTTCTAGGCCCCCATCTTATGACTCTCTCACGATTAAATTCCTTCTCTATAGATAAAAGGAATCTTACAAGTTCTAATGGGCTTAAAAGTGTTTTTACTTCAATAGCACAATTTAAAAAGTCATCTTGATCCAAATATCCTACTGGCCTGGTTTCATAAAATTTAGAGGTTTTTGATATTTTGGTATGCTGTGACTTATTTATATGTTCTAGTGCTCCTTTTATATTCTTCTCCTTATCACCCATATTACCACCTATACCAATATAGCTGGTATGCCACCTCCTATCAATCTCTACTGCCGCATATTTAAGTGGTTTTCCAATAGGTGCCCAAGGTTTTTTGATTTTAACTTTTACTCTATCAACTAAATCATATTTTAAAAGTATAAACTCAGCTATTTTTTCTGTAGCCTTTTCTATTAAATCATAGCTTTCTTTCACAAACTCTTCCTCCACCAGTTGGCAAAGTTCACCATAATGAACCGTTTTAGATATATCATCAGTAACACCTGCTTGTCTTAAACTTAGGAAAAGTTCCAATGAAATTAAAAATCGCTGTCCTAAGGTTTTCTCCTCTTTAAAAACACCATGGTGAGCAAAAACTTCTAAATCTTTTATATAAATTTTGTCCATAATATTGTCTCCTCGCTATATTCTTTTATAAATATGAATATTTTTATAACCTCTGAAATATTAAAGTATTGTGGCTTATCTATTTTTTAAAAGTCCTACATATAGCATCCGTCATAGCGCAAACTCTTTTATTTTCAAGTACATCATGTACCCTTATAAATTCGCAACCCTTCATTATCCCTATAGCCGTAGTTGCCAATGTACCCTCAAGCCTTTCTCCTACAGGTAAATCCATTGCAAATCCTATCATAGATTTTCTTGATGTTCCCAGAAGCAATGGATATCCTAATTCATTTAGCTTTTCTAGATTATTCATTGTTTCTAAATTATCCTCGTAACTTTTTGCAAAACCAATACCTGGATCTAATATTATATTTTCACTTTTAACTCCTGCTTTTAATGCAATTTGGATGCTTTCTTCTAAATCCACTAACATATCTTGAATTAAATTATTATATTTTCTATTATCTCTATTGTGCATTAAGCAACAAGGCACATTGTACTTAGCAGCAACTTTAGCAATGTATGCGTCCTTCTTAAACCCCCATACATCATTAATCATAGCTGCTCCCGCCTTAACTGCAAGTTCTGCAACCACACCTTTATATGTATCCACAGAAATAGGAACATCTATTTCCCTACAAAGCGCTTCTATAATAGGAACTACCCTTCTGATTTCTTCCTCTTCACTTACAGGCTCATGACCTGGTCTTGTAGATTCCCCACCAATATCGATAATATCAACTCCATCAGCAACCATTTTTTTTGCCTGCACTATGGCTGCTTCCATCTCATTAAATCTTCCTCCATCAGAAAAGGAATCAGGGGTAACATTTAATATTCCCATTATGTATGTTCTTTTACCTATTTCAAAATCACTATTTCCTATTTTCATAAGATTCCTCCAATAATAATCAATAAATATTTTTTCTAAAGCATTAAAATTTATCGAATCTAGATTTTATCCGCTCTAAATTTTCAAATAAATTCCTGGCAAACTTCTAGTACGTTATCTTGAAATTTTTCTTCTCCACTGGCCATTTGCAATTATCAGCAGCCTTGCAGTTAGCACAATTTCTTGAAAGCTTGTCGCACACATATAATATACGGCTTAAACTATTTGGTTTTTTAGTATCGCTTCTATGGTTACCTATAGCCTCTAGAATCTTATTTGTTTCCTCTGTATTATAACTACACTGTTGCAGTATGTTTTTAGCTATAATTATGCTAGAAGTGTCGTGTGGTGTACCATTCTCATACTCTTTTGCGCGACCTATATCATGCAAAAGTGCAGTTGCATAAATTACATGTTTGGGTAAATCTAAAGTATTTTCTAAACTCATTATATACATAATACGAGCCACATCTAAAAAATGCTGCATATTATGCTTACAAAATTCTCTTGATTTTTCTAAGCTTTCTATATTATTTATGTTATTCTGAAAAATATGATTTTCTATAATAAGATTGATTTTATCATTCATTAAATTATTATCTATGATTTCCACCCCTTTGGAGTAGTATTTAGGCTGAAACACACCTTACTATCTCCTATTATATCAAATAATTCGCAGAAAATCCTGCTACTTAAAATAAGGTCACTTTACAATGATTTCTCCTCAATTATTTCTTTATAATAATAATTTAATTATAAAAAGCAACTATAATTTTTATAAAGTAACAAATAATAATTATTATTTATCAAAAACCCCTTTTAATGTTCATCATTATTAGTTAAAATGGTATAGAGTTAATAAAAATATATAATTTATCATAATTATTTTATTTATTTTAATGTGATTTACGGTAAACTTTAGATTCGAGGTGATTATATGTACAATAAAGGAGACTTCCATCTTCATACAAATGCATCTGATGGAAAATTAAGTCCTAAGGAATTAATTTATACGGCTTCTTCAAGAGGTTTAGATATTATTGCAATAACAGATCATGACACTACTTTAAATGTTGAAGAAGGAATTAGGGAAGGTGAACGAGAAAATATAAGGGTAGTACCGGGTATAGAACTCTCCACTATTCACAATAAAGAAAGCATTCATGTTCTAGGTTATTTTAAAGATGATAAATATAAAAATGGAGATTTTCAAAATTTCTTAAAAGACATGGAAATCTATAGAAAGACAAGAGCTGAGAAAATAGTGGAAAATCTAGATACTTTTTTTGATATAAAATTAGATTACGAGAAAATTTTAGAAGATGCTAAAGGAGTAATAGCTAGGCCTCATATAGCTAAAGCCATAATGAATGCTGGTTATAGGTATGATTGGAAATATATATTTGATAATTTACTTTCCAATGATAGCCCTGCATATGTACAAACCAAGAAAATTTCAACAGCTGATGGTATAGAAATGTTAAAAAAGGTTAATGCATTAGTGGTACTTGCACACCCTGTGCTAATTAAACATTCTTCTATAGATGAAATGTTACACTTTGATTTTGATGGTATTGAAGCAGTATATCCAATAAACACAAAAAAACAAAAGGCTTTTCTAAAAGCAAAAGCTAAAGAATATAGTAAATTTGTTACGGCAGGTTCAGATTTTCATGGAATTACAACCTCTGATACCAGTCATGGTTCTATTGGTTCGGTATTCCTAAGTCATAATGAACTAGCTATTTTTGTAAAAGCATTAGATTCAAAAGAGGGATGTTAACCACATCCCTCTTTTTATTTTGTGCCCTATATACTTTGCGCCTTTAAGACGCAAAAGAAAGTATATATTACGTAAACTGCATTCGAACAAGCGTTAGTAATTCTTAGATGATTTTATGGAAGATACGTTAAGAAAAGTACATGTTTGAGCGTCAGCGAGTTTGTACTTTTTAGTATCTTTCATAAAATCAGCTTAGAATTACTCAGCGCAGTGAGTGCAGTTGTAGTAATATATACTTTCTTAGATTTCTATTAAGAATGCCTCATAAGCTCTACAAGCTTCATATATATCTGCTTTACTTGCTACTTCCCATGGTGCATGCATGTTATGAAGTGCAACTCCTGAATCAATAACTTGCATACCATACTCAGCTAATATATAAGCAATAGTACCACCGCCGCCTTGATCCACTTTTCCAAGCTCTGATGTTTGCCATGAAATTTTATGTTTTTCCATTATCCCTCTAAGCTCTGCAATAAATTCTGGGTTTGCATCGTTACATCCGCCTTTTCCGCGAGCTCCAGTATACTTATTTAAAACTATACCTTTTCCGAAATATGCAGAATTACGTTTTTCCATAACAAGTGGGAAATTCGGATCAAAAGCAGCACTAACATCAGAAGATAGCATTTTTGAATTAGCTAATGCTCTTCTTACTTTTAGATCACTATATTCTCCCATTAAATTAACAACTTCAGCAACAGTGTTTTCAAAGAATTTTGATTGCATTCCCGTTGCTCCAATACTTCCAACTTCTTCTTTATCCACAAGTAAAACAATACAAGTTTTATCAGTTTCTTTTATGTTCATCAAAGCTTCATAAGAAGTGTAAGCACAAACTCTATCATCATGTCCATAAGCCATAATCATACTGCTATCTAATCCATAGTTTCTAGCTCTCCCTGCTGGTACTACTTCAAGTTCAGATGATACAAAATCCTCTTCATCTATACCATATTTATCATTTAAAAGTCTTAATATATTTAACTTGACTCTGTTTTTAGCATCCTTGTCCTCTACTGGTATACTTCCCATAAACACATTTAAATCTTCGCCTTCAATACCTTTATCTAAAGTCTTTTTCATTTGGTCTGCAGATAAATGAATTAAAAGATCTGATATTCCAACTACTGGTTCTTTTTCATCTTCTCCTATTACTATATTTACTATTGTGCCATCTTTCTTAACCACAACACCATGGATAGCTAAAGGAATAGTAACCCATTGGTATTTCTTAATTCCACCATAGTAATGTGTTTTAACTAATGCTAAATCAGAATCCTCATATAATGGATTTTGTTTTAAATCTAGTCTTGGTGAGTCAACATGAGCACCTAAAATTTTAAAACCCTTTTCGATAGGCTCTGTTCCAATTAAAAACAATGCTAAAGTTTTTCCCATACAGTTTGAATAAACTTTATCACCAGCTTTTAATTTAGCACCATCCTTTATATAAGTATCAATGTTTTTGTAACCATTTTTTTCAGCTAGAGTAACAAATTCAGTTATACACTCTCTTTCAGTTTTACATTTTGACATGAAATCTATGTAATTATCCGATAGTGCAAATACTTTTTCTAAATCATTTTTGGTATATTTGTCCCAAGCTAATTCATATTTTTTTTCTAAATCTTTGACATCAGACATGTTTAATTACCTCCTACTATAATATTCTACTATTCTACTATTCTACTATTCTACTATTCTACTATTCTACTATTCTACCATTCTACTAAATATTCTGTTAAATTACAAACGCCAAAACTGTCTTATAAATCTATTTTTCATGTCATTGGGCTTAATTTCACTAAAACTTTCAAATTTCACACAAAATACATTATCTTTATAGTGATCGTTATATATTTGTGCAGTTTTATTATTTTAAAATTGCACATTTACAACAAATTTTTTTTATTTAATTTCACGATCTGCAGTTACTTCGGCTATTCTCATATTTATTGTTTCAACAGGTGTTATTTTAGAATTTAAACTATATCTATAATTAGCTGCAGCTGCTTCAATAATAACTGCTATATTTCTGCCCGGCCTAATTGGTAGTGTTATTTTCCTTAAAGGCACATTTAGAATATCCATAAATTCATTATCTATGCCAAGCCTATCATATTCTTCATTTTCATTCCACAAAGTAAGCGAAATCAATATACTTATAGTCTTAGTATTTAAAACGGAACTCATACCATAAATTGCTGGAATATCTATTATTCCCATACCTCTTACTTCAAGCATGCCACTGGTTATGTATGGACAGCTTCCAAGAAGCATACCATCGATTTCTTTAATATCCACTGCATCATCTGCAATAAGTCTATGACCCCTTTTTATTAACTCTAAAGCACATTCACTCTTACCTATTCCACTTTCACCACTGAGTAATATACCTATACCATAAACATCTACTAAAACACCATGAAGCCTAGTTTCCGGAGCTAGCTTAGTATCTAAAAAATTGGTAAGCTTACTAATAAATCTTGTAGAAATTAATTTTGTTCGAAGCACCCATTGTCCATTTTCCATTGCCGCCTTCAGAATTTCCTTATGAGGCTCCAAATGCCTAGTAAAAATAACACAAAGCGGATCCAATTTAAAATATTTGTTAATTCTTTTCTTCCTAAGTTCTATTTCCATACAATCTAGAAAGCCCCACTCTGCCATTCCTATTAATTGAACTCTCTTATTATCAAAATACTGATAAAAGCCTGCGATTTGAAGCCCTGGCCTATTAATATCACTAACATTAATTATCCTACCCTTGTCTCCTTCTACTAAAACCTCTAAATTGAAATGTTCTATTAATTCCTCTATAGTAACAGCCATTTAAACTCCTCATTTCTAATGATTTATTAATTTATTGTTTTTATCTTTAGGGTCTACTTTCACAATTGTATCTAATTGCGATTTAAAATTTCTTTTAACATTATCAATATACTTTTTCCTTAATTCTTGTTGTTCTATTTTCTCTTCCTCTGTTAGTCCTTCTGCTTTGCTTTTATTATAAAGATAATTTATCCTATTAGTTAATTCATCTATACTCATAATATCACTCCTATTCCATTGTTGTTTATTCTACCTTTTTTATTATACCAAATTTTTATGCATAAATAGTAGAAATCAAACATATTTCAGTTTATATAAAATAGTACAAGCAAATTAAGACTTTTTTCGTCGTTTACATATTATTACAAATAGCTTTGTCAAACACATACATGTACTTTCATGGTATATTTTACCATAATATTTTTGTGGTTTTTCCGTAACTATAGTCTAATTTGTAGTTTTCTATATTTATATGGCTACTAAAAAATTTAACATTCCTTCAACAATTTGGTATACTATATTTGTTCCACAAACACAAATTTGATGATAAGAGGTATAACAATATGAATCTTAAATTGAAACTTTTAAAAAGAGAATTAGAATCATTAAGAACCATTTTACATTTTTTATTGAATTTTAAAAAGCCAACTGATAAACTAGTTGTATCTTGCAGTCAGCAATTAGACGAAGTTATAGTTAGATATCAGAAAGTTAAAGCCACTTGTAAAAAAGTGGCTTAACAGTCCACTCATTCCTGTAAAAGAATTATATATCTAATTCAAGTAATATGTCATCAATATCGATATTTGCATCTTCATCATAAAAAACTACTGCGAATTCATTAAATTCATATGCATCTTGTGATATATCACATCCAATAAATTCGTACTCTATACACATTTCTTCAGCACATTCCTCCATAATGTCTTCCACATTATCTGCTGCAATATCGCTTAAATAGGGTAAAAAATATTCTTCGTACCATTCTTCACTGTCTCCATTAAAATTGCCCTCTTCGTCGGCAAAACATGTAGCCGCTTCCATTTCTACTTCATCATAATAATATTTAAACTTCAGCGCTATGGTATCCTTTTTATATTGAATTTCAGATATATCACTTAAGTCATTTTTATTTAAAAAATTAATTATATATTGTTTATTCAAATAAATCCCCTCCATACATCATTGGTAAACTATACGTTACGATTTTAGGCTTACATAAATAATACTAGAAATTCATTGTTTTTTCTATTAAAAGTTTACAATAATATTAAATAATATATTTTCATTATATTATTTACATTTGGTATGTTTGTAATTCTCTATAAAAAAAAGGAAAATTCCACTACATAAGTGAGATTTTCTTTTTTTACTATTAAATCAACAAAAACCACAGTTCTATAATAAATCTCTATTATAAAAGTTGTAAATAATCTTCCACAAATTTATCAGCCTCTTCATATTCTTTAGTATCCGGAACAAATTTAAATTTAAATCCTTCTTCTACTACTTTAAATTTTAAAGACTTTAACCTTTGTGTAAGCATAGGAACCCCTTCTCCACTCCATCCATATGAACCGAAAGCTCCTGCTGCCTTACCTCTATTGGTTATTGCACATACAAGTGATAGAACGTCCCAAGCAGGCTTTACTGCATCTTGATTAATAGTAGGTGAACCTATCATAATACCACTAGCCTTTTCAATAAGCGCCACAATATCATCTAAATCCATAGATGTAATTTCATGAGCCTCTGCTTTTATGCCGTTTTTTTTGATTTTCTCAGCTAAATATTTTGCCATAGCTTCAGTATTACCATAAGCAGAAATATAAAATATCTGGATGTTTTTTTCTTTTATTTCTTCGACTTTAGCCCACTGTCTATAAAGATCTACATACATTTTAACATCATTTATATGTACAGGTCCATGACTTGGGGCTACCATATCAAGTTCTAAATCTTTAATTTTATCTAGTCCCATATTTACAAATTTCTTAAAAGGTCCCATTATAACATCAAAATAATATTTCATTTCGTCAAAATAGTCACCAGAGCAAGCATCCGTTATGCAATTAGCTGGTGAATAGTGACAACCCATTACATCACAAGTAAACAATATTTTTTCTTCCTTAGCATAAGTAAACATTGTATCTGGCCAATGTAAATTCGGAGCAGAGATAAACTGTAAGGTATTTTTACCTAAACAAAGTTCCCCCTTAGCCACCCTACTATTAAAGTCCTTATTCATAATTTCTTTTAAATAGTTTATAGCAGCATTTGAAGCAATCACTACAGCTTCTGGGTAAACTTCCAAAAGCTCACCTAAAGAACCACTATGGTCTAGTTCCGTATGCTGAACTATTATATAGTCAACTTTTTTCTCACCAATGACACCTTTTATTTTTCCTAGTGAATCTTCTAAAAAACCATTCTTAACAGAATCTATTATAGCAACTTTCTCATCATCTATTAAATACGAATTATATGTAGTTCCCTTCTTAGTCTCCATTATAATATCAAATACCCTAAGTTTAGAATCATTTACTCCAACCCAATAAATATTATCTTTTAACTTTGTTGTCTCCATTCTTAAATTCCTCCTTTTAGTTCTCTAGAAAGACAGTAATTATTAATTTATATCTTCCATACAAACCCACATGTTTTTACGCATATTATATATAGTACATTTTATCACATTTATCAAAGCTGTTCAACTGATACTAATTGTAAACCTAAGGGGACGGTTAACAACTTTCCTGAAATCCCCCCCTTATAAAAATTGTTTATTGCCATTATTACCCACCCTTCTATAAGACCGTTTTAAAAAAAGCATCTAATTCTTTAATATTAAAGATACTGTGTCATATACTTTAGTAGCATGAAATTTAAGGAGGTATTTATGAATATTTTAATAACTGGCGCAAAAGGTAATATTGGTACTTATCTTTGTAATGTCTTATCAAAATCACATACTATATATGGACTAGACAAAACCCAGCTTAACATAATGGATAAAATAGCTACTGAAAAAGTTCTCAACGAATTAAAGCCTGATGCAGTAATCCATACTGCAGCCATAACGAATAAATATATTTGTGAGTACAACGAAGCTTTAGCCTACGGTGTAAACACGGTAGGTACTTTAAATATTGCTAGCTGTTGTAATTCGCTTAATATACCCATATTATATCTATCTAGCACAGATGTATACGGCGATTTTAAATCTTCTCCCTACAGTGAAATTGATGAATGTACCCCAATTAACGCATATAGTAAGAGTAAACTCGGGGCTGAAGAATTAATCCAAACAATTTGCACAAAATATTTTATTCTTCGCAGCTCAAATATATTTGGTGGCAATGATTGCTTTGTAAGAAACCTAATAAAGGGAAAACATACAGCAATTTATCTATTTTCAAATCCTACCCTTTCTGTAACTTATATTGAAGATTTGGTTTACGTGCTTAAGCAGCTTTTGGCCACTAATAAATATGGTATATATAACTACACCAATGAGGGATGTTTATCAAAATCACAGCTAATAAATAGTATAATAGAATTTAGTAATCTCAATGTTCCGTTGGTAGTACAATCGGATAAACTTCTATCTAATATTATTAACGAACCTAAGTACACCTGCGTTGATAGCTCCCATATAAAATCCTCCCTGGGTATTGAAATTCCTTCTTGGGATAATAGACTAAAAGATTATATTAATATGCAGATGAAATAGGCTAAGCCATAATAGATTCGTCTATTATATGAATTAGAATGCTGAATTATCGTATATTCAAATTAACCAATATGCTTTAATTTTAAATATTACTTATTTTATCGCATTGACATTCAATCACTTTCAGATTAATATATAAGTATAGATATACCCAGCACGGGTATGGAGGTGTTTTATGTTAACTATAGACGATAAAGCAATAAGTGCTATAAAAAAATCAAATTCAGTTTTAATAATTAAGTCTGTAATAAATTCTTGCGGGTGAGGAGGCACACCTACAAGAAGTCTCTGGATTGAGACTCAAAAGAATTTTTCTCCTTCAGAACAATTTATTTTAATGGAACATGAGGGTGTAAAGGTGTATCTTCATAAAAGCCTTAACATAAATAAAGATATACATGTATATCTAAAGTTAAAAATCCCATTTTTCGGCTCCGTATACGGAGTTAAAGGTGTTAGATTATAACTTTCACTGTATCTCTAATAACTATTTATCTACTAGCTATTTATCTACTATGCCCTTAAGAATAGACTTAAAGATTATATTAATAAAAACCTGAGAATAGGCCAGTCTATTCTCAGGTTTTTTATTTTATGGGAAATGAAAAAAGCATCCCCCTATGATATTTAAAATCATGGGAATGCCTTTTTCAAAATATTATTTAAGAACTTATAAAAATCCATCACGTAAGATGATAAACAATTAATAATTTTTTACCCTCCCACATTAAATACAGCTGGTTTTATAGTATAATTTACTCTTCTTCGTCAGCCAGCTCGTACATTTCCTCAGCTCTGTCCATATACATTATTCCATCTAAATGATCAATTTCATGACAAAAAGCTCTTGCCAGTAGCCCTTCTGCTTTATAGTTTACTGGTTTTCCTTTATAATTAATTCCTTCTACTGTAACATTTGTAGGTCTAAATACTTCACCTTCATGTCCTAAATAACTTAAACAACCCTCAAAATCCTTTTCATTGCCAGATCGTGCTGTTATTTTAGGGTTTATAACTATTATTGGTTCTTCATCTTCTTCTCCTAAATCGATTAAAATAACTCTTTTTAAAGCACCTATTTGAGGAGCAGCAAGGCCTATACCAGTACCCTCATAGAGTGTGTCCATCATGTCGTCAATTAAATTTAATATTTTCCTATCTACTTTTTCAACCTTCGCACATACTGTTTTAAGACGCTCGTCACCATATTGTAAAATTTTTCTAACTGCCATAAACATTCTCCTTTAACTTATATTAATTGCTTTACCTCGCAATAAATTTAATTCCTTATATTATATATTCTATTCTAAATCACTGCATACATCAACAAATTTTTTTCAAAAAAAATTAAGGTGTTATAAAAAACACCTTAATCCTATTTTATTTATGTGCTAATTTTCTTTGCATCTGCTATTGCCTCCGCTTTCTCCATCATGCTTTTAACTTTCATAAGCCTAGTTAAAGCTCCTCTTTCATTTTCACCAAGCTTCATTTTTATATACTTAATGGTATCCTGAAGTTGAGGTATTATCATATACTCAAGAGCGTTAACTGTTCTTCTAGTTTTTTCGATTTCATCTGCCAAAAGTTGACAAGTTTTTTCTACTTCCGCTAGTTCTAAAAGTTTTGGTAGAATTAGATATAGCTTTTCTATAGCTCCATCAAGGTCTGCTGAAGTGCTCGCAAATCCATAAGGATATATGCTGCCAGGATCATTTTCTAATTTTCTTACAAATTTCATTATTGGAACATTAACACTCATAAGATTTTTTGTCTCTACTTCCACAGAAATACTTTCTTTTGGATAGGCAATAGCCTCCTCTAGAAATTCTGAAGACATCAAAGCGCTTGACATTAGAAAATCCTTATAAGCATTTTGTAATTCTTCCTCAACGCTCTTTCTGAGTTCATTATTATGTTTTATAAGATCAATAAACCTTCTCATAAGTTCATCTTGTTTGTCTTTTAATAATTTATGCCCACGAGTCGCTGTACCTAATCTTTTTTTAAGTTTAGTAAGCTCCATTCTAGTAGGATTGACATTTAGCCTAGCCATTTTTACTCACCCTCTTTTTTTGGTAAGTATTTTTCTACAAATTCATCTCTAATTCTCTTAAGTTCATTTCTTGGTAGAATAGATAGAAGCTCCCATCCTAAATTTATTGTTTCATCAATTGTTCTATTAGTTTCGAAACCTTGTGATACATAGCGCTTCTCAAACTCATCTGAAAATATTGCATATTTTTTATCTGCTTCAGATAAAGCTGACTCACCTAGTATAACAGCTAGCTCTTTTGCTTGCTTACCTTGAGCATATGCAGCAAATAATTGATTCATTGTATCAGCATGGTCTTCTCTTGTTTTACCTTTACCAATACCTTTATCTTTAAGTCTTGATAATGAAGGCAAAACATCTATTGGTGGCATAATTCCCTTTTTATAAAGCTCTCTACTTAAAATTATCTGTCCTTCAGTTATATATCCTGTTAAATCAGGAATTGGATGAGTTATATCATCCTCAGGCATGGTTAAAATAGGAATTTGTGTTATTGAACCTTCCTGTCCTTTAATCCTTCCTGCTCTTTCATATAGCATGGCAAGGTCAGTATAAAGATATCCTGGATATCCACGTCTACCTGGAACTTCTTTTCTTGCAGCTGAAACTTCACGTAGTGCTTCACAGTAATTTGTAATATCAGTCATAATTACAAGAACATGATATCCTTTTTCATAAGCAAGATATTCAGCTGTAGTTAACGCCATTCTAGGTGTAGCTATTCTCTCAATAGCTGGGTCATTTGCAAGATTCATAAATAACACAGTCCTATCAATGGCACCAGTTTTCGTAAAATCATCTACGAAGAATTGTGCTTCTTGAAAAGTTATACCTATGGCTGCAAATATAACAACAAATTTTGATTCTGAATTTAATACCTTCGCTTGTCTTGCTATTTGTGCTGCAAGCTGCGCATGTGGAAGACCTGAACCAGAAAACACTGGTAATTTTTGTCCTCTAACTAGTGTATTAAGTCCATCAATAGCCGAAATTCCTGTTTGAATAAATTCAGAAGGATAGTCCCTTGCTACAGGGTTTATTGCTTCTCCATTTATGTCTAATTTCTTATCAGGAATGATCTTAGGTCCACCATCTTTAGGTCTACCAAGTCCATCAAAGACTCTTCCCAGCATATCTTCAGAAACGCCAAGTTCAAGTGGTCTTCCAAGGAATTTAGCCTTACTACCTTTTAAGTTAATTCCTGCAGAACTCTCAAATAATTGAACCATTGCTTTATCTTCATTTATTTCAAGTACTTTTCCGCTACGTATTTCGCCAGTCTGTAGTTCTATTTCAACTAGTTCATCATAACGAACTCCTTCAACTTTTTCTACAACCATTAAAGGACCAACAACTTCTGTTATTGTTCTGTATTCTTTAAGCACTAACAACCCCTCCTTCCGTTATTAATTTTTCTACTTGATCAGATAGTTCTTTGTATATATCATCAATTTTTGACATTTCAGTTTCTGGAATATATTTTGCTCTTGCTATTTTATCCCTTACGGTCATTTCTAATATGTTCTTCAAATAAACGCCAGCACTCAGAGCTTTTTCAGCTTCATGATGGAATGTTATTACAAGCTTTAACATTTTATATTGTTTATCTAAAGATGCATATGTATCAACCTCATGGAAAGCATTTTGTTGCAGATAATCTTCTCTAATTGTCTTTGCAACTTCGAGTTTCAATCTATCTTTTTCAGATAGTGCATCTACTCCTACAAGCCTTACTATTTCATCAAGTTTTGATTCTTCTTGAAGTATTATCATAGCTTTAACTCTAAGCTCAGTCCAATCTTCTGCAACATTCTCATTCATCCAACCAGTTGTCTGATCTAAATAAAGTGAATAAGACTCTAGCCAGTTTATTGCTGGGAAATGTCTTTTATAAGCAAGTTGAGCATCCAGTCCCCAAAATACCTTAACTATTCTAAGTGTTGCTTGAGTAACCGGTTCAGATAAATCTCCACCTGGAGGTGAAACTGCACCAATAACTGTAATCGCACCTACCCTATCACCGTCTCCAACACATTTTATCTTTCCAGATCTTTCATAAAAATCAGCTACACGTGAACCTAGATATGCTGGATACCCTTCATCACCTGGCATCTCTTCAAGTCTACCTGACATTTCACGAAGTGCCTCTGCCCATCTAGACGTAGAATCTGCCATTAATGCTACAGAGAATCCCATATCTCTAAAGTACTCTGCAATAGTTATCCCAGTATATACAGAAGCTTCTCTAGCTGCAACTGGCATATTAGAGGTATTAGCGATTAGCACTGTTCTTTTCATAAGTGATTCGCCTGTTTTTGGATCTTTTAGTTCTGGGAACTCGTTCAAAACATCTGTCATTTCGTTTCCACGCTCACCACAGCCTATATAAACTATTATTTCAGCATCTGCCCATTTTGCTAATTGATGCTGAACTACTGTTTTACCACTTCCAAAAGGACCAGGTACACATGCAGTACCACCTTTAGTTACTGGGAAAAATGTATCTATTACTCTTTGACCTGTAACTAATGGCTCTACTGGGTTTAATTTTTCAGCATATGGTCTTCCACGCCTTACTGGCCATTTTTGCATTAATGTAATTTCTTTAATGCCATCTTTAGTTTCAATTTCTGCTATCATTTCCTCTACGGTGAATTCTCCTTCTTTTATAGAAGTTATAGTTCCGGAAATCCCCTTAGGTATCATTATCTTTTGAGTGATAACAGTAGTTTCCTTAACTGTACCTATTTCATAACCATATGAAACTTCATCTCCAACTTTTGCACTAGGAACAAATTCCCATTTTCGCGTCCTATCTAAAGGTGCAACATTCACGCCCTTTGTTAAGAAATTTCCAGCTATAGCTCTTATTGCTTCAAGGGGTCTTTGAATACCGTCAAACATTGATTCCATAAGCCCGGGTCCAAGTTCAACACTTAGTGGTTCCCCTGTAGTTTCTACTGGATCTCCTGGTCCAAGTCCTGATGTTTCCTCATATACTTGAATGGAGGCTCTATCTCCTCTCATTTCGATAATTTCGCCAACGAGGCCTTTTTCTCCAACCTTAACTACATCGTATATATTAGCTTCTTCCATTCCTTTAGCAACAACTAACGGACCTGAAACTTTTACAATTTCACCGATTTTCAAGTTATCTCCCTACCTTTCTATAAAATATTTATGCCCACCGCTTTTTCTACATTATCTCTAATTTTTTGCATTCCTATATTAAGTGAGCCTTGATTACTTGGTATTAATATAATGGCAGGAAGCATCTGTCTATTATATCTTTTTATAGTTTCACCTAAATGCTGAGCTATTTGCTCTGTAACAAATATGACCGCATAATTATCAAATGCCATTTTATCTATAACTTTTTTAGCCTCTTCAATTTCAATAACCGGATATACGTCAATTCCAAGGGCTTTAAAAGCAAGTATTGAATCTTTATCTCCAACTACTCCTACTTTATGCATAAACCTCACGCACCCTTTCTCTTATAACCGCCGTATCAACGTTATTTAATTTTCCAACCATAATAATTCTTATTATTTTTATTTCTGTTTCTTTTGCTGCAATAAATGCAAATATTGGCTCAGGTCCAAAAGTGATATATTTAGCAGGTTTTAAATCTTTCATGATAAAATTTTCTGAAAGTTTTTCAAGAAGAGAAAGTTTCCCTGTTTTTATATATTCTTCTAGTCCCATTCTTACAATTTCTCCATACTTAGACGCGGAAAATTTAGCTGCCATATTTTCAATAGGTTCATCAAAGGCTCTTATTAAAATATCCATGGGTATATCCCCACCTAGAAGGATAATCTCTTTTAAAAATTCTACATCCTTTTCTTGCTTCTTTAATCTAATAACTGACTTTATGTTAGAAAAATCCATACTTCTTACAATATAATCAAGTATAAATTTATTTTTTAATTCTTTTGCTCTGGCTAATATATCTATATACATATACTGATCTACTATAATATCTATTTTCTGAGGATCTCTAAGTTTCTGGTAGACCTCATCAGCCTTAAGTATAGTATCTCTCATGCTAGGATTTAATTCTCTATAATCCTCTGTTTTCATGCAGACCTTTAATTTCTCTATCCCCACTGTACCTACAGGAATTAACATATGAAAAAAGTCCTTGTCTAAAGCTCTGCCCTTTAACATTACCTTAATATTATGATAATCATATTTTAGGCTCATAATATCTATTATAGCAGGATCTGGAGAAATACTATACATAAGCGCATATACTCTATTTAACTCCTCTTTAAGTAATAAATTGTAGTCTTCTGGTCTTTTTACAATTCCCATCAAACTTGCATATTCAGTTTCCTGCAAGATTTTAAGCACTTCTTCCGCAGAGGTACTATCAATCATCCTATCAATCTTTACTTTATTAAGGAGTCTTGTTTCTAATACTCTTAGCCTAGCCACAGCTTGTGTAAACTTCATATTATCCATATATGGCTATCCTCCTTGTTTTGCTTTTGGAAGGATAATAATTGTAGTTTATTATCCTTCTTCTTAACTTTAATTGAATAGTACATTAACAATTTCTGACTCAAGCTCATCTCTTAAGGAATTAACTAAACTTTCAAAAGTATTGTTAATTTCTATACCGTTTTTAGCTACAATAAATCCACTTTTTATATCCCTATCTTCAGAACACAATTTTATTTCACCTAGTTTACCTGATGCTACAAGTGCTGAATTTATTCCGGATAAATACTCCTCATTTACAATGTTTTTATATTTCCCAGGAAGTATTATTTCCTCATTTCCAACTATTGGCATTGATAAAAGATATGTTTTCATAATTTCTAAATATTCTACATCACTAATGACTAAAAGTTTTTCTAATGCTTCTACAAATACCTTATTAATCATCTTTTGCTTAGCAACTATCTCTTCGTTTCTTACAGATAACTGAGTATTAGATATAATTCTCTGTTTAACTGTAATCGCTTCAATTTTACTTTCTTCTAGCATTTTACCTTTAAGTACTTCTGCTTTATTTATTTTATTTTCTATCATTAACTTTCCATTATCACTTGCTTCTTTCAATATAGTCTCTGCTTTAATACTCGCATCCTCTATTATCTTAGCTGATAAGTTATCTAAATTTGACATATATTCACTTCCTCTAACTTCTTAGTTTTAAAATTAGAATATCTTGTTTACTAAGATTATACAGTTTGTATAACTAAAATTATTGAAATAACAAATGCTAAAATAGCATATGTTTCAACCATTACAGCGAATATTATAGCTTTTGCCATATGTTCTGGTTTTTTAGCGAGTATTGCAATACCTGCTGCTGAAGTTTTAGCCTGAGCTATTGCAGAATAGTATCCTACAAACGCTATTGGTAAACAAGCCATAAATAAATATAATCCCGAACCTAAAGTCATAGCTGCAACTAATTTAGGTAATACCATAAGTCCTATAACGAAACCATAAAGTCCTTGCGTACCTGGTAACAATTGAAGAATAAGTACTTTACCAAATTTCTCAGGTTCTTCAGTTGTGAGTCCCGCACCCGCTTCACCAACTAAACCTACACCTTTTGCTGATCCAATTCCAGGTAAAATAACCGCTAGTGCCATCCCCAATACAGCGAATACAATTCCACCATTTTTAGATAAAAATTCCATAAATGTCATTATTAATTCCTCCTCAAATTTGCTTTTCTTTAATTATAGTAATATACTGATTTGCTGATTTAAACACTTTGAAGGCTTTTCCTCCACCTTCATAAAATTTACTGAAATATTCTACATATTGAAGCCTAGCACTATGAACAAACGCTGATAATGCACTTAATAATAAATTAAACGTTTGTGTAGCTACAAATATAAATATACCTATAATAATATTAAAAGGTGTTGGCATCATTCTAATAATCATATTAAAAGATGCTGCTATGAATCCACCAGCAAGTCCGATTGCCATAATTCTTGAATAGGAAACTAAATCTCCTATATAGCCAGATATGCCATATAATCCATAAAGACCTCCGGCAATTTTTCCGCCAATGCCTTTGTTTTGTCTTCCTTGGGTTAGTACTAGTGCAACCATCCCTGTTATCATAACCCATTTACCTATATTAATTACAGCTGGGCTTAAACCTAATGATGATCCACCTAATAATAAAAATGCTCCAGTTAATGCAGCATACCATGTTAGAACATCATAAACAGCATCCATTGGTTTACCATCGCGAATAAGTATATATCCTTTGATTCCCAAACCAAAATAAATTTGGAATGCACCCATTATAATGGATATTATAAGTAAAAGCATTATATCTTCTTTAGGAGTTATTATAGATTTAAAAGGAATTAAATCCCCAAAGAAACTTCCATAAACAATTCCTGCCATTACTGTTGGTATACTTAGAAACATGAAAAACTTAGCGAATCTTCGTTGCCCTTCATCTAAATTGAATTTGGTTAATGCAAGCAATGTTACTATAAATATTACTACCCCATATCCAATATCAGCCAGCATCATTCCGAAAAACACCATGTAAAAAGGTGTCAATAGCGGTGTCGGATCTATCTCTGAATATTTAGGTAAACTATACATTGATGTTATTAGTTCAAAAGGTTCAACAATAGAACTATTTTTTAAAAGTATTGGTACTTCTTCATCTTCTTTATTAGCCTCTTCTACTTCTAAATAAAAATTTTCATTAGTTATAGCCTTTATCGACTCTTCTAACTCACTGACAAATCCTGTTTGTACCCATCCCTGCACTGCAACTACACTTTCTGTTTTCAAAAAATTTTCACAAGCTGATGCCTTTATATGTTTATTGGATAAATATTCAGATACTATTTTGAAATCATCTAAATACTGACAATCATCTTTTATTTCCGCATTTGTTCTTTGTTCTTCTTTTGATATCTCTTCTAACCTAGCCTTATATCCCTTTACTACCTCAGCTGGAATTCCATCACATTTCAAATTAATATTACTGAAATTGTAAAGTTTAAGTATTTCTTTTGCTTTATCTTCATAATCTTTATAAACTATAGCAATTATATTTACAGCCTCTTTTACTTCGCTAATAATTTCTAGGTATGAATATGGGATTTCACTTTCAAATTTTTCTCTAAAAGTCTCTTTTGAAACTTTTGACAGTGACCCCATTAGAAATATGGAGGACTTCAGTGTTTTTAGATCTTCAAAAGGTGCATCTAAGGATATCCATGGAGTTAACACTTCTATTTCAGAATCAATTTTAGCTCTTTCACTTTTCATTTGTAACAAATAATTATCTTTTTCTTTTAACCTATTATAGTTTTCATTATAGTTTGATTCTTTAGCTAGTTTTTCTAATTCATCATAACTAAGTATTCTTTTACCCTTGACTAAGGATTTTATAGCCCCTTGTTTTTCTGTGTGCTTTAGTAACAGCTCAAGAGCAAATTTTACTTTCGCTTGTTCACCTTCTAAATAAGAAACTTTTTCATTCTCAGAGTCTTTTTTAAGAGATTGCAAATGTTCTTCATCAAGTTGTTGCAGATTTATAAATTGAACATTTTCAAATCTATGAAGTTTATCGAGCAAAGTTTCTTTTTGTGATTCAAAGGCAAATAATGTAAACTTACTCATTTTAACTATTGCCATTATTTTTCACTATCCTCTCAACCACTTTGTTAACCGCCTTATCAAATTTTTCGCACTCTAAATTAAGTATATTATCTACCTCTATTTTACCTTGATTTAAAATTGGTTCAGAATTTATTCTTCCTTCCTCTTTAGCAATTTCGATGATTTTTTTAATTTCTTCTTTAGCTGCATCCAAAACCCTTTTGTACTGACCTTCAGCTTCAATCTCAGATTTCTTTAGTATATCCTTACTACCTTCAATTGCCTTATTGATATTCTCTGTTGCCTGCTGTTCTGCATCTTTTATACTCTTTATTGCCTCTAATGCCAAAATATCACCACCTTTTTTCTAAAAAGGGACATGTAAACAAATAGCATGTCAGTATGCTACTCAATTTTTATGTACCTAAATAGGTTTAATGAGTCAGTTCAATTATTACTACTTTTGATAATAACAAACACTGAATATAATTTGGTATTTATTATTATACTTTATGTAGTATCGAATACAACTTGTATTATACTTAGTATTTTTACAAATTTCAACTTCTTTTTTTAAATCAATGAATATTCATAAAATTAGCTTAACTTAATATAGTATATATCATTTTAGAGGAAAATATAGTTTTTTTTGTAATTTTATAATATTTTTTTATACACAATCTAAAATGGATGTTATATCTACTATATTCTCCTCATCGTTAATATCATAAACTAAATAATGAATTTCTTCACAAATAGTATTGTTATCTATATATTGTAAGATATCAATCATAAATCTTTCAATATGAATATTATTTGCTTTTTTCATACTATTATTTTCTAAATATTTATCCTTAATTTCTCTCTCTATTTCTTTATCTATATCCCTAACTAAAAAATCTGGAAGCCATTTCTTTTTGTTATATTTAAGATAGTCATATTTAACAATCTCTTTTAGTGCAAAATCTTCTTGTTTAAGTTTTTCCGCATTAAATTCAATAAATATCCTATAATAATCTACCGAAGAAATTTTCCTTGCTAAACACCCCTTATCATAAAAAAATAATCCTAGCTGGTAATAAAAATCAAAGGGTGTATTAAATTTTCCTACAAAATAAGTTAAAATAGTGCTGAATTTTTGTGAGTTATAGTATTTGTCTACCATTTTCTCTACCCTTTTTAGCTTAACTAACTCGTCATAGCTTATATCCTTAGTTCTTAGAATTTCATAAGGTGAGTAAGGTGAATAGGACATTCCCCAAATCCCCACTTCATTCATCATGTCTGAACCTTTAAGTAATTTCAAAAATCCTAGTTGTATTACTTCTATATTAAGGCTATAAACATCATTAAAAGAATTTCTAAAAGATTCGTAATCTTCTCCGGGAAGACCAGCTATTAAATCTAAATGTTGATTAATAGTCTTTATTGCCTTTACCCTTAGAACCTTTTCCTTTATTTCCTCAAAGGTTACAAATCTATTTATATTATTAAGGATTGTAGGATTTGTTGTTTGTACTCCCACTTCAAATTGAAATCTCCCCTTTGGAGCCTTAGATAAAACGTCTAACTCCTCATCAGATAATAAATCTGCTGAAATTTCAAAGTGAAAAGTTATTTCCCCTTGTATCTTTAATAAATATTTCCAAATTTCTATTGCAAATTTATGATTACAATTAAAAGTTCTATCTACAAACTTTACTAGAGTTACTTTTTTATCAGCAAGAAATTGCAACTCTTTTTTTACTCTTTCAACATCTAAAAATCTAGCTCCATGTGAAGTAGAGGAAAGACAATATTTACACTTAAAAGGGCATCCTCTAGATGCTTCATAATAAACTATTTTATTGGTCAACTCTTCATCATCATTATATGGAAAAATAATCTTATTCATATCCATTAATGGTCTTTCCCCATTGTATTCAACTTTTTCATTTTTCCAATAACACAATCCAAGTATTTCTCCAATTTTTACATTATTTTCATGTCCATTCCTAGTTTTATCCATATTTTGCTTATCACTTTTCTCACTAGCAATCTTCCACTTAATAAATTCACTATATGTTATCTCACCTTCACCTTGAATTACATAATCACCTACATTCTCCACAAGAAAATCTTCACAATTATAACTAACCTCTGGTCCGCCATAAAGTATTTCAATCTTACTACTTACAAGTTTTATAAGATTTGCTACCTTCTTAACATACTCAATATTCCAAATATAACATGAGAATGCAACAAGATCTGGTTTGCACCGCAAAATCTCCTCTAAAATCCTCTCAATTTGATCATTAATAGAAAACTCCATAATTTCACATTCATAATCTAAATCTTTAGTATATGTTTTTAAATACCGTACCGCCAAATTGCTGTGTATATATTTTGCATTAATCCCTACTAATGTTACTTTCATCTTCTGATTTTCCTCTCCTTTTACATACCATGTAATAAATATTATCTGAATTTTTCAAAGTGGTTATTTTAAAATAAGGTTGTAGAATTCTCATTGTACTTTCTTTAGAATTATTTTTAAATATATTTAAGTCTCTTAAATTTATTTGTTTTGTACTTTTATCAGGTAAAAGTATATTAATACTAGAACTAAAAGTATTGAGGAACCCTTTATCTATGTCCCATATATATAAGAGCCCGTCTTCTTTCAAAAATTTATATATATCTTTTATTAATGTTTTTTTACTCTGTGTCAATTTTATTCCACTTAAAGTAAGAAAAAGCACACAGGTGTCATAAGACCCTTCTTTTATTTTGTGCATATCATTTTTACCCTCTACATACTCTACACAACTTCTGTCATCAATATATTGTTTACATATATTGTATATGATTCCATGGTTAGAAAAACCTATATCCAATAAATTTCCTTTGAAAATTTCTTTCTCTAGATTTATAAAAACCTCCCTTTTCAATTATTGACCCCCTCGCCAAATATATTTTACTTGTTTTTAAAATATTCTTCAAAAATAAAATAATTCCTCTAAAATAAAGGAATTATTTCTTAATTTGGTTATAAAAATTCAACATTAATCCCGCTGTAGTCTTTTGTGCTCTTTGAACTATGAGCACAGATATTTTATTATACTTTTCTTCTTTACTTTTTACATTTGCATAATAAATATAAGTTTTATTAGCAAATAATGCGTTGTTTTTTATATAGTCTTCTACCTTATCCTCTTGTATTATTTCATTAAAAATGGGAAAAGAATAATCACTCATTAATTTACTTATAATCCAAAGTTCAAAATTTCTATGACTTTTTAGGAGCTTATTATTCACATGTTGAGGAACTGTAGAATCTTGAACTAAATGGCATGCTGCTCCAAAATAGAACAACGCTTGCCTATTGTCTCCTTCTTCCACAAATTTCAAAGCAGTTTTATAATATTTTTGAAATTCCGTTAATGCATTTGAAAATCCATAAAGGCCAGTACCTTTTAAATGATGATAAAAATGATTTGAACTTTTAAAATCTTGATCTGCCCAAGTAACCCCTTTGTTTAATTCTTTTATATGTGATTTGTAGAAACTATGAACTTCACCGTACCCTTGATTTTTTAATATTTCTATAGCTTGAATATTTATAAACTTATGAACAATACAATGAGTCTTCATAATCTTTTTTTTAATTGGATTTGCTGCTATCATTAATCCTTTTAGTGTTTTTCCGTAGGTAGCTTCAATTGTTTTCTTCAAACTGTTCACCTCTTAATTTAGTATACACTAAATATACTTTGAAAACATATTATCAAAATATATTTACTCTATTTTAGTTCTTTTTGTACAAACCCACAAGTATACTACCTATTAAAGTTAATACAATTGCCATTAGATAATAATTGGTTTTTTGCGTTACTGTGCTCATATCAAGACTTTCATTTTTTCCTATACTAATTATATATCCACTTTTAGAGTCTAAAACTATTAAATTGTTAAAGAACTTCATACTAGATATATAGTTATCCTTGTAGAAATTGATTTTTTCATTAATAGCACCCGTGCTATTTAAACTGTATATACTATTATCATTCTTTTCATAGAAATATATACAGTCTTTCTCTCCTAGTATTCCTTTTTGATCAACTGCTAAACTTACTAAACTATCTACTGATTTATGTTGATAAATTGGTGCAGGTGGGTTTGTTGTGGGATGCTGTTCTAAAATAAATGGTATAGTATTATTATTTGAACCTTTAAATTTAGGAGAATTTATTGGATCTCCACCAGTATAATCTGGAAAACCATACCATGCGTTTTTTTTAATTTGGTATATATAATCACTGTCTCCTATTACTGGTCTTAGTCCTCTATTCTCCATGCCCCCCACTATGGCTAATACCTTGCCCCCCGTATTAAAGTCTATGGACTTTATATTTCTTATGCCCCAAGCAAAATTTCCTTGTGCTCCTGTTTTTAGATTGTAAATTATTATAGATGAATTTCCAGGCATATGTTCTGTTATAATTTGTCCCTTAATATTTCTAGTTTTATATGAAACAAATGCTCCTGTTTTTTCTTCTCCAAAATCAGTTCCTTTTATAGTTATCCTTTTGGCTGTAATATCATGGTTTTCAGGGTAATCATCTATCCACTGATTGTCCAACCCTACTACTCCAGAGTTTGTTGCTGCCCCTATTGTAACAAATAGATATTCACCATTAACTCTAATAAAGCTCTTATTATAATCCCCATAATTAGGTATATTTTTAATTATTTCAATATTTTCTTTTGATATTAAACTATAAGAATAAACTTTAGTACCTGATGCGTAGTACAATACCCCATTGTTATAATCTAAACTAGTTATAACAAGATTTTTGTTAGTAAATATATTGTATGCTTTACCATTTTTCTCAATGTACTGTATCTTATCTTTAAATGCTACGTAATAATTACCTTCACTATCTCTCGTAAAATCTACCGCATCACTTAAACCTTTAAACAATATCTCTGATTTTATAAGTTTATCCTTTACAGTAACCTTATATTCTTTAAAAGAACCCTTCACCGAAAATAATACAAAAGCCATTGTAACTAAAATCACAATAAATCCAATGGTCTTCTTCATACTCCCCCCCTAAATTATAAATACTCTAATCTATATATATTTATATAAATTAGAGTATATGTGTTAATAATCACTAGCAATTCGTATATGATTTCGTTCAACCTCAGCTAAAGCAACAAATGCCTCTTTAACAATTAAACTACTTACTTCTTTTGCATATTTTTCATAAAATTTCACAGCATGAGTTTCTTTGTTCTCTGCTAGCTTCATTAAACTTTTGTCGCTTTTATATTTACTATAATCTATATGAACTAATTTAGGTAGTTCATTGAAGCTTCCTAAATTTTGATTGACTATAGCATGCATCCTTTCAATGTTTGCAAGTGCTACAAAAATTTCTTTTACTTCCATACTATGAGCAAGCTTTGATGCTGCATTATAAAATTCATAATTGAATGTTTCTAGCTTCATAGCATGGTCTAATATTATTAAAGTATTCTCATCTAAACTTTCAGCATTAACCCTATACTTTTCTCCTCCAGTTTTTAAATACTTAGCAGTCACACCACAAAAGGGGCAATACTTAATATCTTCCCTTTCATTTTGTTCTAATAAGCTTAGATTATTCATACCAAAATTATTTGTAGTTATTTTCATACCACATATCACACATCTCACATTACTAACCCCCATGATTACCCTTAGAATAGGATCTAATTTTTATTTACAATAATATTTAGAACGCATTTAAATATACTAATACAGTTATTTTAACATAAAAAGCCCTCCTAAGCATTTATGTAACGCAATTTATTTTCATGTTCCCATAGAATATAATCAGGTCGTTTCACATACTAATTATTAATACCTGTTACTTGCACAAGTTAAAGAACAAGGAGGTGGCTTTTATGCTTAAAGATAATTTCTATAGAGATTCGATAATACTCACAGTTTCTAATCTTACTGCCGGTATACTCAGATTTATGTTTTCCATTTTACTTTCAAAAAAATTAGGGGCAGAAGGTATGGGTCTATATAGTCTTGTAATGCCTATTTACGATCTATTTGTTTGCCTTATTTGTGGAGGAATGGTAACCGCTATTTCAAAAGAAGCCTCAGCCTATTATGGAATAAATGACTATGGCAACCTGAATAAAACTGTACATACCACCTTAGTCTTTGATTTTATTTTTGCTATATTGATAACAATTTTAGTTTTTCTTTTTTCACCTTTTATTAGTACATATATAATTAAGGACGTAAGAACGCTTTATTCCCTTTGGGTTATTTGCCCTGCATTAATATTTGTTGCACTCTCTTCTATATATAAAGGCTATTTCTATGGTATTTCAAATGTTAAAGTACCTGCAATCATAGATATAGTTGAAAAGTTCGTAAGAATGGCTATAATACTAGCATTAATTAATGTTTTTGCATTAAAAACTATAACTTCTACTGTAACTGCAACTTATATTTCCTTAAGTATTGGAGAATTTATAAGCTTTATTCTATTATTTATATTTTATAATAAAAGCAAAAATAAATTTAGAAATTACAGAAATAAAACAGAAGGAAGAGCTCAACTTTTATTTAATGTTCTTGTTGTTTCCTTGCCACTAAGCTTAAATGGCTTTTTAACCACTATTATTTCAGCCCTGTCCACTTTAATCGTGCCTAGGCGACTAGTTTATGCAGGCATAGAATACACAGCGAGCTTAGCTCTAATAGGTAAATTTTCAGGAATGGCTATGACTATTGTTTTCTTTCCATTTATTATAGTAATGTCCATGGCAACCATGTTAACTCCAGATATTTCTAAAAGTGTTATAAAAAATGATTATCATTCTTTAGAGAATAGAATAGTAGAGGTTATAAAAATCTCGTTTTTACTTGGTATTTCAACTATGATAGTATGTTTAAGTGCTGGAGACTCCCTTGGGAAACTTTTTTTCGACAGATATGACTTAGGTACTTATATACGCCTGGCTGCCCTAAGCGCACCCTTCATGTATATGTCCGGTTCAACCTATGGAATTTTAAATGGACTTGGCAAACAAAAGGCTCTTTTAATAAATTCAGTAATAACCGCTATTTTACAGCTTATCTTGCTATATGTGCTTCTAGGTATTCCAAGCATAAATATTTTAGGTTATGGTATAACACTTTTCATAACCTCTGTAGTAAACTTTATACTAAATATTGTTGCAATCAAAGGAAGCTGTTATATTAAATTTTCAGCCACAGAACTTTCAATAGATATTTGTCTTAGTATATTTTTATACTTTATATTGAAAATACTAGATAATACTCTACCAAATTCTATATTTATTACTAAAAACATATTGATTATTATTACCGGATTCTCCCTTTTATTCTTTTCTATTTTACTCACAAAAAAAAGCAAACAAGCCTAAGGCACAAAATAGCCTTAGACTTGTTTATTTTGTTATCTATATTTCTATCTAATTCTATGTAAAATAGACTTAGGTATAAGTTTTGTAATTTTGCTTGGGAATACCTCCAAATCCTCTTTAGATATTCCACCTATTATAACTAAGGTGAAGAAATAAGTTAATATGGCAAAAATTATAGCAACTAATATAGCAAAAGCATTAGCAAAATACCCTTCGCCAGCAAGACTAAATGCAAAATTAAATCCACCATATATTACTTTTGCTATAAGTGCCATAACACCCGAGGCTATTATTGGTTTACTTGCATGACTAAATAGATTAGTTTTAACCCTTAGCGCTTTGTTCATTGCATAATAATTCAATATTAAAACTATGCCAAAACTTACTCCATTACCCATAACAGCACCTAATATATTAAAGCTGGGGATGGCCACAAAAATATAATTAACAATTATTTTCCCTATTAATCCTAATACTGCATAGAAGGTAACTAAATAAAGCTTTCCAATTCCTTGAAGAATTGAGGTTTGGATAGTAACCACAGCCATGAGTATTATTACCCCGGAACCATATATAAGTAATCTTGATACATCAGAATCATATTGTAGAAGCTCTATTATTGGTTTAGCTAAAACTGCAAGTCCAACAGCTGAAGGTACTGCAACTAAAAAACATAGCCTAAAGGCATAATTAACTTTAGATCGAACAGCTTTTTTATCCCTAACAGCCATTAAGCTAGATATAGATGGCAGAATAGTTATAGCTAGTGAAGAAATAATAGCTATAGGAACACCTATTAATGTTGTATATTGAGTTAATACACCCCATAAAATAGTAACTTGTCTTTCAACAATTCCAGCATCAAACATTCTTGCTTGAACTATCCTTAAATCAATTAGTAAACCAGATTGTTGTATTCCTAAACATATAGTCATTGGCATTGCATAACTAAATAGCTTTTTTATTAGTCTTTTAGTAGTCAATCTTTTTATATCTAATTTATTATGTCCTTTGGGCACTCTAAAAACTTTATTTTTTTTATAGGCATGAATCATATATGTAACAGCAACTAAGGCTCCTAAAGATGTACCCACCGTACCGCCTGCCGCACCTGCTGCTATCCCATATTTCATAAAATATGCTGCAAAAACCAAACTAAAAATAGTATTTGCAATTTGCTCTAGTACTTGTGATACAGCTGTTGGAGTCATATTTCCTCTTCCTTGAAAATACCCTCTATATGCTGATAATACAGATGATACTAAAATAGTTGGAGCAAGGGCCATAATTGCTAGTTTTGCAGTAGCACTTTTGGTTATGTTTGCCAGCTGCCCTGCAAAAATAAGCATTAATAATGACATAGTCAGACCTAAAATAAAAAGTAAAAATCTAGCTATTTTAAAAGTCTTCACAGCATCTTTGTAATTTCCTATTGCTATGAGCTCTGATACCATCTTGGATATAGCCACAGGAATACCTGCATTTGTTAATACATATATGTATACAAATATAGGATATGCACGTGCATATATACCATACCCCTCTCTTCCTAATATTTTAATTAGAAAAGGTACATAGAGTAAGGATATAATCTTAACCATAAAACCTGCCGCAGATAATATGGCAAAGCCTTTTGATGTAGATTGTTTTTTTGGATTTGCACTTTCACTCATTAAATCATCACCTTCAGTACTAAAATGTTGACTAAACAAACACTAAAATTTGAATACATCCTTTTTAATCTTCTTTAATACTGGTGGTAAGCTTTCTGCAATAGTTTTATTCTCCATATAAGAAAATTCCTCTGGGCAATTCTTAAATGTTGCCTTATATGCATATAAAAATTGATAGTTCAAACCATATTTATTATCGAAGAAACTATTCATTTTTTTATCTCCATATTTTGGATCGCCAATAATTGCATTCCCTAAGTGACTTAAATGCGCTCTAAGTTGATGGCTTCTTCCTGTTAATAAATTAATATCTATTAGAGAAAATGTACCACAGCTTTCTATAGTTTTAACTTCCATTGCTATTCTTTTTGTATCTGGCATTTCAGTGTCAAACACCTGTGATATATTTGCATCCTCATTTTTATATATATATCCCTCATAAATTCCATCTTTAATTCTATTTTTTACAAGTGCCATGTAAAATTTCTCAACGTTTCTTTCTCTTATCATCTCATTTAAAAGCTTAAGAGATTTGAAATTTTTTCCAAATATAACTATGCCTGAAGTGTTTCTATCTAATCTATTACATGGTGCTGGTGTAAAAGTTATTTCATTTTCTGGCTGGTAATCTCCCTTATCATACAAATAAGATAACACATAATCTATTAAGGTAGCTTCTCCACCCTTTTTATCAGAATGAACTAAAACACCTGGCCATTTTTCCACCATTAATATATTGGAATCTTCAAAGGTTATTTTTAATTTATTATCAATTCTTTGAAAGGGTTCTTTTTTAACATCGCTAGTAATATATTTTGTTTCAACAATATCACCTTCAATTAAACAATGTTTTTCCTTGATTTTACTACCATTAACCCTAATATCACCTTTTCTAAAAGCTTTATATATTTTGCTTAGTGGTACATCTCCAAGTACTTTTCTCATAAATTTATCCGTTCTTTGTCCTGCTTCATTTGCTCCAATTTCTATTCTCATACAAATCCTCCTAATTATTCCATCTCTAGTACATCTATCTATAGTTTTTTATCTAATGACGAATTCCCTATATAATTAAATTTATCTCGTAATAAATCACTTTACACTTTTAAAAAATTACATCAAGCATTAATTATATACTAAAATGTGCTATGAATTCAATAGAAATTCATAAGCTAATTTACATTGCAATGCTACACCTATGGATAAACAGCTCTCATCTATGTCAAATAAACTTCCATGAGCCGGATTATCTATACCTTTTTCCTGGTTTCCACATCCTAAAAAGTAAAATAGCGCTGGTCTTTCATTTGAGAAATAAGCAAAACTTTCCACACCCATGGTAGGCTGGTCTACTTTATAAACATTACTTTTTCCAATTGCTTCACTTGCCTTTATTTCAAACAATCCTGCTAAGTCATCATTATTATAAAGACAAGGATAACTTTCCTCTATTTTAATTTCACATTTCCCCCTCATAGAACTAACTATGCCTTCTACTACTTGAACTAATCTTTTCTTTATGTATTCCCTATGTTCACTTTTCATCGATCTAATAATTCCTGATATTATAACTTCTTCTGGTATAATATTTTGAGCTGTGCCTCCATGAAAAGTACCTATAGTAATTACAGCAGCATCTGTAGGTGGTATTTCCCTGCTTACTATGCTTTGAAGTGAAATAATAACATTACTTGCTATTACAATAGGATCAATAGTCATATGTGGACTTGCACCATGCCCTCCTTTACCCATTATTTTTATAGTAAATGGGTTTGATGCTGCATATGCCACACCTCTTTTTAAACCAACAGTTCCCGCCTCTAACCACTCTTCTACATGAAGCCCAATAACAGCATCCACCTTAGGGTTTTCTAGTACTCCTGCACTAATCATGAGTGGTGCCCCACCAGTAGTTTCTTCTGCAGGTTCAAAAAAGAATTTAACGTTTCCATTAATTTCATCTTTAATACTATTTAAAATTTTAGCTGCACCTAAAAGTATAGTGGTATGAGCATCATGTCCACAAGCATGCATTTTTCCAGAAGTTTTTGAGGAATAACTGCATACTTTCTTATCCTCTAGGGGAAGTGCATCCATATCTGCCCTTAGTGCGATGGTTTTATCACCCTTACCTCTAATAATCGCGCAGATTCCTGTTCCCGCTACCTCGTAAAACTCAATACCTTCCTTTGATAAAAAATCTTTTACCTTTTGGGAAGTTCTAAATAAATCGAAACCTAGTTCTGGATTTTCATGAAGATCCCGTCTTATTTTTATTAATTCACTCTCAATATCTTTTGCCTTAGCTAAAAAATCCATTATTAACACCTCTTTACTTGCATGCCATCCAAAAAAATAACTAGTGAGTAAACTGCTTATTCTAGTCTTTTGTTTCGGATGAACCAATGCTATTTTTCCCAATATATCTTGATTATATCTCCATTGTTTAGTGGCTGGTAATAACTAGCTTTGATGTCATTCAGCATCAGTATTAGATTTCCCTTTGACTTAGATAAATCAAATTCTACATAATCAAATATATCCACAAATATATATTTTTCTTTATTTTTAAGGGTTATGATTTTTTTATTAACTTCGACAACAACTTGAACCATGACTTTTCCTACTTCATTTCCTACTTTATTATGTACATCTTTTGTTCCATCATATTCATTATTAATTACCTTGCTCTCATATCTTTCTACAACAGGTTTTTCATCTTTTATAGTTGCACTATATATTTTGTCCCCTTCTTTTATAACATATTCCACAAAAATTTCACTATTATTCATTATGAAAGTTGAGGCTTTTACAATATCCGGATAATTTTCTGCATAGTCCTGCATTGTAGTAGGGATTACTATAGTAACATTGTCATCTTCTTTTATTACAGCATTTATTAGAGCTCTCTCCCCATTAATGAATCCTATTGGTTCAATGTTTTGTATTATATCATCAAAGTAAAAACTCACGGCTTGAATATTCTTCACAAAATCCATAATTCTAGGCTCAGCATTTTTCCCATCTTTAGAGAAACTAACTTCTATAATATCGCCCTCTTTTACCTCAGAATCAATATTACTAAGGGTATCATTTATCTTGATCTCTGCCCCCACACCTAAAGTTCCAAAAGCTACTCTTTTTATTCCATCAACTATAAATCTTATATTACGTCCATTCTTACCAATCAATATTTTAGGGCTAATGCCTTCTTGCACCATTACATCCATAACAGTATGTTTATGTGCATTAAATAAACTTACAATTTTATCATTTATAGTAACATCAACAAAGTCATGTCCTAATTTCTTAATTGATATAAGTGCTATCCCTAAAACTGTAACCCCAACACTTCCCATTTCGTCGTTACAAATACAGTCAACCACTGCTTCTCTGCCTTTAATTGCAACCCTTTGTATTGGAAGATTTAAAATTTTCGATATATTTTCTTTTATTAATGGCGTATGTGCTCCACCTCCTACTAGAAATACAGCATTAGGAGCTTTCCCTCCATTTAATTCAATTATTTTGTTTCCAATTTCTTCTGAAATCTTCATTACTACAGGACTAATTATTTTTAATACTTCCTCTGGCTCTATTTCATTATCAAGCCCTAAAACATCAGTATATTGAATTTTGTTTTTGCCACCGCATTGCTTTTTAATTTCTTCAGCTGTATTAAAATCCACTAAATATGCTTGTGCTACTATTTCTGTTACCTCATCACCCGCCATAGGTACCATACCATATGCACTTATACTATCCTTACTACTAATAGCAATATCGGAAGTACCTGCACCAATATCCACTAATGCTAAATTCAAGAGTCGCAGCTTCTGTGGTATTGCAGCTTCCATGGCCGCTATTGGCTCTAGGGTTAAACTTACAACCTCAAGTGAAGCCTTATTCATAACTACATAAAGACTATCGACTACTGACCTAGGAAGGAAGGTAGCGATTATTTCAACTGCAATCTTTTCTCCTTTGTGTGAGTTTAAATTTGAGATTATGTATCCATTTAAGTAATAATTTTTCACGCTATATCCTACACAATAAAGCTTACCTTGAGTAGACTTATTGACTTCATTTTCTGCCATTTTAACCGCAGTAAGGTCTAAACTTCTAATAACTTCCCTATTAATCTCACTATCGCTTTCTACTTCTATTTCTGACTTTATTGTTGTAGTCCTTAAAAATCTTCCAGCAGCAGCAATAGCTACTTTAGATAATGAAATATTTAAGATTCCCTCTAACTGCTTTTTAACCCTTTTTACTCCATTAGCTACAAGTTGAATATCATGAATCTGACCATCGACCATAGCTCTTTCTTCATGTTCTATATAACTTTCAGCAATAACTTGAAATTTTTTCTCCGTGATTACTCCTACTGTCCCTATGATGGATCTTGTCCCTATATCTAATGCAAATATGAGTTCTTCACCATTTATATTTGTGATTTCCATTTTTATACCTCTTCTTCACAAAATTATTTAAATATATATTAGGCAAATATTATACAAAATTTTATTAAGCTCATATTCTATGAATATGAGCTTAATAAAATTATATAACATTATATAACAATATTCAACAAAACTACTGCATTAACTTAATTACTCCAGAGTTTTCTGATATATATGGTAATTCTTTTATAATATTGTAAATATATTTAGGTTTTAATTTATCATCTTTCAAAACCTGCTCTAATGATAATTCATTGTAGTACAATAGCTTACACCAAAAATCCACAAAATCATCTCTTGTAATAAAAATCACATTACCTCGCTCTTTAACTGTAAATCCGCAATTAAATTTCTCCAAAATTTCTACATTTGGATAGTCTTCATCTGCCAAAATTCGGCGTACATCCTCCCACATTTTCTTAAATGGAATCATAAAACCCCTCCTAATTGAACAATTTACTTTCTTAGTATGCCAAGTATCCTTGTTATGTAAAATATTACGTCTGATTACATTATATGTTTTTTTCTTTTCCTTTGCAAGCAAAGAATAGAATCAATAGAATGCATTGTTTAATTTATAACTCTATTTTATACTTTCGAAATTAAAGCATTATTATATAACACCTCAGCATCAAATTTTCTTATAATTCCACCCTCGAATTCAAGATTTATATCTCTATTAGTAATAGAAATTACTTTTCCAGTTCCAAAATTTTTATGTAATATAATATCTCCTTCTTTGAAAGGTAAGTTCGCTCCGCCTTCCCCCATAATTTTGCATTCCACAACAAATCGTGAAGTTTCTTTTACTTTTCCTTTTACACTTTTACAAATGCTAAGCCAAACATTATCTATGGCTCTTGTTATTCCTACATAAAATAGTCTTCGTTCTTCTTCTATGTTTTTATCCATGCTATTTACATGTGGGATATTTTCCTCATTACAATTAATTAAAAATACATTTTTAAACTCCATACCTTTTACGCCATGAATTGTACTAAGTATTACAGCATCCTCATCCACATTTTTCTTTCCTTTACTAATTTCTTCTTTAACCTGATCTACATGGGCCAAAAAAGCAATAATAGAGTTATAGCCTTCTATAGATTGTCTAAATTCGTCAATAACATCCTCCATCTCCCCTAAATGAATTTTAAATTTGCTGCAGTACTCCACAATATAGTCATGATAGCCAATACTTAAAACTATATTATCTATTGCGCTTTTAAGTGAAAGTTTGTTCAAAATATGAATATCTTTTTTTAACTTATCTAACATTTTCATTTGGAACACTGGTATTCCTTCAGATTCCTTTAACATTTCAAAGCAGTCTTCACGTACAATATTTCTTCTTAATTTATCTAAATTTAATTTACTTATATATCTAAAGGGCTTATTAATTATTCTAAGAAAGCTAAATTTATCAGAGCTATCAATACTTAGTTTTAAATATGCAATTATATCCTTACAAATGAAATGCTGAAAAAAGTCATATTCCCTATCTAAAAGCTTAAAAGGTATTCTTTTTTTAATAAAAATATCTATTATACTTCTGCACTCTACATTTGTTCTGTACAATATGGCATTATCACTATAATTTTTATCCTGTGTTTCCTTGCGCCTTTGGATAATACAACTAATCTCCTCTGCCTGAGAGTTTTCATTTATATTATTAATTACAACAATACCGCCGTCCTTCTCTTTAAATGCCACTATGTCTTTTTCATTTCTCATTTTGTTATTCCGTATAATATTCATGGATATTTCCACTATATTCTTTGGACACCTATAGTTAGTTGAAAGAGGCAGCTTCCCTCCCCCTTTAAAGTGCTGTGAAAACTTAACCATACACTCAGGGTTTGATCCCCTAAACCCATAAATACATTGGTCCTCATCGCCTACTGCAAAAATAGAATTATCTTCATTTAGTAGTTTTAATATCTCCACCTGCATAGAATCGCAGTCTTGAAACTCATCAACTAAAATATGCTGAAACAGACTTCTATATCCCTGTAGCACCTTGTAATTTTTTATAAACAAATCTCTACAGCCTATTTGTAGATCATCAAAGTCATATAAGTTTTTTTCTTTCCTATACTGCTCATATATATTATAGGCTGCTGTAAATATTCCTTTATCAATACTAGGAGCAAAATTTTCCATTGAATCACCGCTTGTTTTAAATACAGAAATACTATTTATTACCTCTTTTACTTTTTCATCACTTACCTCATCTAAATAGGACATTAAAACATTTTTTATTAGCTTATATACCTCAAGTGTGTCTATTATAGCTATCTCACCATAATAATTTTTGAGAATTTTATAAAATAAGCCATGGAAGGTTCCAAAAAACGGAACTCTGTCTCTTCCATTTATAGCAATATATCTATTTTTCATATTTATTGCCGCAGCTCTTGTAAAAGTAATGACAATAATATTTTTAGGACTAGTCTTTTGCTCATTTATTAAATTAACAATTCTATTAACAATAACCACCGTTTTACCTGAACCTGGCCCCGCTGTAACTAACAAATTCCTACTATCTGAAAAAACAGCTGCTCGTTGTTCTTTACTTAATTTTGTATTTATCCTGCTATTACTTACTTTATTATTCATACTGATTTTTGTCTCCATTTTCATTCACCCGCTTTAAATTGTCGTATATTATGTTTATACCCAAAACCCTATTGTAATAATCCTATTTAAACATTAAAATATAAATATGTTATAATTTCATTATATACTTTTATTAAATTTCAAAGGGGAAAAAATTATGAATTACTCAAAAGAATTCAATATACACAATGAAAGAAACCTAACAATGCTAGTAGACTTTTATGAATTAACTATGGGAAACGGTTATCTCCATAATAATGTTCAGGACAAAATTGCCTACTTTGATATGTTTTTCAGACGAATTCCTGATGGCGGTGGATATTGTATCATGGCTGGGGTACAACAATTAATTGAATATCTTTCAAATTTAAAATTTTCAGAAGATGATATATCTTATCTTAAAAGCAAGGGCACTTTTTCAGAAGAGTTTATAAATTATCTAGTAAATTTTAAATTTACTTGTGATGTATGGGCAGTGCCAGAAGGCTATCCTGTTTTTCCAGGGGAACCTTTGGTTATAGTTAAAGGACCTGTTATGCAGGCTCAATTTGTTGAAACAATGGTGCTTCTCACAATAAATCACCAAACCTTAATAGCTACAAAAGCAAGTAGAATATGTAGAGCTGCAAAACATAGACCCGTTATGGAATTTGGTTCTAGACGTGCTCAGGGTTATGATGGGGCTATATATGGGGCTCGTGCAGCCGTAATTGGTGGTTGTGTTGGTACTGCCTGTACCATAGCTGATGAAATGTTTGGCATTCCTGCACTAGGTACCATGGCTCATAGTTGGGTGCAGCTTTTTGATTCTGAATATGATTCATTTAAAGCTTGGGCTGAAACTTACCCTGATAATTGTGTACTACTTATAGATACCTATAACGTACTACTATCTGGTGTTCCAAATGCCATAAAGGTATTTAATGAGATACTTAAACCTATGGGCAAAAGACCTAAAGGAATCAGGATTGATAGCGGAGATATTACTTATTTAACAAAAAAAGTCAGAATAATGCTAGATGATGCCGGATACGAAGATGTAAAAATCACTATTTCCAACTCACTTGATGAATATATAATAAGAGGAGTTTTGGAAAACGGAGCACAAATTGATAACTTCGGTGTAGGTGAACGACTTATTACTGCAAGATCAGAACCAGTATTTGGTGGTGTTTACAAGCTTGTTGCTATTGAAAATAATGGAGAAATAATACCAAAAATTAAAATCAGCGAGAATGAAGAAAAAATCACCAACCCCGCTTTTAAAAAGCTATATAGAATTTTTGATAAAACTTCACACAAGGCTATTGCAGATTTCATAACCTTACATGATGAGGTAATTGATGAAAGTAAACCACTTGAAATATTTAATCAAATATACACTTGGAAAAAGAAGAAAATTAAAAACTTCTATGTGAAAGATCTTATGGTTAAAATTTTCGAAAACGGACAGCCTATATATGAATCTCCCTCAGTTTTGGAGATAAAAGCACTTTCGGCTAAAGAAGTTTCTAAATTATGGAGTGAAGTTTTAAGATTTGAAAACCCACATGCATATTATGTGGATCTTTCTTCGGATTTATGGAATCTTAAGCAAGGATTATTAAATTATTATTCTGAAAGCTTTGAGGAATAACTAGAACGTTTTGTTATCCACCTCAAAGAACAACTAGGAGGTATTTATGGAGCAAACGCTAAAAATCAAGCTTTCAAAAGCAGCTCATGCTGAGCTTATTAAAATGATTAAAAAAAGTGTTGACTATTCTAGTATAAGATTTGTGTATACAAGTGGTTGTTGCAAATCTGCTAAAGTTGATATTTATTTAGACAATTTTAAAACAGGTGATATTAAAAATAATATTGATGATTTGCCAATATTATATGAGAACACTCTTTTGGACAACATTAACGAACTTACAATAGCCTATACAGATTCTAGATTTTGGGTTAAAACAGTATCTCCAAAAGATATTAACAAACATAGTTCCAAGGCTAATAGTGATTCCTGTAATGGTTGCTCTGGAAGTTGCGGTTCTCATTAGTTCTTATTTAAAATAATAAAGAAGGAAACCAATATTAATTTGGTTTCCTTCTTTTTCTTATACATTTATTAATGGGCCATCAATCTTTTTGAATGAATCCACATTTTTCTTATACTTATCTTCATAAGTAAGTTCTGGAAACCAAATTGCAATTTCACGTTCTGCACTTTCAGGACAATCTGAGGCATGAACTAGATTGTGAGTTTTATCTAATGTAAATTCCCCTCGGATGCTAGCTAGTTCTGCTTTTACAGGGTCCTTATCTCCATTGATTTTACGCACTACATCAATAGCTTTTTCGCCCCTAATAATCATTGCACACATTTTACCTTCAGTAACATAGTTTATTAATTCTTCAAAATATTCTCTTCCCGCATGTTCGATATAATGTTGTTTTGCATCATCCACTGTAGCAGTAATCATTTTTAATGCCACAATTTCTAGTGACTTTTCTTCATAATGATTAAGAATTTTCCCAATAAGTCCTCGTTTAACTCCATCAGGTTTAATTAAAACTAAGGTTCTTTCCATATAAATTCACTTCCCTGCTCTTTATTAATTATAAATTTAATTATATCCCATAATTACATAAAATACACAACTGCACAAAAAATCCTATGAATATTTTTCTTTATATAACATTTTTAATTGGGAATTGAAATCATCATTAAACAAATCATAGTCAGAAATATTTTTGATAGTGAAAGGTTTGAAATTTTTTAGCTCAACGAATGGACATTTACCACCATTCTCTGCCCATTTATATAATGCACACTCCTTAAAACAGTCTATTTCTTCTTCTATAGTTGTTAGAAAAGGACACTGTAACATTTCATCACCTCATTCCCATAATTTTCTATTATCGTAACATTATAAGACATTTAAGCAATAATTTATAGTGTTTTTATAAATTAATTTACAAAATAATTTATTCTAGTCTTTGCATATAAAATATATCAATGATATAATTGTATTTATTAGAGCTTTTTAATCAAGTACTCACTTAATAGTAACTTAGTATATTAATAACACTTACCCACTCACATCAATACTAGGAGGT
The DNA here is from genome assembly GCF_050717535.1 of Clostridium sp. Classification (GTDB taxonomy): domain Bacteria; phylum Bacillota; class Clostridia; order Clostridiales; family Clostridiaceae; genus Clostridium_AD. The sequence continues at coordinate 50,647 of NZ_JBOITM010000075.1, forward strand.
ATTATGAGCGACAAAATAATGAAGATAAACAATAAAGAATATAGTTGTGCCATTGAATTAACCCTGGATATTATAGGTGGTAAATGGAAACCAATTATTCTCTGGAGATTAGCCAAAAACGGTGTATTAAGATTCAGCGAATTGAAAAGATCCATGGGCATAATAACACAAAAAATGTTAACACAACAACTTAGAGAATTGGAAGCATATGAAATGGTTAATAGAAAAGTATATGCCGAAGTCCCTCCTAAAGTAGAATATTCGCTAACAAAGCAAGGCAAAAGTGTGATGCCTATTTTAGACATTATGTGCAAATGGGGAACAGATTATTTTGAAAGTGTTGAAGAACAAAAAAAAGAATAGTATTTTTTTAAAAGAGAGTGAATTTTCCCTCTCTTTTTTTGATGTTTCGAAATTAGATATACTTGAATGCTCACATATTTTGTATATGATATAAACATATGTTTTAATTTTTAGGGCATATTAATTATACTAATATATTTTTTTGATTATCTTAGTAATGATATTTCTAAAAGGAGTGATTTTTATGAATATTACTAGCATCTCTTTAGCCTATATATTTTTTGGAATTTCTATAGTAACATTTGTATTTTTTTTATACTACAAATTCCTAGTAATTAACACTGGGGATAAAAGCAAAAGACGGGATAAAATTATTGGTTCTATGAAAGACCCGGATAATTGGAGACACAGAAATAATATCATGGCATTTATATCCTTGTTTTGGGCATTTGTCTCACAAACTGCTTTTATATATCTAAAATTTTTCAATAAATCAGGGTTGATATCTATTATATATGTTTTTGTGTATATAGCCGTTGTTGTGTTAAGTGTTTCAATATTCCTCAAGAAAAAAAAACTTTTAAGCAGTAAATAAGTATATCTAATAAAAAAGCCTCCATTTAATTATAAGTATAAATGAGGGCTTTTTTAAATCATCTAAAGTATGATTTTAAATCTTATTACTGTTTTTTAAAACCTCAATAAAACTTTTAACTATTTGCGCTGTAAAACCCCATATTATATAGTTATTGTACTCATAAAAGTACTCATCTAAATACCCTTTTCGAAACTTATACTCTTTACCTCCATTTATTAAATGAAAAGGAAAACCTTCTTGGTTTACAGGCCCTATCTGCATTTTATAAAGCAATGGCTCATGTTCTAAGAAAAATTTTAATGGGACTTTAAATATATGATGGACTTCATCAGCACTAGGTGTTATTTCACCATATTTTAATTTACTAACAAAAGCATACATAATATTTCCATAAGGACTTATATAATAGTCCATATCTCCTATAAATTCAATTTGATCTCTTTTTAAATTTAATTCTTCCATGGTTTCACGTAGCGAAGTTTCCCTTGGATCCTCATTTTCTTCAACTTTCCCTCCAGGTAAACAAACATCCCCTGGCTGATTCCTTAATTTAAGAGCACGCACTTCAAATACTATAGATAATTCCCCTAAGTCCTCTGTAAATAATATCATAACTGAACTTTCCTTAAATTCCCCTATGGCCTTGGAATGTCTATTTTTAAATATTTTCTCTAGCTTATTTATTATGTTAATCACCACCAAATTTATATTAAAGTAATAATATCACAATTGGCTAACAAAAACATATGTTTTATTAAAAATATGATTAAGGGTGATATTTACAAAATATTTAAATAATAGTATAATAGATAATATTGTAACAAGGGCTATAAATTTATTTTTTATGCCCTTTTTTAAACTTCAAATTTATTATGGTTGTAAAAAAAGTTTGTTTTGTTTACATAGGGGGCTAAAAAATGAAGAAGCTATCATCATTACTTAATCCGTATAGAGGACTTCCAAAAGAAATTTATGTGATTTTTGTTTCGAAAATTATAAATGCCATGGGATGCTTTGTCATGCCACTACTTACCCTTATTCTTACAGAAAAAATCGGTTTATCTAAGGAGTTGTCAGGAGTTTACATTAGTGCATCAGGATTAATATCTATGCCTGCAGCTATAATTGGCGGCAAATTAACTGATATTATTGGCAGAAAAAAGGTTATTATTATATTCGATTTTTTATCTGCCATGTTATATATTGTTTGTGGTTTTATGAATCCATCCATGAATATGATTTACGTATTGATGCTTGCATCTGTAAGTATGTTTATTGCAGGTCCGGCTCACGATGCTCTTATTGCAGATTTAACAACACCTGAAAATAGGGATGGTGCCTATGCGTTAACTTATATGGGGTGGAATATTGGTTTCGCCATAGGTCCAATTATTGGTGGACTTCTATATGAAAATCATTTAGCCCTTGTATTTATAGGAGATGCGGCAACTGCAATTATATCCCTTAGTTTAATATCTATTTACATTAAGGAAACTATACATCTTACAAAACAAGAAGTTACACAAGAGTGTAGAACTTTAGAAGCTAGAGAAGAAGGAACAATATTATCAGTGCTCTTAAAGAGGCCGATTCTCATATATTTCGCCTTATGTACTTTTGGATACAATTTTGTTTATTCCCAGTGGTCTTTTATGATGCCAATACATTCCACACAAAATTTTCTCAGCCTTGGGGCTAAATATTATGGCCTAATGGCAGGCTTTAATGGATTAACAGTTATGCTTTTCACTCCTTTTATAACTAAAATTTTTGAAAACGTAAATCATATTAGAAAAATGGTTTATGGTGGCCTTTTATATGCAGTGGGATTTGGCATGCTAGGCATATTAAATACATTACCCTTCTTCTTTTTGTCTGTACTCATATTTACTTTTGGAGAAATTATTTTGTCAATAAGCATTCCACCATTTATTGCAAATCATACGCCTATGTCACATAGAGGTAGAATGAATGCCGTTCTTCCCATAATATTTGGAATGGGCTATACTCTAGGACCTATAACTATGGGCAAAGCCTTGGGATATATAAGCATAGAATCTGCATGGCTAATTTTAGGTCTGGTAGCATTTATATCCTCGCTATTTATGTGTATTCTTGAAAAATATGATAAAAAACAGAATAAGAATAGAGACTATATTAAATTAGAACATAATAATGATTTTATAGCATAACATAAAAAATGTTTTAGATTATACTCAAACCTATATTTTGGTAATTTTTTTCAAAAAACCAATGCACCTTGTTCTTAATATATTAAAATGATATACTTATTTTATGTTTATCAGTTGATAGATATAAAATCTGATTATAATGGAGAGATGAAAATTGAAGAGAATAAACCGACTTTTATTATTTGCACTAGTATTTACTTTAGTCTTTTCTACAACTGCTTTTGCTACCGCTCAGCCACTAGAATTAATTGGTAAAGCTGCTATTTCTGTAGATATAGATACTAATGAAATTATTTACACCAAAAACATTGATAATAAGATGTATCCAGCAAGTATTACAAAACTTATTACAGCCTTACTACTTGCTGAAAATAAGAAGACAACTGATAATTTAATCTATACAAAAAATGCAAAAAATCAACCAGCTTTCTCTTATAATCTAAATGTTCATCCTGTAGCAATAGGAGATACAATGTCAGCCGACAACGTAATGGACGGGCTTCTTCTTTATTCTGGAAATGATATTGCATATATGATTGCAGATAACATTGGTGGAAATCCTACTAATTTTGCTAAAATGATGAATGAAAAAGCTGCTAAGTTAGGAATGAAAGGGTCTCATTTTATCACACCCAATGGTTTGGATGATGTAAATGATGGACATTATACAACCCCTTATGACTTAACTCTTTTAGGTAGAGCTGCATATAAAAATGAATGGGTAAAAAAATCTATGGGCAAAAAAACAAGCTCAATAAAATCTGCTAATGGCCCGGTCGCTATTGTTGAGAATAGGAACAAACTTCTTGGAGTTGACGGTAACTTAGGTGGCAAAACTGGCTATACACTAAAGGCTGGAAGATGCTTAATTTCTATATATGAACGTAACGGTCGTCATATCTTAGGTGTTGTTATGAACTCTGAAAATGATGCAAAAGATACAAAGGTCTTTGAAGATATGCAAAAACTAATTGATTGGAGTTATGCCTCTAAAAAAGAAGTGCTTAACAAAAAAGATACTACACTTAAAACAATTTCTGTACCCTATAAAGTTATTCCATTTATAGGACCAGAAAGAACAATTAACATTCCATTAGAATCAAAAGAAGATGTTACTTTTTATAATAATGATATCAAACCTCAAACTACTATTAAAGTTTCAGGAATAAATCCATGGAAACTTGATAAAAAGACTTCTATTGGAACTTTAGAACTTAAACAAAGAGATGTAAGCAAAAGTATTAAATTATATCCAATGATTTCAAAATCTACTCTCCTTAAAGATAATATAATTATCTATGCCGCAATAGCTGTTTTGCTAATTGTGTTTATAGTATTAATTTTGTTATTAATTGCTTCTATAAATAGACGTAAAAATCGTGGTGGTGGTAGTAGAAGAAGAAATAGATATTAAGTAATCATTTTAATAACTGCAAAAGAGCTTATATTAATTTTTAAATTAATATAAACTCTTTTTTATATTCGTTATTGTATTGTGCTAATTTCCAGTAGCACATACTTTTTCAAAATTATTAGAATTAAATTTAAACTATTCTTCATCTGGGAACATTGCATTTACAACATTTACGATAGTTTCATTACAAATTTTATAATTAATTTGTAAGCCATCTCGTTCACCTTTTATAATTCCTAAGGATTTTAGCTTTTGAAGGTGTTGAGAAACCGTAGATTGAGGAATGTTTAGACAATCCTGCATATAACTAACATTGCAGCTCCCTTTACTCATAAGTCCTCTAATAATACATATTCTAACGGGATGAGCAAGGGCTTTTAATAATTCTGCTATTTCTGTATATTGTTGAAAATTCGCCTCCATAATTGGTCTCCTTTTATATATGAATAAATTTTAGTTTTATTTTTAATAAAATAGAATGAAGTATCATAAATATATGAATACAACAATATAGATTATTATATTGCTATATTCTTATATTAATATATTGCGATATCAATGTCAATATTTCAACAAGGTTTTTATTAATGCATAACAACAAAGTGCCACCCACGTGGCAAGTGGCAAAATTGACAAGCTCTAGCATATAAATATTATCCACCTCCGCAAGCTGTTTCCTATACAACAAAAAAATATTATCTACTTTTCTACTGCGATACTTTATCTCATATCCTCTTGAGTTTTCTAAGGTTTATCCTACCATCCAAACTCACTAAAGTTACACCTATTATTATGATAATACACCCTATTACCTGCCAAATAGTAACAACTTCATGTAGTATGAATCCAGCAGCAAATAAACTCATAATAGGTTGTAAATTTATATAGGTTGTTATAACAGTTGCTCCAAGCTCTTTTAAACAATGTACATACAGTACATACCCAATGCAAGAGCAAAAGATTGATAAGAATATTAAATTTAAGACAACTTTTGTAGATGGAATTTGCAATGGACTTAAAAATAGTGAAGGACTGAGAAACAAGGACCCCCACATAATTTCATAAGTAGTTATAGTAATAACTTTATAATTACCTTTAAAACTACTACAAACCATGTTATAAATCACCCAAGAAAAGACCGCTCCAAGTGCCATCAAATCTCCTATATTTCCTTTTGATAATAAGCTTACCCTTTGCTTAGATGCAATTATTATAATAATTCCAACTAAGCTTAAGGTGGCACCAAATATTTTCCCATAGGTCAGTTTTTCTTTATAAATTAGCCTTTGAGAAAATATAGTAAATACTGGTATAGTCGCAATTAAAATTGCTACGTTTGATGCTGAGGTATATGCTACAGAATAGTTTTCAAATATAAAATATATTGCTACTCCAAATAGCCCTCCTAGTGCAAATTTGAGCTTGTCCGCTTTTAAAACTTTCTCTTCCGGGAATTTTACTTTTAATATTATAAATAAAATTATTGCGGCTAACATAAATCTATAAAATGCAGATAATGCAGGGCTTACCTCTTGTGATACAACCTTTATGCTCAAATAAGATAAACTCCAGATAAACATTAAAATTATTGCCATTACATGAGATGTTCTTTTGTTTTTCACAATACCACGCCCTTTACTTTTTATTTAACATACGACAAAATAAACAATAGTATTATTATATCTTAAAATTACCAAAGATTACACCATAATATTATTCGAATTTTTTATTGAAATACTATTTTTGCAATTTCAATGTTGCCAATATTTCATTTTCAGAGTATTATAGTGTAGTATTGAAATATTAATTACTGATTATGATAATATATGTTATAATAAAATTCATTTTGTTTTTCTAAAAAAATTGTATACTAACCTATGGAGGTGCAGATTTGAAAAAGGAATTTTCTTTAAGTAACGACAATGTAATGATAAATTTCACTGCTAAATATTGTAATAGTCCTGAAAAGCTATTAGAAAGTACAGGTTTTAGAAGAGTCTTTAATTCTTACCTCAAAAAGATAAAGAAAAAAAACTCAAATATCTATAAATATTTAATCCAAAATGCGCGAACAGAAAATGAGGACTTAGATGTTTTTATGATACATTTATTTAAACTCTTATCAGTACTAAATGTAAATGAGATTATAAATTTAAATACAAAATATAGTTCACTTATTAATAGCCGCGGTACTTTTGTTGATTTTATAGAAGATTTCTATAGTTTTTGGAGAAAGCTTGAAAGATACACGGTAATTCACAACAATAAAATTAATGAGGGTTTAGAGAAAACAAGTTTTATTGAAGCTAACAATGATTTTTCTATGCTTATACTTAATTTATACAGAAAAATTGAGGAGAATGTTCTTGGCTATAAGCCTATGGTTTACAGGCAACTACCTGCTGGTGGAAATGCGGGCCTAATTGTTAATAATGCAAATTGGCCAATTCCTTCAGGATATGAACTATTAAAAGATGTTCCCTTTATTGAATCAATAATGCTAGATTTGCCTTATATAAGCTACCCTAAAAAAAATACTCGTGATGGAATTTTTCAGGAATGTTTTGAAAACCCATTGAAAAATTGTACTTTAAAAACAGACCATTGGTTTTGTTATCCGGCTAAAATAGGAACACTACTTGCCTTCATCTATGTGCACAGAGATTTTATGGCTCATGCAATAACCCTATGTAACTTATTCGAAATGGCTCGTGAAAAAGAATATAGGAACATTAAGCCCGATATAGTTTTTGTGTTTGGTGCTAAAGATTCTATTAGTTCTAAAAATATTCCCTCTAAGGTCAAAACAGTATTCTATGATGATATAGAAAATGATATTATGCTTGGCTATATTAGTTATAGTGAAGAAATTGATTACTTCGGCTATGTAAAGAAAATGGCCTTAACTCTTCATAACCTAATAATGATTAAACGAGGCTATTTACCAATCCATGGTGCAATGGTAAACATTGTTATGAATAATGGTAAAAGTGCAAATGTTGTTATTATGGGCGACAGCGGAGCTGGTAAATCTGAATGCCTAGAGGCCTTTAGAAGTTTAAGTGAGGATTATATCAGCGACATGACCATAGTATTTGATGATATGGGTGTTGTAACTCTAAACTCTGGCGACAAACCCTTGGGCTTTGGAACAGAAATTGGTGCTTTTGTAAGACTAGATGATTTAGACGCAGGTTATGCTTTTAAAGAAATTGATAGAAGTATCTTTATGAATCCTGATAAAATCAACGCACGACTTGTTATGCCTGTAGCAAGCTATAAAGATATTATTAAGGGATACCCTATAGATTTATTCCTTTATGCAAACAATTATGAAGAAGTAAAAGACGGTAATGAAGAAATTAATTTCTTTACTAACCCAAAGGATGCTATTGATGTTTGTAAAAGAGGGGCAAGAATAGCAAAAGGTACTACTACAGAATTAGGCCTTGTAACCTCCTATTTTGCAAATCCTTTTGGTCCTGTACAAAAACAAGAACTAGTAGATGTGCTTATAGACCAATATTTCGAAGAATTTTTCAAAACAGGAGTAAAAGTTGGACAAATTCGAACTTCCTTGGGTGTAAAAGGTCAAGAAAAATATGGTCCCAAAAAAGCTGCTAAGAAATTATTTGATTTGATCATAAAATGAAAAAAAGAGTATATATTACTACTAATGCATTCATTTCGCTAAGAACTGCTAATTTTATTTTAAATTATGCTGCTAAAAAACATAAACTCGCTTCGCTCAAACATATGTTTTTCTTAACGCAGCACAATTCAAAATAAAATAAGAAGTTCTAAAGCTTATTCAAATGCGTTATACGTAATATATACTCTTTTTACGCGTATAAAAGAATCGAGTAGTGCCACCCACGTGGCAAGTGGCAAAATTGACAAGCTCTAATGTATATATGTTATCCACAGCCACTTCTGCAAGCTGTTTCCTAATAAAAAAAGCATATAAATTTATTCCACTCCAGTTTGAGGATTTTTGTAAAATGAACTTATCATATCAAAATGGTTTACAAGTCTTAATCCATTATTTAGTCTAAGTACTCTATCAGTATTTTTTATTATATAATTTTCTAACTTATCCATGTATATATTACCCTCTATTTCACTCTCGGTAACCATAGTTAATCCTTTTTCCCAACTAGCCGTTAACTCTGGATTTAGCAAAGTGGGTATAGAATTTTTCACCACATCATAAATAATTTCTCCAAGAAGTGTAGGCATAACTACCTGGGTCTTATTATTAGATTTAATATAATCTATTTTTTCAAGCTTTGTTAAAATTCCTGAACGAGTAGCACTTGTACCAATACCAGAGCCTTTAATATGCTCCCTTAGTTCTTCATCCTCTATAAGTTTACCCGCATTTTCCATAGCTATAATTATTGAACCTGTGGTAAATCTCTTAGGAGGAGAAGTTTTGCCTTCTTTTACAATTAAATCATCTAGGTCTACACTTTGACCTTTTTTTAAGGTACTTAAAAATTTCATGTTTTTATTTTCACTGTCATAGCTATCATTATCAGGTTTTAGCACCTCCAAATAACCAATTTCAACGCAAACCTTATCCGAGGTAAAAAATCTTTCCTTATCAACTTTAGTTATAACCGAAACCTTGCTATAAACAGCAGGTGGATAAAATATTGCTAAAAACCGTCTAAGCACTAAATTATAGATTTTCTTTTGAATATCCTTTAACGCCATATAATTCTGAAGACCTTCTCCTGTTGGTATAATAGCATAATGATCTGTGACCTTACTATCATCAACATACTTTGTCTTTGCTATATTACTAAACCACTTTTTTTCTAGAATATTCCCAGCTATGTTTTTTATTTCTGGATCACCATTAAAATTGGTTAATTTTTTCAAGTTCTTATCTATCTCTTTTGCCACCGCTGTAGATAATACCCTGGCATCTGTTCTTGGGTAAGTAAGCATTTTTTTCTCATATAGTGCTTGAATATGACCAAGAGTTTGTTCTGGATTTATTTTAAATTTTTTAGAGCATTCATTTTGTATTTCTGCTAAATTAAATAACAGTGGAGCATTTTTATTTTCTTTCTTCTTAGTAATGTTTTCAACTACGATTTTACCATCTATACTAGAATCTCTAAGGTCTGCTATTAATTTTTCTGCCATATCTTGCGTTTTGAATCCACCTTCATTATAAAGAATTGGCGATTCAAAATACTCCGAACCTTCTACTGCTTTCCATTCCCCATCATATTTAGATTCTTCATCTACTTTAAAACTAGCCATAACCCTATAAAAAGGAGTGACAACAAAATCTCTTACTTCTCTTTCTCTTAAAACCACCATACCAAGTACACAAGACATTACACGTCCCACTGCAATAACTATATAATTTTTTCCAAGATAATTACTTACAGTTTTTCCATAGACTAAACTTAGAAGCCTAGAAAAATTAATTCCCATTAGATAGTCCTCTTTTGCCCTTAAATAAGCGGCTTCTGATAAATTATCATACTCACTTAAATCCTTTGCTTCTTTAACTCCACGAATTATCTCTTCTTCTGTTTGTGAATCTATCCACACTCTTCGTTTTTGTTTATTAGGACAGCCAGACATTTCATCCACTAACCTGTAGATATACTCGCCCTCCCTTCCAGAATCTGTACAAACGTAAATTCTGTCAATATCATCACGAATTAATTGACTCTTAACTATATTAAATTGTTTTTTCACTCCATCTATAACTTCATATTTATATGTTTTAGGTAAAAATGGCAAAGTATTCAAAGACCACTTTTTTAATTTTACATCATACTTCTCAGGGTAGCTCATAGTAACAAGATGTCCCACACACCATGTAACAACAGCTTTGTCAGACTCTATAAATCCATCTGATTTTCTCCCATTAATTTTTAAGGCTTTGGCAAACTCTGCTGCAACACTTGGCTTTTCTGTAATAAATAATGCCTTACTGATATGTACCACTTCACTTTCTATTATATTGTATAAAAAATCTTATTTTAGATGTCACTAAAAATTGTTTCAAAGAATCTATTATACCATTATCTAGACACTTAGACACATGAAAATTCAAATGTGCCTTATAGTGTTTTTAAATATTCGCTTAAATCTTCCCCTATGGATTTTGTAAATCTACCCTTTTCTAATCTGAAATATTGTGATTGCACGCTTTGCTCCCTTATTAGTTCTACTAAGGTTGAATGGCAAGTAAGAACAAATATCTGATGAGTCTTTGACAATTTTACTAAGGCTTTAACTGTATTTTTGGTATGTGCTATATCAAAGTTAACAAAAGAATCATCAAGTATCACAGGCAAGCTTGGCATGATTTCTTTTATTCTGCTTATGCGAACTGCCAAAAATAATTGTTCTTTTGTACCTCTACTTAATTGTTTTGAACTCTCCATAATGCTTTCATCTCGTAGTATTGTTTTAAAGTCTCCCTGCATTAAATTCTCCATGGGCATAATATCTTTGTATTCCCCTGAAGTTATTTCACTTAGAATATCACTGGCCCCTTTTAATAATTTATCCTTAGTATTCACTAAAAATCTTTCTCTGATTTTTTCTAAGAATAATGCAGCTGTATTATAAACCGCATATCTTTCTGCAAGTGGTCTTAACTGAGCTCTTGCTTCTCTAATGCCTTTATCATACTCTAAAAGCTTTTCATCTGAATTTAAGGCTTGGATTTCATCTTTAATTGTTTGTTTCTCATTCTTTAGAGTTTCTATCTCCCCTACTAATACTTTAATTTCATTATTCAAAAGCTCATAATCATAATTGAGTTCATCCATAGTAGGAAACTTCTTATATAAATATTCCATGATTTTTAATAGCTTTTCATCTTCATTCTCAATTTTAAAATTTTCATCCTCAATTTCTGTAACCTGGATATTCTCATTATATAATATATTTTTTATGCGCTGACCTTTTACTACTTGTAATAACTTATCTTTAATAATTTTTAAATTCTTCTGATGATTTGTATATTTTATATACTTTTCACCCTTACATATATAATTTTCTAAGGATGTAATTACATTTTCAGAGTAATTTTCCTCTGGATTATTTTCACTGGAATAACTATCCCCTAAAAAATCATATATTTCCTGTTGTAATATATTTAATTTTGAAAAACTATTTTCAGTTTTATCTCCCAGTATTGAGTACTTATATAGCTCTTCTACTTTTAGCAGTATATCATTACAAATATTACCAATATTATCTATATTTATTCCTTTAAAATCCACACTATCTAAACTTTTAGTATTAAATTCAGTAAATTTATTAAGCACAACAATAATTCTATTCAAAGTTTCACTAAGGGTAGTAAATTCCTTGTTTAATTTTTTCTCTAGTAAATTATATCCACATATTTCATCCTTTAAAAAAGTAGCTATTTTAAAATACTCTTTAATATCTTCATTAGAAACCCGCACGTCGAGCTTTAGAATATCCCTATACTCGTCCATTATATTATTCATTTTCTGCATTGCTTCATCTAGAATTTTTAGTTCTTCAGAGGTCTTACTAAAAAGCACTTCTATTTTATCAATTCCTGCTTTAGTTTCTAGATTTCTGTTTAATATTAATTTACTATTAGAGTGATTTATAAACAAATATAGAGCTGTACCTATAGCTCCGATTAATATTATTAAGCAACCTAATAATTTATCTATAAAAAACAATACAAATCCTAAAATTATAAAAAAAAGGGTAAAATAAAAATATTTTTTAGCATAAGCTTCAGGATTATAGGGTCCAATTTGTTTTTCTAAAGTCTCCTTTTGTATTTTAAAATCTTCTATCTTTTTATTGCACTCCACTCTTTCCACTTCTATTTTTCTGAATTTTTCAATATGACCGTTTAAAATAGTTGCTTGAACCTCATCACAATTGATCTCTTGTACAAGGTCAAAGCTAGTCCAATTAATATTTGCCTTTTTAATCTTATCCATTAAGGCTTGTGTTTTTTCAAAATATTCATTTTTTATAATAAGTAGATTTTTGCTCATTTCTTTAATTCCAGATAAGCCATTATAAAAATTATTAATAAACCCCTTATTTTCAACTAGCAACTCTTTAATCCTGGAATCCTTAGAGGTTTCTCTTTGAAACTCATAGTTGTCACTATTATACTGTTCTAGTGTTTTAATATATTGAATTTTTAGGGTCTTAGCTTTTTCTATATTATATTCCTTTATATCCTCTAATTTAAAAGTGTAGCTTAAAAGCTCCTCTTCCAACTTCGTTTTACTTTCATTAAGCTGATAATTATGCTTTAACATCTCTAATTTAATCATATTATCATTACTGTTTTGGAGCTGCTTCTCCTTTGAATTTATAACGCCTAAAAGCTTAGAGGCAATATTTTTCTTTTGCACAAAAGTATCCAATAGCAAAATTGATTTTTTCCTTCCCTCCACACCTTTTTTAATATTTTCTGTGTAAGGCTTAAACATTTTGGTTGATGGATTTCCCCGAGTACCACCAATTGTATTTGCAATACCTCTTAATTCTTTAGCAATAGATGGTATTTTTACAATATGTTTAAATCCTGCTCCGAGTAGCATTGACTGTAAATTACTATCTTCTTTATCCGAACTCTTATTAAGTTCATCAAGACTTATAGTAAATAATTCTCTGTAGGTTGCCTTATCTATATTGTATAAAGATTTACTTACCATATTATGATCCATATTTCTATAAACTATCTCCGGGTTACTAAATCCCTTTAAGAGTATATTTACTTCATTACCTTTTTCTAATTCTATGTTGCATCTAACATCATATTGGAATTTAGCCGGTGGCAAATTACTATTTTGAGAAAACCCATAGGGTATATTTCTAATTATTTGCATTAAGCTTGTTTTACCAGACCTATTTGCTCCACCAACAACTATTATTCCTCCCTCTAAGTTTTCCAACATTTCACCTTGAAACACCCCAAAATCCCTGATATCCAACTGTGTTATTTTCAAATTCTCACCCCCTAACCTATTTCTAGTGCTTCTACTAATTTTTCAATAACTAGTTGCCTAGCTTGCAGTATAATATCTTCTGTTATTTCTTCATCAAAATCAAATTTGTCTTCATCTATATTTTCAGTGTGAATTTGCTCTTTCCATATAGAGCCCCAATTTTTTTGGAGCTTTCCTTTACTTTCTCCCTCCGTACTATATAAATTAATCACCTCATCTAAATCACGGAAGATAGAGTTTTGTACTTTAAGCCCTTCAAAATCTTTCATGAGAGAAGTTGTCCTAAATATTATGGAATCTACCCATATAAAATACTTTTCTGAGGAAAGTTCTTCGTTTATATCATCTATAAATTGTTTATAATCATCTTCCTTCATATGAGTTATTTTATCTTGCAATTCTGTTCTTCCTTTTATTATTAATTGTACAATATGGCCCTTAAATTCATGAGATAAATCATCCCCTGAATTCACAAATTCAGTAGAAATTTCAGGTATATTATATATAAGTTCCCTTGCTTTTTCTAGAATTACCACCATTAAATCGCTAAAATTTTCTGTCTTATTTTCTTCATTTATTGCTATTTCCACCCTCTTATATATTATAGTTGATATAGGCAAGAATTTCATACTGAGAATCTCTTTCTTCCCTACCTCAACTAAGAAAACTCCGCCTTGCCCCTGCTCTCCCATGTCTCGCCCTTGAGGGATTCCTGGAAAAACTACAATAGGTTTTGTATCACTCAAAATATTAGTTTTGTGAATATGTCCTAGCGCCCAATAATCTATATTAGGTATCTTTTTAAGTTCATCTAATGTACAAGGAATATAATTTTTATTATCCCCCTCCATTGCAGTATGTAGCATTGCAATATTAAAAACATCATTATCCAATAAATAGTTCTCATAAATTTTTTCTCTTTCATTTCTACTCTTATAAGATTTTCCAATTACTCTCGCAATAAGTTCCCCCGCTTTGTATACCTGAAATGTTTCTACATTATCAGAACTTAAGACATGAACATTGGGCGGCATGTCAAACAATTCTCGTTTTTCATTTGTAGCATCGTGATTGCCATAAATAACATATACACCTATATTGGATTCATTTAGTAATAGACATTGATTAATAAAAAATCTATTCCCTCTTACAGACCTTAAATAGCTATCATATACATCTCCACAAATCAAAATAAAATCCACTTTATACAAAACAGCAACTCTACATACCCTCTCAAAAGCATTATATACGGCTTCTTTACACAAGCTTTGTATATCTTCCTGGGGCTGCCCATTTATATTAAGAAAGGATCCTAAATGCAAATCTGCAGTATGAATAAATCGAAATGTTTCACTCATTACTTTTCCACCACCTAATTTTTTGGAATGCTAATATATATATTTTACCATAAAAAACAAAGATATATATCACCCAACTTATTTGAAATATCATAATTTTCTAAAATTATTTTTTTATATCACACATCAGAAAAATGTTTTAAGTTATAATAGTATTTATACTGATTATGGGATATAACAATTAAAAATTATTATATCCTCTAATAAAACGAGGAGGTTAAATAAAATGAAATTTATTGATTTAAGAAGTGATACAGTAACGGAGCCTACCCAAAATATGAGACAGGCTATGTTTACAGCAGAGGTTGGAGATGATGTTTATGGTGATGATCCAACTGTGAAAACTTTAGAAGAATATGCTGCCAAACTTGTTAATAAAGAGGCCGCACTCTTTGTACCAAGTGGTACTTTTGGAAATCAACTAGCTATTTTTACCCATTGTACCAGAGGTAATGAAGTTATTCTTGGTGATGATTGTCACATAGTAATACATGAAGTTGGTGCCTCATCAATAATTGCTGGAGTTCAGCTACGAACTTTACTTAGTAATAAAGGAGAACTGGATCCTGACCAAATTGAAGCTAGAATTAGAAAAGAAGATGAGGATATTCATTACCCTAGTACAGGTCTTATCTGTATAGAAAATGCACATTCCTGTGGAAGAGTGATTCCACTAAGTACAATGGAGAAAATTTATACATTAGCAAAGAAGCATGATGTACCAGTTCACTTAGATGGAGCAAGGCTTTTTAATGCCGCGGCCTACTTAGATGTGGATGCCAGTGAAATCACTAACTATTGTGACAGTGTTATGTTTTGTTTATCTAAAGGTCTTTGTGCGCCTATAGGTTCAATGCTTGCTGGAGATAGACAATTTATTGATAAAGCAAGAAAGAAAAGAAAAATTTTAGGTGGAGGTTTAAGACAAGCAGGTATTTTAGCTGCAGCTGGACTTGTAGCCTTGCGTGAAATGATTCCTCAGCTAAAAGTAGATCATGAAAATGCAATATTGCTCGGAGAAGAATTGTCAAAGATACCAGGAATAGTAGTAAATAAAGAAGATACTCATATTAATATGGTATTCTTTAATATGCATAGCACTGGATTGTGTAGCGATGAATTAGTAGAGAAATTCTACACTAAAGGAATCAAAATTAATGGTGAAGAAGATGGATTAATGCGCTTTGTTACTCACAATTGGGTTTCAAAAGAAGATATTAAGTTTGTTGTAGACTCTATAAAAGAGATTCTATCAACCAATTAATTTACAATTTTTTCTTATATCACTAATATCTGTTTTAGTATAATAAATTAAAAAAAGCATACAATAATGTTAGTAGATGATCCAAAGTGGTTGAGCCTAGAGTACTCCTAGATTTAAAATAGTTTTAGAGTATTCGGCCAAAGGTGTATACGATATCTACTAAGGTTTTTTATATGCCGGAGGGAAGATTATTATGGGTTCTTAACAGCTGTATATGTGCCCAACTGTATGTATATGGTTCTCCCGGATGTGTAATAGTCGAGCTAAGATGATATAGGTTGCCGCAGGTTTTATTAATATATAACTAGGGGTTATTCTTGGTCGAGAGATTATTTTTAGCTCCCAAGGTGTTCTATATGGTCGAGTAAAGATGTATATATGTGCTGTAATGCTCTATTGTTGTCGAAAGATTGCATATGGGTATGTAGGGATGTTTATATGTTGTAGCGTAGATTGCTTTGGGTTGTCAAATAAATCCCTAGGGTTAAAAGGCATATTTAAAAATTTTGCCTTTTAAAATTAGACATATGGAAACAAATAACCAGTCAACTATGCTAGCATCTTTGACTGGTTATTTGTTTTGCACTTCTTATGTTTTAAATATGACATCATGTCCTATAAGTATTATTTCTTTAATAGATCTGTATTTTCACTCATAGGTTGAGTTGTATCCAAATGACCTGCAATAGACTCAACTTTTTTTCCTTCAATTAGAAATTGAACCTTTGTTATACCTAATTCCTTATATGAAACCAATGTATTTACAATTGAATATAACGCCATTTGTTCTCCAGTAGATCCACTTATTTTCTCACTTACGTTCGCTTTAAAATCAACAGTAGCTATATTATCCTTAACCACCACATCTAATATTTCTACACCTTTAGGTATTGTTGCAATTAATTTTCCTGTGCCACTTGGTCCTTTAACTAATTCCGCTACAATAGACTTTGCTGTAGGCTTCTCTAAATCTCTTTTCTCCCCTACTAGATACATAGCTTGGTCATCACTAAAATACAATACCACTTGACTACTTTTTGTTTCTTCCGGTTGTACTTTTTTTGCCGCTACTGTTTCCTTTTTAACTGTGCTTTCAGGTGTTTTTTCTTTTGTTACATCGGTTTTGCCACACGCAACCAATGTAAACATTAATACACTACATAATATTACTGAAAAAATTTTTTTCATCATTGTCACCGTCCTAATAAAATATTATATTAATAATAATAGAATCTAAAGTTAAATGGAACACCTTTGATTTTATTAGCAATCATATGTAAATTATATCATATAATATTCCCTTATGTGGAAATGTTTATTAAAATTAACTTTTTCATTTTATACTACGAGATTTTTATATTGTTTTATGGATTTTTGAATAATTAAAATAGATTAGGTAAAAATATTTACTAGAGGGTTTAGATTGGTTGAGCCAAGAGTATTACGAGGTTATTTAAATAGCTTTTTAATATTCGGCCAAAGGTGTATCCTAGGTCGTAAGGCTTAATATGTGCCGGAGGGAAGATCTTTATATGTCTTGAAAAGGTTGTATATTTGCATAACTGTGTATATATGAGCTTAATAGATGTGTATTGGTCGAGCTAAGACTAGATTATGTGCCGCAGGCTTCAGTTGTAGTGTATAACATTATGTTTGCGTTATACTTTAATAATTAAACTATACTGATAAGAGTTAGGGATTGTATATAGTCGAAAGATTATTTATGTTCTCCAAGGTACGTCTTTTAATCGAGCAAAGATGTATGCATGTTGTGTAATGCTTATATGTAGTCGAAAGATTATCCTTAGGTGTATAGGGATGTGCATAGGTTGTAGTGTAAACTGTTCCGAGCTTTCAGTATCCTAGGATGAGGCAGGTTTTAGCTAAACCTGCCTTTAATATTTATTTAGATAAAATAAATAACAGGACCAAATCTATATTATGTTGCATCATACTAATTGTTCAAAGGGCACATACCATTTAGAATATTTGTTTCCACTCCCATCTCTATAAGTACCCTTATTATCATTCACCATAACTGTTGCTCTTTTATTTATTCTATAAAGAAAACCACTATATTTTTTATTTTCTTTAATAAAACTCACCTTTTGTCCTATTGCTAATCCATATTTTTTTGATATTATCTCCTTTGGACTTGGTAATTGGTGATGTACCTCTGTATGAGCAAATATATTATTAACCATAATTTTAAACCTGAGCCTTTTACAGCTGGATTCACCATAAATATGAAACTCTATTAGATGACATAATTCATGCTCAAAAACTATTTGAAGTGCCTCTAAAGAATCCACAGTATTTATACCAGATACTATTTTATCTCTATCAAGCACATCATACTGAAAAAAGAATTTTATTCCTATCCTTATTTCATAAGATTCTTCTACTGCCTCCGATGGTTTTAATTTTCTAATATACATAGTTTTTCCTGCTGCGTTTGTCATCCTAGTGGATAATGAAAAAGTTAAGTTTCCCTTTAAATTTTCACTGAAATAATTTCGGAAAAATTCTTCATCATACAACCCAAATAAAATCTCTATATCCACTTTTGACATGCATTGTATCTTTCCCGTTTTAACATTTGAAGATTTAATTATAAATTTATTTCTTATACTATTTCTTTTTCGAATTATTTCTTCCTTATTGTATTTTAGCTTTGTTATATCTCCCCTTATCATTATCCATACTTCCTTATGCCTCGGCACCATTAAAAATAAATGCTACTTATTTTAAAATCACCTTATTTTAACTAATAATTTCTAAATATAATATATAATTCTTATAAAATAATAACTATCCATCCATTATAACAACACAGAGAAAAATCCCACATATAAATTATGCAGGATTATAAAACCCTCTCCAAGAATTTAAGTAAATTTTAAAATGTTTTTAGAATAGCATTATGGATTATAAAATTAAGTGTATCTTTAGGCTCATTAGAACTTTCCCTTACCCTCTGGATAAATTTATTCTGAATTTCAATTAAATCAATATCTTTCAATTGATATTTTGCCTGAATTTCATCAATTTTTTTCTGAATATTTTCTTTGTAAAAAGATAGTACTATATCTTTTTTAATAGATAACTTAAAAACTAATAATAATTTCATATACTCATCTTTATTTAGCTCTAAACCATTGTTTTTTAAAGCTCCAGATAGGAACTCTAAAGATTTATTTAATTGATTTGTATACATCTTTATATCTTCATTACCTAGAATAAATGCAAGCATTGCTTTTGTAGTATATTTTATATTAGACTCTAAACTATCTTCCACATTGATACCAAAAGCTCCACTGGCAAATTGATTAGAAGCCAAGACTTTTAGTAACTGATTTCTTTGATAATCAGCATATTTATCATTATCTTCTTTTACTATTGATAAATCTTTATAATAAAATGCTGTTGATTCAGATTCACTATCTAAACTATCATAGGAAAGTTCTAAGCTTTTTGTGGTTTTAACAGGTAAAATTTCTCTTATTCTTATGCCTAAGATTGGGTCTTCCATCTCTTCATAAAGAATAAAGGAAGTTTCCTTGCAAATTATTCCAACCTTTTTAGATATTTCAACAATCTTATTATACATTGCCTCTTGAAGTTCTCCTCTTTCATATTTAACTCTATGTTGAAGGGATTCTATACGTTTTTTATACCATATTTTTTCAATTAAGTTTACATTTTCTTCTAGTTCAAGGTCATTTAGCATAATTATTCTTTGAATTCTATCCTTTCCCACTTTTCCTTTTAAAATTACAACTCCGCCCACTTCTCCGTTGATTTTAGCAAAAATTGAAAATGGTTCTTTGTCATACATGTATTGTATAGTTCTTGGGAATGTTGTTTCCACATTCATTTTACCCCAATCGATTTCAATATCAGTAATTTGAGGATTTTTTATTCTATTAAATTGTTTAAGCACAATATCTTCAATTCTCTCCCCAGGACATATAACTTCTGCTGCTCCATAAGAAATACGAGCTAACTTATTTATAAAATAGCTATTTACTGAAGTATCTATACCAAAAGGGAAAATTCTACTTTCTTTTATATTATCTTCTACAAAATCGAGAATTTCTTTTTCATTTTCCACCAAATCATCTGTAAACAAGAATATTATATTTTCCTCTTTTTCACTTTTTCCCAGTAGAGCAAACTTAATTGCATCAAAAATCACTGCATTCTTCTCTGCTTTAAGTTCTTCAATCCATTTACTAGCACTACTTAAATTATCTTCATTAAAATCAACTTTTGTATCTTTAGAAAAATAACGAAGTTTATCTCCAAAAGCCGAAATATTAAAGGTATCTCCTAAGGACAAATTTCTCAAACATAATTGAAGTGCATTTTTACCCTCTATTAATTTATTACCATCCATTGACTCTGATACATCTAGAAGGAATATATAATTTGCACCAGTAGATTTTTGCTCTATTTCAATTTCTGGTATAAATCTCAAATATAAAATTCCTTTATCGTCCCTAGGATAATCATAAATCATTCCTGTAGTTTCCATCTTTTCTAGTTCTTCCAGTGTAATTTCTAAATCTTTATCCATTTTTTGATTGTTTCCATCTAATGTTACTTTATATAAATTATTTTCTTCATATTCCACCTTTATTTTATGAGAAGGACACTTAAATTCTAATTTTGTTAGTGATTCAACCAGTAGCCTTAAAGTAAATTTGTAATTATTATCTTTATGGATGTTTCTCTCTTTGCTAGAAAGTAATTTACTGTCCTTTGAAAGATTTATTGGAGCTATTATTGTTGGAATAATTAATTTTAAGTTTCTATTTTCATAACTAAGTTCTTCTATATAAGACACTTTAATTTTTACAACTTCATTAGGGATTATCTTACCAATAACTATTCTAAATATATTATCACTGAATTCTTCCATGAGAAAAGTGTTATTATCCTTTTGTTTAAAGTTTTCATATATCTTATTAGCTTCATCTTTATCTTGTATTAGCCCCTTTATAGTCCTACCACCAAGCACTGCTTCAAAGCCAGATATAACTGCTCTCTCTGGTATTGGAAAAGTATAAATTGCTTCTACATCATTTGTTCCTTTATTCTCATATACATGATCAATAGTATATTCTGCAAATTCCCCACATAAATTTCCTCTTATATTAACTTCCTTTAAAATTATATTGTTTTTGGATTCTTTTCCATGGTTTGTTTTATTAATTACCATTGTACCCCTCCTGATTTTATATTTTAAAGATTTAACAGAATCTTTAAAATATTATACATATATTTTATCATTAATATTAAAATTAGTCTTTGAATTTTCAAACAATTTTATTATATATATAATATTTTATGTAAATTCTGATATTTATATGTGATAGACCCTTTAGCCAAGAAATTTTCAAATGAATTAATTTAAAATTCAATTCTACCTTGAGTAACTTAAATTTATACCTTATAATTAATTAGTAGATTCTATGAATTATAATCACAATAATATTCCGATTGAAAGGGGAAATTCTTAAATGAAAAATTGTATAGTAGCACAATCCGGAGGTCCAACTTCTGTAATTAATGCTAGTGCTATGGGAGTTCTAGAGGAGAACAATAGTTCTCACTATTATGATAACGTTTATGCTGGAATAAATGGCATACAGGGTATTTTAAGTAACCACATTGTAAACCTATCCACCTTACCTTATGATGAGGTTAAAGGATTAAAGTATACTCCTTCGTCTGGTCTAGGTTCTTGCAGATACAAACTTAAGTCCTATGATGAGAGTCCGCAGGAGTACCTAAAACTTTTTGAATTATTAGAGGAACACGAAATAAAAACCTTCTTCTATATCGGCGGTAACGATTCTCAAGACACTGTACATAAATTTAGCATCTACGCAAGAGAGCATAATAAGGATGTTAAATTTATTGGTATTCCTAAAACTATAGATAATGACCTGCCAATTATGGATCATACCCCAGGCTTTGGAAGTGCAGCCAAACTAATTGCTACTTCTGTTCTTGAAAACTTACTAGATGCAAGTGTATATCCTGCAAAAGGTGTGTTTATACTTGAAACTATGGGACGAGATACTGGTTGGCTAGCGGCTAGTGCTTGTGTTGCAACTATTAATGGTAAACCTGCTGCTGATTTCATATATCTACCTGAAGTCGCTTTTAGTACAGAAAATTTCTTAAAAGATATAAGTAAAAAACTTACTGAAAAAAATCATGTTTTCGTAGTAGTATCTGAGGGCATAAGAACTAAAGAAGGCAAATTTATAGGTGAAGCTTCTTCCACCGGCCTTGATAAATTTGGTCATGCCCAATTAGGCGGTGTTTGTGCCACTCTTAAAAATTTAATTTTAGAAACTAATACGGCTGAAAAGGTTAGAGTTTTAGAGCTTTCTACAATTCAGCGTTGTTCAATGCACTGTGCCTCACAAACAGACATCGATGAAGCCTTTGAAGTAGGTAAAGCTGCCGCTATTTATTCTATTGACGGAATAAGTGGTAACATGATAGGTATAAAAAGACTTTCAAATACGCCTTATGCATCTGTTCCTTTTGCACTTGAAACCTCAAAGGTTGCTAATAGCATTAAATACTTTCCACTAGAATGGATTAACGAGGAAGGAAATAATGTTACTAGAGAAGCCTATGAATACACCCTACCATTAATAATGGGGGAACCAAAAATTTCTATAGAAAATGGCCTTCCAAAATATACATTTTTAGAAGACGCCTTCAATATGTAAAATCAAGGCACCTGGTACTCCAGGTGCCTTAAAATTCATCTAAATTGCCTGAATTTGTAACAAATAAAAAAAGTCCTACGAAAAAAAATTCATAGAACTTCTCTTGATACACCGCATATTAAAATAATGGATTTTCATTACCATATTTAAAATAAATTAATGAGTTCAAAAACCTTTGGTATTTATTAATTTCTGAACTAACTTCTCTTCCTCTGAAAACTACCATCGAAATAACTTCCCATAAAAACACCCATCCACCAATATTAAACCCCTGTTGTATTGTTCCTAAAATTATATTGTCACCAACTGTTGTACTTAAAAAAACAGACACTGCCAGTAAACTTAGTGATGTAAGCAAATATTGAAAAAGTTTACGATAATTATTATTCAAAACTTTAATTTCTTGATGTAAATAAAAAGAATAGTAGGTTTTTATACCTGCAATTAATAACTCTTCTCGGTTTACATCTTTTTCCTCTTTTGGTAAATAAAAGCATATATCTACTCCATGTTTAGCGGGAATCTCTTCAAAACAGTTTTCAAGAAAATTTGCTAAATCCGGATCCATATCTCTTTTTTTAAAAGGGGCATGATCCCAATCATTAAATATATCATTATACTTGTCTAAAGCTACTTGTATAACGTAATTTCCTGTACTAGAATTTTTCTCGTAAATTTTTTGAAGATAATCATTTTTTTTCGCTTTCATGGTTTTTTCCTTCCATTTAATATTCATGTTCTGCAATACATTTTGCATATTATCAACCCTTCATAACAATACAGTTATGATTTATTATACACCGATTCCTGCCTATAGCCAAACAGGGCTATTCTAGACAGCTTACGGATTATTGAAACTATTCGAGTTATGCTCACGTTTTCGTTAAAGTCCTTATGTTTACACCGCTGCCTATACATATTTCATGGAATTCTATGTGGGTTAGTTGAATGTTCCTAAATACCAATTTAAAATTCTATGACCCCAAATCATCATTAAAAGTGCAGACATTATTATAGATGGTCCAAAGGGCATTTCAGACCTACCATTTTTCCTTTTAAACTTTAATAAATAAACACCAATGACTCCACCAATTATAAAAGAAAAGAACATCATCAAAAGTGTTAATTTAAAACCTAAAAACAGGCCACAAAGTCCGCATATCTCTGCATCACCCCATCCCATACCCTCTGTACCAATAATAAGCTTTGATAATAAAATAATTGTGATTATAGTACCTGCACCTAATAGTGCGCCATATATATATGTAACTATTGGTTCTCCCTGGTAAAAATTTACTCCTAATAAAATAACACCTACAGCTATTGCAAGCCACGTAGTTGCTGTATAAACTTCCATAGTATCATAATCTATCATAGCTATAACTATTAAAAAAGGTATAAGTATTAAATATTTTAAGAGATACATATTCATTCCATATTGAAAATAAGTTAATAAAAACAGTACAGCCGTAACTGATTCTACCAAGGCATACCTAATAGATATCTTTTCCTTGCAGTTTCTGCATTTACCTCTTAACAAAATCCAGCTAATTACTGGTATAAGATCATAAAACACAATATCATTTCCACAAGAAGTACAATGAGAGGCTGGATATGCTATACTTTCTCCTCTTGGAATTCTATAAATACATACATTTAAAAAACTTCCTATTAATAGTCCTAAAATAAAAATGGTTATTGGGAAAATGCTTTCCATTGGATCACCTCATCTCGTATTATTTCATATAATTGCAAAACTCACCATTATTATCTTATAACTATTTTATAATTAACACAATATTATTTTGCATAAATCGTTATATTTTTACATATTAATTTAATGTTTAGTATTGTTGTATAATAATTTAATGTCCAAAGTCATAAAACTTTGGACAAATAAATAAAGATATATATTAGTTTATTTTGTTACTGTTGTTTCCGCTGGTGTTTCCGCTGGTGTTTTCGCTGGTGCTACAGAATAGTCTGGATTCGGTATAGGGTACAACTCATTATCACCAACCTTAACAGTAACACTTTCTGTGATAGCATCTATTGTTACATTAAATACAGCATTCTCAACTGCCTTAACAACAGGGGCTGTTTGAAGATACTCTGTTAGCTCATTATTTGTATCTTTGGTTAAGTTTACTCCATCCTTGTAAGTTGCCTTAGTAATTTTGTCTTGAGCAATAAGTGCTACTGTTGCATCAGCAATAACCTTTGCACTAGCAATATCAGCTTTTATTTTAGCATCCTTTTGAATCTTCCCGTACTTAGGCACCGCAATGGCTGCCAATACCACAATAATTGAAATTACAATTATTAGCTCAATCAGGGTAAATCCTTTTTTCTTTTTAAGGTTTTTCATAGTTCACAATTCCTCCTAATTATGGGTTTCATTATTTTAATTTCTTTTGGAAGCTAATAATTTTTAATAAATTGAGTTCCACAGTTCAAATTTTTAGGTAAATATTACTTCCACTAAGAATATTGCCAGATGAATTAGAAGATATACCATTAAAATCCCAATTTATAAGAAAATTTTTCTTAATTAATAAAAAACATTATTCATAAAAAAAGAGTAGATAGTCCTCCCCAAGATGGATCAGACTATCTACTCTTTAATTTAAAATTATCAACTATTATTTGATCTTCTTATTTTCATCGTCCTTTGACATGAGTTCTATAAAAGCAAATTTACTATAATTAAACAACCCTCTAGCGGTAATTTTAACTTCAGGTATTACTGGAAGCATCATAAAAGATAAACTTATAAAAGGATCATATTCATCACGTACTCCAAAGCTTCTAGCCATTCTACTAAGTCTCTTTAGGTTTTCTGCTACCATATGTGGAGATTCAAAAGTCATTATTCCTCCAATTGGCAAATTTAGCTGAGCAATAACCTTTCCCTCCGATACCATAGCTATACCCCCACCAGTAGAAACAAGAGTATTCACTGCCACCTCCATGTCCTTATCATTATCCCCTACCACTATAACATTATGAGAATCATGGGCTATAGTTTGTGCAATAGAGCAATGCTTTAAGCCTAATCCTTCTATAAAACCAACAAAGTGCTTACCTGTATTATGATGCCTTTCAAAAACTGCTATTTTTAATACATCTTTTTCCATAATCCTCTTTATATATCCAAACTCATTTTCTACTTTTCTCTCCACTAGCTTAGTTTCTAGGGAATTTGGAATTAATTTTATAATATTTATATTTTCAGCCTCACTTTGGATTTTAAAAATTTCATTATTTACGAAATCCATATGCATGGAAGAATTAATTCTTAAGTTTAAATAATTTTTACTTTGTAATTCTGTATATATTTTACCGTTTTTTATAATTTTCTTTATATTTAGACCTTTAAAATCTTCAAATATCACTAAATCTGCTTTATATCCTGGTGCTATAGCCCCTCTATCTTTTAAGTCATAACACTGAGCTGCATTAAATGAAGCCATTATATATGCTTTTATAGGATTAAGCCCCTGTTTTATAGAAATTCTAATACAATTATCTATAGAGCCGCCCTCTAATAAATCGTCTATATGCCTATCATCTGTGCAAAATAAAAATCTTCTGAAATTATGACTATTAACCGCAGGAAGTATATCCTTTAAATTTCTTGCCGCAGAGCCTTCCCTTAGCATGACATACATCCCCCTACTAACTTTAAGCATGGCATCCTTAACATTCGTACTTTCATGATCTGTTCTTATACCGCAACTTAAATATGCGTTTAAATCTATCTGCGGAATTGTAGGGCAGTGTCCATCAATATGTTTATACCTTGCTATATCTATTTTTTTCAATATATTTTCATCTGCGTTTATAACTGCAGGCACATTCCTAACTTCCCCAAGACCTAATACTCTATTATTATTTTTTAATTTTTCCAAATCCTCAGCATTAAGTACGCATCCACTATCCTCAACCTCCGTGGCGGAAACACAAGAGGGTAGCATAAAAAAAATATCTATAGGTGCAATCTCACTACTTCTTAGCATGAAATCTATACCCTTAATTCCTTCTACATTAGCAATTTCATGTGGATCCGCTATCACTGTAGTTACCCCTTTTTTAATTACAACTCTCGCAAACTGCTCTGGCATAATCATAGAAGATTCTATATGAACATGGGCATCAATGAACCCTGGTGTCACATACAAATCTGTACAATCAATTTCCTCTTCACCTTTGTATTCACCAATCCCTACAATAGTATCACCTACTATAGCAATATCCCCCTGGTCCATATTTTCAGTAAATACATTAATAAAATTTGCATTTTTCAAAACCAAGTCTGCCTTAATCCTTACCATAGCCGCATCAATGTTTTTCTTAACCTTCTGCAAAAGCTTTTCCCCCCCCAGTATTTTTTACACACCTTCTATTAAATTATTACTGAAAGGGTCACAGTATTCCTTATTGCTATGTTAAGTATTGTTTTTATTTGAGAATAAAAAAGCACAGCTACTGCTGCGCTGTGATTTCTTCTTTTTTTAACTGTATTCTATTATACCAATCTATATATATATAAAATAAACTGACAACATCCTGCTGGTTATATAAAAGTATTTTATCCTTTTTTTCTTGTGGCATTCTGTTTATGTAATCATCATCTTTTACAATTTTTCCAAAAGTTTTAGCTAAATTAGAGCCACTAATTAATTCACTTTCCCTATCAATATCAAATATTTTTTCTAGAGCCTTAAGTCCAATACAACTTCCTTCAGCTTTTTCATAACATTTTTGTAAATCTATTTCTCCAAAATATCCTTCTAATATAAAATCTGTTTTATGTGCTTTTAACAAATAGTTTATAACTGTAAAATCATTGTTTCCTGAAAACGTAACTATGTATTTTTTATTATACTTAATTTTCATTTCTTCAAAATAATTTTTAGCTAAGGATAATATTTCTACAGCATCTTTTTTATTTTCTGCCATATATTGAGTAACCTTTAATTCATTTAAAACTTCATCATAAACGCAACACCCAAAAACCCCAATACAAATTGGCTTCTTATATATGTAATGTTCTAAATCAAAAAATAATGCATCTTTAAATAGTTGTTTATTTCCGTCTATGGTAAGGGACCCTTCTGTACAAATTTCTCCCACCTTAACGCTGCTAAGTTTTGTAATCACAATATCACTCTTTTCTACTAAGTTTACTAACTTCTATACCAAGTTTAGAGAACAAAACCGTAAATTTGCACATTTTTAATTTAAAACTCTGCTCTATTTATATGTTATCACAATTCTACTATTATATGAAAGTTTTTTTTAAAAAAATTATAAATTCACCGATTATTTTAGATTGACACTAATAGAGAATGATGTTAAAATGATATTGAGAATTATTTTCAATAAGGGGTGATTGATATAAGCATATATGATTTAAAACCAGGAGATACAGCACTAATTCATTCAATTTGCGGTAATGAAAAGTTTGCTAAAAGATTATTAGCTTTAGGTTGCATAGAAGGTACTAAAGTAACTTTGAAAGCCACAGCACCTCTAGGAGATCCTATAATTATAAATTTACGCGGTTTCAATTTAGCCATTAGAAAAAATGATGCTAAAAATATAAATATAAAAATGGCATAGTCACTATGCTAAGTACCACTATTAGAATAAAATAATCGGTAAATTATTTTGAACTAGATAATGGGACAAACCACATACAATTGACGACTAAAATCAAACAAGCGACATAGTAAGGAGGATTTGAATGATCACTGCTGCACTATTAGGTAATCCTAATGTTGGTAAAACTACTCTATATAACGCACTTACAGGTTCTAACCAATACGTAGGTAATTGGGCGGGAGTAACAGTAGAAAAAAAAGAAGGCTTTATCGATAATAAAATTAAAATTGTTGACTTACCAGGTATTTATGCTATGGATACTTATTCAAATGAAGAAAAAGTTTCCAAGGAGTTTTTAGAGAATGGTGATGTTGATGTAATTATTAATATTGTTGATGCGGCGAGTCTTGATAGAAATTTATATCTTACCACGCAATTAAAACAATTTAATAAGCCAATAATTTTAGTATTAAATATGATAGATGTTGCAATAGCTAAGGGTTTAGATATTAATTATGATCTTTTATCACAAAAATTAGGGGTAAGGGTAATACCTATAGTAGCTTCAAAGGGCAAAGGAGTTTCTGAAGTGAAAGATTGTCTCCTTAAAGAAGATTATACTACCACATCCTCAAATAGTCTAAAATTTAAAGATGAAAAAGAAACCTATAACTACATTGAACTTTTATTAAAATCAATTACAAATAAAAAAAATGACAACAGAGTTTCCGTTTCAGAAAAAATAGATAAAATTGTGCTTAATAGAATAATAGCCTATCCGCTATTTTTTGGAAGTTTGTTTTTAATCTTTATGTTTACTTTCAACTGGGTGGGACAGCCCTTAGCTGATCTTCTAGATAACTTGCTTAATAATTATTTTGTTCCATTTTTAAGCAGTGTATTATCTAATAATAGCCCATGGTTTTCTTCTCTACTGATCGATGGTATCATAGGCGGAGTAGGTTCCGTAGTAGTATTTTTACCTGTAATATTGGCATTATTTCTAGGTATTTCCTTTTTAGAAGACAGTGGCTATATGGCAAGAGCTGCTTTTATAATGGATAAGCTAATGAGGAAAATGGGTTTATCTGGTAAAGCTTTTATTCCTTTAATCGTTGGCTTTGGTTGTTCTGTGCCAGCTATAATGTCCGCTAGAACTTTAGAGAGTGATAAAGACAGAAAATTAACTGCACTTTTAATACCACTAATGTCCTGCAATGCTAGACTTCCAGTTTATGCATTGTTTGCATCAGTATTTTTTCCTGGGAGAGAAACCCTAATGGTGTTCTCATTATACCTTATGGGTATTGGTTTAGCATTCCTAATTGGTATCCTCTTCAAAAATACATTGTTCAAAAAAGATGAGGAGCCTTTTATTATAGAATTACCTGAATATAAATTTCCAGAACCAAGAGCCTTATTATTACACACATGGGAAAAAGGTAAAGGCTTCTTAAAGAAAGCCGGTACTATAATCTTTTCAATTTCCGTAATAGTATGGTTTTTATCAAACTTTAATAGTACAGGAATGGTTGATATAAACGTTAGTTTCTTAGCTTCTGTTGGAAGATTTATAAATCCAATTTTTATTCCCCTTGGATTTGCCTCATGGCAAAATTCAATATCACTCTTAACTGGTCTTATGGCTAAAGAAGTAGTTGTAGGAACAATGGGTGTTATATATGGTGGCAATTTAACACATATCTTGCCTAATTATTTTTCTCCATTATCCGCTTATAGTTTCTTAACTTTTGTATTACTTTACACTCCTTGTGTATCAGTAATAGCCACTATGAAAAAAGAATATGGTAATAAAATGGCAATCTTTTCTGTATCCTATCAATTAATACTCGCTTGGGTAGTATCATTTTTAATTTTTAATATAGGCAGTATTATAATAAGATAATATAAATTTATAAAGAGGTGATGTACCAGTGGTGGAATTTATTATTGTTGGTTTAATTGTTATTGTAGCTGGGTATGTCTTGTATAGTAACCTTAAAAAACAAGCAAATGGTGATTGTGGTAATGGCTGCAAAGGTTGTAGCCATAATTGCAAGGTACCACCCCCTATTATAAAAGATGATAAAATCGAATAAAAAAAAAACAGTTCCATGGTACATTCGTTTATGTACCATGGAACTGTTTTTTATAGCTTTTTAGTGCTTTGTTGACTTATATAACTACCACTCTTTACAATAGCTACCTAGTCACTGTTTTTAATGGCTGATTTGTGTGTATGTTATTATTCAAAAGGGACATTTGTTTTTTAGCTATCTTTTCTTTCCTTTTCAAATCCAAATCATTTTCAATAGTATTAATCACCTTGAAAATTTTAGGTAAATTTAACACATCCTCATAATTGTGGAGCATTAGAATCTCCTTTAATTTTTCATCATGTTTTACTAGGTATTCATTGTATATTTCAACACTCTTAGCCCCGTTTATTTCATCTCGCCTTTTAATACCAGTAAACTTCTCGACACATTTCAAACTACAATTCTTCATTCCCATCTTTTTATGAAATGGTCTTATAATTTTAAATAAATCAATATGTTCACTAGGAAGTCTAAACCCAAGATTATATCTATTCATCTTTCTAATTACGAAAGGTTCATCAAATGCTGTACCATTATAGGAACACCATTTTTTAAAATTTTTCATAGATTTCTTAAGTTCTTTCAAAATGCACTCTTCTTCGCTAAGCGATTCTGCAAAATATTGAACAACTTTAAATTGACCTTCTTTTAAGTAATATCCCAAAGATATTAACACTATCTTATCCCGCTCCATATCAAACCCTGTAGCTTCAATATCCAAGTACGCAATAGTGTCCATCTTATATTTCCTAAAAATTTCTTTAGGCAAAACAACTTCAATTTCATATTCTTTGATAAACATAGTTCCCCCTAATCTATAAAAAAAGAAAAGTATATTACAACAAATATTTTTCAATTTGCTCAGTAATTTTATTTAAATTTCACATTTTTCTATATTATAATAATACATTAAAAACAAAGTTATTGCAAATCACTTTAAAAAAGCACAAATAAATAATAATATCTCATAACATTATTATTTATTTGTTAATAACCTCTTTATTTTACATTCTATCTACAACTTCTAAACCTATAAGTTTTAAAGCATTCTTAATTACTTGGCAAGTAGCTTTAACCATTTCTATTTTTGCATTTTTATTAGATTCATCTTCTAAATTAGCTATATTATGCTGATTATAGAATTTATTAAAAGCCTTAGCTACCTCAATAACATATCTTGTAACCATAGATGGTTCTAATTTATCAATGGCATACATAATTGAGTTTTGGAACCCTTCTAACTGCTTTACTAGTTCAAATTCTTCTTTAGAATCTAATTTATTGTAGTCAAGTTCTACACTTGACTTAATTCCCTTATTATTTTCTTCAACTTTTCTTAATATACTTTTTGCTCTTGCATAAGTATATTGAACATAAGGACCTGTTTCGCCCTCAAAACTAAGCATTTCTTCCCAATTAAACACAATATCTCTTTCTCTATGATTTTTTAAATAAGTAAATATAATTGCTCCTATTCCTACTTTTTTAGCTACATCTTCCTTATTCTCTAGCTCAGGATTTTTCTCGTTTATTATTTCAAGAGTTTTCGCCACTGCTTCACTTAATAACTCATCTAAGAAAATAACATCGCCTTTTCTTGTAGATAATTTTTTATCTGCAAATCTTACTGTACCAAATGGTACGTGCACACAATCATCTGCCCACTTATTACCCATTAGCTTTAAAGTAGTAAATACTTGTTTAAAATGAAGTGCTTGATCTTTTCCAACCACATAAATATTTTTATAAAAATCATAAGTCTTCTTTCTATATGTTGCTGCAGCTAAATCACGTGTTGCATAAATTGTAGCACCGTCTGATTTTTTAATTATACAAGGTGGTATATTGTAATCATCAAGCATTACAACCTTAGCTCCATTACTTTCTACAAGTAAGCCCTTTGCATCTATATCTGCAATTACATCTTCCATTTTGTCGCAATAGAAACTTTCACCCGCATAAGAATCAAATTTAACATTTAGTGTTTCATAAAGCTTTTTAAACTCCACAAGACTTAAGTCTCTAAATTTAGTCCAAAGTGCAACTTCTTCTGCGCAGCCGTCTTCTAACCTTTTGAAGTACATTTTTGCTTCTTCATTGAGTGCTGGATCAATTTCAGCCTCTTCATGGAATTTAACATAAATTCTTAATAATTCTTTAATAGGCTCTTTTTCTAAAGTTTCCTCATCTACCCAGTTTTTATAAGCATAAATAAGCTTACCAAATTGTGTTCCCCAATCACCAAGATGATTGATGCCAGTACAATTATATCCTTCAAAAGAAAGTATCTTATATAAAGAGCTACCTATAACTGTAGTAAATAAATGACCTACATGGAATGGCTTTGCTATATTAGGTGAAGAATATTCTACTACTATATTCTTACCTTC
The DNA here is from genome assembly GCF_050717535.1 of Clostridium sp. GTDB lineage: Bacteria > Bacillota > Clostridia > Clostridiales > Clostridiaceae > Clostridium_AD. The sequence continues at coordinate 83,623 of NZ_JBOITM010000075.1, forward strand.
ACCAATTTTAGATGAGCCATAGTTATCTCCATCTTTTAGTATCTTTTCTACAGTATTTTTAATAAATACTCCTTTGTCTAAAAAGAAGTTTACGTAAGGACCATAACACTCTATTTTTTCAAAACCCTCGTTCTCAATTCTTTCTTTTAAGTCTTTAGCTATTGCATTAGGTGCTTTTTTCATGATTTTTGCTAATTGAAAACAAGGAAAAGCAAATTCTCCCATTTCAGGTTTTGGTGGTATTTCTATTAAATTCTCTATTGTTTCTATATCTAAATCCACCAACTTTTTAATTCTTTCTGCCACTACTTTTTTATAATCCATATAAATTCCTCCTTATAAAACTCTTGTATATTTCAATATAACAAAAACCCATCTCTAAATAAAGAGACGGGTTATATTTCCGCGGTACCACTCTAGTTGACTATAAAGTCCACTCAATATTTTAACGCTATCAGCGGCATGCCCTATAAGAGTCAAAAGTTGTTCCTTCTAACTATTTGAGGCAGCTTCTCCAAGGTTCTTTTCCTAAAATTAATGAATTAATTTCGTCAAATAGTTACCCATCTGACTTCCTATACCTTACAAGGCTTACACCATACCCTTGCTCGCTTTAAGAATAATAAGAAAGTACTGTCCTCTTCACAGAATTTATTTACTATATATTTATTTCATAATACACTATATTATATTACCAATAGCATATTGTTGTCAACTAATATTCCGTGAAAACTTCTGTATATCAGTAATGGGCTCTTTACAATTAAAATTCTCACAAATATAAGCAGTAGTTTTCCCCTGCAAGGGTTTATGTGCTTTCATTTCAGAATTTATAGAATCTAATTTTTCATCACCTTTATTTAAAACTACTGTAGCAAAAGGCAAGTAAGTGCTATTAATTACTTTAATCATAGCTTTAGTTTGTTCATCTTGCTCTTTTCCAGAAATTATAATGTCCTTGCCTGATACCACACTATATAATAGTGCGGTCATAAAATAAGCATGAGCGCTTTCAATACTTTTAACCTTTGAAGCAAAAACTTCAAATTGGCCATATGCCTCTTTTTCGAGTTTACTATTAGAAGTTAATCTAGCAAGTCTTAACATATTCAAAGTAGCCACTGAATTACCTGAAGGCACAGCGCCATCGTATATATCTTTAGGCCTAACTATTAACTCTTCACCATCAATTCCATATAAAAACAATCCACCTTGATCTTCATCTTTAAACAACTTAAGCATATCTTCATTAAGTTCTAGTGCTTTACTTAAATATTCCACATTAAAAGTTGCTTCATATAGTTCAATAAGAGCATGAACTGTAAAAGCATAGTCCTCTAAATATCCTAAATGTGCTACTTCACCTTCCCTGTACCTGGCCATCAATCTTCCTTTATCATTGATCATATTACTTAAGATAAAATTCATAGCTTTTTCGGCCTGGTGAATATAGCTGATATTATCAAAAACCCTTCCACCATATGCAAGCGATGCGATCATAAGTCCATTCCAAGAGGTTAATACCTTGTCATCCTTATAAGGATGAATTCTTCGCTCTCTATATTCAAAAAGCCTTTGTCTCATTTTTTCTAGTTTTTGCTGTAAATCACTATTTATCTTAGAACTACTATCCATGCCTATGAGATTTGGAATATTCCTTCCTTCAAAATTGCCTTTCCCAGTTATGTTGTAATGATCACAATAGGTTTTATAAAATTGTTCACCTAAAACTAAGGCCACTTCTTTTAAGGTTAGCAAATAAAATTTTCCCTCGATGCCTTCACTATCTGCATCTTCCGCAGAACAAAACGCTCCTTGTGGCGAGGTCATATCTCTTAATATATAAGTAAATACTTTCTCCGCCACTTCTTTGTAAAATATATTGCCAGTAGCTTGAAAAGCCTCCACATATACAGCCGCTAAAAGTGCATTATCATATAACATTTTTTCAAAGTGAGGTACTAACCACTTCTCATCTGTGGAGTACCTTGAAAAGCCAAAGCCAATATGATCAAAAATCCCACCCGCATACATGGCTTCTAATGTTTTTTCCACTATTTCTAGAGCTTTAGGTTCATTATAGTTTTTCCAATACGATAATAAAAACTTCAAATTGTGAGGTGAAGGAAATTTTGGAGAAGAACCAAATCCGCCATAATTCATATCAAATACACTTTGGAAGCTGTTATATGCATTATGTATCTCTTCTTCCCCCATTTGCTCCCTATTAACCTTAGTATTAATTGCTTTTATATGCTCTACTATTGTTTCACTAGATTTTACAATCTCCTCTCTTTTCTCATTCCACTGCTCTGCAATAGAATTTAGCACATCAATTATCCCTGGCATTCCATATTTACTTTCTATAGGGAAATAAGTACCTGCATAAAATGGTTGTTTATCTGGGGTCATAAAAATCGTTAAGGGCCATCCACCACTTCCAGTTAATGCTTGGCATACTGTCATATAAATACTATCTATATCTGGACGTTCTTCACGATCTACCTTTATAGCAACAAAATACTTATTTAAAATAGCTGCTACTGCTTCATTTCCAAAGGATTCTTTCTCCATGACATGGCACCAATGACAAGTCGATTTTTTGCACAGTTATGAATACCCAATAGATAGGAATATCGGTTTATTTTCTGCTTTTGCTTCAGCAAAGGCTTCTTCAGACCATGGATTCCAACTTACTGGGTTATATGCATGCTGTAATAGGTATGGTGATTTTTCATTAACCAATCTATTGGCATTTTGATGCATATTTTCTTTCTGCATAATATCACGCTCCCTTCATATTTTTATTTTTCACTTTATTACTTTGCCCAAAAATGCTATCGAATATAATTCCATAGGAACAATATATAAAAAATGAGCAATACGACGCAATTAACTGCTAAACATATTATTCTACCCTTACTGCATAGTAAACGCATACAAACTTAAGAAAATGATAAAAATATTAGTGAATTACAGCTTTGGAAATTTGACTCACTATGATATAAAAAATAATATATTAACAGTTAGAGTTGGAGCACAAGTATCCCCATCAGGGTTTGTTGGTGAGGTTGTTATCACTTATAAGTTTTTAGATAACAAATATGTTCTTAAAGATACTACGTTTGAGTATTCCAAAGGTTTATGACACCACTCCCAATATGGCAAGACAGCAAGCCATGTTTAAAGTTGGAGCCTATGACATTGATGTATTAGATTATAACATTAATTTTATTGTTACTCATAGATAGATTCTTTTAAAACTCTATTACTTAATAACTTTCCAAGTTCTCTATGTATAAATAAGTATAATTGAGCATATAAATTAATACTCTATAATACAATAATATTAATTTACTCTATAAATTTTTATAATATTGATGTATTATATAACTAAGAGGTGATAATATGGATGAGAATAAAATGTTTGAATTGTTAGAAAAAATATATGTTGAAGTAAAAGGTCACACTAAACAATTTAGTAATGTTGAAAGTAGACTAGATACTATTGAAAATGATGTTAAAAAATTAGGTGCAAGAATTGACGGAAAGCTCATTCCAACAACTGATGCTCTTTTGGATGGATATAAAGATAATTCTGAACACATAACAATTATTGATGATAAAATTGATAGACTTCAAATAGATGTAAATAGTATAAGTATGAAAGTTTCCTATAACGATAGTAGAATTATAGAAATATCTAAGGACATTAAAAGAGTAAAATAATATAATAACTTAGTAAAAATTCAGCTTAAGCCATTGAGTTTCAATGGCTTTCTTTTTTTGTGAATTGCAGTGTTTAGGTTACATGACACCAATGACAATTACTGTAGCCGATTGAAAGGAAGATTGGTTTATCTTCTGTTTCTCCATCTTCTAAATTTCCACCTGGCAACATCCAATATTCTTGCAGTCTTTTGTAATTGTATTGTCTAAGCACAAGAATCCTATTATCTTTTAAAATTACGGCCTGACATCTAACTATTCTTGCCATGCATTTTCCTCCCCTTACACACTTTACTTTACTTTATGTGTTGCAGAAAACTTTATTTTAATTTTGTCAGATATTTTGCCGTAATGTCCCATATTGTAGAATTAACATTAATAATTGATTCTCATGTTAAAAAAGGCGGTAGTTGATGCCAACTTAACATAAATGAGCTAGATAATTGTTAATAATAATTATTATTCATACTGGCTTAAAACTTCGGGGTTATCACCCAAATCGGTTATTTCTTCTCCTTTAGGAGTTACAATATAGTAATCGTCATACGAGCCATAATTAGGCTCACCATAATATCTATGCTGATTAACAATTAAATTTCCAGCATAAGCTCCACTTTGAATTACCTTTAAGTAATTTCCAGAACACACGAAATGTTCACTTTTAGTTTTCACGTCCACAACATGTACTGAGGCAGAGGTAACCCAAGCTTCAGACATAAAATAAATTTTATTTTTGTCAAGTGAAAACTGTGGATTGAAGATTGAAGCAATTACACTCTTCATATCTTCAGCAGAATGTGATGAAACTAATAATTCTTCTGTACCATCAGAGTACATTAACCAAAGTTCATTACTAGGTGCATCTCCAAGTCCAGTAGAAATCAACGGCTTGTCTGTATCTTTAAGTACAATGCCAGTTGCTGTAGCAACAACTCCACTTACAATATTAGTTGCTAACCTATCTGCAACTACTGAAGTTCCACCTAAAACTATTATGTTTTTATATTTGTCATGTTGAGCTTTTACTGAAGACATTATTGAAGCATTAATAGAGTTTCCTACTAAAATTAGAGGAGAGTTACTCGAAGCTGCTAATACGCTACCAGATAATGCATCTGGATAATTTTCACCAGATGCAACATAAACTTTATCATAGCTAAAATTATCAGCAAAATAATTTAATACAGCAGCATTTGTGCCGTATCTACTGTCGCCTTTAAGTCTTATTGGGTTATTTAAATATGATTCTATCTTAGTGCTTACAACTCCCGTTCCGCCAACTATGTAACTTTCAGTAAAAGTTTTATTTGCTAAAAAACTTTTAGTTATTTCAGGTAAGTCCCCATTGTTAGTAAGTAGTATCGGCATCCCCTTTTGTGCTGCAACTGGAGATATAGATAAAGCATCTGCAAATCCATAACCAGTGGTTACCACTACTCCACTTACATCTTTTAGATTTTTAGCTACTTCTACAGATGTTTCAAATCTATTTTGTCCATATATTCTTGTAGTTTGAATGCCCATGCTTTCTATTTCGGATTTTACATTATCAGATATAACTCCAGTTCCACCAATAACAAATACTTTTTCTACTTTGAGTCTTAATAATTGTCTTTTGATATCTGTACTTAAGGTGTCCTTGCCAGTTAAAAGTATAGGTGCTTTATTTTGTTGGGCTAAAGGAGCAGCACATAGTGCATCTGCAAAACCATCCCCACTTGCTATTACAGCATATTTTGATGATGTCCACCCTGAGTTTACAATTTTAAAATTGGTTTGGTACCTATCATTTCCCCATAACCTATCTTGCAGTATTGCTGCACTTACAGTATTTGACGTAAAAAATATGGCAGAAGATACAGCTACAATAGAGATAATACTTAGTAATCTTTTTCTCATGTTTGTCCCCCTTATTCATCTAATAATACTTATTATACATAATAACACATATTAATCCAATATTTTTTATGAGCATGAAAATTTAGTGTGACCCTAAGATAAGAAATAGTTCAATGCAAGTTTTTAATTTATTTCATGAAAAAAAGGCACTAACCCTGTTATAAGTTAATGCCTTTTTACTTTTCTATTAGTTAAGGCTTATGCCTTCGTGCTGATTATTATCAAAGTAAAATTTATTCTTCTTTAACAATATCTTCAAATCTTACTATTCCTAAAGGGTTTAATCTTGCACCAAATACGCCAGTATTAGTTGCTATTGCAACTTGAGGATGATATAGAGAAATCCATGGACATTCATCGATAATCATCTTTTGAATTTCTTCGTACTTATTAATACGCTTAAGTGGATTTAATATTTCTTTAGCAGTATTCATCATTTCTAAAACAGCTTCATTATTATATCCACTAAAGTCAGTATAATTTGTCAAATTAAAATTAGGTTGAAGAAAATTATCAGGGTCGCCAGTATCAGCAATCCATCTACTTATAAACAAATCACTGTTAATTATATTTTCGAAATATTTATCTGAAGGAACCTTTTGAACTATACATTCTATTCCTGCTTTACTTAAATCTTCAAGGAGATATTGAGCAATTTTGTTAAATACAGTGTCACTGTCACCTTCCCTTATAAGTAGCTTAAGCTTTTGTGATGCGCCTACTCCTTTTTTAGATAAAAGATTCTTTAACATATTAGGATTGTAATCAAAAATAGGCAAATAATTATTATCTATTATGCTAGGCGGAAAAGGTCCCCTTGATTCAATAGCCATTCCACCTAAAACTTCACTTATAATTCTTTTCCTATCAATAGCGTGATTTAATGCTCTTCTTATATCCTGATCTTTAACAAGCTCGGAATTGCTTTTTAAATTAAAGCCAACATAGTAAGTTCCCATAACATCTTTCATTTTAATAGAGGAAGATTTAGAGGTTTTCAAGCTTTCCATAAGACTTTTATTATCTGCAGTAACAAAATCATAATCATTATTTAAAAATTTTTCCGCTGCATTTTTCGGATTAAACTCAATTTGAACTTTGTCTGCATAGGGAGCACCACCATAGTAATCCTTAAATGCTTTTAGAGTACAACCGTCAACCCGTATTTCTTCTAAAATGAATGGACCACAGCCCACGATTTCACCTTTTTCTATTTCTTCTTTGGCAATAATAGAACAACAGTATTGTCCAAGATTAAATAAAAAACCTGTATATGGAACTGTAAGTTTTAAAGACAATCTATATTTATCTAATACTGTTATTCCAACAACTTCTTTAACAATGCCTTTTAAATACTGAGTAGCACCTTCTATATTCTCAAGAAACCAACTATTTGGTGATTTAGATTTTGGGCTTAAAATTCTTTCATATGTATATTTAATATCACTGGCTGTCAGTTCGCGCCCATTATGAAATTTTGCACCTTTTCTTAAATTAAAGACCCAAGTCAAATGGTCCTCTTCTACATACCAGCTTTTTGCTATTCCGGGAGAAACCTCACCTGATGAACCAATCGTAAGCAAGCCAGCATGAGCATTTACGATTACTTGTCCACTCTCTTGATCTATTGCAAAACATGGATCAAATCCAAGTGGAGCAGCATATAAACAGGTCCTTAAAATGGTTTCTTCTCTAGTAGAGGATGGAACTTCCTTAATCAATTTATCAGATATGTCTAATAAATCTTCTGAAACCTCTGTTAAAATGTTAAGAGATGTTTTTGTGTATTGAGTGTTTAAAGATGCCGATTCTACAATTGATAATAATTTCACTGACGTGTGGTTCATTTCTTCTGTGGAGGTCATAACATCCTCTAAATTTTGAGTTTGATTTACTAGCGCCAAGTTTATCTCTGCTGTTACATCAGTGCTAGTTTGGACTGCTTTTATAATGTTTTGGAAAACCAGCATTGTGTTATTAGCTATTTCACTTCCTTCCTTTACTTTTACAGATGTCTTATCCATAGCATCAATAATATGTTTTATACTATCGTTAATCTCATTTATTGTCTTAGAAATAAATCCAGCAGATTCTACACTTCGTTCTGCTAATTTTTTAACTTCTTGCGCAACTACAGTAAACCCTCTTCCCGCTTCTCCAGCCCTTGCGGCTTCAATAGATGCATTTAAAGAAAGAAGATTTGTATGTTTAGCAATATCTTTAATAATATTTAGCATTTCATTAATATGTGCAGATTTTGTGTTAAGATCCATAACGACTGTTTTTACGTCATCTACAGATTGTTCTATGTCCGTCATCGCTTTAACAGAGTTATCTGCAGCCATACATCCTTTTTGCGCTATTTCCATGGTTTGTTCTGATATTTGTTTTGAATTTTCGGTACTGGCAAGTACCTCCTCAGCTAATGCAGAATAATTAGTAATCTCATTTACTAATTTTTCAATTGAATCCATCTGTACTTCTACATATTGATTAATATTGTCCGTAATACCAATTAAATTTTCTGTGGCAAAACCAGTTTCATCAATTTTGTTACTTAATTTATTTACAATACATTTTTGGTTATGTTTCAAAAGCGCAAGTTTATTTTGAGATGTGGACTGTTTATTATTGTCATACTTTGTATTGTCTTCGCCTTTAATATCAATAGAGCTTAATTTCGTTTTCTTCCAATTTAGCATATTTATCCCCCTCGTAGAAAGCGATTTCTAATAATTACAATTCTATATACATTATTAGCCAAAATATTTAAAAGGTCAACATAAATATCTAGAATTAATTTTACTGATTTATAAAAAAGGCTCCCTAGATTTGATTTATACAAATTTAGGGAGGTATCCCTCACTATACATTTTATTTATTTACTTGTAATGAATGTTCTAATTCTTACCTTATTATTATTTTCCACAGCATTTCTTATATTTCTTACCACTTCCACAAGGGCAAGGATCATTTCTGCCAACTTTAGGTTCCTCTCGTACTATGGGTTCCTGTGGCTCGTAATATTCAAAGTCATCTTCATCTATTTCTTCATCATCATAATCATCAAGTTCAAAAAATCTTTCTAGTATAGGCCTATATTTAAGCAGCTGTTTCTTATACTCGCCTTGTAATTTTATTCTTTCAATTCTATCAGCAATCTTATTAAAAAACTCTGCCCTTAAAGCATATAAAACATGATAATCCTTGTCTAATTTTTTAATAGAAGTTTTATACTTATCGTATTCATCCAATACAGTATATTCCTCAAAGTGCTTTATCGCTTCTTTTTCTTCTTGATCATTTAATCCTAACTCATTATTGGTTAGTACCTCCATAGCAATAAGGGCAGCAACCTCATGTTTTATCTTTTTATCTCTTTCCATTTTATGAAATTCATTTATATATGTAGTATAGTTAACAATTTCCTTTTTAGTTTTTAACATTTCTTTATCTTCCGGTAAAATTTCTGCTGCTTTCTCTATTAGTTTTCTAGCATCTTCTTCTCTTCCCATTTGCATTAGATATTCTGCTAAATGAGACAATGTCCATGCAACATTATCTTTTACTTCATCATTATTTATTGCAAGCTCCGCTAATTTATCTAAAGACTTATATATTGAGGAAAACACTCCAAAGTTTATATCAATCATAATTAATTTTATGTATATTGTTGTACTTGAATCTATATCCTTAACTACATCCAAAGCATTCTCTAAAACATTTCTGGCATTCCAATATTCATTATTTTTTATATAAGCTCCACTTAGTCCAAACCACAAGGAAATATTGTCACTATCGAGCTCTATTGCACTATCGTATGCGATAATAGCCTTTTTCTGCCAACCTCTATGTAAATAAGCATTAGCCAAATACCCTGCAAAGGCCGCATTCTTTGGCTGCTCCAATGTTAATTCTTCATACATTTTCACAGCTTTTCCACTATTATTATTTTTCAAATACGACTCTGCAAACAATGCTTTTACTATAAGCATCTTCGAATCTGCTTTTGCCATATTTTCAAGAATCTTAATTGCTTTGTTTAAGTCTCCTTCTTCAAGATATGTTTTTGCTAAAGAATACTCCTTCTTCATATTAGAACCTAGATTATTTATTGAATCGTACTGTTTCCTTGTTTGTTCGTTACTTAAAGTTTCGTAAGCTTCTCTAATGCTCATAAATTCTACTTCAAATCTATCTGGCGGATATTTTCTTACAAGCTTAAAGTATGCCCTTTTTATATCTTCCTTTGAAGCTTCTTGCGTTATGGCTAATATCTCATAATAATCTTTCATTTATATCACCTTTTTTCACATATTCTTTAGGATATTTTTAATATTTTTCTAATTAAATAGTTGAAAGTTATTTTTTCTTCTTTTCCGTTACTACTACTAATTATATATTTTAATGCCTCTTGATTTTCCACATCAATAAGTAATGACTGCTTCCATAATGATACAGCCACTCCCTTTTTACCTAATTTAAACATGCAAAGACCTTTTAAATTTATAAAAAGGATTATGTTACAATTCATAAAAGATTCCTCTTTTAAAAACTTTTCTGACCTTTTAAAATCTCCTTCATTTGCGCATTTAAGAGCCTTGTTATATAGGCCGCAAAGCAATATAAACTCATTTCCCTTAAAGTTTTCAATATAATGATATGCTCTATTTTTCTCATTTGGATTTAAATAAATACTTTTGTTCCATAAGTCTTCTGCTTTTTTAAAACTTGCTGCTGTATATAGACATAATCCAAGCAAATTCAAAGCTTCCCAATTTTCGTTACTAATATCAAAAGCCTTTTGAAAATTAGCTTGTGCAGTGGTTAACCTATTTTGCTGCAAACTCTTTAAACCTTCCACTAAGTAAATATTTGATAACTTCTTAAGCATTATTACGCCTCCAACTCATACATCCAATCAGTAAGCTCCTCATCAATTTCCACAGCTAATTCATTATCTCCATTAATTATAGCCTTTTTAAGTTTTTTTAATAAATCATCCATTTCACGGCTATCCTCATTTTCATTACTACTCATATATTTTTCTACTTTTTTGATAAGTCTACGATATTTTCTTGAGCCTTCTGATTCTTCCCAAACATCAGTATCAATCTCTTTATCCATTTCCACGCCAGTGGTTTCAATAGTAATCTTTGCATTCTTACCTGTACTTAATATAGTTGCTTCCACCTGAAGAATACCATTAACATCATAAGCAAATCTAACTTCAATCCTTTCATTTCCTGCAGGAGCCTTAGGAATATCAGAAAGTTTAAAATTACCAAGAAAGTTATTCATAGATGCCTTTTTATAGTCTCCTTGATATATTTTAATATCTACCTCCGTTTGCCCATCTTCTGCAGTGTAATACACATGCTCCTTTGCCACAGGTATAGTTGTATTTCTATTTATAAGTATGCTATACCCATCAGGGATAGGCATTCCATTAAAGTCATCTAATATTTGAACTCCAAGGGTATAAGGACAAACATCTGTAATAAGTATATCCGTTTCCGCTGAAAGTTCATCATTTAATATGCCCCCTTGAATTGCTGCTCCCATAACCACTGCAAGGTCTGGGTCCACAAGCGACTGCGTTTCCTTATTAAATACCCTTTGCAAAAATTTCTTGACGTAAGGGATTCTAGTGGAGCCCCCAACTAAAAGTATTGTATTAATTTCATCTTCCTTTAGCGCAGAATCCTTTAAAACTATATCAATTTGTGACTTAGTTGACTCTACAAGTTCCTCTATTAGTTTTTCGAAATCTTCTCTTGTTATTATAGCTTCAATAGCAAGTGGTTCATTGTCTTTATCCGCAATAAACGGCAATATAATTTTATATTCTTCCAAACTACTTAATTTCACCTTACATGTTTCTGCTGCTTCCTTAAGTCTAACCATTGCTTTTATATCCTTAGATAAATCAATATCATATTTTTCATAAAAATCATTAATTAAATAGTTTATGAGTTTTTCATCGAAATCCTTTCCACCAAGCATGTTGTTTCCACTACTGGCTTTCACTTCAAGAACACCTTCAAACATCTCAAGAAGTGTCACATCCAAGGTTCCTCCACCTAAATCATAAACTAGTAAACATTCATTTTTTTCTAAACGTTCTATCCCATAAGTTAGAGCTGCTGCTGTAGGTTCATTTATTATTCTCTCAACTTTAAAACCTGCTAACTTGCCTGCTTCCACAGTAGCTCTTCTTTGCTTCTCACTGATACTCCCATGCCTAAAGGCATGGGGTTCTTAAATACATTATCTTCTCCTATACTCTCATTTATATAAAAACTATAAATTACAACATATAAGAACTAAATAACTTCTCTAAGACTTTTACTACC
>NZ_JBOITM010000076.1:0-87143 GCF_050717535.1 Clostridium sp.
ATGGTACTGCAGGGGTAACTTTGTGGGAGAGTAGGTCATCGCTAGGTAATGTTCCTCGATAGCTCAACGGTGGAGCGCTCGGCTGTTAACCGATAGGTTGAAGGTTCAAATCCTTTTCGAGGAGCCATTTTTTTAAAAATATTAACATACTGGTTAACAATAATAGATCTGGTGATTATGGCATGAAGGTAACACCCCTTCCCATACCGAACAGGTAGGTTAAGCTTCAATGCGCTAATGGTACTGCAGGGGTAACTTTGTGGGAGAGTAGGTCATTGCCAGGTAATATATGGATTTTAAGCTCATTTGCGTTTCACGCAGGTGGTCAAGATTCTATTTTTTTTATCTTCATAAAAGACAGTCCGATAAGGGCTGTTTTTTTAGTATACAATAATAGTAAAGAATAACTAAAAAAACAGGAGTGATATATGTGGCAATTATAGAAAAGTTGGTTATGCCAAAAGGTGATGGGAGACTTGATATTGCCGTTTGTGCACTAAAAATATATTATGAGGCAAATGACTGGCTTTCTAACGATGAATTTAAAGTAAAGTTTTTATTACTTGACAATAAGTATGATTCTAATACAAATGAAGCAATGATAATTCATAAGGCTAGAACTGCAAGGTATTTTGGACTAATTAAATATCTATTTAAGAGTGAAAATGGTGTAGCTGGAAGACAAGGCAAAATTACCGAACCCGGGAAACGTTTTTACGAAGCTTGTTTGTCTGATAATAAGGAAGCACAAATAGATACAATTATGGATGCTATTTGTAATTATTCCTTTGGACGTAATAATTATGCAACTTCTGATACTAATTCAGATGTGGAGCCACCTAAAGTACTGATAAAAGCCTCATATGAGTTAGGTTATGTCACTAAAAATGAATTCGTATATTTAATGTACAGTATGCATGATTTAAAACATGACTACTCGGATGTAATTTTAGAAATAAAAAAAACTCGTGAAGACAATATACAAGTGGATTTGCCGCAAAATCTTGAGAAACAAGAAAAAGCCCATTTTATCAATGTATATGGAGATTGGAAATTTATACAATTGATTCGTGAAGTAGGTATACTAAAAGACCTTACTGAGCGTGCAGTATTAACAGATTTTACTGTATCTAAGTATGCAAAAACAATAAAGCAACTATCACCATTAAATAATGAACTCTTGGCGGAAGTACAAGAGGAAAGTTTAATTAATACTTTATCAGAAGATATTGTATTAAATATTATAAATAAACCATACAATAGAATACTTTTTGGTGCACCAGGCACAGGTAAAAGTTATAAGATTGAAGAGGAGAGAATGGTTTTTGGTAAAAATTATGAGCGTGTTACATTTTATCTTAACTATTCATATTCTCAATTTGTTGGTAATTACAAACCAAAACCAAAGTTAAGAATAGATGGAACAGAATATGTATCCTATGAATTTGTACCAGGTCCATTTTTACGTACTTGGACAAAAGCACAAAAGAGTATTAAGAATGGAAATAGTGAGAATTATTTGCTAATAGTTGAGGAGATTAATCGTGCTAATGCTGCAGCAGTTTTTGGTGATGTGTTTCAATTGCTTGATAGAAATGATGAAGGGATAAGTGAATATGAAATAACAACATCAGAAGATATGCGAGAATATTTAATAAAAAAATGTGAATTTACTGCTGATGAGGTTTCTACAATTAAGATTCCAAGGAATATGTATATTTGGTCAACAATGAATAGTGCCGACCAAGGTGTATTACCTATGGATTCTGCATTCAAGAGGAGATGGAATTTTGAATATATAGGAATTAATGAAGGAAGCGCAAAAATTAAAAACAGTGAAATAACTTTGAAGTCATATGGCACTATAAAATGGGATATCCTTAGAACTAAAATAAATAATGGATTGATTAGTGCAGGTATAAATGAAGATAAACTTATTGGACCATTCTTTTTGAGTGAAAAGGAATTAAAATCTTCATCAATTGATGAAATTTTTAAGAGTAAACTTCTTATGTACCTATTCGAGGATGTTCTTAAACATAGAAAGGGCAAGTTATTTAAATCGAAGCTTGATACATTTTCAAAAGTAATTGAAACATATAACAAAGGTGAAGAAATATTTGACTTTGATGTTATGTTTTCTTTATCAGGTGAACCTAGTGAGGAAAGTGCACTTAGTCTTATAGCTGGGAATTCAGAAGAATATTCAACGGAGAATGAATAAGGATGATTTATTCTAGAGAACTGAAAAAATATAATAAAAGTTACTTAAAGAATAAATTATTTTTAGACGATAATTCTATTCAAGAACTATTGGGTAAACGAATTTTAACTAAAACCGAAGAAGATATGTTCTGTTTTGAATTTGTAGGTATTTTAATTATCAAAGAGAGAGTCCTGTTTTGTTTGCCTAAATATGCAAAAGTTAGTGATGAAAAAACAGTTGCAAAGCAGCTATTAGAACTGTTTGGAGAATATGGTAAAAGGGAGAATCTAGATGTAGATGAACTTGAAAGTATTGGGAGTATAGACTCTGAGAATTCTTATAATATGTTGTCAGTAATAATTTTTTTGCTGAATGATTATTTTGAAAATGGGCTTTATTCTAATGAAAAAAGCATTTATATTTTAAATGGTGATGATGAAATAAACTGGTTAAAAACAATAGGTGAATTGCAACCTTTGATAAATGATGGGGAGCCAGTTTATTTAGAGTATTATACTAACTCAACACAAAATGACGAAGAAAATTATTTTAGACAGTTACATTCATGTATTCTAAATAAATGCACAAAAAAGCTGAATGATTTAGGATTATTTGAATTTCTTGGGTTTCAGCCTGTATATTTTGAAGTTGATGAGGATAGATTAGGAACCACTGAGAGCATTATTTATAGAATTAATAACGAACTTAATGTTCAATTTATAAATAGAAAACAACTATTACTTAAAGCCATGTCGTCTTTTATATCTAATGAAGAAATGGAAATTGATAATTTTACAATTGATTTTTATGGAACTCGTAGTTTCCATGTGATTTGGGAAAAGACATGTGGATATGTTCTAAACAATAAATATGAAGCTGTTAAGAAACTAATTGCATCGCCAAAATGGACGACTCTAAGTGGTAAAATACACAAAACTTCAACCTTAATCCCAGATATTATTAGCATAACAAAATACTCTTTTGTTATATCTGATGCTAAGTATTATTCAATTAAATTAACCGATGATATGCTAAGTGGAAAACCTGGAGTTGAAGATGTGACAAAGCAATATTTATATCAATTAGCATTTGATAAATATATTAAGTCAAAGAAATTTGCTTCAGTAAAAAATATTTTCATTTTCCCTTCTGAAGAAAAGGATATGAAACAATTAGGGAAAGTAACAATTGAATTTTTAAAAGATTTAGGTCTTGAAGATATAACTTTATTTTCAGTACCAGCACATAAGGTTTTTGATTTATATACAAATAGTAAAAAACTAAATATTGAAAAGTTTCTAAATCTGAAAATTGAACTAATAAGATAAAAAGAAATACAAACAAAAGGGATTAAATTATGTATATAATATTATTGATGATTATGAAAATAAAGATAGTGAATGTATAAAACACCTAAGAACCAAAAAATTAGATGATAGTACAGCCATTTATCTAAAGATTAAACCTTAAGCTAAGTTCAAGCATTTATTGTGGAGAGTGAGTAAATACAGGCATCTTTAATTGAAGCTCTTCGCTCCCACAAAAGTTTGCTTAAATAACATTTTAAAAACTGTATAATTATCCTCAAATGATAGTTGAACATCACTACCGTTTTTATTAGCTATTTCTTTTATATTATAAAGTCCATAGCCTCTATTATCACCTTCTTTAGTAGAAAATCCTTTTTCAAATATGTTTTCTATATCATCTGGTTTGATTGTGGTTCCGCTATTCTTAACCTCTATAATGTTAGCATTTTCTTCTTCACATATATTTAATATAACAATCTTATCCTTTGTACCATTTATAACAGCTTGAAAAGCATTATCCAATAGATTATTTAGTATATTTGAAATTTCATAATCATTTAAAGTCTTTTCCAATGAATTATTTGTCACATTAAATGTGAATTTTATATTTAATCTATTTGCTTCACACAGTTTGTTGTATATTATAGCTTTAATTATAATATTGTCTATGTATATAATATCTTCTATAATATCATTTGAATGTTTTAATGATATTATATATTTGTTCAATTCATTTTTAAGTTCTTTTTCGCTGGTTATTTCTACTATTGCGTCTATGGTATTTAAATGGTTTTTAAAATCATGTTGTTTCCTTCTTGTCTCTTCTACTATATCAAATAATATTGGCTTATACATATTTTGAATTTCTAAAACTTTTTTATCCTCACTTATTTTAACTATATAATTATATAAAAATATATTTAATGATAACATTAACAATATAATAAAAATATATACTAGAAGATTATTTAATATTATGTTCTTATTGTACCCCCATACAAATTCACAAAATAAAATGTACAAACCCAAATTAATTACAAAGTAATAGAATACCTTAGAATCTAATTTAAGGAGTCTCTTTGTTTTCTCACTAAAATTACATCTTAATATTATGATTATAAAAATCAATTCAATTATAAGAAAAGTAATATCCCATATGAATTTATCTGCATATGGAAATCCAACTAAATTTGCAAGACCAATTAGTAGTATTTGTAAGATTTTATGTATACCTAGGATAATAATAAATTCGCATGTTGTATTAATAAACGGCCTTTTATACATAAATTTCACTATAACTATCATGCTTATATAACGAAGAAGTGTATCTATGTTATTGTTTACATTAATAATTACTATTTGTATAATTAATTCTAATAGTATTATTAAAAAATTTTTAAACCAATTATTTTCATCTTTTAAAGAAAAATTTGACCATAATAACATAAAAATAATTAATTCAATAAAATAAGCTGAAGCATATGGTAGAATATCTATCATTCTATATCTCCTTTTCAGAGTAAATTCAATTTAATATATATATTCTCTATTTATTTGAATGTAAGTTTTGACATCTTATCATTTAAAACTTTATTGAAGCCCTAAAGTGTGGCCTAATCTAACAATATTATATCATAAAATTTTTATTAAATAGTTAGATTATGTCGTAAAAACATATATTGTAATAATTATTACCGATATATGACAATAAATTTAACCATCTAGCTGATAAATAATAATTTTCTTTCGGCTACTGTAACTTATTGTTTATATCTTACGTAATAAGAGTAAGATAATTAAATAAGTTAGGAGGGTTTAAAATGAGTAAAAAAATTATGTTAATATGTGCTTTAGTATTTACATTTATGGTTGGTGCAATAGCAAGTGGGTTTTCACCAACTGCTAATGCTGATGAGACCAAATTACCACAGAAAATAATTTCAGTTAATTCAGAAGGTATTGTAAAGGTGAAACCAGATATGGCATATATTAATGTTGGTGTTCAAACAGAAAATAAAAGCTCAAAAGTGGCTCAACAAGAAAACTCAACAAAAATGAATAAGGTTATGCAAGTTCTAAAAGAAAACAAAATTGTAGATTTAGATATTAAGACTTCACAGTATACAATCTATCCTAATGAGACATATTCTGAGAAGGATAAGGTTTCTACTGTGACAGGCTATAGAGTAATTAATACACTGGAAATTACAATAAGAGATATATCAAAAGTTGGAGCAGTTATTGATGCAGTTTCTGCAAATGAAGCAAACACAGTTTCTGATATCCGTTTTACAGTAGCTGATCCGGATAAATATTATCTACAGGCCCTTCAAAATGCAACTGTTAAAGCAAAAGCGAAAGCTGATACATTAGCAAAACAGTTTGAAATTAAGATAGGTCTACCATCACAGATTAATGAAACTAGTGGCGGGTCTAATCCACCAATAATATATTCTGCTATGGACAGTGTAAAATCAGAAGCATCAAAGACAAGTATATCTTCAGGGGAATTGGAAATAAGAGCATCTGTAGGGTTAGTTTACACATATTGATAATCATATCTGTAATATTAGAGTCGATAAGCCTTAGGGATTTATCGGCTTTTTCTTATTAAAGCGACAAATATACACCTGGTTTCATTCAGCAGGTTTAAGATTTTTTAACATGTTACTATATTAGAATTAGTATGATGTAGATAAAATAAATACTGTTACATTTAACTAATTACACTTTTACTTAAAAAATCGTATACATGATTAAATTAATATGATAAAATTTAAATATTGATATTATAATTTTTAGAAGATTATAAACGAAATATTAGGAGGGATGTTTAATCGTACAGCAAATGCAGTAGACACATATCATGTAATGGACAAATTAACAGTAAAGCCAGGATACGTAGGAGCTCTTATAGAAGATTTGGTAATGGTGATTAAAGATGGTTGTAAAATATTAACTCATTACACAAAAGACTTAATTATTTTAGAATAGAATATTGGAGAAATGTAAATCTTATAAAGGGGATGTAAAAAAATGAGTGAAAGGATAAAAGAAAGAATTTCAAAACTCAGAGCATTTATGGAAGAAGAAGGGATGTATGCTTATATTTTCCCGTCAGCAGACAATCATCAAAGCGAGTATGTAGGAGAATTTTTTAAATCAAGAGCCTATGTAACCGGGTTTACGGGTTCTGCTGGAACAGCGGTTATTACAAAAGATGAAGCGGGTCTTTGGACTGATGGAAGGTATTTCCTTCAGGCTGAGCATCAGCTTGAAGGTAGTGGGATTAAGCTTTTTAAGATGGGTAATTCAGGTGTCCCTACTGTATTGGAATACATAGAAGCTATAATGCCCAGTAATGGAAAACTCGGATTTGATGGACGACTCATGGCCATGAAAGAAGGGGAAGATTTTGTTTCGGGACTTGCTAGTAAGAATGCCACTGTTGAGTATGCCTATGATATTGTGGATAAGGTATGGGAAGGGCGTCCCAAGCTAGCTAATGAGCCTGTTTTTCTTCTTGAGGAAAAGTATTCCGGCGAAAGCAGGTCATCCAAACTATCCAGGGTAAGAGGCGCCATGAAAGATATGGGAGCAAACTATCATGTCATAACAACTTTGGATGACATCGCATGGCTTCTCAATATTCGAGGAAATGATGTCATGTATTCACCGCTGGTACTTTGTTATGCTGTTGTTACCATGGAAAAGGTAGAATTGTTTATTGAAGAAAGTAGGCTTGATATAAGTGTCAAGGAAGCTTTAGCCAAGGATGGTGTGGTGTTCAGGTATTACAATGATATTTATGAATTTGTTAAGGGCTTTAAGGCTGAGGATGTTGTGCTAATTGACCCAGAGCGGATTAATTATGCCTTGTATAAGAATATCCCGGCTAAGATTAAGAAAATCGAAGCAGACAATCCTACTATTTTGTTTAAGGCTATTAAAAATCCTGTGGAGCTTGCCAATATTGAAAAAGCGCATATTAAAGATGGCGTTGCCATTGCAAAATTCATGTTTTGGTTGAAAACAAATGTCGCAAAAACTAGAATCACAGAAATAAGCGCTTCTGAAAAATTAGATGAGTTTAGAAAACAGCAGGATGGTTATTTGTGGCAAAGCTTTGCACCAATCTCCGCCTTCAAGGAGCATGCAGCCATGATGCATTACTCGGCTACACCTGAAACGGATGTGGAACTTGCAGAGGGGCACTTACTGTTAATGGATACTGGCGGAAACTACTTTGAAGGTACAACGGATATTACCAGAACATTCGCACTTGGCGAAGTCAGCGAAGAACTTAAAAAGCACTTCACTGCCGTGGCTAGAGGTATGATGAATTTGGCTCGTGCTAAATTTCTATATGGATGCAAAGGATACAACCTGGATATATTGGCTAGAGAACCCATGTGGAGTCTTGACTTGGATTATAAATGCGGAACCGGTCATGGTGTCGGTTATTTGCTGAATATTCATGAAGGACCCAGCGGTTTCAGATGGTACATAGTACCATCAAAGCATGAAACTCAAACATTGGAAGCAGGTATGGTAATAACTGATGAACCTGGAATTTATATTGATGGATCCCATGGCATCAGGATAGAGAATGAGCTCATCATCAGAAATGGTGTTGAAAACGAATCTGGTCAATTCATGCACTTTGATGCTGTTACTTATGCTCCAATTGATCTGGATGCCATAGCTACAGAAGACCTTAACCGTGATGAAAAACTGTATTTAAACAATTATCATAAACTTGTATACGAGAAATTAGCAGAGTACCTGAGTGATGAAGAGCGAGTATGGTTAAAGTCGTATACAAGAGAAGTTTAAACAAGAGAAAAAAATTAGTTTAGGGGGTAAATTATGAGTGAAATGGTAGTGAAAAACAAGAGGCCTTTTGGTTTCTACGTTTGTTGTATCGCATTTATGTTCGAGCGTATGGCGTATTATTCTGCTAAGTATCTGATCTTCTTTTTCGTTTCGGCTACAATTATAACAGGAGGATTGGGTCTAACAGTGGTTGAGGCTGCAATTATTCAATCAAATCTTGTTGCGTTTACCTATTTTGCACCTCTTATTGGTGGATATCTTTCCGATAAGTATATTGGCGCCAGATACTGTATTCCAGTTGGGTTAGTTTTGATGGCGGCAGGGTATATAGTAGGTGGATATGCAACGAATATCTTTACTATGAATATAATGGTGACACTTGTAGCCATTGGTACAGGACTTTTTAAAGGTAACAATTCTGCAATCAGTGGAGCTTTGTTTGAAGACAAAGAGCAGCTGGATTCAGCATTTTCAGTTCAGTACTCCTTCGTAAATATTGGATCGTTTATAGGAACAACGGCTGTGGGTGTTCTTATAGCTAGTACTTTTGCTAAAGGTGCTATTCAGGGATTTAGAGCTGCATTCATACTTTGTGGTATCATTTGTGTGATTGATGCTGTGTGGTTTCTGTTTGGTATTAGATTCCTTGGAGAAGTAGGAAAAAGACCGTTTAAAGAGGGTAAGCACACAGAAAAGAAAGTTGCAACTGACAATAAACCTTTAACAAGGGTGGAAAAAAGAAAGGTCTTTGCTATTGTCTTGATATCAATATTCTCTATTGTGTTTTGGGTGTTTTGGTATCTGACTTATGTTGCTGTTTATGATTACGGTGCTAAGTTCGTCAACCTGAACATAGGCAGCTTCATAGTGCCACTTTCATGGTTCGATTCATTGAATGCTTTTGTATGTATTGCTATGGGACCAGTTTTGGGTGTATTGTGGTTCAAGCTATCCAAGAGGCCTAAAGGGGATCTGAGCTTGTTTAAAAAATTGGGTCTGGGTCTTAGTTTACTTGGAATGTCCTTTTTAATGCTTGTAGGTGCAGAAATGTCAAGAGGCACAGGAAAAGCAAGCATTATTTGGATCGTAGCATTTGGTGTGCTCCTCAGTATGGGAGAAATGTTGTTCTCTCCACTTGGTAACTCCTTTGTTACTAAGTATGCTCCTAACAAGATTTACTCGGTACTTATGGGCGTTTGGATTTGTGCTTCGTTCATTGCTGGTAAATCTTATGGTTACTTATATGCTTTTGCTTCAAAATTCCCAATCATACAGGCCTATGTGGCCATTCCATTAATTTTATTCGTATTTGCAATATTGCTGTTTGTTTTTGACAAAAAGCTTATTAAATTATTGGAAGATGAAGAACCAGCGAAAAAGGTCAATGTAGTATAACAAATTTATTTTCTAAAGTAAAAAAGATGGCTTCTGTATTGTACAGGAGTCATCTTTTTTCTGCGGTTTTGTTCAAATACTCAAGAGAGTTATGATGAAGAAAGTTAATTTGTAATTTAAGATTGGTAAAAATATTTAAGATTGGTAAAAATATTTAAGATTGGTAAAAATATTTAATAAAACAATATATTTGTACAAGAATATATATTGTTAATAACGTTTTAATATAGTAAAGTAATATTACGGGTTATTTGTTAAAATTTATATAACATAGGTAAAGGTGGACAAGCAATAATAAATAATTTAGAAAATATATTTTGAGGGGGATATTATTGAAAAAATTTTTAATCATTGCGGTATCTTTAATGTTGCTATTTTTAAATATTCCTATAAATGTAAGCGCAGTATCTGATATAGGACAACCAATCATAACACTATCACAAACAAAAGTAAAAATGGGGGATATAATAAAAATTGAACTAGAGGCGAATAATACATTGCCAGGTACACCTAATAGTA
The DNA here is from genome assembly GCF_050717535.1 of Clostridium sp. Lineage (GTDB taxonomy): Bacteria > Bacillota > Clostridia > Clostridiales > Clostridiaceae > Clostridium_AD. The sequence continues at coordinate 10,267 of NZ_JBOITM010000076.1, forward strand.
ATGATAATGTAATATTAATTAGGAGCATAGTGGATGAAAATCAAACTATATCCTTACATCCTAGTTATAATAAAAATACAAAGAAATACGAAGTAGAATATACAATTCCTTCAGATATATCAATGGGAGAATGGCATATAGAAAAAGTTGTGTTACAAGATAATGCAGGAAATAGTACTTATAATTATTCTAATATTACATTTACAGTAGAGCCCACAGTTACATTTGATAGCCAAGGTGGAAGTATAGTAACAAGCAATATTGCAGATTATAATGCCGTAATAATAGCTCCTGCTACACCAACAAGGACAGGCTATGTATTTGGTGGTTGGTACAAAGAAGCTGAATGTTTAAATGTATGGGATTTTACAACTGATAAAGTGATTGAAAATATAACACTATATTCAAAATGGACAATTGTTCCTCTTGGGATTCCAACAAATTTAAAAGCAGCATCATCATCATATAATAGCATTAATGTTAATTGGGGTGCAGTAATCGGAGCAGATGGCTATGAAGTCTATTCATCAACATCTAATACAGGAGACTACACTTTAATATCAACAACTACAAAACCAAGTTATAACAATACTGGACTTAAAACTAGCAGTAATTATTACTATAAAGTTAGAACATATAAGATGGTTTCTAATTTTAAAGTGTACAGCGACTACTCAGCTTTTGTGAGCTCAAAACCAATAATAGGGTTACCTATAAATGTTTTAGCTACTAGAATTAATTCTAAAGGTATTAAAATTAGCTGGAGTGCAGTAGCCGGAGCAAATGCCTATGAAATATATAGAGCTACCACTAGTACAGGAACTTATAGTTTATTAACAAAAACGGTACATTTAGATTATACAAATTCAAATTTAATAACAGGGAAAACTTATTATTATAAAATAAGAGCATACAGAATTGTTGGAAAAACAATAGTATATGGTAATTTGGTTGTAGCAACAAATAAAACAATAACATATATAGTTTTTAATAATTTAGTACAGCCCAATGGTGTATATGGAAAGTATGCAGGTTTGAAAATAGAAATCCTAGATCAAAGCAATAATAAACTTTTAATAAAAAGAGCTAATGGCACTAAAATTTGGGTTTTCTCAAGTGATGTCTCTATAGCTACAAACCCAGCTACTAATACGAAATACTTGGACAAAAAACAACTAGAAACTTATGTAAATGTAACAAGTAATTTTATCAGTAAAACAAAATATTTTACTTGGGTGGATTTAAATAGGCAGAGAGTTAATGTTTTTACTGGTGGTGCAGGACAATGGGTTTTACTTAAAGCATATTCATGTGCATCGGGTAATAATATAACCCCTTCAAAAAGAGGATTTTTCACAGTGCAAGATAAGGGATATTCTTTTTCTACGGATTCAGGACTGCTAGTGAAGTATTGGACAAGATTTAGTGGTAATTACCTGCTACATTCAACACTTCTAACGGCTTCAGGAAACACCTTTGATGCAACTGTTGGGACAAGGCTTTCTCATGGATGTATTCGGATGCCATTAGATATGGCAAAATGGTATTATGAAAAAATACCAAGAGATTCATTAATATGGATTAATTAAAAAACATCGGGGGTCGTGAAGAACGGTCTTCGATGTTTTTGTTAAAGTTTCATAACCCCCAAGGGTCAGCTTTAGAAAATATTTATTCATATTATATTCTAATGTGTAGAAAATAGAGTAACAATTAAAGTAAGTAGATTTATTTAAATAAAGGAGATTTTATGATGAAAAATACTTATTATCAATTTAGAACAAGAAAATTTTCAAGTTCTAAGATTGTGAAATTAGTAATTAGCTTTATTGTATTAATAGGCTTAATTATGATATTCCCACATTTTTTTAGAAATACTTATATAGTAACTGTTGCAAATAAAAGAGTGATAACACGTGGTAATATTGAAACTTATTTAATTTATACACAAAAGGAAGATGGTAATATAAAGATATTTGATAATACTAATAGTTTACTAGAATTTAAAATTAATTCAGAGGATGTGTATTGGGGTTTGAGAATTAATAGAAAATATGAGATTAAAGCATATGGCCTGAATATACCCTTATTATCATATTATCAAAATATTGTAAGAGTTAGAGGTGTAGATTGATAATTGAATAACTCACACTAAGATCTTAAGCAAATCTGAAAAGAAATTATATTGACCATAATGAATAAGGACCTATATTCATGCTTAAACTATATTATATGTACAAAAGCAAAGGAGTGTATGGTTATGTCTAAAAGCAATATACTAAAAGATTTGCTGATTATAAATTTAGTTTTTTTGAGTATACTTCTTTTTGGTAAGATGTTCTTTATTCATAGGCTTATAGGGATACTTTTCAAATCATTTTTAACTCCACTTATATTTTCTGTGTTCTTGTTTTATATTATAAAACCATTTAATACAATTTTCATAAAAAAGGGACTAAAGCCGAGATTTTCAGCTCTATTAACTCTAATAATGGGACTATCCATTGCAATAGGTGTTATAACTTTCTTTAGTAATTATATTGTAATTCAGTTTGATGAAACAATAGAAGAGCTAACTAATATAGTGAAAAACAAAGAATCTATTAATCAGATAATTAATAAGATTAATAATTATCTACCTGCTATTGATGTTTATAAAACCTTCACTAATATAGCTAATAGTTATATGCATAACATGGGTCATAAACTTATGTTTGCAGTAAAATATACAATACACACTTTTTCAATGCTATTCCTTGTGCTAATAATATTATTTTATTTGCTTAAAGATGGTTCTAAATTTGAAGAAAGAATTATGTGTGCAATCCCTGAAAAATATAAAAAATTTGTATTGAAAACTTTTTCTGAGAGTGATACTGTTTTGGGGGCTTATGTTACAGGCCAAGCAAAAGTAGCGCTTTGTTTATCCATTATGATATTTATTGGATACAAAATCATAGGGATTCCCAATGCAATATTTTTTGCCTCCATAACTTTTATTTTGGCTTTTATTCCTTTTATAGGTTTTTTTATTTCCATGGTTATTCCCGCTATTATTGCTTTGAGTATGGGATTTGTAATGATGGGTAAACTTGCAATTGTGTTCCTCAGTGTGCAGACATTAAAGGGAAGAGTAGTTGTGCCTATAATTATGTCTAAGGCAATGAAAATTCATCCTTTAACTGACATATTCTTAGTAATAGGTGCGGTTGCAGTGGGAGGGCCTTTGGCGGCATTTGTTATTGTACCTATTTATGCTACTGTTAAAGTAATAGCATTTAACTTGTATGATTGCCATATAAATAAAAAATAACCATTAAATAGTTACCCTATTTAATGGTTAAAATATTTGTGGTTATATAATAGTAATATTTTCTGCTTGAGGTCCTTTTGGTCCTTCAACTACGTCAAAAGAAACCTTTTGACCTTCATCAAGTGATTTGTAGCCATCTGAATTTATTTGTGAAAAATGTGCAAAAACATCTATTCCGTCATCTCCTGTAATAAAACCAAACCCTTTTTCTCCATTAAACCATTTAACTGTTCCATTCATATAATATATACCTCCTAAAATTTAATTTTCTTAACAACTTAATTATGGGTAAAATAATTTTTTGAAAACTTTATTTTATTTATTCTAATCCTTTTTTTCCATATGGTCAAAAACTAATTTTGCACTTTCTTCATGACCATGCTTAATATTTTTCTTTTTAAAGCTATTATCTTCTTTTTTATTATTTTTGGTTGATTTCATTTTGCTATCCATAGGCAACTCTCCTATCTTCAGTATTTTACCTGTTAAACACTGAGCATAGTTTAAACAGATATATATTATTTTTAGCATTTTCTTTGAAAATATACATAATTATTTATCCTTTTGTCAATTTGAAAATTGCTAATGAAACAGACAATTTATACTGCTATTACAAACTATTGTTCATGTAATGTTTTCCAAAACAGATGTTATTCATAAAAAATACATAAATGTTTGTTATATTTAGTCTATGAGTTAAAAATTATAAACAAATGAAGGAGATATACTAATGAAGAATTCCCTAAGAAGTATGGCTATTGTAATAACGTTAATTTTCACTTTAAATGGAACTGCCTTAGCGGCTCCAACAAATGAGAAACTAAATCAGCAGAGCGATTCACTAACTAAAATTCAAGCACAAAGAGAAGAAATCCAAATAAAAATAGAAAAATCCGATAACGAAATTCAAAAAAGTATGGCTAAAACGCAAGAGAATAAAGTTAAAATATCTGAAACCCAAAAGGCAATAGAAAAATCTTCAACGGAGATTGTGCAAGTCGAAAAGAAAGCACAAAAGGAACAAGAATTATTTAATAGTAGGATGAGAGTTTTGTACATAAATGGATTTGATAGTTACACCAATATTATACTTGAGTCAGAGAGTGTTGGAGATTTTATATCAAGAGTAGAAAATATAAGAACTATTATTCAGTTTGATAAAAAAGTAGTGGATGAGTTTAAAGCTACAAAAAAAGAATTAGATGATAAGCAGATAAGTTTAAATAAGAGAAAAGCTTTATTACTGGCTTTGAATGTAGAAGATAAACAAAAGTTGGACAAGATAATTGCCACAAAAGGAGTACAGACCAAATTAATAGCAGAGTTAAATGGCAAGGTTAATATGTTGCCAGCTGGGACAAGCAATTCACAATCAGTTACTGAAAGTTTGACAAAAATAAATCAAATAAATCAATCAGAAGCTAAATATACACCTTCAAGAGGAACATCAAATTTATCAAGCAATGCAGTAATAGCCTATGCGTCTGAATTTCTTGGTACACCATATTTATGGGGTGGGACAACACCATCTGGCTTTGATTGCTCAGGATTCACTCAATATGTATATGCACATTTTGGAATATCTATAGGTAGGACAACCTTTAATCAAATAAATGATGGTCAACAAGTGTCTAGAAGTAACCTACAAACGGGAGATTTAGTGTTATTTGGAAGTGTTGGTAATCCTCACCATGTAGGTATTTACATAGGCAATAATACATATATACATGCTCCTAGTACAGGGGATGTAATTAAAGTTTCAGATATGACAAGATCAGATTTTATAACAGGTAGACGAGTAAAGTAAAAAATACATATATTCTTAGAATTAAAAACATAGTTATATTAGGTAATTTTCAAGTAGAGTAGCTATGATGCGGCTTCCTAAGTCTGCATCATAGCTACTCTACTTTTGTATTTTTACGTAAAAATTATATTTTTTGTAGGTGCTACTCAAAGGCACGTTTGTGGGGTATAATGAATTAGTAAAATAACAAGATATATCTTTAAAAAATTTATTGTGAGTATTAATTTAGAAGGCATAATTTATAAGGTACTTAAAGATAGTAAAAAAATAAAAAAAAAGAGGGTAAAAATATGAAAAATGATATAAATAAAAACATGGAAATGATGAAAAAAATTATTGAAGAAAAAAAAGCAAAGTCATCTTCTCAAAAAAATGATAAGCGAGCAGCCATTTATGGAACACAAAGTGCATCATCAGGTAATGGTGGAGGCTTAGTTGGTAAAAATAACAGGGGTCAATAATGAATTTTTATTTTGCACCTATGGAAGGTTTGACGGGGTACATTTATAGAAATGCCCACAATGCTTTATTCAATAATATAGATAAATACTTTTCACCTTTCATTCCCGCAAATCAAAGCAAAAGTTTTAAAACAAGAGAATTAAATGATATTTTGCCTGAAAACAACCAAGGACTTCTTTTGATTCCACAATTACTAACCAACAATGCAGAAGACTTTATTCATACTTCAAAGAAAATAAAGCTAATGGGATATAATGAGATCAATTTAAATTTGGGGTGTCCTTCTGGAACTGTAGTTTCAAAAAATAGAGGGTCCGGATTTCTTTCAAAAAGAGATGAACTTGATGTTTTTTTGGACAAAATATTTTCTGAGTCCATAACAAAAATATCATTAAAAACCAGAATAGGAAAAGATAAGCCAGAAGAATTTTATGATTTAATAGAAATATTTAACAAATATCCTATAGAAGAGCTTATTATTCATCCAAGGACTCAAAAGGATTTTTATAAAAATACACCTAATTTGAAAATTTTTAAAGAAGCATTGACACTAAGCAAAAATCCGGTTTGCTATAATGGTGATATTTTTACAATCAGTGATTACAAGAATTTTTTCACTGAGTTCCCTAGTGTAGATACTATAATGTTTGGCAGGGGGTTATTAAGAAATCCTGGAATGATTAGTGATATTACAAATAATATTAAACTCGAAAAAAAATTGCTTAGAGATTTTCATGATAAAATTTATGAAGATTATAAAGGAATACTTTTTGGAGATAGGAATGTGTTGTACAAAATGAAAGAGTTATGGTTTTATATGATTCCTATGTTTTCTGATAACGCAAAATATGCAAAAAAAATTAAAAAATCAGAAAAATTATGCGATTACGATGATGCTGTTTCATGCTTATTCAGAGAGCAGCATATTTTAGAAAATTAGTAATGAAGATAATAAATAGCCTTCATCTTAGTTAAGATGAAGGCTATTTTATCTTTGTTTTATATACCTGTTAAAAATATTACGGTTAAGTAACAAAATGCACCACTACTTGTCACAAACTTAATTCGTTTATTTTCTAGTGGACTACAATAGGTGCTTCTGTTTTTACTTCTGCATCATACTCTACTGCTTTTGTTATATTACTTTCAAGACAACCCTTACTTGTTACTGATATATAGATATTTCCTTTCGCTACTCCAATTTGTGGAATAATTACTGTTGCAGTTGAAGTTGCTACCATGCCTGTGGTTACTGTATTTGCTACTCCTGTAGCTGTTCCTATGGATTTTCCTAGACCTCTTGTTCCATCAATTGTTGATCTAGAGTAAACATTAACTACATCTCCTACTGATAGCCCTTTAACGATTACTGTATCTGATGTTCCATATGCATTGTTTTCTGTTGTTATGTTATATACAAATGGTGTAGATGATTTTATTTCTGCCAAATATACTATTGGTTCTGTTATATCACTTTCAAGGAGACCCTTGCTTATTACCGAAACATAAATATGTCCTCCGCCTGTTCCAAGTTGTGAAATACTTACTTTTGCTATTGCCGTGGAGGATTTGTCTGCTGTTGCTGTTGCTGTTCCCATGGCTTCTCCTATAGTTGATTTTCCATCTCCTGTTGATGTTGAGTATACTTTAACTATATCTCCTACTTGCAAATTTGTAACTGTTACTGTATCTGTTGTGCCTACTGCATTGTTTTTTGTTGTTATATTAGATACGAATGGCGTATTTGATCTTTTCTCTCCAAAATAAGGTACTTTTATTAACTTATCACTTTCAAGAAAATTCTTACTTGTTACTGTTACATATACATTTCCTGCTCCTGTGCCAAATTGTGGAATACTAGCCGTTGCTATTGCACCATTACTCCCTTTGTCTGCCGTTGCCGTTGCTGCGGCTAAAGGTATTCCCTCTATTATTGGCGCTAAGTATACTTTGACTATATCCCCTACTTCTAAGCCTGTAATTGTTACTGTATCTGGTGTTCCTACTGCATTGTTTAAAGTAGTTCCTGCTGTACGTGGTGAAATCACAGTTGCTTTTTCTGCTGCATATGCAACTTTTGTTCTATCACTTTCAAGCAAACCCTTGCTTGTTACTGCTACATATACATTCCCTGCTACTGATCCAAGTTGTGGAACATTTGCTATTGCTTTGACTTCTGTTATTCGTATTTGTTGTGATCCTAATGTTATTATTTTTGATGTTACTGTTGCTGTTCCTATGGCTATTCCACCTGTTGGCGATTGATATACCTTAACTATATCTCCTGCTACTAAATCTATTACCGGTTGGTATGCGTTAACTATATCTTCTGATACTAAAGCGGTAACTCTTATTGTTACTATATCTGGGGTGCCTAATGCATTGTTAACAGTCTGTATATCAGCTGCAAATGGTGCAATTGATTTAGGCTCTGCCAAATATGCTATTGCTGTTGTTATAGTACTTTCAATCAAACCTTTGCTTGTTACTGACACATATATATTTCCTGCTCCTACCCCAAGTTGTGGAATACTTACTGTTGCTGTTCCCGCAGTTGCTGTTGCCGTTCCTATGGCTTCTCCTACTGAGTATTTTCCATTTGATGTTGCATCTGAGTATAATTTAACTATATCTCCTACTATTAAATTTGTAACTGTTACTGTATCTGATGTCCCCATTGCATTATTATTTGTTGTTATATTAGATACGAATGGTGTACTTGACCTTTGTTCTGCGAAATATTGTACTTTTATTAATTTATCACTTTCAAGCAAACCCTTACTTGTAACAGATACATATATATTCCCTCCTGCGGCCCCAAGTTGTGGAATAGTTGCTATTGCTCTTATACCATTTACTTTGTCTGCTACAGCTGTTGCTGTTCCTATGGATGAGCCTATCCCTGATGCTCCATCTGCTGTTGCCGATTGGTATACTTTAATTATATCTCCTAATGCTAAACCTTTAACTGTTACTGTATCTGGTGTTCCAACTGAATTATTTACAGTAGTTCCCTTCATAATTGGTGATATTATAGTTGGCGCTTCTGCATCATATGACACTTTAACTCTATCACTTTCAATTAGGCCCTTGCTTGTTACTGACACATATATATTTCCTGCGTCTACCCCAAGTTGTGGAATACTTACGGTTGCTGATGTTTCTGTTCCCGATATTCTTTTTCCTGACACTACTATTGACCTTGTTATCGATGTTGCTGTTACTGACCCTATGGCTGCTTCACTGGTTGCATCAGCATATACTTTAACTATATCTCCTACCGCTAAACTTGATATTGTTACTGTGTCAGATGTACCTGCCGCATTGTTAACAGGAGTTATCCTATTGATAATTAACCCCTTTGCAAAAACTGTATTTGTTGATGGTAAAATCATTGATAATACTATTATTATACTTAGTGCTTTTGATGATAACTTCTTCATTAATCCTATCTCCCTCACTCTTTTATTAATTTAACTATCATATGCTTTGTTTCAAAACATTTTAATGAATTTTTCTTCAAAACTATATATATATAGATTATCGATTAATTCTAGTTATACTTTATACTACTAATGCCAAAACACGATTTTATAAAGCATGTATTTATTTAACTATACTATTATTACCGTAAATTGGATATAGGCGAAATAAAAGACTATACAATAAAGAATTTAGTATGCCGTGCCTAATTGGGAAAGAAGCAAAAGCTTGTATTTGGGGCTAAGTTATCCTAGCTACAGTATTAATCTTGTGGTATAATATTGTCTGTATTATACAATAGACATATGAGTAAAAAAATCAAATAATAAAATATAGGTTTAATTAATACAATTAATTAAAAGGGAATCAGGTTAAAATCCTGAACTATCTCGTAGCTGTAATAGATGAATTTAGATACATTATGCCACTTGGAAACGGGGAAGGCGTATTTAAATAATGATTCTTGAGTCAGAAGACCTGCCTATATTTTGCGCTAAAAACTCTACGAGTAATAGGGAGGCCATTATAATGGGAATTTATTTGTTGATCTTATATGATTAACATACGTTTTCGATTGTTACCTTTTAATGCTTTAGTTAGAAGGCTTTTTTGTTTTAAAAGATTTAGTTGTAATAATATAATCGTTTCAGTTTTAAATGTTAATTACAATATGTAGATGAAATATTAGAATATAAAACCATATATAATACATTAATAGTAAAAACTACAGATTTGAGAGGGGACAAAAAAATATGTTAAAAGTTTCAAAAAGAAGTGGGAAGAAAGTGGAATTCAATTTGGAAAAAATACAGAATGCTATTTTAAAGGCATTCAAAGCAACCGATAAATATTCAGATGAAAATATTCTTGAAAAGTTAGCACTTAGAACAACTGCTAAGTTTAGTGTAGATATACAAGATGATGAAATATCAGTTGAAACAATTCAAGATTACATAGAGGCAGTCCTTATTGATTCCGGATATACAGATGTAGCAAAAGCATATATATTATATAGAAAAGAAAGAGAAAAGGCAAGGAATATCGGAAAAACAAATATTGATTATAAGAGTATAGTTAATAAGTATGTTAATATAGAAGACTGGAGAGTCAAAGAAAATTCTACTGTAACATATTCAGTAGGAGGGCTTATACTTAATAATTCAGGTGCAATTACTGCTAATTATTGGTTATCAGAAGTTTATGATGAAGAAATTGGCAAAGCTCATAAAGAGGGAGACATGCATATTCATGACTTATCAATGTTAACTGGTTATTGTGCAGGTTGGTCTCTTAAACAATTATTACAAGAAGGATTAGGCGGTGTTCCTGGTAAAATTACTTCTGCACCAGCTAGTCATCTTTCAACACTTTGTAATCAAATGGTAAACTTTCTCGGTATCATGCAAAATGAATGGGCAGGAGCACAAGCCTTTTCTTCATTTGATACGTATTTAGCCCCTTTTGTAAAAAAGGACGGGTTATCATATAAAGAAGTTAAGCAATGTATCCAATCCTTTATCTATGGGGTAAATACACCTAGCAGATGGGGAACTCAAGCTCCGTTTTCTAATATTACTCTTGATTGGACAATCCCTAATGATTTAGCAGAATTACCTTGCATTGTTGGTGGAAAAGAACAAACATTTAAATACAAGGATTGTAAAAAAGAAATGGATATGCTCAATAAAGCATTCATTCAAATTATGATTGAAGGAGATGCAAATGGACGTGGATTTCAATATCCAATTCCAACATATTCAGTTACTAAGGATTTTGATTGGTCAGATACAGAAAACAATATATTATTATTCGAAATGACTGCAAAATATGGAACACCATATTTCTCGAACTATGTAAATAGTGATATAGAGCCAAGTGATGTTAGGTCAATGTGTTGTCGTTTGAGATTAGACCTTAGAGAACTACGTAAAAAGTCTGGCGGATTCTTCGGCTCGGGAGAAAGTACTGGTTCTGTTGGTGTAGTAACAATCAATATGCCTAGAATATCTTACCTGTCAAAAAATCCTGAAGAATTTTATGAAAGATTAGAACATTTAATGGATGTAGCCGCTCGTTCACTTAAAATTAAGAGAAGATTTATAACAAAGATGTTAAAGGATGGGTTGTATCCATACACAGCAAGGTACCTTGGTAATTTTGATAGCCATTTTTCAACAATAGGATTAATTGGTATGAACGAGGTTGGACTAAATGCATCATGGTTAGGTAAAGACTTAACAGATGATAAAACTCAAAAATTTACACAAGATGTGTTAAATTACATGAGAGTTAAATTGTCAGATTATCAAGAAAAATATGGTGATTTGTATAATCTTGAAGCTACACCTGCTGAAGGTACTACCTATAGATTTGCTAAACATGATAAAGACAGATTCCCAGATATCAAAACTGCAGGTGAAGAAGGAGATGATCCTTTCTATACTAATTCATCACATTTACCTGTAGAGTACACGGAAGATTTATTTGATGCATTAGACATCCAAGATAAATTTCAACCGCTATATACATCTGGAACAGTGTTTCATGCTTTTCTTGGAGAAAAGTTGCCAGATTGGAAATCAACAGCTAAACTTGTAAAAGCAATTGCTGAAAATTATAAATTGCCTTACTATACAATTTCTCCAACTTATTCTGTATGTGCAGAACATGGTTATTTACTAGGAGAACAATTTATTTGTCCTCATTGTGGAAAAGAAACAGAAGTTTATAGTAGAATTACTGGTTATTATCGTCCAATTAAAAATTGGAATGTTGGAAAATCTCAGGAATATAAAAATAGAAAAACTTACGTTCTTTATGATACTAAAAAAGAAGTAGCTTGTGATAAAGAAAAACAAGCAATAGTTGAAAACACAGAAGAAAAACAAGAATCAAAGTCTACTATAATTTTGTTAACCACCAAAACTTGTCCAAATTGCAAGGCTGTTACACAACTTATGCAAGAACTGAATATTAAATACAATGAAATATATGCAGATGAAAATATAGAATTCTGTAAAAAAAATAGAATAATGTCAGCTCCAACATTGATGATTCCAACAGAAAACGGTTATTCAAAGTATGTTAATGCATCAAATATTATAAAATATTTAGAACAATAATATTAGTGATTTGTAGTGTTATATGTAGGAGGCAAACATGAATTTTTCGGGAATAAATAAAACCACGTTATTAGATTATCCAAACCATTTAGCTTGTATGTTATTTGTTAGTGGATGTAATTTTAGATGTCCGTATTGCCACAATTCTTCATTAGTATTAAATGAGTCTACAGAGGTTTACTTCCAGCAAGATATATTGAACTTTTTAAACAAAAGAGTGAATATATTAGAAGGGGTATGCATTAGTGGAGGAGAACCTACCATATACGAAGATTTGAAAGATTTTATAATAAAGATTAAAGCTTCTACTAGTTTAAAAGTAAAGATTGATACAAATGGAACTAATCCAAAACTTATAAAAGAATTGATAAATGAGAGACTCATAGATTATGTAGCCATGGATATAAAATCAGATATAGAAAATTATCTTGATGCTTGTGGCGTAAAAGACCATGAGTTATTAGATAATATAAAAAAATCTATTGATCTTCTTAAAGAAAATAAAGTTGATTATGAATTTAGAACTACTGTTGTAAAAGGAATTCACACTTTAAGAAATTTTGAGAACATTGGAAAAATGTTAAAAGGAGAGAGTAAGTATTATATCCAAAACTATTTAGATTCTGGTGATATTTTATACAAAAGAAATAACAAAAAGGATGTTTTGACTGGGTTTAATGAATCTGAATTAAATAAAATCAAGAATATTTTAGGTGGATATTTATCAAATGTAATAATTAGAAACAAGTAACACTCAAAAACAAATAAGTTGGGAATTTAATGGACAACTTATGTTTGTTGAAATAAAAATTAAAAATATATGTTATGTTAAGCAAACAAAGAGGGAAACATATGATAAACTAATAAGATTAACAAATCTTACAGGGAAGAAGAGAGGTGTATAAAAATGGAATTTATCAATGGTATGTTTAATAAAAAAACTCAAAAGTCAATAAATGATTACAAAAACAAATTTCCAGAAGATATACAATACATTGACTCATATATAGATATGATCAAGCTAGCTTTAGTGAAGAATAATATAACTACAGTTGAATTATTTTATTCATTTGATGGTAGAGAATTATTTGATAAGATTAAGAATGAGAATTCATCTAAGAACATTTTAGTTTTATACCAGGGGCATATTGATAATCTTATTGCAAAAGATGGGTATATTAATATATATCACTCAAAACCAGGTAATTATTCTTTAGTTGTTTTTCAACATCAATTTATATATGAAGAATTATTTGGAGTTGAATTATGGAATGATGGAAGTTCAACACCACAGAAAATACATACATTTAATTGTTACATATCAGAAAAAATCAATTATTTTGCAGGCATGAATTGTAAGGTTATGGGTATAGGTGTGGGGAATATAAACAAGAAACAGTATGAAAACTTGATGGAAGATTATCATAAGACAATTAAAGTAACCAAAAATAAAACACCAAAAAATAAAACGGTCAAAGGAAAAGTTGCAATATATACAGGCATTGCATCTACAATTGGGGCTGGATTGCTTATAGGTTTAAAAGTATGGTACAAAAAAGGTAGGAAATAATACGGAAAATTTTATATGAAGTATTTGCTTGCCATTAGCCCCATTTTAAAGACTATAGATAAGGTCAATATTTTAAAGTATTTAGCATCTTTAAATTTCCATGTACAGCTAATAAGAAAAAACGAAAAGTAATATAGCATTAGCCTGAATCAAACAATTTGATTCAGGCTAATACTTATTTATGAATTTCTATACTCCACAAATCAGAGTTCCCATATACCAAAGAATTGCTGGCCAAAATAATAATATAAAATTAATTATTATTAAAAATAACCCTAATTTTGTTTTGTGTTTAATTAATCCAATTCATTTCTAATTTTAATACTGCAAATTCCAATAGTATTATTTATGAAACTAATAATAAAAAAAGTGCGTACTTGTATTAATCCTACATTGCACTTAAAATAATACTGTTGGTCAGTAAACAATAATGACTCTTTTGGCTTAATTCCAGTAGAATATCCAGATGGTCTGAAAGAAAAGAACTGATGAATATGGTAAAAATCCCGAAAAATTTGTTGTAGAAATAATAGCTGGAATTAGAAAAGTAACACCAAAAGAATTTATTGTTGGAATCCGTTTGGGAGGATTTGAACCAACAATAGAAGATGGAATACATTATGCTAAAGTATTAGAAAAAAATGGAGTAGATTTCCTCGATATTTCTTATGGATTTATGAGCGAACAGGAAATGCATGTAAATGAAGATTATAAATACTCCAATGCTGTTTATGCAGCGCAAAAAATTAAAGAAGAAGTTTCAATTCCAGTATTTGCAGTTAACGGAATTAATTCCGCGGAAATTGCAGAAGATATATTAAATGAAACAAATGTAGACATTGTGGATATTGCTAAAGGATTTCTTATAAATCCTAATTGGGCAAATGATGCCAAAGAGGGCAAAGATACTGGAAAATGCTTAAACTGTGCAAAATGCATGTGGTTTAATCAGTCTAAGGTTTGTGCAGGAAAAGTTATATTTGAGAGAGATAATAAACAAAAATAGTATTAATAAGTACAAGTATTTAATTAGAAAAGTTGAACATAAACTCCCAGTTTTTCTTATGATGTCTGAGGTCATAGTGAAAACTGGGAGTTTATACTTTCTAGTAAAAAAACATAAAAAATATCTAATAGACAGTTATTTTAAACTGTCTGTTAGATATATAATATTATAGATAAGTGACCTCTAATGGATTTCTATCGACTAACCTCTTATAGTTATACTTAGGATATCCAACCATAACAGCAGCTGTTATGGTTTTTCCTTCTGGAATATTAAATAATTTAAGCAGTGGTGAATCCTTAAGGGATGCACAATACTCAAAATATCCAGCCCAACAAGTTCCAAGCCCTAGCGAAGGTGCAAATAATTCTAGATAAGTCAAAGAAGAAATAGAATTACCTCTTCCGATTGGAAAGTCTTTGTCTGCAGTAGTCATAATTAAGTTTGGGGCACCTCGCAAAATTGGGTCAGCTCCAGTTTCTCTGTAAACATTAATTAATCCTTTGTATGCGTCATTTAATGGTGATTTTTCCAACATTTCAATTATAAGTTCAACAGCATTTTTAACTAATTGCTTGTCCTCAACTACAACAAATGATATACCTTGACTATTACTTCCAGTAGGTGCTAGCCTTGCAATATCAACTAATTTTGTTAGCTTATCTCTTGATACAGACTTGTCTTGATAAGTTCTTATAGAACGACGTGACCTTAAGAAATGCTCTGCCTGATCTACATTTAATTTAGGAAACTCTTTTCCAGCTACTTGATTTGAAAGCGGTGTTTTTTTATTATCTATAGCTCCAGTAGGGCATATAGCAACGCAATGCCCACAGGCAATGCAAGTGGTATTTGCTACTTCTTCTGGAACCGTTTTTCCCATTTTTAGAACAAATGATGGACATTCATTAATACATTGTTTGCATTTAATACATTTTTCTTCATTTACAGTTATAAGATCCATTTTTTTAATCCCCTTGCTTAAATTTATTATTCCTAACTTTCTTATTGGTGTCTATATGTTATTTTAACACAGTGTATTTAAATTGTAAGTACGCACTTTTTTATCACATAGTAACAAAAATAACACCATTAGCTTTTTCTTATACAGCCGAATTCATATTAATATATTATTTCTAAAATATTTACCGTATCATAAGTAAGCTTGTACAAGACTATTATTGGAAGTCCACAAATATATGTGATACAATTAAAATTTCAGTGAACAATTTGTAACTTATATGTGATTGTTTGTATCTGTGTATGTTTTATTCAAATAATGTAGAAGATGGAGTTTGATTATGGGAAAAAAAGGATTGCTTGATATAAAGTTTTTGAAATTCTTATTAGTAGGAGTAATAAATACTATATTTGGGACCGGAATAATGTTTTTGCTGTATAATTTATCTAGCTTTGGTTATTGGGGGTCTTCTGCCGTATCATATATATTAGCAAGTATACTAAGCTTTTTTCTTAATAAAAATTTTACTTTTAGAAATAGAGAATCTAATGTAAAAACAGCACTAAGATTTACCGTGAATATTGCTGTTTGTTATTTAATGGCATATAGTATCTCAAAACCAATTGTAACAAGGATACTTTCGAATATTTCACTATCAAAGAGTATAGTTGAACAGTTTTCTATGGTTTTTGGGATGGTTCTGTTCGCTTCGCTTAACTATGTAGGGCAGAGGTTTTTTGCATTCAAAGAAAAATAATTTAAGGCTGCCTATTGAATGGACAACCTTTTTTTTGTGTCATTTTTATAAAATTTAAACTTCTGCTTTGGTTATTCTATATGCAAGTTTGCGTTCTCATTGTTACGGAATCCTATGGGTTTTACTTCACTAGGAGATCCTCATTATTCTTAATTTCGTCTGCAACAATATATCTTGGCCTGTATTTAACTTCTTCATATATTCTGGCAATATAGGTTCCTATAATTCCAAGACTTATCATTAAGCAGCTTCCAATAATGAGGAGTAGCAGAATAACTGTTGTGAAGCCACTCAAGGCCATACCCATAAGCTTCATGTACAGTGTCTGGATTCCAAGTACCAACGCGCCAATAAGAAAAAGCACCCCCGTAAAAGTAACTATATAAAGTGGAAATGATGAAAAAGAGGTAATGGCTTTAACTGCAAGTGCGCACAGATTAAAAACAGACCACTTTGAAACTCCTTTTGTCCTGATTCCTACATTAAAGGGGATGCTTATTCGATTATACCCAACCCAAGCTGACATTCCCCTAAAGAAGGTACCTCTTTCGTTCATGCTATGCCATGCTAGTATAACTTTTTTATCCAATAGCTTGAAATCTGAAGCCTGCTGCATATTAAATCCGGAAAGCTTGCTTTGTATACGATAAAATAAATTAGCTCCTACTTTTTTAATCATGCTCTCATTTCCACGTAAGGCCTTAACACCTTCCACAACATCATATCCCTCATACTTCCATAACCTTATCATCTCAGGTATTAATGTAGGTGGGTGCTGCAGGTCAGCATCCATGATTATACAGCAATCGCCCTCAGCAGCTTCTAGTCCTGCACAAAGTGCTGCTTCTTTGCCAAAATTCCTGCTAAGTCTCAATGCTTTAATACATGGAGTTTTCTCAGAAAGCATTTTAAGTCTGGACCATGTGCCGTCAGTGGAGCCATCATCAACAAGCAAAATCATAAACTGCATACCTGTTTCTTCTAAATACGTCCTAATAACACTGATATTTTCACAAATCTGGCTTTCTTCGTTGTATACCGGAATGACAACTGTGATAAATGACTTTTCCATTGTTATTTAACCCCCTTTCTGAGATGTTTAATAGTGGGAACCATGATGTCTGACTTTTTTATGAAAACAAAGAGTAGTATTAGAACGGATACCAAGGTAATCATAAGCCCCATGAAAAGTTTTTCTGGAAAAAACCACAATTCAATCTTATGGGAGCCTTTTAGCAGATCAAAGCTCAATAAACAATCATCCACAGCCTGTGTTTTAACCTCCTGGTTATCCACTTTGACATGCCACCCCTTATCAAAAGGTATGGACATTACCATCAGTCCGTCACTTATTGCATCCACGTGACCGGAGATGCTGGTATCAGTAAAGTTTTCAATTGTCATTGATTTTTTGCGGATAAGTGATATCGCCTTTTTAAATGCGGGTATATTCAAAGTGTAGGCATATACTTTAAATTGTCCGGTTTCAGCACTTGACTTATCAAAATTAATTTTAAGCTCTGCAGAAGACCCAGGCTTGCAAAATCCAAGATTAAGTATAGAGGAATGTCTTGGATTAAATTCAACTTTTTTGCCATTGGTCGAAACAAATCCACTGCCTTTCATATTAGAGGGTGTCTTATAGTATAGGTAGACTTGCTGGGCTTTATTTATTGCAAAATCAATACTTGCTTTAGAATCACTATCCTTATTAATTCGCTTAAAGCTATAATAGGGTGAACTATTGCCGCTATATTCAAGGTTATTTTGAATTCCCTGCGTTTGGTCAATAGGGATTAGAACATCAGGTACACCACAAATAGCTTCTATAAGAAGATTTTGAGTTTCAAGTGGATTAGGCCCTGAGCTACTGTCAAAGTTTTTTAGCCCAATGGTAGACTGAAAGCCCAGCGGCAAAACATAAGGGTTTGTAAAAATCTTTAATTTGTCGGTGGTTGCAGTCTGTTTGTACAATTTTTCATCAATAGCCATGTTTCGATAAATCAGATATTTAATGCCGAGAAGAGAATCCAGTATTGCAGTGGAGCCCTCGTAGTCGTAACTGTTAATACCGTTGCTAGAGTACCCGAGATTCTCAAGCATTTTTACAGGTTTTGCGGAGATAGTGGAAGAAAAAATCGATAGGCCTCGATAATTATACAGAGCAGGATCATTGGTGGTTTGGGATGGCAGTATCTCCAAACGATAAAAGTCTTTATCCTTCTGCGAAATAGCAGAAAGCTGATCACGAATTTGGGAAACTTCCGTTCCGCTTGCATAGCTATTTCGAGTTGAGTAGCCTTCAGTTGAATCAATTTTAATAATTGTCGCAATGGTATTAGTGGTTATCTCGGCAGTAAGTATAAGAAATATAATTAGAGTTTTAAGGGATGGTCTGATATTGCACGAGCGATCAATGGTAAGGGCCACTGCATATAAAATAATAAAAGTTGCACTGATATATATGGTGTGAAATCCAATTGATAAATTATCAAATTTCTGTGAGATAAGAATAACACCCAAAATAGATAAACATATATTGCCTATTTGTTTTCCATTAAATTCCTTTAGTTTTCTAAAAGCTTCATAGCTCATGGATAATACGAGAAAGATGTAAACAAAGGAAAATCGATATGGAAGCTGGTTAGGGTAATGAAAGCCATGCCAAATAAAATTCAATATATTAATATTGAAACTTAGGGTTAAAACCAGAAGAAGAGCAAGATTCCATAATTTTTCCTTCAGCGGAATGCTTTTGCTTAAAAAATAGATTGGAATGAGTATTAAAACAACAATTCCACAATACATATTGGGTGCACCTTCGCGAATAGAAGGAGATGCAGCTGTAAAATGTCTGGTTATAAAATCAAATAAATCGAAATAGTTCGTCAGTGTCTTTGGGAATATATCACCTGCTGCTGAGGTGGATTTTAATTGAAAAAATGTTGGTAGCAGAAGTATGGCTGATAACCCAGCGGACAGCAGCGAAAATCCTGCAAATTGACATGTCCTTTTTATTAGCAAAGATGTTTTTTTAAAATCATGATATTTAAAGAGACAAACGGGGTAATAGAGCAAGGTGAAAAAGCAAATAAAAAAGGCCATATAAAAATTGGACAAAAGAGCAATGGTAAGAGTAATGCAGAAAAAAATACCTTTACCCTGACGTATCAAGTTTATTAGGCCAATCATAATGAGGGGTAGAAGATAAATCGCATCCATCCACATAATATTCCAGCAAAAGGCAAGTACAAAACCGGAGAGCGCATAAAGTAATGAGAAACCTACAGTAATCAGATTTTGTTCACCATGAACAGCCTTCAGGTAAAATGCAAAACAGGACCCTGCAAGACCTACCTTTATAAGTGTCAAAACAAGTACAACTTCAGTCAAATACTCTGGTGGGAATAAAATAGTTATAAGATTTATTGGGCTGGCAAGATAATAGGCAAATAACGGCAAGAAATTCACCCCAAGGCCGCCTGACCAGGAGTAAAGAAGGCTTGCAGATGATCTAAGCTTGTCATGCAAAATTGCGATAAAGGGAGCATATTGATGGTACAAGTCTGATATTAATAAACTCCAATTTCCAAAGGGAAAAATTCTAACAGCTATATAGGCGATTTCCAGGATAAAGGCAGGCAGAAAAAATGCCAGTAAGATTACATAATGCCTTTTAATATATATACTAAATTTTCTTATAATGTTAATGTTGTTTTTCAAGATTGATCCCACCTTTATTAAGCTATATAAATTAAATGGTATATGTGAACATTTAGTTTTTATATAATTTCATATAAAATAAATAAGAGATTGTCAATTAATAAATAAGAAACTCAAATAATGTAATTCTAATAAGTCTAACTTATGGATATAACAATATAAAACAAACTATGGTTATTATACCAAAATTTCACTTGATTGAGAAGGGGAAAAGTAAACATAAAAGTGTTTGTTAGAGGAATGGTTTTTATGATATAATATTTTTAATTAATACTGTAAGATAAGGGATAGTTCAACCAAAGATACACAGCATGTTTTATGAATGTAGCATTCTAATGAAAGGAGGGATTGAGGATAATATGACAGACCGAGAATTGGAGATTCTAAAAATAATTAAGCACCAGCCAATGATTTCACAATATGAACTTGCCGATATGCTTGGTATTACTCGTTCTGGAGTAGCCGCTCACATTCATAATTTAACAAAAAAAGGTTATATTAAAGGAAAAGGATATGTTTTAAGCGAATCACGTTTTGTAACGATAGTAGGGGGAGTCAATATTGATATTTCAGGTAGTCCGAAGGATGAATTAGTACGTAATAACTCCAATCCTGGAAAAATAGTCCATCTGATGGGCGGAGCAGGTCGCAATATTTCTCTCACATTAACAAAACTGGAGATTCCAAATTATTTCATCTCTGTTTTTGGTGATGATTTAAATGGAAAAAAATTTTTAGACGATGCAAAAGAAAATAATATGGATGTTCAATACTGTGAAATAATTAAAGGAGAAGCAACCTCCTCATTTTTATATATTAATGATGCTGATGGAAGAAGGATAACTGGAATTGATGATATGAATATATATAATAATATGACACCTGCTTTTATTGAAAAAAATCTAGACAGAATCAATAATTCTGAATATTGTATTATCGATACTAACCTCCCAGAAGATACGATTAATTATATTTGTAAAAAGGTTACATCCCCATTAGTAGTCAAAACTGTATCATTAAACAAAAATAATCGACTTATTCACAATTTAAAGAAGATTGAAATTTTAATAACGACCAAAAATGAATTGGCACAATTGTTATCACAATTGAATGAAGAATATACTAGTTTTAACCAGTCTGTTGATTTTATGTTAAGTAAAGGTGTAAAAAATATCATTGTCTTTTCCATAAATAGTGGTCTGTTTTTTAAAAACTATAACAATAAATACCACCTTAAAGTTAATCACTCATTTGTTGTAAATACTAACGGTGCTAGTGCAACATTGACTGGAGCTTTGATTTGGGGATTACAGAATAATATGAAATGGGAAGAAGCTTTAAAATATGCCTATGCTGCTGCCATCAGTACCATGGAAACGCAAGAAACTGTAAACCCAAAATTATCACAAGAATTCCTTTTTGAAAAAAAGCAACTTTTTTTCAAAAATTAGAAGACCCCCCGGCAGACGTGAACAAATTGTAAATACAATTTGTTTTGCTATTCGTAACAAATATCTTAACGTATAAAATCTGCGTATGCGTAATATCAATTTTCATCGTTAAATCTCTCCCCAGAAATTCAAGATAAACATTTTAAATTCACTACCAATATATGATCTCCATAAGTTGTCATATTATCATCTATCAATGCTTCGTGGAGTTGTCTTCCCAGTAGTATCAACAAAAGAATTGTAATAGGATGTTAATACATATCTCGTGTTATTTTTAGAAATCTTTATAGTTATGTTTGATTTTTGCTTACGGTCCAAAATATGTATTGGACTGGCAAGGTTACTTTTAGCACTGCTTTGTTAAAGACGATATACTTTGGAGCTATGTACTATTTGCTAAGTAATGCAAATATATTCTATACTTTAAAACCAATCTCCAAATTTTCAAGTGTATATATGAAATTCAAGGAATTTTAATATTTATGTCGAATATATTCATAAAATACTTTCTGAAGGTGAGTAAACTTATGGATATGAATGATATATTATCAATTGACATGGAAATGTACTATGATTGCAAAATGAATTTTATGGTAGGGCTTTGTGAACAGCTCAAATTGCCAGAAGTGTTCAACTTAAATTTAGAAAAAAGTTTAGGAAGGAAGACGGATATTTCTTATGGAATAATGGCTGAAATGATGATAGGTTTGGTAAATTTTTAGATGCATTTCATGAAGCTGGCCCAAGAAAAATATTTGGTGAGCTAAGTTCCCAAGCATTTGTCAATTATGGAATAGAGGTAACAAACATAAATTATGACACGACTTCAAAAGTAATGTGGGAACTTATGAAACAGAAGAACTTAAAGAATTTTCTACAAATATATTTAAAAAATATTAAAAGATACTGTTTTTAATGAAAATCAAGTAAAAAAACCCTAAAATTAAATGTAGGGTTTTTGTAATATATTGTGCGGAGTATAAGTTAAATTATTAAGACTAGCCACTATATTCTTGTCCAAAAATATCTAGTAGCTTTTTTGCTAAATCAAGATTAATTTCCATGGGTGAATTATTAGCAAAACGTTCTTCTACTACCTTTTGTGCGTTGGATAGAATATCTTCTTTTGAAAGATTAAATTTTGTCAAAGGTTCCATAACGACTACTGTATCTCTGAACCATTTAAATCTTTCTGCAGTAATTTTACCTATTTCTAAATCAGTAAGATCTTTAGAAAATTCTGCTCCCATAATCAAACCAATTTCCTTGATTTTTTTCGAATTGGCTTGCGCTGTATACATAAGTGTTCCTGGTAGTGCATAAGCACATGCCATTCCATGTGGAATTCCATAAAGTGAGCCAATGATATGAGCCTGTGAATGTCCAATATGTGTTCCTGCATTATTTAACATCCATCCGCCTAAAGCGGCTGCAACCATCATGCGCTCTCTTGCTTCTATGTCATCACCGTTTTTTACAGCACTAGGAAGATATTTCACAATTAAGTACATGATCTTTTCACAAATTGCATCTGTAATTGGTGAGGACAACCTAGAGGTATAACCTTCTGCAGCATGAGAAAATGTATCTAAACCAGTTGCGGCGGTCATGTTTTTAGGGAGTGTTATAGTTAGTTCAGGATCTAAGATAGCATATTCACTTACCGCTTTATTTGATAGTACGGCTAATTTTTCATGTGTGTCTGGATCAGTAACTATTAATGCATTGGATAATTCACTTCCAGTTCCTGAAGTAGTAGGTACAGAAATCAATCCTTTACAAAGCTCAGTGATTTCTTTTCCTAATGCGTAATCACTGATTTTCCCGCCTAGAGTACGAACAATATTGATACCTCTTGCGGAATCGATTGAGCTGCCTCCTCCAATTCCAATAACACAGTCACACTGATTTTTAGCAAATAGCTCTGCACCCTGATCAATTACAACTGTTGGTGGATCTGAAACAATTTTATCGTAAATATAATACTCAAAACCATTAGTTTTTAGAATTTCTAAAATGTTTTTTATAGGGGGTGTAGTGACTAAGAATCCATCAATTGCTATCATAGGTTTTTTATATTCTTCTAATTTTAAGATTTCTACAATCGTATTTCCAAGTTCTCGAGAAAAAATAACTTTTACCTTTTGTTCTAATTTAAAATCCATAATATTACTCTCCTTGGTTCTAACATTTATGATATAAAAGTTTCTTATATTAAGCTACTGAACAAATAAGAACATGATATATAATTTATACTAATGTGTTTCAGTTTTATAGCCCTAATTCTCTTGATACTTGATCTGCTTTTTCACAGAATTCTTTTACTTTTGAAATATCTTTTTCCATTATACCATCCTCATATTTGTAACTGGTTTTTGTTAAGGAATCCACTCCGTAAGGTCTTACTTGTCGAATACATTCTTCTACGTTGTCAGGTCCAAGTCCACCAGCCATAATGACAGGAATATTCACGGATTTTATAATTTCAGCATCTATATTCCAATCATGAGTAAGTCCACTTGCTCCAATACCGGTATCAGCAGCGAGTCCTGAATCAGTTAAAATGTAGTCGCAAAATTTTGCATACTCACGGGCTCTACCTACAGCTGCTGGTCCATCTACTAAAACAGCCTGCATAAGCTCTACTCCAGGGCATTCTTTATGTAGCCTATTAGCAAATGCTACATCTGCCGTGAAATCCATTCCTGCAATATGCATAATATCTGGCTTTACACGTTTTGAAATAAAAATCATTTCATCTGGATCTTTATTCAGCATAATGGCAACACATTTTACTCCTCTTTTTTTAGCTTCATCAAATATACGATCTACAACATCAAATGGTACACGGTGTGCTGGAACACCACCACTTTGCATAGGTACCAAACCGATATGATCTGCACCCGCATCCATGGTTGCTATACTTTCATTATAATTCACTAAAGAATAAATTTGTTTTATCATCACTTTGCACCTCTTATAAATATTTTTTTGCTCGTTCTTCTAAGTTTTTGATATTAAAATATGGAGAAACTGACTGTGCTACTTCTACGGTTAAACTTGCTGCTGCCTGTGCTAGTTGTCCAATCTTAGTAAGTGTTAGTTTGTCCAGATACTTAAAACGTGCCCATATAATTGTAGCCATGCTACAATCACCAGCTCCATTTACACTGACAATGTGAGTAGGTAAAATGGCAACAGAGTCAACATCACCCTCTCTTGAACATAAGATTCCTTTTGATCCCATAGAGATAAAAACATTTTTCACACCTTTTTGATTCAAAATCTTAGCAGCTTTCATGGCAGTTTTCTCATCCACAATATCAACACCCGTCAGAAAGCCAGCTTCTAATTCATTTGGTTTAAATGTATCAATTTTGTTTAATACATTTTCAAACCTGTTAACTTTTGTAACGGAAACAGGATCTACAAATACAGGCACACTGCAATGAATTAGTAGCCATTCAATAGATTCTTTTGGAACATTTCCATCAATTACACAAATAGATGCTCCATTAATAAAATCCATGCGTTTTTCAAAAAAATCGGGTGTCATATATTCTGTAATCTTCATATCATTAACAGCAGTGACCATATCTCCTTGATTATCAGTCACATACAAATAAATTGAACTTTTTGTGTTTGGAACACATTCTGCATAATCAAGTTGGATATTATGCTTTTTACAATCATCAGAAAGGATTTTACCAAAATAATCATCACCATATACTCCAACTAGATAGGTAGGTACATCTAACTTTGTAAGATTTTGAGCAATGTTTTGTCCAACTCCACCAACGGTCATCTGAATATCTCCAATATTTGAATCTTTTTCTCTATATATATCTCCACTGAGGCCTGCTAAATCAAGATTTAAACCTCCTATCACTACTACATAATCTTTCGTTTCCATTTCGACACCACCTTGCTTTGTATTTGAATTATAGCATCATCTTTTTATAAAGACAACAAATATTTACAGCATAAACATTTGTTTATATGATAAAGTATCCTATATTACTATGGAGCATAAAAAGAATAGACTATTAATAGCCTATTCTTTTTACACCGAACGCTAAATTAACTACAATAATATGTAAATACTTTATATTAAAGTTTGTTCACTATAATTTTGTTTAATATCTAAAAAGAAATTAGCATATGTTAACTCCATATAAGGTACTATCCATAATAAACCAATACCTACTGTAAGTAATGCTACAAAGCCCCATCCTATAAAACTTAATTGTAAAAGAAAAAATTCCATTTTATGGCCATACATTATTTTTCTACTTCTAATTAATGCTTCTTTTATTCCAATATTTTTCTCATCCGCTATAATATAATATGACATTGTATAGATTAATTCTATAAAAATTGAAACAGTAACTACAACTATTGAAATAATTACACCACTATTGGCTCCTGTATTGGGCGCCACAAATGAAATTAATTGCTGAATTATACTTGGAATATTTAATACTATATAAATTATTAAGGCTGCTAAAAGTCTATTGAATCCGGTAAGTATATCCATCAATCTTACTTTTTCGCTTTTACTAAATTTAACATAGAATATTGCTGAACTTAGTGCTAATGGTGATGTTAATACTAAAATTATATTAAAAGTATTATCCATGTTAACTTTAAATATAAAGTGTATTATTGCATAAAGTATAGCTTCTATAATCCCGTATGACAGTGTAAATAATATAGTCTTGCCTCTATTATCTTTTAGTTGCTCTCTTGCTTGTTTTCTGTAATCTGGTTGACCATTTAATTGTGTTTCGACCTCCATGTTTTTATGCCTCCTTCTGTTTCATTTAGTGCTTATAATTAGCTAATAATATTAGCAATCACTCTATTTGTATATTACTTTTGAATTTTAGAAAAATGTATCTCTTATTCAAGATATTAGCCCATAAAGTTCTATAAAACAAGTTTAGAAGCATAAAAAAGCATTAATAACACATAAACGGAACTATTATATTGTATATTTGCAATATTTGTTGCTTAATAGTTGCCTAAGAAACTATTGTGATGTATAATAGTTTCTTGGGCAACTATTATGGGAGGATGAAAATATGCGTAAAATAATAGGAAAAAATATTTCAATATTATATAGACATGAAAAAAATTTTGTAGATGCTAAGCTAAAAAAATACAATCTCAATAAAGTTCAAGCGGAAGTATTGTTATTTTTATGGGAGGACAATGGCGCTAACCTAACACAAATAAATGAATTGTTTTTATTTAATAAGGCTACTATAACAAAAATAATAACCCATCTTGAAAAATATAATTATGTTAATAGAGTAGTTTGCGAGAGTGATAGACGAGAAAAGGGCATATATTTAACTGATAAAGCAAAAAATATATTTTCTAGTATTACAGAAATACTAAAAGAATGGGAGGATATTCTCATTGCTAATATTTCAAATGATGATATAGAAAAAATAAGAAGTATGCTAGCCAAAATGGTAGATAATATAACGAGATTAAAGGAGAATTAACAATGAAAGAAAGTATGTATAAACTAGGTAATATGGATATAAAGAAGCTGATTATAAAGATGTCGTTGCCAGCAATGCTGTCTATGATTGTACAAGCACTATATAATGTTGTAGACAGTATGTTTGTAGCAAAAATATCAGTGAAGGCACTTACAGCTTTATCCATAGTTTTTCCAATACAATTAATAATAGTATCAATATTTGTGGGACTTGGTGTGGGGGTTAACTCATTTATGTCAAGAAAACTGGGTGAGGAGAATAAAGATGTTGCGACAAATACGGCGGAACACGGATTTGCAATAGGTATTATATTGTGGATTATGCTTGCGATTTGTTCAACATTTGTACCTCAAATGTTTTCTAAGCTATTTACTAACGACCCTGTTGTTATTAAATATGCAACACAGTATACTAGGATTATTATGCTGTTCTCATTTGGGAGCATTATATCAGAAGTGTGTATGAATATTTTAAGATCCACAGGTGACATGTTAAGTTCTATGAGAATACAGTTATTAGGTGCGATAACCAACATTGTTTTAGACCCAATTCTTATTTACGGATTATTGTTTTTTCCTAAATTGGATGTGCGAGGGGCAGCAATAGCAACGGTTATTGGTCAAATATGTTCTATGTTATATGCACTTAAACTTGTACTTAGAAACAAAAATGGACTAAAACTAAATTTAAAGAAATTTCATTATAGTAGAAATATCACAGGTGAAATACTCAAAGTTGGAATCCCTGCTATGTTTATGCAAATGGTGGGATCCGTAATGGTATCTGGTATAAATTTGATTTTAGCAGGATTTTCTGGAACTGCTGTTGCAGTATTTGGAGCATATTTTAAATTACAATCTTTTATATATATGCCTGTATTCGGATTGACACAAGGACTTATGCCTATAATTGGCTATAATTATGGAGCAAAAAATAAGCAAAGGGTACTTGAAACTGTTAAGTATGGTTGCATATTTGCGTGTGCAATAATGCTGGTTGGTACTACTGTATTTGTAATATTTCCGAGGCAGCTGCTTATGCTATTTAGCAGTACATCACAGATGGAGGCAATTGGGATTGAGTGTTTGAGAATTATCAGTATAGGTTTTATGTTTTCTGGGGTAGCAATAGTTCTTTCCGTGGTTTTCCAAGCGCTTGGTAAAGCAGAAGTAAGCCTTGTTATATCTTTTGCAAGACAGATTATTATTTTATTACCATTGGCATTTTTTCTAAGTAAATTAATTGGATTAACCGGAATATGGATGGCATTCCCAATATCAGAAACAGTTTCGCTAATAATTTCTGGGTACTTTGCAATCAGAGTATATCGAGAAAAAATTCGAGATTTAGGGGACGAAATACAAGATGGTAGTAGCTACGATTTGCTAGAGGAAATATAATTATTATATGTTGACACAAGTAACCCTATAGCAATTTGATATGGGGTTACTTGCTTTTAAGTTAATATTAACATTGAAAATGATTAGTTATCTCATTTGACCTTGTGGCTTTTGGCAGAAATCATTTCCTTGATTTTGCATGTACAAGAGTTATTGAAGTAATAATAATTTAAGTGCAGTTGACAAATAGTGTTTATAGTTATATTATATAATAGTTATGTTATATAACAGTTAAATGAGTAACTATTATATAATTTCACTTTGTAGTCAAACTAAATTAAAAATATATTTAAATGAATGGAGAATTGAATGGGGAATGAATATATTGATGAAATTTTTGATGAATTAATATCGGTTTTTCCGATGTTTACAAAAAAAATTTTTGTAATAAATGACAATACAATTACAAATAAGGGAATAGCAAGGGCACACGTAAATCTAATGCGTTTCTTGAAAACCGAAGGTGCTTGTACCATGACAGATTTAGGTAAAATGCTTTATGTGTCAAAACCGAATATAACTGTATTAGTTAATAAACTTGTGGAATTTAATATGGTGAAAAGGATATTAGATCAAAATGACAGGCGGATAATCTATATAGAACTAACGGAAATAGGGCATACTTGTTTAGAAAAACATACAGAGGCTATGAAAATATCTTTTAATAAAAGCATGCAGAAATTTAATATAGACGATCTGGCATTGTTAAAAGAAACACTTAACAATATGAAAATCATTGTAGAAAAAATCGAAGAATAGTATATGTTTTTGGAACATTATACGAGGAGGGCTAACGTATGAAATTAGGTTTTATTATCCCCAATTATCCTGATGAAAAAAGAGTTGCATTATTACCTACGCATGTAAAGGATTTTGAGAATGACATTGTGATTGAACATAACTTTGGACTTAATCTAAATATAAAAGATTATGAATATGAAAAAGTTGGGTGTAAAATAGCCACGCGTGCTGAAATTTTTTCTGATTGTCCTGCAATTTTCTCAATTAAATGTATTCAAGAAGATGACTATAAAAATATTAGACCAAACCAAATGATTATTGGTTGGACTCATCCTAACGGGTCTGGCAAAGGTTTTATGGAATCACAATTTAATTTAAAAAATCTAACAATTGTAGATTTGGACAATGTTCATCCTCAAGTTTATTACAAAGATAAGATAAAATTAATCGATTGGATTAAACCGAATTTTATCAAAGATAATAGCTTCATTGCTGGATATTCTTCTGTTTTACATGCTTTGTTAAACTTTGGTATGATACCAGATCATAGCACAAATATAGCAGTACTAGGCTGTGGGAACGTTTCTCAAGGAGCATTTTGTGCTGTTTCAAAATTTAATAATAATGTAAGAATGTTTTATAGAAAAACTATGCATGAGTTTATTGAAGAACGCGAAAGCTTTGATATTATAATAAATGGTATTGAGGTAGATCAAACTGGACTGCACATACTATCTTTAGAGCAGCAAAAGGGTTTAAAGAAAAACTGCTTAATAATTGATGCTGCTGCAAATGCTGGTAAAGCTATTGAAGGTACAATCTTTTCTACTTTAAATAATCCCATCTATAATAAAGAAGACGTGTATTATTATGTAGTAAGTAATGCACCATCTATTTTCTATAAACAAGCAAGTCTTAAAATAAGTGAAAGTTTCAGTAAAAATGTTTACCAAAGAGATGTCAATATATTTAAAGACTTGGTTGAATAAATTTATTAGAATCCAAGCTCTTCATCTATCAATACGACTTCCATATCCATGTTATACATCTTTTTATAGTAAATTACAAGGCCATTGCAGATACGATCTGGACTGGAACAATTATAACAATGATCTCCTTTTATTGCACATGGGGTTCTAAGTCCTAATCTCATAGCATTATGAGGAGCAGCAATGTTACGTGCACGCCAAATGGCATCCTCAAGTGACTGCGAGATTTTATTTGTGCCGACAACAAAATATACCTTCTTATGACCGAACAGTGATCCAGCTACACGATTACCCGTGTCATCAATATTAACAAACTCTCCTGATTCTGATAGGGCATTGACTGACGTCAGAAAAATATCTGTAGTCAGGCATTCTATTGCAGTATCGCCGAATGTTTTCCCTGCCACCAAATGCTTAGGGTCAACAACCTTGTTATGCGTGGCAAGTCTATCAAACAAGTTCATATGTAGCATAGTATCAGAATCACCAAATCCAATATAAGTGTCATTAAGACTGCTGTCTAAATACAGTGCCGCATCTTCGGCGGTTTTAAAGAAGCTTACCTCATAATTATTTTTCTTAAGTGCGGTAATTGTTTTTTCAATATTCATAGTTTTGTTATATCCTCCAATCTATTTTTCATTTAAAATCCTTTTTATGTTTTACTTTATAATAATTTTTGTTAAAGATTCTTTTTTAAAATAATAAACTCAACTTTTAGCTATATATGTATTATACTATATTTTTGTTTCGATTTTGTAAACATACCTTCATAGTTGTAGGTATATTCGAAGATGCTTTCACCGGGAGAGTTGATATGATGTAGTGGATAAATATAATAAAAAATCATGAATGTAAGGTGGCATACATTCATGATATTTTATTATTTTTATATTTACTTTTGGTTGTTTTTTTTAGATAAATTGTCAGTGTAACTCACTTATAATATTATATATGCAATAGGTATAGTTATTATTAATGTAAGTACTACCCTTTCAAACCATATTATAATTATCTCAGGTATACTTACTGGTATATCAGTTGACAATATGCATGGTATTGATGCAGAGAAAAACAATATTCCTGAAACTGATACTACCGCAACTACAAATTTTGTTACAAGAGGAGCACCAACAACTAACAATGCAGGTAAAAACATTTCAGCTATTCCTACTGCACATGCTTTTGATGCGAGCAATGGTTGTGGTAATTTAAACAGCAAAGTTATTGGGTAAAAAACATATCCTATTATATTAAACACAGGTGTGTATTTTGCAAGAACTAATCCTAATAATCCTACAGACATTATTGATGGTAATATTCCCATAGCCATAATAAATCCATCTTTTAGATTATCAACAATATTTTTTCCTATTGATACTGAATTTTTGGAAGCATCTATTCCTGCTTCCCATGCATTTTTAAATATATTTCCACCCTTAGATATTTCAGGATTACCCTTTTGATTATTATAGTATTCATCAGATTTATGACTTAAAGGTCTTAGTCTTACAGTAATGGCTGTAACGATAAAAGTAATTATTAATGTTACCCAAAAATATTTAGTCCACAAATTCATTATTCCTAATGTTTTTGCAACTATAATCATAAAAGTTGCAGATACGGTAGAAAATCCTGTAGCAATAATTGCAGCTTCTTTTGTTGTATATTTTCCCTCTTTATAAACCCTGTTAGTAATTAACAATGCAATAGAATAACTTCCCACAAAAGAAGCAACTGCATCAACAGCAGAACGTCCGGGAGTTTTCCATACTGGGCTCATAATTGGTTTCATTAAGACACCTATAAATTCCATAAGTCCATAACCAACTAAAAATGCTAAAAATACTGAACCTAAAGGAACAATTAAGCCTACTGGGATAACTAACGAATTAAATAAGAATGGAATCATGTCTTTTTCAAATAGAAAGCGTGGCCCAAAGTTAAAGAATGCCATGAATCCTATTGCGATACCTGATAATTTAAGTAAAGAAAATACTAATGTTACCTTATCTTTGTTCCATGTTTTTTTGTAGAAAGGATATAATCCACCTAAAATAATAACTATTAGCCCATAAATTCCAGCACCTTTAGCAGATAATCCTTTTAGTGCCGTAACTAAATGGTCTATTGGGATAGTCGTTTTCCCATTTATTGTTATTGTAATAAAAAACATGAATATTCCAATTATACTATAAAATAAAAATTTAAATGTAGCATTGAGGTTGGTGTTGGGTACTTTTACAGGATGTGTATTATTCATAATTTTTATTCCTCCTCTATAAATATATAGTCAATTCGGGAACTCTTAGGCACCCATGTATCTCAGTTCCAGAGGAATATTTTCGTTCTTACCCCCAGAATTTCAAACAAATTATTTTGAAAATAGCTAAAATTTGTTTTTATTATAAAATAGTTCCTTGAAACTTTGCTAATATACACATATAAACGTTTACAAAATAGCTAAAAAAAAATTTACCTTCAATCCACTGTAAATTAATATAATTATAGCTTAATACTAAATTGTCAATTAAACGTCTATTTTTCAAGAATGTGAAATATTAAAAAATATTATATTTTGGATAGAATTATATTATAAGAAAGAATTACTGCAACTATTTTGTGATAATATGTAACTAAATTGTAAATATTAATAACCCAATAAGTATTAAACTATTAGGTGTAGATAATTAATACTATAAAGTGCGGAAAGGAAGGACACTTAAATGAATAAGAAAATAATATTAATCTCATTAATATCTTTGAGCATTTTTATTGGTGGGTGTAACTCAAAAACAATGATTAATAATACAAGTACGTCAAAGGGTGCAAGTAATAAGGGGCAACAGGCTAGTCAAGAAATAACAAATCAAAATGCAGAAGTTTCACAATCGGCAAATAATTCAGATAAAACGAATGCTTTAAATTTTGAAATAATAACTAAAACCTATGAAAATAAGAAAGTTAAAATAAATTATCCTCAAATAACTAATTTAAGTGATGTTAATAAGCAAAAACAAATTAATGACTTAATAAAAAATGATATATTAACGTACTTTAATGTAGAAAGAGAAGATTTAACTATAGATGCAAACTATGAAATAAAGTGGAAAAGCTCAAGGCTTCTAAGTATAGTATACAAAGGTTATAGCAACATTAAGACGTCAATGCATCCTGATAACAATATTTATGCAACAAACATAAATATTGAAAATGGAGCTATACTTAAATTTAAAGACCTTATTAATTTAGACAATAACTTTGCTGAAAAACTTAAAAATGTTAAATCTAGAGTATGGACACCTGAGCCATTGGATGGAATAGACGACAAGACAGCTATTAGTCTGATTGGAGAGGAGTTGAGTTGGTCTACAAATAAAGATTTAATTAACTATTTTAATTCAGATGCGTTTAACTATTGTGGTTACTTTACGAAAGATTATTTTGGCATTGGTATAGCAATTAATCATGCTGCTGGTGACTATGCAGAACTTAAAATAAAGTATGGTGACATAAAGGATAATATAAAACCAGAAAATGAAGTTTGGAAAGATTTTATTAATAATACTAAAACAGAAGATAAAGTAAAGGTTAAGGAAGAAAGCAAGAAACAGGAATATAAAACTAAACTAGACAATATTGAAATAGCACTAGAATCTTTAAAAGAGAAAGATGCTGGTACAACATTAGATATGAGAGAGGCTGCAAGTGAAAGGCTTACACAATGGGATGCAGCGCTTAACGAAATCTATAATGTATTAAAAGGACAGCTATCATCTGCTGATATGAAGAAACTGCAGAGTGAAGAAACTCAGTGGATATCAAATAGAGATGCTAAAGCTAAAAAGGAATCATTAGAAGTGAAAGGCGGAACAATGGAACCATTAATATATACTAGCTCATTACAAGATACAACAAAGAATAGATGTTATGAATTAGTAGAAAAATATATGAAGTAATAAAATTGTAGATTAAAAACAGACTGAACGGACATAAAATAGGGTAGCGACATGAGAAGCTTTAATATGAAATGATTGAACTTAGTCGTAAAAAGTGTTATGATATCTATGGTAAACTCAGTAGAATGTTTTTACTATATAAAAATCAAGTATAAAATTGCAATTTATAACAGAATATATTGAAGAGCTTATTTTTATAGGCTCTTTTTTAGTGATAAAGAGAGGTAATAATATGATAAAAGTTGATAACTTGTCCTACTCATTTCCGCAAAAGGATCTATATAATAACATTTCATTTACATTGGAAGATGGAGAGCATTGTGCTTTTATAGGAACAAATGGCAGCGGAAAAAGTACATTGATAGACATAATTATGGATCCAGAAAAATATATGTTCGATGGAAAGCTCGCCATGGACTCAAATTGTAGAATTGGGTATGTAAGTCAATTCTCACAACTTGGAGAATTAAAAGAAATTACAGTTTTCGAATATATAGGGGAAAAATTTATTAAACTACAAAATGAAATAACATCCATTTGCAGCGAAATGGAAACATCTTCGGATATTGAATCTTTATTAGAAAAGTACCAACAAACTTTAGACGCATTTGATGCAATTAATGGGGATGATTTTGAAAACAATATTAATAAAAACCTAAATCTTGCAGATTTAATCAAGTATAAAGATCTAATGATATCTGAACTTAGTGGTGGGGAATTCAAGCTTATTCAAGTAATTAAGGAAATGCTAAATACTCCAGACTTAATGATTATGGATGAACCTGATGTGTTTTTAGACTTTGGAAACCTTAATTCTCTCAAAGATTTAATTAATTCGCACAAAGGAACAATGTTAATTATTACGCACAACAGATATCTATTAAATCATTGTTTTAACAAAATTCTGCACCTTGAAAACAGGTCGATCCAAGAGTTTGATGGAAGCTATATTGATTATAACTTTTTATTACTCCAAACTAAAATTGAACTGCAAGAACTAGCTATTACTGATAATGAAGAACTTGAGAGAAACGAGAAGTTAATAAAAAAACTCAGATATCTAGCAACTGAGCTTGATCAACCTTCTAAAGGAAAATCTCTAAATGCTAGAGTTAAAATTCAAGAAAGATTAGAAAAAAGTAGAATTAAAGCGCCATTTGTAGATATTATAGAGCCTAATATTAGTTTAGTTACAGATAATGAAATTGTGGAAACCATTGCTTTAAAAGTTAGTGATTACAGTGTTGCCTTTGATGATGTGCTTCTAGAAAATGTTAACTTTGAAATTAAATCTACTGATAAAGTAGCCATTGTGGGTTTGAATGGTACCGGGAAAACCACAATACTTCAAGAAATCTTTGAAAATAATAATGATTCCATTGAGATAAATGAAGATGTTGAAGTGGCTTATTTATCTCAAATTCAAGGTAAAACACTAAATGAATCCAATACTATACTTGAAGAGTTCTTAGATGCTGGTTTTAAAACTAATCAAGAGGTTAGAGAATATATTTCTGGCTATGGTTTTGAAGAAGAATACATTAATCAAAAGATAGGGTCTTTATCTGGTGGAGAAAAAAATATACTTCAACTAGCTAAAGTTTCTGCTAGTAAAGCAAACATGCTGCTTCTTGATGAACCCACAAGTCATTTAGATACATATTCACAAATAGCACTGGAAAAAGCCATAGAAAACTATAAAGGTGCGATTCTCATGATTTCTCATGATTTCTATTCTATAGTAAACTGTATGGATTTTGTATTAATCATTGAAGATAAGACAATTAGAAAAATGAGTATGCGAAAATTTAGAAAGATGATTTATGCTAGTTATTTTGACAGAGACTATTTAGAAATTGAGCAAAAGAAAAAATTAGTTGAAACAAAAATAGAATTGGCTTTAAAAGATACTGATATTGAGCTTGCAAAAGTTTTATCGCAGGAGTTAGAAGAGCTGATTAAGTTACTATAAATTTAGTGAGTAGTAAGCAGCAAGAGCTTTCTACTAGGTTTTATTTAGTCAATAGAACCTTAAATTGCTAGCAATGACTATTAAAAAGATGGGCAATCCTTTGTGGATTGCCTATTTTTTTCAAGTGAAATCTAAAAGAAGATAAAGAAAGATTGCATAAGCTTTTAAGTAGTCAGTTCGAATCTAAGCAAAAATTCATGAGTTGGTAGATTGTAATCTTTATAATTTACTTATTTTTAAAACATAAATTTCGTACTTTTTATATTTTATAATTATAGATATAGCAGATTCAATTTTTAAAATAGGAGGTCACTTAGATGATTCACTTAAAATCTGCAAATAAAATATTCAAAAAGGAGAAACCTACATGAACAAACTAAAAATCTATGCCTTTGAGAAACCCGTGATTTTTTCAGCTATTCTAATTATTGCTTCTGTAGCATTTACATTTATACCACTCGGACCAATTTTTTCACCTTTTCTAGGATTTCAAGCTGGTGAATATGTAACTGGTATACTTGAACAAGTAATCGCTAGTCTATTTTTAATAATGATTTTGAAACAATTTGATTTATTTACTAGTGTAGGATTTACACGGTTTAAAGAATGTAAGTCTTTATGGATTGTATGGCCTATGATAATATTTTCTTTTCTTAATGGAGCAGGATTAATAGATGGCAGTATTGTTATAGATAAATCAAAACCGACTATAATTATACTTTTTATATTAACCTATTTATCTACAGGATTGTTTGAAGAGATACTGTGCCGTGGTGTAGTTTTAGGTGTAATGCTCCACAAGTGGGGAAGTACAAAAAAAGGCTGTTACCTTTCAGTAATTTTATCAAGTGTATTATTTGGTTCAACTCATATAGTTCATTTTATATTACATCATTTTTCATTGCTTGCTAGTCTTACGCAAATTACCTATGCTACGTTTATTGGAGTGTTTTTTGCAGCATGTGTTTTAAGAAATAAAAGTATATATCCAGCAATTATTCTTCATGCTATATTTGATATTTTGGGTAGTCTTAGAGAAATTGCTGTTGGTGGAGGTATTAACAAAGCTTATTTTACTATATCAATACCTAATTCTATAGCATCTATTATAGTAATGTTACCTATATTAATTTATGGACTTTTTATACTTAGAAAAGTAAAACCATCTGATTTATCTATTTATAGTGAAGAGAAATTTAAAATGGTATAATTAAGAAAAAAACTTAGGGATAGGTGTTAGCATGCAGAATAAAATATTGATTGTGGATGATGATTCAGACATAAGAGAAATGCTTGGAAATTATTTTTCTAGAGAAGGTTATGAAGTTGATTATGCCTGTGATGGTGAAGAAGGCCTAGAAATTACTAAAAATAAACCCTTTTCATTGATATTATTAGATATTATGATGCCCCAAATGGATGGTTATGTAATGCTTGCCAAGCTAAGAGAGTTTTGTGATACCCCTGTAATTCTTTTAACTGCTAAAAGTGAGCAAATAGACAAAATAAAGGGATTTACCAAGGGGTGTGATGATTATGTAGTTAAGCCTTTTGACTTTGCAGAATTATCTCTAAGAGTTCTTGCAATATTAAAAAGGACTGCTATTATTAATGTCCCTGATGTTAATAGCATATTAAAAGTAAAGGATTTAGAAATCAATCTTTTAGAGCATACAGTACAAATATGCGGAGAAGAAATTATATTAACTCCAAAGGAATTTGAGATTCTGAGCACCTTAGCATCAAATAAGGGACGAGTATATTCAACTAAAGTGCTGTATCAATTGATATGGAAAGAAACCTTTTTAGAAAATGATAACAGTGTAATTGTTCATATGCGTAATTTAAGAGAAAAATTAGGTGATAAAGTTAAAGAAGCTAAATATATAAAAACTATTTGGGGAGCGGGGTATAAAGTTGAGAAGGATTATTAAGCTTAAGGGTGAATTGGTTATAATTTCATTAATCTCTTTAGTAATTTCCTTGACTGCTGCTATAATGATTAAAAATCAAGGGATAGGTTTATATAGTGAAAATTCTACCTACAGAATAAATAATATCTATTCTGAAAGTATTACTGGTGTAGAGAAAGATCTTAACAGTAGTAACCTTAATAATCATCCTGAATTACAGCAGCTTTTAGATAGAAAATATAGCTTTAAGTTTGGTTACAGCTTTTATGTAGTGGATGCTACAGGTACGGTTGTAGCCGGAAGTAATAAAGGCTTACTCGTTATTGATAAGAATGAGATTATAGATGGTAAAAAAGAATATTCTAATTCAAAAACTGATAATAATGTTTTTAAAATTTCTGGTTGTGACTATTTGAAAGATGGATACTTTTTATATTATGTTTATCTAAGATATGGACAAGATGACACTGGTATGCTAGTTTATGCCTTAATAGGGTTTCTAATATGCTTCTTCCTGCTTATAGGGGGAAGAATATCATATATTTCTAAAATAAAAGCCTCTGTGGCAATTATTACAGAGGGTGATTTGACTCACAGAGCCCCCATTAAATATAGAAACGAATTAAGAGATCTTGCAGAAGACATTAATTATATGGCCTCTGAATTAGATAAAGAAGATCAGAAAAGAAGCGAATTTCTCACCAATATTTCTCATGACATACGAACTCCGCTTACAACCATTCTTGGATATATTGATATGATTAAGAAAGAAAAATATGATTCTAAGGAAGAAATGAATAAATATATCAACATCATAGAGCGTAAAGGTTTGTTTCTTGCAACTATGATGGAGGATTTTTTTCAATATTCAAAACTTACTTCAAAGGATATAGTTCTAAACAATGAAAACTTAGAATTAAATGAATTAGCAAGACAGCTATTTGAGGATGAAGAAAGTGGATTTGAGGAAAAGTCATTAAAACTAGAATTGGAGTTGTCAAATGAACCTGTTTACATTTATGGCGATTCCGATCTGCTTGCGAGGGCAGTAAATAATCTTCTAAGTAATTCTTTAAAGTATTCTAAAGCGAATACTATAGTTAAAATTAAAATTTCTAGAGAAAAACTTAATAATGTAAACTATGGAGCTTTTTCTTTGAGTAATGTTCCTAAAGAGTCAATTTCTGAAGCAGAAGTAGATAGTTTTTTTGAAAGATTATACAAAAGGGATCAATCCAGAAGTGATGAGGGTAGCGGTCTAGGTCTGTCTATTGTGAAGGATATTGTAAAGCTTCATGGCGGAACTATAAAAGGTTACAAGGAAAAGGAAGAGCTAATATTTAAATTATTTATAAAGGCATAAGGACATCTACAGTGCTTTGTATTTTAAAATGCCGCGATGCTAAGTTGACTAAATATTATATTCAAAATATAATATTTATATATTTAACAAAATAGGGGGTGAAAAGTATGTCAGATATAACGAAACAAGCTTTAGCGCAATCATTAAAAAGTAAAATGAATACTGCTCCTTTAGCTAAAATTACTGTTAATGATATTGTTAAAGTGTGCAAAGTAAACCGTCGTACATTTTATTATCACTTTCAAGATATTTATGCACTTTTAGAATGGATTTTTAAAAATGAAGTTGCAAATGTAATGGCAGAAAATAAAACCTATAAGACATGGCAAGAGGGGTTTTTGAGAATATTCAATTATTTGAGTGAAAACCGAAAAATGGTTTTAAATACTTATAATTCTATTGGTCGAGAACAATTAGAAGCTCACTTATATAGTGCAGTGTACAACCTCGTTTTAAATGTTGTAGATGAAATTACCTTAGGAAAAGAAGTGTCTGCAAAAGAAAAGGAATTTGTAGTAAATTTTTATAAGGTTGCGCTTGTTGGTTTATTGCTTGAATGGATAAGAAAAAATATGAAAGAAAATCCAGAGCAAATTGTTGATAATCTTAATAAAATAATAATTGGAGATACTCATAAAGCACTATTAGAATTTGAAATACCACAATAGCTTTTATAGATATAAAAGCTATGAATTAAGTTTTTAAACTCAAATTTCATAGCTTTTTATTCATTAGACTTAAATTAAGCCTTCTAAACTTGTATTGCTCAATAATTTTTTGATAATTCCTTCAGCAGGTAATGATCTTCCACTATACAGTGCTTTAGCTGCTTTAGCAACAATACGTACATCATATTGGCTAGGGTATATTTCAGGTGGATTTTTTTCAAGTCGGAGTAAAGTATATACAGCCATAATAGCAGAACGAACTGAATATTCAACTGTAAACACACAATCATTTTTAACTTCTGCAAATTGACCTAAAAATGCAAGGTTTGTACTACCTGCAGGTACAACTTGTGGTCTATCTCCTTTAACACGAGGCATAAATTGACTTGTGATATAAGGCATGATAGAAGGAATTACAATACATGTTTCAATGTATTCATGCATATCTTTTTCGTTAATTCCTAAATGATATAAAAGCTCTTGTAATAATTCTCTACCATTACATTCGCTCATTTTCTTTTTAATGAAATCACCTTCATTGTTAGGGAATAGTGCATATGCCCATATAACTATAACATCATCAGGTTGATTAATAAATTGAGGTTGCCTATTAACAGTAACACTTAATAACCAGCTTGAATCTTTAACTGTTATTATTCCGCTAATTTAATTTTTTTTGTTTAATAGAAAATCCTGTACTAAGTCTTTTTATTTAAAATACAGGAATTTTGTATTGGATTGTCTATAATAATAATAATGATATAATTTTTATGAAAGAGAGTAAATCATCAAAAATGGTGGGTTGTGCAAATTTGCAACATAGCCTTTGATTTGTGAAAGTTAATCTTCAAAGGGAACTCACACTAAGACATAAAATAGATACCTCCGTGGAAAGTCAAAAAAATAGTGCCTTCTCAGGCACTATTTTCATTGTAAACATTATCTCTGTTAGTTTTCGGATATTTTTGTGTAGTTTAGTTACTTTCTAATGCTTTTCATATTCTACATTTTCAATTCCGTAACATTCTAAAATAGGCATTACAAACATAACACCAGTTCCAGGTTTATCTGTAAATTCTTTGCTTATTGTATCTACAACACCTCTTAATTTGGGTTCTCCTTCTATTACGCTTACTATGGTTTTATTAAAAGGCTTAGTTCCTTCAACAAGTCTTCTTATACCTGCAAAAATTGGAATATCTAGGCTGCTTTCAAGTAGCACACTGCCTAGTCCTTGACTATCTATAGTTGTAGCACCACAACCATTCTCATAAAATACCTTAGAAATATCATCTAATTTATCAATGTCACTTAATATAATAAACACTGCATACATATGTTATCTCTCCTTAATTAAATATTAGATTCCTTAGCTTTTATTATAGCATTTTTAGTTAATATTGGTCCAACTAACTCTGTAACAATTGTGGTAGCCAAAAGTATTGTTATTACAGTAGAACCAAGTGGAGTACCACTAAATTCTTTACTAACTGTGATAGCGAGACCTATTGCAACACCCACTTGTGAAAGCAATCCAAAACCTAGATATTTCTTAACCGTTTCAGGTGCTTTTGATAATGAGGCACCAAGCGACGCACCGGAGATTTTGCCAATCATCCTAAAAATGAAATAAGCAACACCGATTACACCTATATGTGGTAATAATGAAATATCTAATCTACAACCTGCTAATATAAAGAAAGCAGCAATAATAGGTGGCGAAAATGTATCTATATTAAAGAATGCTTTTCTGCTATAAGATGATACATTAGCTACTATTGTACCCAATGTCATCGCGGCAAGTAGGGAAGATAGATTAAATATTGTGCAGATGCCGATTAATAATAATAATGTTCCTACTACGAAGCCAAGATCCTCTTCTTTATTGCGACAGTTAGCAAGTAAATAACATAAAGCTATTCCTAAAACACAACCTAACCCAAGTGATAATAGAATTTCTGCTATTGGATGTACAAGAACCTTAAAAATTGTGATTTGCTGATGTTTTATAAAGACCTTTGCTATGGAAGATGCGATAGAGTATATCATAAGACAAATTGCATCATCCACGGCCACTACTCCAAGTAGTGTGCTAGTTAATGGCCCCTTAGCTTTACATTCCTTTAAAACCATTACCGTGGCAGCTGGAGCAGTTGCAGATGCTACTGCACCAAGTATTAAGGCAATTGGTATACTGTGTGTTAAAAAATACATTGCAATTGCAACTAAGAAAAAAGCCCCTAGAGCTTCACATGTTGCTATTATGAAAATAGACTTACCTAGTTTTTTAATAACTGATACTTCAAGTTCACTTCCGATTTTAAAAGCAATAATTGCCAATGCAAAATCACTAATAAATGATAGCTTATTTATTATATCAGGGTTAACAATATTAAATCCCGAAACTCCAAGAATTAACCCTGCGATTATATATCCAGCAACAGATGGTATTTTGAATTTATTCATTAATTTTCCAAATATTATACCAACAATTAATGCTATACCTAAACTTATAAAAGCATTCATATTAATACACCTCTTTTGTAATAACGCATACCCATAATTGTATAACTTTTTAATAGAATTGTAAATCTCTATATATTCTGAAATATGAGGACCTGTCCCTATAATTTTAGATGAGATGATTTTATTCCATTCATAGGCAATAATGCTAACTATTTCAATAAAATTTTCAACCGCAAGTAGAGATGTATACTTATTTATAATTCACTCACTCTAAAAAATAGTAATCTATGGTACATAATGGTATAATTAACTTGTGATTGTTTCATAATTGTACCCTGAGATGAAAT
Source organism: Clostridium sp. (assembly GCF_050717535.1). Taxonomy (GTDB): domain Bacteria; phylum Bacillota; class Clostridia; order Clostridiales; family Clostridiaceae; genus Clostridium_AD. The sequence continues at coordinate 53,253 of NZ_JBOITM010000076.1, forward strand.
GAAATTAATGTAACAATTATTGATAGAAATAGCCAATGATAATGATATAGTTCATAACTTTGTTAGTTAGGTAATTGAGTAAGAGTTTTAATTTTATTTATAAAAAGGGGATATATAATATGTGGAAAATAATAATTAGATTATTGGTGCCATTTACAGCTATATTTACTTATTTAAAGACAAAGTTTTATATGGTCAAAAAAAATTATTATAAGTTAATAGATAAATATAATAGTAATCTTATAAAAAACTTAACGGATGAAGGGGTCCATAACTATATTTCAAATATTAACAAACTACCTAAAATTACTTTTAATCAAGCACAAAGTGATAAGATAAGAAAAATCTATATAGAGGTTAAGAAAAATAATAATATCAATGAGGATTTAAAAGCACAATTAAGAGTTGCTTTAAAACTAATAGGAATAGATAGAATTTGATTTTTATATTTTATGAGGCGAATCTGTACTAATGTCCTTCTCTTATATATTGAATAGTGCTTTGTTAAAAAAAGTTTCATATTTTATGAAACTTTTTTTGAATTTATTCCACCTAGTGTATATAAAATACTTAGAAAAGTATAAAGATGGACAATATCCAGCTATACCTCACTGTCTTCTGGGGGTTTTTATGAGATTGAATTGAGATATTATTTGAAATATTAGTGCAATTGGGATATGATTTAAGTAGATTATTTTTGCGGAAACTTAAAATATATGATAGGGAGGATTATTATGAAAAAACTAATTTTAGTGACATCACCACCAGCAAGTGGAAAAACTTATATAGCAAAAAAACTTGCCGAGGAATTAAGTCATGTTGTGTATCTCGATAAAGATACACTCATAAAATTATCTAAACAGATTTTTGTTGCGGCAGGAGAAGAATATAATAGAAGCTCAGATTTTTTCAATGAAAATATACGTGATTATGAATATGAAACAATAGTAGCAATTGCACTGGAAGCTTTGAATTATGATGATATTGTGCTAATCAATGCACCATTTACAAAAGAAATAAGAGATTTGAACTATATCAAAAAGCTAAAAGCAGTATTAAAAGATAAGAACGCATCTTTGGTGGTTATCTGGGTAGAAACTTCAATAGATGTAACACAAAAAAGAATGGTTGAAAGGAATTCTGATAGGGATACGTGGAAACTTGCGAATTGGAATGAATATATTGAAGGAATTAATTTTGACATTCCTATTGCCTTAGATGATCCTTATGTAAAAGATGATTTGCTTATCTTCAAAAACTCTTCTGATGAAGAATTCGCGGATTCATTAACAAAAACAATTGATATACTGGAAGAATCTTCTGGCAGAAAATAAATCTCCTAAATTAGGGGATGATAGAGAAAAAAATAAACCAAATCGAGGTTATATTGATAAAAGAAGGGAAGGGTTAAATTGAGAAGAGTTGCAGTTTTTTTAGCAGAAGGATTTGAAGAGGGTGAAGCCTTATTTGTAGTTGATATTTTAAGAAGGGCAGGATTTCAATGCGATTCTATAAGTATCAATGAAGAAATGGTAAAAGGTTCGCATGGTATTGTGGTAAAGGCGGATAAAATTATAAGTGATGAAATAAAAGAATACGATATGATTGTTTTACCTGGTGGATTACCTGGTGCAACAAATTTAAGAGATGATGAAAGGGTCATTGAATTAGTAAAATATTTTGATAAAGCACCGGAAAAATTTGTTGCAGCTATTTGTGCAGCACCTATTATTTTAGAAAAAGCAGGAATTATAAAGGGACGCAAAATAACATCATATCCTGGAGTGGAATATACCACATTGCTTAAAGATGCAAATTATGTAGAAGATGTCGTTGCGGTAGATGATCACTTGATTACCAGCAGAGGTCCAGCTTCAACCCTAGCATTTGCATATACGTTAGTAGATGCATTAGGTGGAAATAGTAGTTTGTTAAAGCAAGGGATGCTTTATGATATGGTAAGAGAAAGCAAATTCGAGCAGATAAAATACTGATAAAATTTTAATATGAAATGATTGAACTTAGTAGTAAAAAGTGTTATGCTATATATGGTAAACTAAGTAGAATGTCATCACTACATAAAAATCAAGTTTAAAATTACAATTACAAGAGAATATATTGAAGAGCTTATTTTTATAGGCTCTTTTTTAGTGATAAACAGAGGTAATAATATGTTTAAGGTTGATAACTTGTCCTACTCATTTCCGCAAAAGAATTTATATAATAACATTTCATTTACATTGGAAGATGGTAAGCATTGTGCTTTTATAGGAACAAATGGTAGTGGAAAAAGTACATTAATAGATATAATTATGGATCCAGAAAAATATATGTTTGATGGTAAGCTTGAGATAGAGCCAAATTGTAGAATTGGGTATGTAAGCCAATTTTCACAACAAGGCGAAACAAAAGAAATTACAGTTTTCGAATATATATAGGGGAAAAATTTATTAAGTTACAAAATGAAATAACAGCTATTTGCAGCGAAATGGAAACATCTTCTGATATTGATGCTTTGCTAGAAAAATATCAACAAGCTTTAGACGCATTTAATGCGATTAATGGGGATTATTTCGAAAACCGTATTAATAAAAGCCTAAATCTTGCAGACTTAATAAGGTATAAAGATTTAATGATATCTGAACTTAGTGGTGGCGAATTTAAGCTTATTCAAGTAATTAAAGAAATGCTAAATAGTCCAGACTTAATGATTATGGATGAACCAGATGTGTTTTTAGACTTTGAAAACCTTAATGCCCTTAAAAATCTAATTAATTCGTTCAGTGGAACAATGTTAATTATTACGCACAACAGATATATATTGAATCATTGTTTTAATAAAATCCTGCATCTTGAAAACATGGAGATCCAAGAGTTTGATGGAAACTATATTGATTATAACTTTTCACTGCTTCAAACTAAAATTGAGCTGCAAGAACTAGCTATTGATGATAATGTAGAACTTGAGAGAAACGAGAAATTAATAAAAAAACTAAGATTTCTCGCAACTGAATATGGTCAATCTTCTAAAGGAAAATCTCTAAATGCTAGAGTTAAAATTCAAGAAAGATTAGAAAAAAGTAGAATTAAAACGCCATTGGTAGACATTAAACAGCCAGATATCAGTCTAGTTGCAGAGAATGAAATGGTGGAAACTATTGTTTTAAAAGTTAGTGATTACAGTGTTAGCTTTGATGATACACTACTGGAAAATGTTAACTTTGAGATTAAATCTACTGATAAAGTGGCCATTGTTGGCCCAAATGGTACTGGCAAAACCACAATACTTCAAGAAATCTTTAAAAATAATAATGATTCTATTGAAATAAATAAAGATGTTGAAGTGGCTTATTTATCTCAACTTCAAGGCAAAACATTAAATGAGGCTAATACCATACTTGAAGAATTTTTAGATGCTGGGTTTAAAACTAATCAAGAGGTTATAGAATATATTTCTGGTTATGGGTTTGAAGAAGAATATATTAATCAAAAGATAGGTTCTTTGTCTGGTGGAGAAAAAAACATACTTCAATTGGCTAAAGTTTCTGCTAGTAAAGCAAACATGCTGCTTCTTGATGAACCCACAAGTCACCTAGACACCTATTCACAAATAGCACTAGAAAAGGCCATAGAGAACTATAAAGGTGCAATTTTAATGATTTCTCATGATTTTTACTCTATAGTAAATTGTATGGATTTTGTTTTAATGATTGAGGATAAGACAATTCGAAAAATGAGTATGCGAAAATTTAGAAAGATGATTTATGCTAGTCATTTTGACAAAGACTATTTAGAAATTGAACAAAAGAAAAAATTAGTTGAAACAAAAATAGAATTGGCATTAAAAGATACTGATTTAACACTTGCAAAAGATCTATCCCAGGAGTTAGAAGAGTTGATTAAGTTACTTTAAAATTATAGGATGAGATACCGGATATATTAATGTAAGATATAAGGTTGGTAGCAGCAGCAATTAAGAAAAAGCTTATTTCATAGAGAAATCTATGGGATAGGCTTTCTCTAATTTTATTTAAATTATTTGGTAATAATATTCCCCAAGTTTTTTTAATCTTAAAAATATCGGCTATTTACAATTAGATGAATATTAATCACAAAAATATGGTATTATATAATTAAAGAAAGCTAAACACCCCCCATAGGGGGTGGGCTAAAATTAGATTAAAACATTTCTCTTTGTGAGATATGTAGAAAGGAGCAATTTAATTGAATAAAGAGCAAGAGCTAGCGATTCAATCCCTTAAAACATCAAAAGGACAAATTGAGGGGATAATAAAGATGATAGACGAAGGTCGGTATTGTATAGATGTATCAAATCAAATAATTGCGGTGCAATCTCTACTTAAAAAAGCAAATATGTTAATTTTAAAACAGCATCTTAATCATTGCGTAAAAGACGCATTTATGAATAATACGGGGGAAGAAAAGGTTGATGAAATAATTGCTCTACTTGCCAAATTAATTGGTAATAAATAATATAAGGAGGGACTTAATATGGCGAAAAAGGCACTTAAAATTGAAGGAATGACTTGCGCGGCTTGTGCAAAAACAATAGAAAGAGTTTCAAAAAAATTGCCTGGCGTTGAAGAGGCTAGCGTAAATTTTGCTACAGAAAAATTAAATATAAATTATGATGATGCATTGATAAAATTAGAGGATATACAAAGGGCAGTTGAAAAAGCTGGATATAAAATAGCAGTTCAAACTACTAATAAAACACTAAAGCTAGAGGGTATGACCTGCGCGGCATGTGCAAAGAATATAGAACGAGTTTCTAAGAAATTACCAGGTGTTGACGATGCCAATGTAAATTTTGCTACTGAAAAACTAACTATTTCTTTTGAACCATCATTAATAAGAACATCAGATATAAAGAAGGCTATAGAAAAAGCTGGATATAAGGCTCTTGAGGATGAGAGCAACGTAGATATGGATAAAGAAAAAAAGGAAAAAGAAATAAAGGCTCTATGGAATAGATTTTTAATATCTGCAATATTTGGAGTTCCATTGTTATTAGTTGCAATGGTACCAATGATTACTATAAAACTAAATATTATGTTGCCTGGAGTTATTGATCCAATGATGCATATGAAAGTTTATGCTCTGCTACAATTAGCACTTGTTCTACCAATACTATATACAGGTAAAAAATACTATATAGTTGGATTCAAATCATTATTTAGATTAAGTCCAAATATGGATTCATTAATATCAATGGGTACATCGGCCGCTTTTTTGTATAGTCTATTTTCAGTAACTCAAATACTTGCAGGTAAGACTGGCTATGAAATGTATTTTGAATCAGCTGGTGTAATCTTAACACTAATAACTCTTGGTAAGTATTTGGAATCTGTAACTAAAGGGAAAACTTCTGAGGCAATTAAGAAGCTTATGGGTCTTGCTCCGAAAACTGCGATAATAATAAGAGATAATGCAGAAGTTGAGATTTCAATTGATGAAGTAGAAGTTGAAGATATAGTAGTTGTTAAACCAGGTGAGAAAATGCCCGTAGATGGCATAGTGGTAGAAGGAACTACATCTGTAGATGAGTCAATGCTTACTGGTGAAAGTATGCCAGTAGAAAAAACTTTTGGAGATAAAATAATTGGTGCAAGTATAAATAAAAATGGATCTATTAAGTTCAAAGCAACTAAAGTTGGTAAAGATACTGCTCTTGCACAAATAATAACCTTAGTTGAAAATGCACAAGGCTCAAAGGCGCCTATAGCAAACATGGCGGATGTTATATCAAGTTATTTTGTACCTGTGGTTATAGGACTTGCGCTAGTTGCGTCAATAGCTTGGTTAATAGCTGGAGAGTCCGCAGTGTTTTCATTGACTATATTTATTTCAGTGCTTGTAATAGCCTGTCCTTGTGCTCTTGGTCTAGCAACACCTACAGCAATAATGGTGGGAACCGGAAAAGGTGCAGAATATGGCGTGCTTATAAAAAGTGGTGTAGCTCTAGAAACTGCACACAAAATTCAAACCATAGTATTTGATAAAACTGGAACACTCACCCAGGGGAAACCAAAGGTGACAGATATAGTTACGGTAGAGGGTACTTCCCAGAATTATTTGCTTCAAATAGCTGCGTCAGCTGAAAAAGGATCTGAACATCCATTAGGGGAGTCTATAGTTAAGGATGCAGAAGAAAAAGCGCTAGAATTTAAGAAAGTAGAAAGTTTTAAAGCTATACCTGGTTATGGAATTGAAGTTAATATAGATGGTAATAAAATATTATTAGGAAATAGAAAACTTATGATAGATAGTAAAATTTCCTTGGATATATTAGAGGAGATTTCAAATAAACTTGCACAGGAAGGCAAGACTCCTATGTATATTGCTATAGAGAATAAGATAAGTGGAATAATTGCAGTTGCTGACACTGTTAAAGAAAATAGTAAAAAAGCAATAGAAAGACTCCATAGCATGGGAATAGAAGTTGCCATGATAACTGGTGATAATAAGAGAACTGCAGCAGCCATTGCGGTGCAAGTTGGTATTGATATAGTGCTGGCAGAAGTTTTGCCAGAGGATAAAGCAAATGAGGTTAAGAAACTTCAAGCTGAAGGTAAAAGAGTTGCTATGGTTGGGGATGGAATTAATGATGCTCCAGCACTTGCTCAGGCAGATATTGGTATAGCTATAGGATCCGGCACGGACGTAGCAATGGAATCTGCAGATATAGTTCTAATGAGAAGTGATTTAATGGATGTACCTACAGCGCTACAACTAAGTAAGAAAACTATAACAAATATAAAACAAAATCTTTTTTGGGCATTTGGGTACAATGCACTGGGAATACCAGTTGCAATGGGAGTGCTACATTTATTTGGTGGTCCACTTCTAAATCCTATGATAGCAGCCCTTGCAATGAGTTTTAGTTCAGTTTCAGTTTTAACCAATGCATTACGCTTAAAAGGCTTTAAGCCATTAAGATAAAATTAGGTTCGTCAGGATATGAGGTTATAAGAACAGAAATAGTTTATAAAAAAATATAAAACTTAAATATTAAAAAGGTTCAAGTAAGATACTCAATGTATTGCTTGGACCTTTTATTTATTATACAATGTTAAAACATTTTACGGGGGTACATATAATTTTAAGAAATTTGAGAACAATATATATTAGACCAAATTTAAATTAAGACATCTAAACTCAATTATTAATAATATAACACCGTCACTTCGGTGATGGGAGGTTCACAGAAGGGGATATGTAAAACATGGAAAAAAGGCCAACTAGAAAACGTTATAAATGGTGGAGATTATTAGTTATAGGGTTAATAATATACATAGTAGGGTTAGAAGTTCTGGTATTAACGCAAAACCCAAATTTATTTCCAGCAATAGTTATGCTGGGCAACTTCCTTATACCAGTTACCTACGTGGCCTTTTTATATCAAAAGAGAACTTTAAGCAATGTAAGTATGCCTATGACTCTTTCAGGTTTTTTTTATGGTGGGTTTTTAGGGGTCTTTGCAGCAGCAATGCTTGAACCAATTTTTATTCATAACGTAAATTTTTCAACAGCTATTTTTGTAGGTATAATTGAAGAATTCGCAAAAATCGTTGCAGTACTAGTTATTTTCAGAAATAGAGAACATGACCTTCAGCTAGATGGGCTAATTATTGGAGCAGCAGCGGGAATGGGATTTGCTGCATTAGAGAGCTCAGGTTATGCCTTTACTACGTTCTTAAAGAGTGGTGGAAGTTTATCATCTACTGTTTATATAACACTACTCAGAGGAATATTATCGCCACTAGGACATGGTACTTGGACAGCTATTTTAGCAGCAGTACTTTTAAGAGAAAGTGCTCCGAGGAAATTTGCAATAAATTTAAGGGTCATTGGAGCATATGTTACGGTGGTTATGCTACATGGACTTTGGAATGGAATCTCCTCAGTAATTGGATTGTTTACACATTCCACAACTGCTATGTTTATCGGACAGTGCATCATTGGTATTCTTGGCATACTTATATTAATTATGTTGTGGTTTAAAGCAAAAAAACAGGCACGAGGACGATTATCAGGGAACTAATAATTTTTATTTTATCTTAGAATCTGCGAAATTTTTCTTAGCAAGAATATGACCTTCATTCACCTTCTAGCTTCTCTGGTCAAGTTGTTGTTGTTAATATTGTTAGTATATTTTCATCAATTTATCCTAATCATAAAGTAATAAATTAAAATTACATGTGAGGATGGTGAAAAAATGAAAAACACAAAAATTGCTTCAATATTAGTTAGTGCCAGTATGACTATTTTGGTATTTTCTGGTTGTAGTGGTCGTACAAAAATACCAAATGTTGTTACGAAACAACAAATGAGCAATACTATAAAACCTAACCAATCTAACTCAATAGCCATGAGGGAACTTTATTCTAAGACTCTTAAAGAGTTAGTTACTGCAAAGACAATAACACAGACACAATCAAGTAAAGTGCTGGCAGCAATAACAAACAGCATGACACCTAATACAGTAGCAGTACCTGATACAGTAACAGCACCTGATGCAGTAACAACACCTAACACAGTAACCACACCTAATGGAGTAAAGACACCTAACACAGTAAGGACACCTAATACAGTAATGACACCTAATACTGATACAACAACTACTATTAATGGGATGAGTTCATTGGTGAAAAGTAAAGTAATAACTCAAGCACAAGCTAATACAATAAACCTCAAAATTCAAGAAGCTATGAAAAATATTCAAACAAATAAGTAAGTATTTATAATTTTATAAAACAAGTTTGAGGAACTAGGGTTTAATGCTCTAGTTTTTTAATTGTTAAAAATATATGTTATGTACTAAATTGTGTTAACAATTTGTTCATGACACCTGTGGGTATTTATTGTTAAGTTTGCATAAAATGTGTCGATAAATAAGTGATAAGGTAATACATATTTGTTTAAATCAAAACTCACTTAAGAAATATGCAAAAATTAATTTAATTACATTATAGGGGGCTTATTATGAAAAAAATTAGTACGAAGATAATATTAATGGCTGTGTCTATTGTGGTTTTTACATCATTAAGCATAGGAACATATGTAATTGTACAAAATTTCAATACAAATAAGTCTATGGTATCAAGTTTAGAAAAAACTATGAGAGATAGCTTTGATTCCCAAATTAAATATCAAGTTCAAAATGCAGTTTCAATGCTTGAAGGTATAAATAAAAGGCTTGAGAAAAACGAAATTACCCTTGAACAAGCTAAAAAGATTGGTGCAGATCAATTAAGAGGATTGAAATACGGTAAGGACGGATATTTTTGGGCAGATACGGAAGAAGGTATTAATGTTGTTTTAAATGGTACAGTCACAGAAGGAACTAATAGGTTTAATGCTGTGGATGCAAAGGGTAAATTTTTGATAAAGGATATTATTGCAAATGGTATGAAAGAAGATGGCGAATTTACTGATTATTGGTTTCCTAAAAAGGGTGAAACTATACCTCTTCCTAAAAGAGGCTATAGCTTAGAATTTAAACCTTTTAAATGGATTATTGGTACAGGTAATTATGTAAACGATATTGATAATGTGGTAGTTGCAAAACAGACTGAGCTTAATAAAAAATTTACTGCAAGTTTAATTTCACTTATCGGTATTAATATATTTCTAATAATTATTTCAGCAGCTATTGCATGGTTTTTTAGTAAAAGGATAACTAAACCCATTTTACTTATTACAGAACTTGTAGATAAAACTGCAAATCTTGATTTAGTTATAGATGAAGAATTATCTAAGCAAATTAATGGTTATAAGGATGAAACTGGACAGATAGGAAGAGCTGTAACTAATTTAAGAAAAGACCTTAGAAATATTACGACACTAATTAAAAGTGATTCAGATGGAATAGCAAAATTTACGGATCAATTGTCTAAAGTTACGGTGGAGACTGTTATTTCAATTAAAGCTGTTACTCAAACTGTAGAGGAGCTAGCTAAAGGTTCTGTATCACAAGCAAGTGATTCTCAAGAAATAGCCGAAAATTTATCTAGCTTAGCAGATGAAATAGATATCTCTGTAGCAAGTTCATCACAAGTAAAAATTTTATCGGAGGAAGTTAAAACAGTAAATCAAAGTAGTAAGAATACTTTTAAGGTATTAAAAATGAAACTTGAAAAAAGTAATTCAGCTTCACAGGAAGTCTCTAGAAATATTGATATTCTTTCAACCAAATCAACCTCCATTGGCAAAATTGTAAGTTCTATTCAAGCTATAGCAGCACAAACAAATCTTTTGGCATTAAATGCAGCTATAGAAGCAGCTAGAGCTGGTGAATCCGGAAGAGGATTTGCTGTAGTAGCAGATGAAATAAGAAAACTTGCAGAACAAACCGCTGTTTCCACCAAGGAAATAGGTGATGTAATTGAAGAAATTCAAAAAGAAATTGACAAAGCAAATAGTAGCATGAATATTGGAAACCATATAGTTGAAGAAGTAGAAGAGGCTTTAAAGGAAACAGACAATTCCTTTGCTATTATAGAAAACTCTATTGATAATACTTTAGTTAGAATCAGTGAATTAACCGAGAATATTTCAAAGGTAGATGCAGATAAGAGTAAAATTGTACTAGCATTTGAATCTATTTCAGCAATATCAGAAGAATCTGCCGCCGCGACAGAAGAGGTTTCAGCATCTATGGATGAACAACTTGAAAGTATGGTGAGCATATCTACTACTAGTGAAGAACTTCGAGATATATCATATAACCTTGAAAAGCTAATAAGTAGATTTAAAATTTAGCATTGACTTGAATTTACCCCTGGAGTATAACACCTCCGGGGGTTTTTCTAAGTGTTTTATCAATATTTCGGTATGTATAGTGGGGCCATATTCGGAATATTAATGGCACAAATAAGCATATAAATATAATAACCTGCCTATTGCACAAGAGCGAATAAAATAAAGAAAGGTGGTGTAGGATGTTTAAGAAAATTATCATAACAATAACTTTAGCATTTGTTTTGTTTTTAATAGGAACTGGAATATATGAGAATCAAAAGGGTATCTTATCTTCTGATGGAAAAAAATCTATTCTTCAGCAATTGAACTATGAAGTAAAGATTCTTCCAGATGGTAGCTCTATAGTTGATGAATATAGGGAGTATGCATTTATCAAAGGTGATTTTAGCAGAGGCTACATAGAGGTTGAAGGCTCTGTGGATGGAGTAGCTGTATTTGAAGAAGATACACCTTATAAACAACTGAAGGCTTTTGATAATAATAGACCAAAGGGCTATTTTGCTGTACAAACAACTGGAACCAAAACAAGAATTGAATGGTACTATAATGTGGAGAAAAAGGAATCTAAAACCTTCAAGGTTCAGTATAGGGTGTATAATACGACAAAGCTTTATAACGATTGTGTTGATTATTTTCAAAAATATGTAAGCAGTGATAATGTATATAAAATAAAAAACCTAGCAGTTTTAGTAAATCTACCAGAGGGTGCTAATAGAGATAACACAAAGATATGGGCTCATGGACCTACTGGTGGCAATATTAGCTTTAAAAATGATACAACGGTAGAGCTATCTATGAAAAATGTTCCACCTAATGAATATGTGGAAGCAAGATTTTTAATGCCTGTAGAGGTAATGCCACCAACAGATAAGAAAATAAGTGTTGATAACTATAATTATCTTTATGAAATGGAAAATAAGGCAGCTCAGCAAGATGATAAATCAAAACTGAAAAATGGTGTTGTTAACATTATCACCATATTAATTTCAATAATTTTTCTTCTCCTTCCTATAATTTCAATAATAAAATATAAATCTAAAATGAAAAGGCTTAAACCAGAGCTTATACCTGATTACTATAGAGATTTGCCTTCAACCATATATCCAGCAGAACTTGACTATTTGATGAATCATTATACTCAAAAGTGTAATTCGTCCGTTCAAATTTCTGCAACTTTATTAGATTTAATTAATAAAGGGGTAATCAATGGAGAGGTTAAAGAGAAAAATGGAGTTTTTGGCAATAAAAAAGACACAAAATTTATTAATATATGGGATAATTGGAATGATTTACCTAGTCATGAAAAAGCTTTATTAAATTTCCTCTTCATAAAAATTGGTGGAGGAACGGGTAAAGTATCATTAAGTGATATTAAAAAATTCTGTTCAAATAAGAAAACAGCAAAAGAAGCATATAACTTTTATATAGACTTTAATAAAAGTGTTCAAAATCTTGTAAATAAAAGGGGGTATTTTGAAACAAAGAGAAATGTGCTTCCTAAAAGTACTATCTGCTATTTTATACTATATATAATTATAATGATTTTACCAATGGTTCTGATGAACAAAATAGATTTTTTTGCATCGTCAACAATTTTTTATGTATCTATAGCAGGTTTTGCAGGTTTTATGATAGTTGCTATCTTTGGAGGAAAAGTAAAACCTCTTCTTACCCAAAAGGGAGAAGATCAATTTGCACTTTGGAAGGCATTTAAAGTATTTTTAGGTGACTTTACAACCTTTGACAAAAAAGAATTACCAGAACTGTTTATGTGGGAAAAGTATTTAGTATATGCAACTGTTCTTGGGGCCTCCCAGAAGCTTTTAAAACAACTTTATGCTAAATACCCGGAGCTTATTAATGCTTCTAATAATACAAGGTTATTTTATTTAATAAATAGTGGTAATTATCAAAACTCATATCAATATTTAGTCGATATTGGAAATGGTATATCTGAGGCAATGAGAGATTCTATTAATATTGCTTCAAGGGCATCAAAGGGAGATGGTGGAGGATTCTCTTCAGGTGGCAGTGATTCAGGAAGTGGATCAGGTGGTTCTAGCGGAGGAGTTGACTAGAAGCGTGGTGTTTACTAAAAGAATAGTGTTTAATAAAACGATACTGTAATGGAGGGAAAATATGTTTTGTGAATATTGTGGCACTAAACTACAAGATAATGAAACTAGCTGTAGCCATTGTAACCACCCAATAAACAGAACTACACAAGCGAGTCTAATTAATGCTGAAGAACTCAAACCAATAACTCATATTAATATTGAAGAACAAAAACCCATTGTTCAGGTAAATATAAAAGAGCCAAAACAGGCAAAATGGGAAATGGATTCACCCTATGGAGAAGTAAAGGATAAAAGAGCTATAAATCAAACTAAAAAGCATTCTAGAAGAAGTATAGCTATTGGCTTTTCAGTAACAGCACTAACTATAGTTTTGCTGTTGTTAATTAATACTCTTTCAGATATAGGAGGCGCAGTAAAAAGAAATACTAATGATCCCCTAAATATTACTGATAGACCTAGCTTAGAGACTATATATACAGCAAGTCCTTTTTATGTCCCTAAGCTTAAATTGCCATCTGAAGTTGGTGTAAATCATAATAAGAATGTTATGAATAAGATAGACGAAATATTAAAAGTAACGGATGAAATGATGGATAGCTACAGTAGTATGAAGCAAGAGATATATAACACTACCATTGAAATCTATACTTTACTAAAAGAGATTGATAAGGTACACGGTACTCGTTATATAGAAAATAGTAAAGTTTTAAAAAAGCTTGAAGAATTAGCGGCTTTCTTTGAACTTCAAGAGTTAAGATACTACGGACTTAAAATTAACAAAACTGAGGAAGCACTATATGACAGTGATATAGCATTTGCAAGAGTGACTTCTGCAATGACAGCCTGTGAAAAGGTTACTGAAGCCTATCAATTACAGATTGTTTTTTCTGTAAATCTTTATGAGACTTTTAAAGAAGACTCCAATACAACCATTCAAACACTATCAAAAGATCTTAAAGATACCTATCAAACTAGTAATGCAGATAGGTATGGCGCAAACCTAATGGCTGGTGTAGATACAGTGAATGAAATGGTAATGTCGCTAGATGCTGCAAATGCTTTATTAACGCTTAGTAATATTGAATATATGAAAAATAACATGGAGCAGACTAAAAAAGATGTAGAGAAACTTAGAGATTCGGATCTAGTTGACTCAGAATTCGTTGAGCTTACCGAGCTTATGATTGGTGAATACGAAAAAATGATATCTATGAGTACGGAACTTGAGGCTTATGTAAACAAATTAAACTTGGATATAAGCTTCCAGCAAACCGAATCATTTTTTTCTTTCCTTAAGCCAGTAGTTGTTAAAGCTTCTTCCGATAAATACAGTTATGGAGCAGGTTACAATGTGCAGATGCTTCAAAAGAGTGGGCAAGATTATATGGATAAGCAGCGCACATCCTATGAAGAAAAGTATAAAGATGAAAGCTATTGGGAAACGGCAGTAAGAACAACCAAAGAATTGCGAAAAGGTGTTCAAGAAGGCATTGAAAATCTAGATGAAGCAATCTTTGATGGGGAAAGAATTGTGATTGGAATAATTACGCCTAGACTAAGAAACGGAAAAGAAGGTGTATATAAAGATATCCAAGAGCGTTATGAAGATGCCTATAGAGATATGCAAGATCGTTATGCGCTTACACAGAAAAGAAAAGCAGAAGGTAAAGGTGGTGAAGAGGTTTTTAAAACTGTAGTAAATGGTTTTGATGCCTCGCAAAAGCTTGCAGGAGAGGGGTGGTACAATATCGGTGCATTTTGGGAGGATGAATTAGGGCTTCCAGAGGATACAATATCTCAGGTTGCAAGCAGTATGGGTAATCTTGCAGCAGAGTCCTTTACCCAATTTGGGCAGGGCATTGCAAGAATATTAGACCCAGATGCAAAAGATTCTGATATAGCAAAGGGCTGTTTGGAAGTTGCTACCTCAATGGTAGGAGGCACTAGCAATATTTTCTCCGCTACAAGAACAGGAGGTGCCGTAATTTCTAAAATGGGCGAAATCATTGCCAGTCCAAAATTACATGCCAAGGGAGTAATTGATGCAATAAAGGCAATCAAAGATATAAGTTTGCCTAAGCTTGGTTCTTTAAACTATAAAGAAACTGCAATAAAAGGAACAATGGCAATACTTAAAAAGTCAAAAGAAGTGGCAGGAAATATGATAGATAAGTTGGATGAAACCTTTACTAAAGAAGTATCAGGCATATTCACAAAGAACTGGAAGGATAGCCTTTCTGGATTTAGAGATTATGCAAATAAGGTAGGTTCAAATACAGATGATTCAGCAGTTAAACTTATAGATGAGTTTATTAATGGTTATATAGATAACAAGGTAACAGATCTAGCAGCTCATCCATGGCTCTGGGATCCAGCTATAAGTGATAAGGAAAAGGAAGAGAAGCTAGGACAGGAAATTGACAAAATGAATAAAGAAATAGACAAAGGACTTGACGATATAGGAAAGCAAATAGATAGTATTGACTTAGCAGATAGCTTAGCTGGCAATTATACTGGGAAATGTATAACTGAGAGTGTAACAAATATAGGTGCTGATGGATATTTACTACAAGAAGCAATTGATAATGCCTATTCTAAAGCTGGTATAGTTTTTCCATGTACAATGCTTATTGAAGGAGATGTGCTGACTTTAAAAATGAAAGGGGAACCCTTTGTAATAGACGACTCAACAAATGCTTCGGGCACTGAAAGTATTATGGTAATGAAATTGATAATAACAGATGGAGAAATTGTTGGTTCGAAAGATGATACTTTCTCAATACAAGTTACCTCATCCACAAATAACGGTAAAACAATGATTAAAGGTAAATATAAATATAATTATGCTATGAACGGTAGAAACCTATTTGCTATAACCACTAGTTTTTATGGAGAAAAAAATTAGTATGGAGGGGTTGTTATGAACTATATTGTTGGAATTGTGGCTGTTCTTATTTTATTTGGAATTAGGCTTATTTTCTTTTATAACAAGATGATCAAGAAAAAAGTAAGGGTAGATAATAGCTGGGGGCAAATAAATGTTCAATTAAAAATGAGGTCAGATTTAATACCTAATTTAGTCGAAACTGTGGGAGCATATGCTACTCATGAACAAGAAACTTTGATTAATATTACTAAGGCTAGAAATATGTATTTAAATGCTCAGTCTACCAATGAAGTAATGGAATCCTCTGATGCCATTACAGGAGTACTAGGACGACTTTTTGCAATATCCGAGCAGTATCCTGATTTAAAAGCTAACCAAGGGTTTTTGGATTTACAATCACAGCTTAGGGAGCTGGAGCAAAAGATAGCCATGTATAGACAATTTTATAATGATACTGTATTAATGTTTAATCAATTTGTTATTTCTTTTCCAAATAATATTTTTGCAGCTATTTTTGGTTCTAGGGAGCTGCCTTTCTTCCAAATAGATGTATCAGAAAGATCAGCGCCTACTGTACAGTTTAGGAAATAAGAGGAGAAAATAAAAATGAAGAATACACAATTTAAAGGTATAGTTACCTGCCTAATAATCCTTGCAATTTCAATTATAATAACCATAATAGCCATGAACATTGGCTATTATGGTCTGGCATTTTTAGGAATTTTTTCTTCTTTATCTAGTTTTACAATTTTCTTTCTATTTGTGGATAGAGCAAACTGTATGGCAAAAATGCTTAATGGCAGTGATATTATTGCAGCATGGCAGTACACAGAAAGAGACACAATTAATAATATAAAAGAAATAAAAGAAGAAAATAAAGGGCTATTTGTTATGGCCATTCCTGTATTTTCTCTTGTGATAATTATTGTAGCATTAACTGTGGGGGTTGCATCTGAAAGTATTGGTGTAGGTTTTATTATTTCGATTGTTGTAATTGCACTTAACATCTTGTTTTTTAAGATGTGTATGTCCACGAAAATAAAAGATAAAAACTTTAATATAAAAGTTTCGGACTGGAAAAAAAGCTATGTATATATTTCTACATCAGGAATTTATGCACAGGGTATTCTGAGTGCTTGGAAAGGATGGGGATCTAAATTAAGGGTAGTTCATTATGATGGAACAAACAAAGCATTAGGCTTCACCTATTCTTATATCAAGCCATATGGTTTTGCAAGATACACTGTTAATGTAAATATACCAGAGGACAAATTATATTTATTAGATAATATCAGGGATGAATTTTTGGCTTATTGGCAGGAATAAACTGTTTGCAGTTTGATCCTTATTCATTTTTAAATCTCTCGAATTGGGGGAAATTAGCACTTAAGATTTTTATCTTAAGTGCTTTTTAATTTCTATAATTATGTAATTTTCGTCAAGTACTTTGAAAATTCTACATTTTTGCGTATAATATATAGTAAATATAAAACCTCATAAGTTATTTAAATGTTTTTGTTTATTATTCATTAGAGATAAGAAGGGGCGGTTATAAAATGAAAATTTTATTAGTAGACGACGAAGAAAGTATTTTGAATTTAGTCCGTATGAACTTAGAACTTGAAGGATTTGAGGTAGTAACTAGTGCTACTGGTAATATTGGAATCATGGCCTTTCAAGATAAAAAGCCAGACTTAGTTTTGCTTGATTTAATGCTTCCTGATTTAAATGGGTATGAGGTTATGAAAAGGATGAAACAGATTAATAGCAAAATCCCTATTATCCTTCTTACTGCAAAGGGTCAATTAAATGATAAACTCCTAGGGTTACAACTTGGTGCAGATGATTATATTACAAAACCCTTTGATAGTCGGGAAATTATACTACGTATACGTGCAATTTCAAGGAGAATCAATCAATTTAAGCTTCTTAATGAAAATTCTGAAAACAAAATAGAAAAAGGATTCATAAGGCTACTAAAAGCTGAGAGAAAGGTTTTTATAGATTCTGAAGAAGTGCAATTTACATTTCGTGAATTTGAAACTCTCAGTCTTTTAATGAAAAATATTAATAAGGTTTTTACTAGAACAGAGTTATTAGAAAAGCTTTGGGGCTATGATTATGAGGGCAACACTAGAGCTGTTGATATTCATATAGAACGAATTCGTAAAAAACTTAAAATTCATGGGAATGCTATTCAAACTATTTATGGTGCTGGATATAGATTAGAGGTATGAAATGAAAATTGGCATAAAAAATAAAATCGTAATTATGAATATAGCCGTGTTACTTCCAGCATTGCTTATTGTATGTTTCATTACCATTGGTAGCCTTTATAAAAATATACTAAATAATTCAATTACAATGTTAAAACAGGAGAGTTATAACAGTCAATTAAATATCATTACCTATTTAGAGGGTGAAAAAAACATAGGTTTTTCTGTGCTTTTTAAAAATATGAGCCCTTTTATTGCTACAAATTTATCTGATCATTATAAATTTAGAATTCAACTATATAACAAGGATGGATTAGTAGGGGATTCTGAAGAGTACCCTATAATTTTAGAGAATAATGATGTGGTTCATGCACTTTCAGGAACCAAATCCTATATTATAAAAAAAATTGATAACAAGCAATACATTTTATTTTCCAGCCCTCTTTATTTAGAAGAGGAAACCATTGGTTGCTTTCGATATATTTATTCACTAGATAAAGAAATTGTCCTAGTTAAAAATACCAGTATAACTATGTTACTTTTAGGTGGACTAGCACTGTTTTTTTCTATTTTTTTAAGTAACATATTTTCAAGAAAAATTGTTAGTCCTCTTGTATCTTTAAAAATAGCTTCTCAAAAGGTTGCAAATGGAGATTTTACAAATTTTATAGAAATTGATACTAGGGATGAGATAGCAGACCTAGCCCTGTCCTTTAATATTATGTCTACTAATATCAAGAGTTCTATTTTGAAATTAGAAGATGAAAAAGCAAATCAAAAAAGGTTTTTGGATAATGTTACCCATGAATTAAAAACCCCCATAACCTCCATTATTGGATATGCAGACTTACTTCCTAGAGTAAAGACTGAAGAAGATAAAACTCAATGTTGCGATTATATCGAAAAAGGTGGGCATCGCTTGCTTCGTCTTGTTGAAGAATTGTTAAACCTTTCTAAATTAAATAAGGAAGATTTTCAAATGGAAGTAAAGCAAACAAACCTTAAAGTTGTAATAGAGGAAAGTCTGCTAGTTTTGAAACCAAGATTAGAGAAATATAACATTTCAATTGAAACACTGTTATTTGACCATTTTCTTTTGATAGATGGACAAAGAACAGAACAAGTATTTTTAAATATAATTGACAATGCCATTAAGTATAGCGAGTGTACTTCCATTGTTATTAAAATGCTTCCAAGGTTAGAGTTTTTTACTGTTTCTATTTCGGATAATGGTAAAGGCATATCTGAGGAACATTTAAAAAAGGTTTTTGAGCCTTTTTATACTGCAAACAAAACTTTACAAAATCAATGCGGTGGTATGGGACTAGGACTTTCCATTTGCAAGGGAATTATGAAAAAAGAACATGGCGATATTTTTATAAGCAGTGACAAGGGGACAAAGGTAGAATTATATTTTGAATTGTTACAAAGTTGATGCAATTCTGATGTAATTCTGAAAACGTTTTTTGATACCATAAGGAGGAAGAGAAAAATAAATATTTTAAGAAAATATAAAAAGCTAATTATCATTTATTTTGTTTTTATGCTTTCACTAGGAATCATAATATTTTGGCAATATGAAAAAATTTATAATCATTTAGTACTTATTCAAGATAGAGAACAAGTTCTAGAAGCTGTAAGTAACTCAACACCTGTAAAATTAGAAGTTTATAGTAATCATTGGGGAAAAGCAGTTATTTCTGAGAGTAAGGTTATTCGGAATATATGGAATATTGTAGACCAAATGTCTAAGAGTAGTCCCCTTCAAGAGAACCAAAATACTTACACTTCTGATGAGATCAGTGGTACTATTTATTATTTGAACGGTAAAAAAGCTACTTTTAGTTTAGGGAGTTATTTAAAAATCAGTTCTATTATATATGGGAATCCTAAAGATAAGCCTTATGTAGATCAGCTTAAAAATTATCTGAATGAAAATTTATGTTGTCCTGAAAATCTCAGCAATCTAATTAATGAACGAAATAAGGTTACCGTAGTAGACAATAATAATATACAAAAATGCGGTCTTGATGATAAAACTTCTATTCGTAATAAGATACTAAAATGTTCTAAAATTCAGGATAATAAAGCCCTAGAACAAGCAATTAACACAAAGGGAAAAGTATTATACCACATAAAAACCTATTTAGAAAAAGAAAGTAATTTTATTCCAAACACCAAGGAAAATGCATATGCAATTATTAACATTGATGTTTATGAAAATGGATATATTGTTATTCAAGATTTTAGCAATGAGGTAGTAAATGCAATTTATATGAAAGGAAACTTAGTAGAGGTTTGTAAAGACATATGTATAAATGGCATTTGATTTTCATATTTCATTCCTTTGGAGGTATCTTAATGAAAGCTTATAAATTTACTATATTTATTCTACTCTTCTTCTGCTTTACATTGTTAACTGCATGCAATAGAAGGCAAAGTGCCTATCCTAACTTGCAAGGTAAAAAACTTTTAGTTTATGTAGCGTTTCATGAAGATGAGGCTAAACCTTTACTAGAAGGATTTAAACAAAAAACTGGCTGTGAGTATTCATTTTTGAGATTTCCTACTGGAGAAGCTTTAGCTCGGGCTGTGGAGGAGAAAGCAGATCCTAAAGCAGATGTTTTTTTAGGAGGCACAGTAGATGCTCATGAATTCATGAAAAAAGAAGGCATAACTGAGAAGTATATTTCTAAAAATGCTAGTTCCATTTCTGAAAGATATAAAGATAAAGATGGTTATTGGACAGGACTTTACATAGAAGCCTTATCTATCGGTATCAATAAAGAACGATGGGACGCGGAGTTTAAACCAAAGGGAATAAAGCAGCCAGAAAGCTTTGAAGATTTGTTAAACCCTGCTTTTAAAGGGGAGATTATTATTCCAGACCCTAGAACCTCAGGCACTGGATACACTTTTGTCTCTTATCTTGTACAATCTATGGGAAAGCAAAAGGCCTTAGAATATCTAGGCAAACTTAATCATAATGTAGCACAAGTTACTGTAAATGGTCTTACACCAGCAGAGAAGGTAGGAATTGGTGAATATTTAATTGCTGTTAATTTTATAAACCAACAGCTTATCGTTAAAAAATCTGGATTTAATATACAATCTAAAATTCCTAAAGATGTGGGATGGACCCTTTGTGCAGTTTCTAAAATTAAAAATGGACCAGACTCTAAGGCTGCAAATGCTTTTATAGACTATTGCTTAACTTCAGAAGCTGGTGATGCTCTAAAAAATTTTTCAATGGCTATGTCTACAAGGGAAGATGTTTCTATTTCTGAGGGAGGACAAAAATTAAATGATCTTTTAGCTAGCGAAAAATATGATTTTAAAAAAGCAGCTATAGATAAAGAAGAGATGCTAGATGCTATTGAAAAGATCAGTCCATAAATTTATGAATAAAATAAGTTATATGAAAGGTCGATGAAAGAAATGGGAAGTTTATTCAACTTTTTAAAACCAGCTCCGCCTATTAAAAGATTACCAAAAGATAAAATTGATTCAGCTTATAAAAAATATCGTCTACAAGTATTCCTAAGCATATATCTTGGTTATGCAGTTTACTACTTTGTTAGGAGTAATTTTTCACTAGCTAAGGTATATTTCATTCAAGAAGGTTTTACCAAAACACAACTTGGTATAGTTGCTTCTGCTCTTGGATTAGCTTATGGTGTTAGTAAATTTGTTATGGGAAACTTATCAGATAGGTCAAATGCAAGGTATTTTTTAGGTATTGGACTAATTTTGTCTGGTATTATAAATCTATTTTTCCCACTTACAACAAGTGTTACAATGATGTTTATATTGATGCTTGTGAATGGCTGGGTTCAAGGTATGGGGTGGCCACCATGTGGAAGAATCATGACACATTGGTTCTCAGATAAAGAACGTGGTGTTAAAATGGCTATTTGGAATACCGCACATAATGTGGGTGGTGGATTTATAGCTGTCATTGCTATTATGGGTGTTCAGATTTTCGGAGGCTGGAAAGGAATTTTTATTTTACCAGCTATAATTGCAATTATAACCGGAGTATTATATATGGTTTTTGCAAAAGATACACCTCAATCTGTAGGATTGCCTCCTATAGAAGAATATAAAAATGACTACCCTCCTGTAAAAGTAGATAATAGGGAACGAGAAATGACTGGAAAAGAAATACTATTTAAATATGTACTTAATAATAAGTTTCTATGGTCTATTGCTCTTGCAAATGGGTTTGTGTATATGGTAAGATATGGAATTGAAGATTGGGCTCCAGTATATTTAAATACTGTTAAAGGTTTTAGTATTCAACAATCTTCACTTGGATTTGCTTTATTTGAATATGCTGCAATTCCAGGAACTATACTAATAGGATGGATCAGTGATAAAGTATTCCATGGTCGTCGTGCACCCGTAGGTGTAGCTTGTATGATAGGTGTCTCAATTGGTGTATTTGTTTATTGGCAAAGTACAAGTGTTTTAGCAATATACATCACCTTGGCTTTGGTAGGTTCTTTAATATATGGACCTGTTATGCTTATTGGAGTAAGTGCCTTAGATTTAGTTCCTAAAAAAGCTAGTGGAACTGCTGCTGGTTTTACGGGACTATTTGGATATGTTATTGGACAAGTTTCAGCTGAAGTGGTAATGGGAATTGTGGTAGATAAATACAATTGGGCTGGAGGCTTCAAGCTTCTTATAGCTTCTTCAATAATTGCTACTATATTACTATCTCTAACTTGGAATGTACATGACAGATCAAAAGAAGAACCTGAAGAAATTGCTAATGTAAGTTAAATTTCTGTTTTATAAAAAATACTAAAAGTTACTATAATATATTATAGTAACTTTTAGTATTTTTGCTTGGTGTCTTATTTGGATATAAATATAAACGGTGCTCCAGCTTTGTTTTTAGGGAGGTTTAAAGACCTCCCAATTAGATTAGTTCAATAGCATAGCTTTAAGCGCACCTATTTCTTCACGTAGGTTATCATCATTAAGCATTGTAACAGCATAATTAATTAGTACACGAGCATCATGCTGTCCTTTATAAATAGGGGTAACCTTTTTATTAAGATTTAGGAATTTATAAACAGCAGTTTGTGCACCTCTTACAGAATAATCATTGTAAATACTACATCATCTGCTATTTCACAGAATTGTCCAAGTAATGCTAAGTTAGTTGAACCTTCTGGTATAACTTCTGGTCTGTCACCTTTTGCTGTGATTTATATTTTCATTATTTAATGGCTGCCTGCTTGGGAATGTATAGGATGACATTTACCAGGGTAATGCTAGCGAGCATTTGAATGAGTTTTTTTAATCATTATTTATACTATGATTTTAAGTATTTCACTACAGATAGACTGGAAATTTTTCTTTAGTTCAATGCTTATATCATAACTCATTTTTATTGATTGTATTTCAATTCCAATAAAATAACCTTTAACATTAATATCATAGATGTTAATTAAATCTAACAAATTCAGTGAATGTGTTTGTTTTTGGTATTTATAAGGTTTTTTTATATCACTTAAAGGTCTTTTTGTTATTGTTCCGGTTACATTTCCAAAACAAGTGGAATCAATAATATAAAACTCATCTTCACAATTTAATTTAGATAAACAATAGTCAACATCTGTTTCACCAATAATTACTTCAATATTATTATCCGTAAACATCTTTAGTAAGTTTTCTGAGACTAATAATGCAATTTTATCATCCATCATCAGTCTATTACCTAGGGCTATAACTTTTTTACTCATAATTATTTATGTGATTAGTTTTTTTGTGATTCACTTTGTCAATAATATATTTACTTAAATCATCTATGCCCTCATTCTTAGTACAGGAGGTTTCAAAAATTTCAATACGCGGATTAACACTTTTAATATCAACATAAAATTCAGATTTATTAAAATTAGTGTAAGGGATTAAATCTGTTTTATTTAAAATCACTGCACTACTTTTTTCAAACATTAAGGGGTATTTTAAAGGTTTATCATTACCTTCTGTAACACTAAGAACGCAAAGTTTTATATCTTCTCCTACGGAAAATTCAGCAGGGCATACTAAGTTTCCTACATTTTCAATTATTATAAGGTCGAGTTTTCTTAAATCAAAATTAAGTAAGGCTCTATTAATCATATTTCCATCTAAATGGCAAGCACCTGCAGTGTTAATTTGAACTACTGGTACACCTTGTGCTTCAATTCTGTCAGCATCTTTTGTAGTATAAATATCGCCTTCTATCACTGCTATATTTAAATTAGGTTTAAGCTTTTGTATTAATCTTTCAAGGATTGAAGTTTTACCAGAGCCAGGAGAACTCATTAAGTTAATAACAAATGTATTTAAAGAATCAAATTGTTCTTTATTTTCTAATGCTATTTCGTCGTTAGTATTTAACATATCCACGAATACTTTTATTTCACTCATAATATTAATCTCCTTCAATTGAATCTATATACATTTCATACCCATTTATAATTTTAAATGATGGTTTTTGGCAACTTGGGCATAGCTTATGATAATGATCTATTTTATAATTAATAAAGCAACACTCACAAAATGCTACAGCCTTTATTTTATCAATGCAAAGCTGAGAGCCAAAAGCCAAAGTATCTTTAGTACATATCTCAAAAGCAAAATTCAGTGAATCATCCATAACACCACAGAGTTCACCTATTTTTAAGGTGACTTTTGTTATTGTTTTTAAATTATTTTCATTAGCTTTTTCTAAAACTATTTTCATAGTATTTTCCATTATTGATAGTTCATGCATAACTTATATTATCTCCATATAAAAAGGTTCATTATGTTCTGTAACTACATGGGTAGCACAAGATACACAAGGATCGAAGGAACGTACTATACGTCCAATTTCAACTGGATTTTTCATATCTTCTATATGAGTACCAATTAGCGCATTTTCTAAGGCACCTGGCTTAGCGTGTTCATCTATTGGAGATAGGTTCCAAGCAGAAGGGGTTATTATATCATAGTTTTCTATAACACTATTTTCTATTGAAACAAAGTGAGCTAAAGCACCACGAGTGGCATCTACAGCGCCTATGCCCTTTGCAGTTTCAGGTACGATATATTGCTCTTGAGATGTATTAATAGGAAGTATAGAATCTAAAAGTTTAAGCATAGTTTCACTAATTATTTTTGCTTCTAGTACACGAGTAATTAATCTATCCATAGTAGATATTTTATTTTCATAATTACCCGACAAAATCATGCGAGCTATAGGGCCTACCTGAACAACTGCGCCTTCATATCTTGGAGCTTTTATAAAGGTATAGGCATTAGGTTTATTTAAATCTACTTTTCCATCACTATACCAAGATGAATACACACTTTCTGATATTTTAGTCATATCTAGATTTGATTTCACCCCATTAATAGATGCAGCAGGACTTACATATACTAAGTCTTTATCTTGTAAATCACTAAATAGGCCAAAAGTTAAAAGGTTATCAGTTCCTTTGCCAATTTTAAAATATTCATTGTAATATTTTGCAATAATATATATAGCGTTAGTCATGTCCCTTGAGATAAACTCATATACGCTAAGAAGCATGGATTTAAGTCTTATTATTGTGGATGCTGTTATATTTGCAGTAGTGCCACCAACAAAAACACCATGAGTATGAGGTGCTTTACCACCTAAAATTGCTAACATATCGTGAGTTATACGGCTGAATTTAAGTGCATTAATATAATCTTCTCTAAGTTTTGCTGTGTTTTTCTTGTCAAGTCTAAAGCCTGAGTTTAAAGAGGTTTCAGATGGATTTAGATTTACAAAATCAGGGAAGACATAAAGACAAATTTGTCTTATGGCATTTTGCAAAAAGTCACAACCGTGCATAAAATTTCTAACACTAACGTCGTTAGTTTTAGGTGTTATTTTTAGTGCATCTTCTAGTGCGAGACTAGCTACAATAGCATGGGATGTAGAGCAAATACCACATATTCTTTCGGTGAAATATATGCTATCAAGAGGAGGACGAGATTTTAACATAGCTTCAAATCCTCTGAAAAGTACACCACTACTTTTGGCATTTGTTATTATATTTTTTTCAATAGTAACTTCTATACTTAAATGACCACTTATTCTTGTTATGGGATCTATAATGATCTTAACTGACAATGTGTATTCACCTCGCAAAAATTAATATCTAACAAAAGGTTCAGTTCCATCAGGAAAAAATTCACTAGCGCAACCAATACAGGGAGTATTTGCTTCGACAGGCCAGCTGTGATTAGAATTCCATTTTCCAAGAGGACAATAAGCTTTTGTAATAGGACCTCTACAACCTAACTTAAACATGCATTCTGGGTCCCCAAGTTTTTCAGCAAAAATATTATTATCAAAATATGACCGCCGCTGACAATTAGTATGATTTGTATCTTTGAAAAACATTAGTGGTCTTCCTTTTTCATCTAATTCAACATTATTATATAAAATTAAACTTGCGATTGTTCCCATAAGCCAAAGTGGATTAACAGGACAACCAGGAACATTTATAGTTTTTTTACCCAGATACGTTTCGAGGCTTGTGCACTGAGATGGATTAGGCTTAGCTGCAGAAATACCTCCAAATGCGGCACATGTTCCTATAGAAATGATATGCTTTGCAAAAGGTGATGCTAAGGAAATAGCCTCTGCGGCAGATATATTTTTCCCATTATATGAAGCAACTATGGTATAAGCACCATCATTAATACTTGATACAGCACCTTCTACTCCAAGAATAAAGTCTGTATCTAAAGTGTCTAAAAATTCTTCAAAAGCCCTTGAACCCTGAGGAAACATTATAGAGGGACAAAATCTTAAATTAACCATTTCTTTTAGAAAATAAAGCATATCTGGCTCATAGGTGTTTAGAAAAGAAATTATATCTCCAGAACATCCAGTTGCTTCAAGCCATATAAAATTTATTTTATTAGCACTATTTTCATGAATTTTTTTTAGAGCTTCATCTATGATTTCTCTAATGAACAAAATATATCTTCCTCCTTTTTTAATTTTCATATAAACTCCATAGATTAAATATATTAAGCATAAATATACATTTTAAAATATATATATTAAATGTATATGGTAAAAATACTAATTTATTATATATAAATAAAAAAACCAAAGTGGGAGCAGATATAATATGAAAAGATATTTTATAGTAGTGAAAGGTATAGTGCAAGGGGTTGGGTTTAGACCTTTTATTTATAAATTAGCTTTAGAATTCAAATTAAGTGGTTTCGTTAATAATAATTCTGAAGGAGTATATATTGATGTAGAAGGTCATAAAGAAAACATTAGTAATTTCATTAGAGATATATCTATAAAATTACCACCTTTAGCTAAAATATATGAAATAAATATAACTGAGAAAAAGGTAGTAAATTACTCCACTTTTTCAATTGAAAGTAGTATTGAAGATGAAAATAATTTTACGTTAATATCGCCAGATGTGGCAATTTGTTCTAAATGCATTGATGATATAAGGAATATTAAAAGTGAAAAATACAAATATGCCTTTGCCAATTGTACAAATTGTGGTCCCAGATTTTCAATAATAAAAAACCTTCCTTATGATAGAAAAAATACTACTATGAGTGTATTTAATATGTGCAGTAAGTGCGAAGATGAGTATTTAAATATTATGGATAGAAGATTTCATGCAGAGCCTAATTCTTGCATTAACTGTGGTCCTCAAATATTTTTAACAAACAATTTAGGCGAAAAAATTTATTCGGATAGTGTTATTGAAGTTACGGTAGAAAAAATTTTAGAGGGAAAAATTTTATGTATTAAAGGTATAGGTGGATTTCACTTAGCTTGTGATGCGTTTAATTATGATGTAATTAAAAAATTAAGAGATAGAAAACACAGACCCGACCAGCCTTTTGCAGTAATGATGAAAAATATAAATATAGTAAAGAAATATTGTCATGTAGATAAAAGAGAAGAAGAGATACTTACGGGAAACAAAAAGCCTATTGTTATTTTAAATAAAAAAAATAGTTATGATATAAATAGGTCACTACCTGATATCATAGCTCCTTTTCAAAACACCTTAGGTGTTATGCTTCCATACACACCACTTCAGGAACTTTTATTTGAAGAAGGGTTAGAAGTTTTAATAATGACAAGTGGAAATGCTCATGGATTGCCATTAGAGCACAAAAATATAGAAGCGATTGATAATCTATCAAATGTGACAGATTATTTTTTAATGAATAATAGGGACATACATATTGCTGTAGATGATTCCATTGTAAAAGTTATAGAAAATGAGGAATATATGTTAAGAAGAGCTAGGGGATATGTACCAGAATCTATAAGGGGAAATGTGAACCACTCTATTTTAGCATGTGGATCTAGTATGAAAAACACCTTTTGTATATCAAAAGAAAATCATTTATTTTTAAGCCAACATAACGGAGATTTAAGTACGTTAGAAAATTATAAGCGTTATGTTGAAAATATAGAACATTTTAAAAGTATATTTAAATTTTTTCCAAAATATGTAGCTTGTGATCTCCACCCAGATTATTATACAAATATTTATATAGAAGAGCAAAATATAAAAGTAATTAAAATACAACATCATCATGCTCATATTGCAAGTTGTATGGCTGAGAATAATATTAGAAATAAAGTAATAGGTATTGCTTTTGATGGAACTGGGTTTGGAACAGATGACAAAATTTGGGGAGGCGAGTTTTTAATATGTGATTTATTAGGCTTTGAAAGGTTTGCTCATTTAGAATATGTGAAAATGCCTGGGGGAGAAAAAGCCATAAAAGAACCTTTTAGAATGGCTATGGCTTATATTTTTAAAGCTTATGAAAATGGTGTTTATAGTGAAAAAGATGCCCTAAACATAGGTAGTGAACTATATGGTGAAAAGGCTGAAGTTATCTGGAATATAATGAAATCTAATTTAAACTCCCCAGAGACATCTAGTATGGGAAGGTTTTTTGATGGGATTTCAAGCCTCATAGGAGTTAGAGATTATATAACTTATGAAGCAGAAGCGGCTATTGAACTGGAAAATAAAATTTATTCGCAGCAAGATTTAGATATTGAAGGTTCGCCTTATTCCTATGAAATAGTAAAGAGTAATAAGTGCTATCATATAAGCTTTTCTAAAGGAGTAAAAGAAATACTTGAAGATAGATTTTCAAAAGTAGATATAGGTTTAATAAGCTTAAAAATTCATAATACAATAGCTGAGATTACAATAGATATATGTAACCTCATAAGAGAAAGATATAAAATTAATGAGGTTGCCTTAAGTGGAGGCGTTTTTCAAAATACTTATCTATTAACAAAAATAACACACACACTTAGCAGTGAAAACTTTAAAGTCTATACTCAAAAGAAGATTCCTACTAATGATGGAGGTCTCGCTTTAGGGCAGTTAATCATTGCAAGTGGATTAATTGAACAGTCTTTAGAAATTAAATGAATCATAAAAAGGAGGTAACTATGTGCGTTGCTGTGCCAGGAGAAGTTGTTAAAATAAATGATTTTTTAGCTACTATTAAAGTAGGAAACATTTATAAGGATATCTATATTCATTTAGTACCGGAAGTTAAAATAGGACAATATGTATTAGTTCATGCAGGCTGTGCTATTGATATAATTGATGAAGAGGAAGCTTTCAGAATTTTAAAGCTTTTAGAGGAGTTATATCAATGAAATTTATAGATGAATTTAGAAATGAAGTCATTGCAAAAAAGTTAATCCAGCAAATGTCTCGGATTTCTTTAGAAAATATAAATATCATGGAGGTATGTGGAACGCACACTATGGCATTATTTAAATATGGAATACCAGAGCTTCTTCCAAAGGGAGTTCGTATTATTTCAGGGCCAGGATGTCCGGTATGTGTTACTTCAGCAGATTATATAGAAAGCGCTATTGAAATATCACATGTGAAGAATGTAATTATCTTAAGTTTTGGAGATATGTTAAAAGTTACATCCAATGAAAATGGTTCACTTTTAAAAAGGAAAAGTCAGGGTGGGGATATTAGGATGATTTATTCTCCTATGGATGCACTGAAAATAGCAGCGGATAATCCCCTTAAAAAAGTAGTTTTCTTATCTGTAGGCTTTGAACCTACTACATCGATTATAGCAGTAGCGGTTATAGAAGCTTATAAACAAAATATTAATAATTTATTTTTTTTAACATCAAATAAAATCACCACTTCAGCACTAAAAGAACTATTTAAAGATAAGGAAACCAATATTCAAGGCTTTTTATTACCAGGGCATGTAAGTACGATAATAGGGGAGAAGTCCTATAATTTTTTACAAAATGATTTTAAAATACCGTCAGTTATAGCTGGATTTGAATTATTAGACTTACTTCAAGGTATAAATACTCTTTTGCTTTTAATTGTGAAAAACAAAGCTTTGGTTATTAATGAATATAAAAGAGCTGTCAAAAGGGAAGGAAATATAATTGCATTAAATTATATAAATGAAGTTTTCAAAGTTATAGACTGTAATTGGAGGGGAATTGGAATGATTCCCAGTAGTGGGTATGCATTAAACGAAAAGTATGAAAAATTTGATGCATTAAAGCATTTTAATATAGAAGAAAAAATTTATGAAGAAAAAACTGGTTGTATTTGCGGAGAAATTTTAAAGGGCATTAAAACACCTTCAGACTGTAAACTATTTGGGAGTATTTGTACAGAAGAAAACCCAATAGGTCCATGTATGGTTTCGTCTGAGGGAACTTGCGCTGCTCATTTTAAATATAGTATAGGTTGATTTTTATTTTTAAATTGATAACTATTTTAATAAGTGAAGGGTAGGAGAGAGCTTTGGAGAAAACAATTAATTTGAATCATGGTAGCGGTGGTAGAGCAACTAATGAATTAATTAGAGATCTATTTTTAAAAGAATTTGATAATGATATTTTAAATGGATTAAATGATTCAGCAATTTTAAATATAGGTAGTGAAAAGTTAGCTTTTACAACGGATTCTTTTGTGGTAAAACCACTGTTTTTTAGGGGGGGGGATATAGGTAAGCTTGCAGTTTGTGGAACTATAAATGATTTGGCAGTTTCAGGAGCTAAACCACTCTATTTAAGTTGTTCATTTATTATAGAAGAAGGGTTTTCGATGAAAAAATTGGAACAAATAGTGAAATCTATGGCAGTTACTGCAAGACAAGCTGGGGTTAAAATAGTTACAGGAGATACTAAAGTTGTGGACAAAGGCGCTGCTGATGGAATATTCATAAATACTTCTGGCATAGGAGAAGTATTTAATAATGTTAACATAAAATCCTCTAATGCTAAAAAGGGAGACAAAATAATAATAAATGGTACATTAGGGGACCATGGAACTAGCATAATGTGTGAACGAAATAATTTGAATTTTATAGGTAAATTACAAAGTGATTGCGCAGCTTTAAACTCTTTAGTTGAAAGTGTAATAAATATGTGCCCAAATATTCATGTTATGAGGGATGCGACTAGAGGGGGACTTGCAGCGGTACTTAATGAAATTGCAGAGATGAGTAAAGTGTCTATTATATTAGAAGAAACTGCAATAGTTGTAAAAGAAGAAGTACAAGGCATTTGTGAAATGTTAGGACTTGATCCATTATACATACCAAACGAAGGTAAGGCTTGTTTTATTGTCCCTGAGGAGTATGCTGAGGTTGTTTTGAGCCAAATAAAAAGCCATCCACTGGGAATAAATGCATCCATAATAGGAAAGGTAGTGGATGATAAACCATATAAGGTTTATCTGAAAACTATAGTTGGTGGAACAAGAATAGTAAGTATACCACTAGGTGACCAATTTCCTAGAATATGTTAGAAGGAAAAATTCAAGTCACTTTCTCCTAATATAGAAGCCACAAATAGTTGTAAAATTATTCCTGTATTGGGTTGGTATTATTTTAAAATCATAGTAATTCTGAAACTATATTTAAGGATTTAGCAATATTTTCTTCCTGTGGATCTAAAATGATTTGTATTGAGGTTCCTAATATTGATCCTAAAATCATCCTTGATAGGGCACTTGATGAATAATTTTTAAGGCTTTTATTTGTAAAAATATTATCAGCGAGTACATAACGTTCTATCAAACTTGATAAATCCTTAAATAAATTACTGAGTAAATCTCCAAATGGTTTTGACCAAATTGACATACCAATTAAGTCATATAATAACTTAAACACTTCAGGAGTGCTTATTAACATGTTTTGAAAATAATCACTTAGGTTTGATAATCTCTTTTTAGATGTATCACCAATTTTTAAACATTCCTCAAATTGCACTAAATAACGCTTAGATAAGGTCCTAATTACCTCAATAAATAATCCTTCCTTATTCTTATAATAATAGTTAACCTGGCTTAGGACTACGTTCGCTTCTTCGGCAATACTTCTCATTGAAACATTTGCATAGCCATTTTTAGAAATGCATTTAAATGCAGCATCTAATATTTTTTGAGATTGATTTATTGATATTTTATCAGTCATTATTTTCTCCCTTCAATTTAATTCAAACATTGGTTCTTATTAAACTTAAGATTCTCTAACTTTGCCAATAAAAGCAATACATAGTATACCTTGTCCTGTATGAGTACCTATAATTGGACCAACATAGTTAATTATTACATTTTTCACCTTAACTTGACTCATTACTAAATCTTTTAAATGCTCTGCATCTTCTAAACAATCGCCATGGTTAATAAAAATGGTTTGTTCTTCAGGGTTAATAACACGGTCTTTAAATTCTTCTAATAAGACTCTAATGGATTTTTTTCTACCCCTTACTTTTTTTACAGTAACTAGTTTTCCGGCATTATCAAAGTCTAAAATAGGCTTAATTTCTAATAAAGTCCCTAAAGTGGCACTCGTAGCAGAAACTCTTCCTCCTCTTTTTAAATGCTCAAGGCTATCCACAGTAAACCAAAGGTTAATCTTGAGTTTGTTATCTTCAACCCAGTTAATAATATTTTCTTTAGATTTACCTTGCTTTAACATTTCACATGCATAATATACTAATAAACCTTGTCCAGCTGTAGCTCTTCTTGAGTCAATAACAGTTATATCTGCAGAACTGTTTTCTTCTAATATAGTTGACCTAGCCCTAACTGCATTATTGTAGGTCTCGCTTAGACCAGATGAAAAAGCTATATATATTATAGAGAAACCTTGAGAAATATATTTTTTGAAGTATTGTTCAAATTTGTAGGGTGTAATCTGGGATGTGGTTGGCATTTCACCTTTACTTAGTTCATCAAAAAACTCTTTATAACCTATTGATTTAGTAAGGGTGTCTTCATAATCTATTCCTTTTAAATTAAAATAAAATGGAATAATAAAAATATTATTCTGTTTTATGTATTTAGCTGAAAGATCACAATCAGAATCAGTAACAATTAATGGTTTCATTTTAAATTCCCTCCAAAGTTCCTTATAACTATTATGACATTTATTAAGTAAAATAATTCATACGTTCGATTTATGAGTAATTTTATCATGTTTTTATTAGCATGTCAATTTTAAAATTAGTATTTTTCTGGTCAGTGTAATGAAGTCTGATCTCATAGAAAAACTAGAAGTCATCTTGTGACATCAAGTATAATATCTACCTATTCTGGATTATTAAAATTAAGTTTTGACTGATTTGTAGACACAATAAGAGGAAGTTGGGAATTAATGTAGAATTATAATTTGTGAATGCTTATTTCGACATCATTGCTGTATTACCCCTTGGGTTATTTTGAGTAAGAGGGTAATTAAGAACCCTCTTACTATTGTGCGCCCGGCATGGGCGCAATCTAATGGGTGAAAGTCCCTAGCACGGGTTAATAGTGCCAAGTGCATAGCTTAAGACAAGGGTGTCCATCGCGAGACGGAATCTGAAGGAAGTCGGCGGCCA
>NZ_JBOITM010000077.1:0-86513 GCF_050717535.1 Clostridium sp.
AGTTTCTATATCTGAGACATATTTATTAAAACATTAATTTCTATTGAACCGCCGTGTACCGAACGGTATGCATGGTGGTGTGAGAGGTCGCTAAATAAATTAATTATTTAGCTCCTACTCGATTGCAATAGAAAGTTTATTACTTGGAGCTACTTCTATATGTATTGGACTTATATTTGGAGTAATCTTATCTAAACTATTTTTTATGCTACTTGCAAAATCCATATCTTTAAATGTAGAAATACCTTTCAAAATTTCATTAAAGGCTGTCTTTATAGTACTATTAGTATTCTCATGTATTTTTGTAATACTAGGTTATAAAAAATATAGAGTAGTAAAGAAAAGTAAACTTATAGATATGATTAATGCTACAAAGAAAAAAGAAGATTTACCAAAGTTCAGATATTTTAAGGGGATTTTAGGAGTACTATTAATTTTAGCTGGCTATTTAGTTGGCATTATGATTAAGAGATGGGAGCTAGATTTGCTGTTTTCATCTATGACAGCACTATTATGTGTTTCGATAGGAACGTACTTTTTCTTTGGAAGTTTCATGTCCATAGTTTTTAATAAGATGATAAAAAATAAAAATATGGTATATAAGAATGTTATGTTAGTAAGTATTTCTAACGTGTACTTTAGATTAAAGGGGAATTATCGTAATCTAGCTATGACAGCAATGTTATGTGCAGCAGCTATAACAGCCTTTGGAGTAAGCTTATCCTTTGAAAAAGTTGCACAAAAGGAAATTATTAAAGAATCTCCATATAGTTTTAGCTATGAAAGTAATGATGAAAAATTAAAAGAAAAAGTAGTGGGAATAATTAATGAATCTAATCATGAGTTAATTGGAATTAATGAAAATAAATTTATCTTAGGAAAGATTGATTATATAAACTATCCTAGCAAAGTAGATTATAATAATGAAGCAATAATAATAAGCTATTCAACATTAAAAAAGAATTTAGAGTTTCTAAATTATAAAGTAACACATAATATTAAGCCTAAGGGATGCGAGGCTGTTTTTATAATAAGTGCAACAACATTAGCATCTCCATTGAATGTCGAGGAAGAAGAAATAAAAATAAAAAATAGAGAGTATGTAATTAAAAACCAAGAAGATATACCTTTTACTGGTATTATAGACAAATTAGGAATGAAAAATATATATATTTTAGAAGATGATGAATATGAAAAGGTTAAGGAAGAATTTAATGAA
The DNA here is from genome assembly GCF_050717535.1 of Clostridium sp. Classification (GTDB taxonomy): domain Bacteria; phylum Bacillota; class Clostridia; order Clostridiales; family Clostridiaceae; genus Clostridium_AD. Next base: position 1,220 of record NZ_JBOITM010000077.1, read on the forward strand.
ACATCTTTAAATTGTGTTCAAATAAGTAAAGAGAAAGAGGCAGACCAATTAATATCAAATATAAGGGAAGTCATGTCAAAGGAGAAGGTATATCCACATATTAATAAATACACATGGGATTATTATGCAGTAGAAATATTTCATTTTTTAGGGCTAATAATGTCTGTAATATTTATACTTTCAACCTTTAGTACAATTTATTTTAAAATATTAAAGGATGCATTCATGGATAAAGAGCAGTACAAAACATTGAAAAAAATAGGCATGAGTAAAGCGGAAGTTAAAAAATCTGTATATGCACAAGTTGGAATTTCATTTATTTTACCTGGTATTGTAGGGATACTCCATAGTATTATTGCAATTAAGATGCTAGAACAAATAATGAATTTTTCATTTAATACTCAGTTAATAATTGCACTATGTTTATATTCAATAACAATGATTTTATTCTATTTTTTCATAAGTAATAATTATGTGAATATGGTCTATGAGGAAGGTGATAATAATGCTTAAAAAGATACTTATGATATTAAAAAAAATTATTATTGTGATATTAGCATTGTTAGTAATTATATCTATAGTAGGTCAAGTTCGAAAACATTTAGAAAAGGACTATGTTAATCCTTTAGGTACACTAGTTAAGGTTGATGGTAAAAAAATGCATGTATATTCTGAGGGAGAAGGAAAGAAAACAATTGTTTTATTGCCAGGGTTAGGAAGTATTGCACCTTCAATTGATTTTAAACCTTTAATTAAAGAATTGAAAAAGGACTTTAAAGTAGTCGTTATTGAACCCTTTGGTTATGGGTTTAGCGATGAAACTTCAAAGGAGCGTAGTGTAGAAAATATTGTTGCTGAAACCAGGGCTGCATTGAAGGAAGCGAATATAGCTGCACCATACATACTTATGCCTCACTCTGTATCAGGCATATACGCTCAGTATTATGCAGCAGTTTATCCGAAAGAAGTTGAAGCGATAATTATGATGGATACAACATTAGTTAAAGCATGTCTAGAAGAAGCGGATAAAATTGATTTATCCATGGGTAAAAAGTTTTATATGGCAGCTACTGTAGGAAATTTTTTAGGTATTGATAGGATATACTATAATAATATTTATAAAGATGAAGCTTGTTTTACAAAAGAGGATAAAAATGATTTAGTAAAAATGGGTGTTCAAAATACATTTAACAAAACTATGAAAAATGAAGTTAATATGATATTAAAGAATTGTGAAACAGCGAATAAAACTAAAATGTCAAATGATTTGCCAATATTTAAATTTATTGCAATTAGATCTATGAAAGATATACCTAATGAAAAATATACAAATATAATGAATGAGAATTTAGATGAATTTAAGGAATATACTAATTTTAGCTACTCTGCGCTAGAAGGTAGACATTATATTTTTTATACGAAATCAAAAGAGATTGGAAAAGAAACTCGAAATTTCTTAGGCAAGTATGATAATTAATATTCAACACTATCGCAAATATACAAATCAAAGAAAAAACGTCCAGGTAGATCTAAATATCTTTTATCAGTAATGGCACAAATTTATGATGCCACTGATAATAAATTGGATGTAAGATTGGTTTTTGTTCGTGACCGTAATGATAAAAAGAAATGTATTGGCTTCATTTGTACTGATTTAAGATTAACAGAAGAACAGATTATTGCGCTTTATGGAAAAAGATGGAGTATTGAGGTTTTCTTTAAAAAATGTAAATCCTATTTAAATCTTGGAAAAGAATTTCAAGGTCTTTATTATGATTCAATGATTGCACATACTACAATTGTGATGACCAGATATGTTATGCTAGCTGTAGAAAATAGAAATAATAAGGATGAACGTACCATGGGTGAACTGTTTTTTCTTATCCATGATGAACTTCAGGATGTAAATTTCTCAGAGGTTCTAAGAGGTATTCTCGATATTTTAAAAGAAGTTCTACAGGATCTATTATTTTTAACTGACGATCAAATAGATAGTTTTATTGATAATTTCATTTCAAAACTACCTAAACATTTTACTAAGAAATTTAGTGCTAAAAAAGTAGCTTAAAAGCAAATGTTAATGCTATTTTAAGCTACACAAGCTTTTATTTATAAGGTTTTGCAGGCGCTTTTTTCCTGCGAAGTATGAGTACTTTATATAAAAACTCAAATTAATTTGTTGACATATATAGATTATCTATATATAATAGTATTAACAATAATTATATAGATTATCTATATATAATAATATTTTAAAAAAATATTGCTAATACATAAAAGAGGTGAATCAAATGTCAGCTGATAATCGTTTATATTCTGGAGATATGACTATGCTTATTTTAAAATTACTCCAAAAAAAGGATATGTATGGCTACGAAATGATTGAAACTTTAAAGAATAGTTCAAATAATATGTTTGAATTTAAGGCAGGCACATTGTACCCTTTGCTACACACTTTAGTAAAACAAGAACGTTTAAATTATTATGAAAAAGAAGTTAATGGAAAGGTTCGTAAATATTATAGCTTAACATTACAAGGAAAAAAATTATTACAGGATAATACTTCTTTATGGGAAAAATATGTTGAAACCATGACCTCTGTGCTAGAACTGGGAGTGGATTAATATGAAATCAGAGGAATATTTACGTATCTTAACTAAAAATATCTCTAACAGAAAAATAAGAAAGGAAACTTGTGTGGAAATAAAAAATCATATTGATGACCAAAAAGAAGCCTATATTAAAATGGGATATTCTAATGAAGATGCAGAAAAAGATGCTGTTAAAGACATGGGCGATCCCAAGGTTACTGGTAAGATGTTAAACTCTGTACACCCTGTAACTATTGATTGGATTCAAGTTATCGCATTAATTATAATAACGCTATCCTTGCAATTAGGAAAAACTTTAATAGGATTCAATGGCTCATATTTTTTATCTATGGCATCAATTGACATTTTAAGAATCCTAGGTATATTTTTATCAATATATGCCATAATATGGGTGGGTATTGAAAAATATTTGGATCTTCCCTTTTTTTATGGCAGAAGTCAACGTGGAGGTTCGGGTACTAATGCTGTATTTATATGTTCATTAGGAATCGTAATGATGTCTCATTCTTTTTTACAGACTACAATCTTAATATGTATTTTTGCTTTAATAATAAGTATTGAACGTTACATTATTGAATTCAAAAGAATAAAGAAGGAGCAAAAGTTTTTTGGTCAACAAGGAATAGCTTCTAAGGATTTTAATTATAAAGGTGCAGGATTGTTTAACAATACCATTAAGACAGTCTACACTCAAAATGAATCAATAAAAAAGGGTGATCCACTTATTATAGTCCTTATAGATGGATTCAATCTAATTGTTAAAAAAGTAGAACCTTTATAATAAAAAATAAAACTTTCTATGATGAAAAATAACAACTCATAGAAAGTTTTTGGTGGTAATTGTTAAGTCGTTTTTCATAAGAAGATTGGTAGTAATGCACCTAGAATGATAGCAACCATTCCTGTTCTATCCATTGAAATACCTCCTCTTCTCATTTACCTACAAGTTAATCCTAATTATACCATAGTACCTATAAAATAAATGGTATGATAGTAATTTACAAAAGTTGTATGGCTTTTATCATTTAAAAATGAAAGGCTTTTTGCATGGAACATATGTTATATTTCTATTACTTTGTAAAAGGAGAGGATTAATTTGAAAACGATTGGTTTAATAGGTGGAATGAGTTAACTAATATTATGGTTAATTCTGCTGAAAAATTAATACAAGAGGGAATGAAAAAGGTTGGATTACTTGGAACTAAATTTACTATGGAACAAGATTTTTATAAAAAAGTGTTAAGAATAGTTATTCCGCGCTAAGCAAGCTTCTTTCTAAAAGTAATTGTTGCAAAGATTTCATTTTTAATTTATTATGTTATTTAGTAATGATAATAGTCAATATCATTATTAAATAACATGTAAAGAGAGGTAATTAAAATGGCTTTTGTAAATATGAGCGAATTAGCTTTAACGGATTTTAAAAAGTTTCTTCAAGAAAACAATGTAACTTCACATGAGATAAGAATTAATTTAACAGGTAATGGCTGAAGTGGCCCTGTGTTTAATCTTGTTCTGGATGAACAAAAAGAAGACGATAATGTTGAGAAATTTGGAGATATTAAATTAGTGGTAAAAAAGAGTGTTAATGATGAATTTGGTAGTTTAGTAATAAAATGTGGTGAGGAAAATGGTTTAGGTGGTTTTTCTATCGAACTAGAAAATAAACAAGATGGAGAATGTGCTAGTTGCAGTAGCTGTAGTTAAAAATTTAGTTAACACCTAATATAAAAATATTGGCAAACATAATTTTTAAAAGGATTTAAACACTTGATAAGTAAATGTATCAAGTGTTTTTTTATTTTATAATTGTTGCAAAACTTTAATTTATTGTCATTACTAATTAAAATGTAGAGATTTAAGGTGTTAATTAATGATAAGCAATCTTTAAAAGGTTACATTTAAAATTTAAAAAACAAGAAACCAAAGGGATTGTTTAGTTACACTTTTTAGAGGATTTACTAACAATCGATACCTTTTCTTGCAAGAACACCTTTAGTATAATAATGTTTGATTTCCTTCATTTCTGTGACTAAATCTGCCACATCAATTAATTCCTGTGGTGCATATCTTCCAGTTATTATAAGTTCTAAGCTTTCGGGCTTGCTTTTTATTAAGTTAAGGACACTATCTAAATCTATCAATTTAAAATATAAGGCTATAGTAAGTTCATCTAATATAACTAGATCATATTTATTGTCTCTTATTATATCTTTCACCTTGTTAAGTCCTTCCTTAGCAAGCTTTATATCTTTTTCTGTTGGTGCAGTCTCTATAAAACAATTTTCTCCATACTGAACAATATCTATATTGTCAAAATGTTTCTGAATTTCAACCTCGCTATATTTCATACCTTTTACAAATTGGCCTATAAAAACTTTATTACCACTGCAAACCGATCTTAAGGCTACTCCGAAAGCTGCAGTTGTTTTTCCTTTCCCATTTCCTGTATATATATGTACATATCCTTTCAAAATCATCACTCCTCGTAAATTTAAGTTATCTGATACATTTTAATATGTTTATGCATTTTGCCTAAACATATAGTTTAATCTCTAAATAAGGCTACCATTATATTTTACCATATCTGGTGTTAAATGCACAGTTTATGGTTTCAAAAGGACTTTTCATGTCACTAAAAGGACTGTTGATGCGTTTACTATTGTATTTTATTTTGTCTTTATGTAAGATTGTAACAACAATGGGATAACACTTAAGGAGTTAGAGAATAGTAAATATTGAGGGGATGCAACTATGGAAACCGAGGTAGAAAAGTCAACGATAAATCCAATAAGAAAGCATAAGAAAATTGTTTTAGGTATTATAATTTCTATTTGTACTTTGCTTATTATATACTTTGGGATGGCAATATATTTCATGAATCATTTTTATTTTGGTTCTGAAATAAATAGTATTAATGTTTCAGGTAAAATTGTAGAGGATGTAAATGAACAAATGGCATCTGAGATTCAAAAATATCAGCTAAATATAAAAGAACGAGGCGGTATAAATGAACAAATTAGAGGAGGAAAAATCGGCTTAAGGTATGATGTTAATGGAGGTTTTAGGGAGTTTAAAGATAAACAGAATCCTTATAAATGGATTTCAGCAGTTTTTAATGCAAAAGATTCTAAGATGATAGCAGGAGTTAAATATGATAAAAATTTATTAAAAGAACAAGTGAACAAGCTTTCTTGCTTTGATAGTAGTAAGGGAATTGAACCTAAAAATGCTGGTTATAAGTATACAAGTACAAATAAAGGTTACGTGATTGTCAAAGAAGTCATTGGAAACAAGGGTAACAAAGACATTTTATATAATGATGTTATAGATGCAGTGAGCATGGGCGAAACAAGAATAGATTTGGAGTCAATTAATTACTATGTTAAGCCACAATATACTTCGCAATCTCCAAAGGTCGTTGCCACAAGGAATATGCTTAATAAATATGTATCTTCAAAGATTACCTATACCTTTGGGAAAAATAAAGAAATTTTAGATGGTTCTACTATAAATAAGTGGTTTAAAGTTGATGAGAATAGTAAAATAACATTAAATGAAAAAAAAGTTGAAACCTATATGGAAGTGCTCGCTAGTGAATATAATACGGTTGCTAAGACGAGAAATTTTGCTTCATCATCAGGACAGGTAATTAATATTGATGGTGGTACTTATGGCTGGGCCATTAATAAGGCTAAGGAAATCCAAGATTTAATTTCGATGATAAAGGAAGGAAAATCTATAGCAAAAGAACCTGCATATTATCAAACCGCATTATATCATGGTACTGATGATATTGGAAATACCTATGTGGAAATAGATCTTTCAGAGCAACACTTATGGTTTTATAAAAATGGAGAGCTAATAACACAAGGAGATGTTGTAACAGGTAATGATGGATCCGATAAGACTAGAACACCAACTGGTATTTATCAGATCAATTATAAAGAACGAAATGCAACCCTTAAAGGTGAAGGCTATGCTTCTCCGGTGAATTTTTGGCTGCCGTTTAATGGAGGAATAGGAATTCATGATGCAAGCTGGCAACCTAAATTTGGAGGAGATAGATATAAGACAAATGGATCACATGGTTGCGTAAATTCACCATACAATGTAGCGAAAATAGTATATGAAAATATAGAGGCAGGTACTCCAGTAGTTTGTTATTAGCAGATAGATTTATTTAATTTTAGTATAATAGGTCATTTTTAAGGTATATAAATCTTAAAAATGGCTTTATTCAATCTGCAGAAGAGAACAAATTCTTGATTTGCTTATTATTGTTTAATTATAAATTAATGTTATAATTTGTATATGAGTTGCTTAGAAGTCGTTGTAATTTATATTGATATAGAAATTACTTTCTATATCAATGTATCTTTTTATAAGTTTAATACTAAAGATTATTGATAAATTGTGAGTGTGGAAGTGATAAAAATAATAAGACGGATAGAAAGAGATGAGATTAAAGTATGTGTACAAATAATCAGAAAAAGTTTTGCAACGGTAGCACAAGAATTTAATCTTACAAAAGAGAATTGTCCCGGGAATGCAAGTTTTATGGAAGCTGGAAAATTATACAAGCAGTATGATGAAGGTAGACCAATGTTTGCTTACCTGGATAATGGTATCATTGTAGGTTATTTTTCGCTTAGTAAGAATAATGGTGGAAGTTTTGGACTGAATAATATTGCTGTATTGGTAGAATATCGTTATAAAGGTTATGGCAGAGAAATGATTATTTTTGCAATGGAAAAGGTCAGAGAAATGGGAAGTAATAAAATGACTATTGGAGTAATTGAAGAAAGTACAAAATTAAGGAACTGGTACAGTGGTTTAGGATTTATACATACAGGCACAAGAAAATATAAACATTTGCCCTTCACTGTGGGCTTTATGAAAATTAGACTTTAGCAATAAACTTTTTGAAATTGTTTTATTAACGATGAAAGAATATAAAGATTTTGTTGCATTAGGTTTAAATATGGGTGCTATAGACATAATTGGTGATGATGGGTTAATAAAAGCTGATAAAATTGTACGTTCTGCAGGTGATTATGTTTTTAAAAAGAAATGAATAAAAAGGTATAGGGTTGTCTTTAGTATAAAAGGTGAATCATAAGGACATAATTTTAAGGCTATTACTTTGAAGGGAATGATGACCTTATGATGTTCAATAAAGTAGAAATATGTGGAGTTAATACTTCAAAATTACCTGTAATGAAAGAAAAAGAAAAGAAAGATTTACTACTTAGGATAAAAAACGGTGAGTATGGGTGTAGAGACAAATTTATTGAAGGAAACTTAAGGCTAGTTTTAAGTGTAATAAAACGTTTTAATAATAGGGGTGTAGATGTAGACGATTTATTTCAGGTAGGATGTATTGGTTTAATGAAGTCTATTGATAATTTTGATTTAAGTCTAAATCTTAGGTTTTCGACATATGCAGTTCCCATGATTATTGGGGAAATTAGAAGATACTTAAGGGATGATAATTCTATAAGAGTTAGTAGGTCACTTAGGGATATTGCATATAAAGCCTTACAAGTTAGAGATAGGCTGGTAAATCAAGACAATAAAGAGCCTACTATATCTCAGATTGCAAAAGAACTTGAAATACCGCGTGAGGACGTGGTATTAGCACTAGATGCTATACAAAATCCTGTATCTTTATTTCAACCAATTTATCACGATGGTGGAGACGAAATTTATGTGATGGACCAAATAAGAGATACTAAAAATTCAGATGATAGTTGGATTGAAGATATATCAATTAAAGAGGGATTAAAAAAATTAAAAGATAGAGAAAAGACAATTTTAAACATGAGGTTCTTCGATGGAAAAACACAAATGGAAGTAGCTGATGAAATAGGAATATCACAAGCACAGGTGTCTAGAGTTGAAAAAAATGCCTTAAAACATATGAGAAAGTATATATAGGTCCTGTAGTAGGACCTTTTCTCATAGAGTTATTTTAGAATTTTACCTTAATAATTATTAGTTAACAGAATAAAATTGCATATGATACCTAAATCTCTTTAACATAACTTACTAATTTTATATTATTTTAATAATATAGACTTAAATTACTATGAGTATTTTTTATAATAATGCACAAGATAATAGCATAAAAGAAAATCATAATTAAATAAAAGAGGAGGTAATTTATATGGCAAACAGAACATTAGTACCACAAGCAAGAGAAGGACTAAACAAATTTAAAATGGAAGCAGCTAGTGATGTTGGAGTAACTTTAAAAGATGGATACAATGGAGAATTAACTTCTAGAGAAGCAGGTTCAATTGGCGGACAAATGGTTAAAAAAATGGTAGAAACTTACGAAAACAATTTATAATTAAAAGGGAGCAATTAGCTCCCTTTTTCCATTTTACAAATTAATAAAATATAAATTTTCAAGACGGGATCTTTGTGATACATTATGAATAGTATATTATATAGCTTGCGAATAAAGTAAGCATCAATTAATAGCTACTCTCTTTAAGAGAGTAGCTATTTTATTAGTGCTAGCTTTTATTTTTACCATCTTGGATATTTTTGTACTGCAGAAATCAATTACTAGCGCTACAGCAGTAACATCACTAGCAAAGACAGCGGATGTTATTACGGACAAATCCTATACGGACGAAAATATTAATATTACCATTGAAATGGTTCGTAAATATGATTCAACCATTTACGTTGCAGAGATTCAGGTTGATTTTTTAAATTAAAACTTTTTTTACGACAATTTTTACTTTAGTATAAGTATATAAAGTTAAAGGCATTATAATATAGAATAATTAATAAAGGAGAGGATTTTTATGAGTCAAAATAAAACCATAGCTGAAAACAATCAAAATATTATACCAAGTAGTGGAAATGGTCTGACCCAAAATACGACCGTAAAACAAAAGGATCAAAGCCTTGTTGCTAATAGTTTAGATAGTAAAAATGCTAAAAATGGATTTAAGGTTAATGGAAATGCTGGCATACAAGCTGCTAACCAAGGAACTAGAAACAAAAATTAGATAAATTAAATTACTTAAAAATTTTAAAATGTGAAAATGCAAAAACACAGTAGAATTATACTTTCCTTACTGTGTTTTTGCATATATTTATAAGATACTGAATTACTATAAATGATCAAATTTCATAACATATTTTGGAATTAAAAAAATGATAACAAAAATATGCATTTTAGCCATACTAAGGTATTATATTACTGTGAAGAAATATAATTTAAGGATGGATAAAAATGCCTACAGAAAATAATATACCATATGCTAAATCAATTAACAACTTTATTATAGAGATTAGAATAGTTTAATTAATTGTAAAAATAAAAAGACACCCATGGATGTGTTTTTTTACTTATATGTTTCATTTAAAGTGAATAACAGGACTGCTGATTGATAAAGTCTTAAACACATATCCTTGCTGCTTTAAGTTTTTAATTATTACTGGTAAAGCTTCCACGGTAGTAGTCTTTGGTTTTGAATCGTGAAATAAAATTACAATAGAATGCATGCCCTTAGACTCTCTCATAACATTTTCTATAATAATATCTTTACTTTCTGTCAATTTATCTGAATCTCCCGAATAAACATTCCAATCTATATATTGGTAGCCATTTTTTATTTGTTCTTTGGTTAATTTGTTCATTATATCTTTGCCACCATAGTTATTACTTATTGTATTGTTTGACCCTCCAGGAAATCTTATAAGTGTGGGTTTCGGAATACCAATACCTTCTAAAAAAGAATTCAATTTATCTACGTCTTGATTATAGGCGGTGATAGATGAATATTCTGTTTTGTAATCATGTGAATAAGTATGATTACCTATAACATTTCCTTGATTTATAATTTGTTTGTATACCTCATCGTATCCAGGGTGTCCATTAACGAAAAATGTTGCCAGAATATCGTTATCCTTTAAAATTTTCAGTACTTTGGAAGTGTTTTCGGAAGGACCGTCATCGAAGGTAAGATAGACTTCCTTTTCTTTTACCTTTATTATATTATTAGATTTAGGCTTGGTTGTTCCTAAGAATATATCGATAGTTTTATTCAAATCATTAGTTTTTGTTTTTGATTTGATTATTGAGAATTTATGATCCTTGGCTATAATCTCTAATTGTTTATTTTTATTAATCTCATAAGTAAGTGAAGGTTTAAGATTCTTTATTTCTCCTTTTGATCTATATAATATTAAACTTAATATGATTAGAGCAGTAATGGGAATTAATATAATTATAATTTTTTTTATAATGACCGCCCCCGTATGCAATAAGATACTATATCCTATGTAATTTTAAATCTTGATAAAGTTAGTATATTCAATAACTCTTATTTATGTTCAGGTAATTAAAGACTATTAGTTTATTAATTACCATACACATAAACTTATGCTTTAACACATATAGATACTAGAGGTGTTTATATATGTATAGAACTGTGGTGTGTAAAATATGTGATAATAATAAAGTATTCATTGAAAAAGTTGAACAACAACTATATATGGAGTGCTCAAAATGTAAAAATATAGTAATGAAAGCAGTTTGCTTAGAATCTTGGAATGAAAAAGTTAATAATACATACAAACTTAGAATCAACATGAAGGATGGCAGTTTAATGGAGGCAGATTTAATAGAAAGTGAAGATAATAAGGATAAGTCTAAAACTTTAATGGAAGTAAAAACAAAAATTCATTTAATGTATGTAAAAGAATATGAATTCATAAGGCAGCTTGGAGAAGATGAGTATATAGAAATAAGTAATTTAAATTCATACAAATAAAAAGGAGTCCTGGGGCATCCTTTTTTTGCTTGTGTATAAAATATTGCTATGTAGACTAATCTATAGATATAGGTATTATAATGCCACTAGGTGTACAATAGGGTATATAATAATTTTAAAAGAGGTGATTTAATTGGTTGATATAGCACTACTTGGATGTGGGGGTGGAATGCCTATTCCTGAAAGATATCTGTCTTCACTGCTTATAAATTATAAAGGTAGAAAGATATTGCTAGATTGTGGTGAAGGTACCCAGGTATCCATGAAAATACTGGGTTGGGGCTTTAAGTCAATAGATATAATTTGTATAACTCATGGACATGCGGATCACATTGTGGGACTCCCAGGTATTCTTGCAACTATTGGTAATAGTGGTAGAACTGAACCTATTACAATAATTGGTCCCCAAGGAATTAACGATATTGTGAAGGGGCTGAGAGTTGCAGCACCTTATCTTCCTTATGGAATTAATATTTTAGAGAACCCACAAGGACCATTGAAAATAGAAATTCCAATAAACTCTATAGATAAATCATTAGGAAAATTTAATGATTTAATAATTTCAACACTAGAACTTGATCACTCAACTAATTGTTTGGGTTATAGTTTTTATTTTAGGAGAAGACCAAAATTCGATATTGAAAGTGCAATTAAAAATGAAATTCCTAAAAAATTTTGGAGTAAGCTTCAAAAGAATGAGACTATAACTTATCATGAAAAAACATATTTTCCTGCCATGGTGTTGGGAAAAGAAAGAACAGGAATAAAGCTGAGTTTTACCACGGATACAAGACCAATTCCTGAAATAGAAAATTTTGTTAGTGGAAGTGACTTGTTTATTTGTGAAGGTACCTATGGTAATGATAATGATATTGAAAAAGCCATAAAGAATAAACATATGACCTTTAGAGAGGCAGCACAGGTTGCTTTGAATGGTAAGGTGCAAGAACTCCTACTTACTCATTTTAGCCCATCATTGCATATACCTGAAGAATATAGTGATATAGCAGAGAGTGTTTTTAAAAATACGATTATCGGATATGATAGATTTGTTAAGACTATGTCTTTTGTAGATTAGGAAAAATAAAAATTAGAGGGTATCATATATGTTGTAACTGACAGGCATAAGTACATTTATAAATGTTATATGGAGAATGGAGATGTTAAAATGTTAAATACAAAAATTAAACAGCACTTGCTTAGGGAAGGAGTTCATGAGGATGCTGTAAAATCCTTAGATGAAAAAGGTAAGTGTCTATTTGATATAAATAGTACAAGAGACGTATGTTTTGAGTTTATCGATGAGGGTGTTAAATTTAGCTGCGAACAGTGTGTTTTGGATAATAGTTTGTATCTAATAAAAATTCTGCATTAGAGATAGTAAGCTATTAAAGAGTTATTAATAATATATCAGAAAAAATCTCCCACTTGTAAAAAAAAATGGAGTGTTTTTTTGATATATTATTAGAAAAATTATTTTTCAACTTTAAGGCCTTCTATTTCCAATAGTAGCTTTTGAGTGGGCGTCCTATTGCCTGCAAAACCTACGAAGTTTCCATTTTTACCAATAACTCTATGACATGGTACAATAATAGGCAATTGATTGTTTTTATTTGCTTGCCCAACTGCTCTTACAGCTTTAGGATTTCCTATGGCCTCTGCAATCTGCAAATAATTTCGTGTTTCACCGTAAGGAATATCTTGAAGAGCCTTCCATACCTTTTTTCTGAAGGGTGTGCCTTCTATTGATAGGGGTATGTTGAAGTTTTTTCTTTTTCCTTTGAAATATTCATCTAACTGAACTATAACTTCTTTGCATAGCTCAACATCTTTCTTAATAAATTCATGTTTGTTCTTGTATTCTATCCAATCTTCTTCAAAAATATCTACTTTCTTAACACCAATTTCATCCACAACCACATGAATTAAACCAATAGGGGAATCATAAGTATCATAACCGATTTTCATAAAATCACTCCTCAATTAAATGATGCTCTATATAATTAAAAGGTAACATAAGATTTCTATCCTGTCCATATTATGTTTTTATATGATATATCAAATAAATTATATTTTGAGTTATTTGTATTTTCTTTTTATCTTAAATATGATAAAATGAGAACAAACGTTTGGGGGATGATGAAATGGATGTAATGAGAAAGCTTGAAATATTATCTAATTCAGCAAAGTATGATGCTTCTTGTTCTTCTAGTGGCTCCAATAGAAAGAACACAAAGGGCGGCATAGGAAATGCAGCAACAACGGGTATTTGCCATTCTTGGTCACAGGATGGTAGATGCATTTCACTACTCAAAATTTTGTATACTAATAAATGCATATATGATTGTAAATATTGTATTAATAGAGCCAGCAATGATTTAGAGAGAACTAGTTTCACACCTAAAGAAGTAGTAGACTTAACTATGAATTTCTATAGAAGAAATTATATAGAAGGATTGTTCTTAAGTTCTGGGGTAGAGAGAAGTCCGGATTACACAATGGAAAACCTAGTTAAAATTATAAAAGATTTAAGGCTGATTCATAAATTTAACGGATACATTCATGTAAAGGCTATTCCAGGTGCTGATCCAAAGTTCATTTATGAGGCGGGCTTGTACGCAGATAGACTGAGTGTAAATATAGAATTACCATCAGAAAAAAGCTTAAAGCTTTTAGCACCTCAAAAGAGTAAGGAAGCTATATTAAAACCAATGGGACTTATTACCCAAAGCATAATAGAGTCCGCTGAATATAAGAAAAAAGGATTTAAGGCCCCAAAGTTTACCCCTGGGGGACAAAGTACGCAGATTATGGTTGGTGCAACTAATGAAAGTGATTTACGGGTAATTAGTCTTACAGAAGGGTTATATAATACTTTTGGACTTAAGAGAGTGTACTATTCTGCTTATGTTCCAGTGGTATCAAATATAAATTTACCAGCCATTCAAACTACCCCTCCACTTTTAAAAGAGCATAGAATGTATCAGGCGGACTGGTTATTGAGGTATTATGGATTTAAGGCCAATGAATTATTAGATAAACAAAATCCTAATTTTGATGTAGATCTAGATCCTAAAGCGTTTTGGGCATTAAATAATTTAGACAAATTCCCAGTGGAGGTAAATAATGCTTCCTATGAGACATTACTCAGAGTTCCAGGTATAGGAGTAACATCAGCTTTAAGAATTGTAAGAGCTAGAAGACTTTGTAATCTTTCTTATGATAATCTGAAGAAAATAGGAATTGTGCTTAAAAGAGCTAGATACTTTTTAACCTGTAGTGGAAAATTTTATGGAGATAAGGATATGGAAAGAGAAAGACTTAAAAGCTATTTATTAGATTATGAAAGTTTTGATGAGCCGGAGCAACTAAGTTCATTTACCCAAAGGAGTGATTTGTTTGGTTAGATATATTTATGATGGAAGCTTTGATGGATTTTTGACGGTTATATATAATTGCTATTATGATAGAATTCCTGAAAGCATAGAGTCTGAAAATAGCTATAACATAAACATTTTATATGAGGATATAATGATAGAAACTGATACAGTAAAATCAAATAAAGTATATGTGGCTATATTGGCGAAAATTTCAGAAGATGCACTAATTCATGTGTATCGAGCATTTTTATCTGAGGCACAGGGAATAGAATTAAAATTATTTAAATATATACAAATAGGTTTTAAGATAGGTAGTAAAGTAAATGATTTGCTAACTGATGAAACTGTAAATGAAGTACAAAAATATTCTAGAAAAGTGGGATTTGAAGCACATAGATTTTTAGGATTAGTTAGATTTCAAGAATTCAATAACATCTTGTATGCTTCAATTGAACCTACTTATAATATTCTTGAGTTAATAGGAAATCACTTTAAAGCAAGACTCGCAAATGAAAAATGGGTAATCCATGATGTAAAGAGAAAAATCGGCATAGTTTATGAAAATAATGAATGGATACTTAGGGATTTAAAATTTGAGAAAATGGAAAGTCATGAGGAAAAAGAGTTGTTCTATCAAAATCTTTGGAAGGCCTTTCATAAAAGTATTGCCATAAAGGAAAGAACAAATGAAAGACTTCAGATGCAGCTTATGCCTAAAAAATATTGGAACAATTTAACTGAGATGAAATAATGTCTTAAAATGTTGCTAAACATGATATAATACTTATATGCGCATTTGTTAGAAAATTGTTGATTTAAGAAAGGAACGATAAATATGAAAAAATTAATAGAACACGAAGAAATTGAAACTCCTAGTATAAGTATTGAAAGAAAAAAACGCAAGATGGAAGAAGTTTACAAAACGTTAGAAAAACTAGGTGCTGTTAGTAAAGAGACAGCTAAGACCAGTAAAGAAATTAACAGCAACCTTCCTAAAGAGCCTGTTGTTAATCAAGTAGATTATGTGAAAAAAAACAAGAAAGCTCAATTAAATACACCTTCATTTGTAGGTTCACTGGCAGGGGTTATGTCTAAGGCTAAAATACTTGGAAAAGTATATAGAATTGAAAAGGAAAATCAAGAAGCTAAATGGTACATATTAGGTAAAATAAAAATGATTAATGATATAGATCCAAGAGATATGTAATATTTATAGTCTGTAATAATCACTGTAAACATGCGGAAGGAGAATTTATTATGAAGATATTAGTAATAAACTGTGGTAGTTCCTCTCTAAAATACCAACTTATTAATATGCAAGATGAAAAATCTTTAGCACAAGGACTGATTGAAAGGATTGGTAGTGAAGGCTCTGTTTTGACTCAAAAGGTAGATGGAAGAGAAAAATATATTGTAAAACAAAGTATACAAGATCATAAAGATGCAATTAAATTAGTTCTTTCAACTCTTATAGATGAAACTAATGGAGTAATTAAAAGTGTAGAGGAGATATCTGCAGTAGGTCACAGAGTGGTTCATGGTGGAGAATATTATTCTAAATCTGTATTGATTGATGAAAAAGTAATGAAGGCTATAGAAGATTGCTCAAAACTCGCACCACTTCATAATCCACCAAACATTACCGGAATTAACAGTTGTAAGGCACTTATGCCAAGCACTCCAATGGTGGCAGTGTTTGACACGGCCTTTCATCATAACATGCCAAAATATGCATATATTTATGCACTACCATATGAATTATATGAGAAGCATAAAATAAGAAAATACGGATTTCACGGAACTTCACATAAATATGTGTCCCAGGTAGCTGCACAAATGATGAACAAAGATATTAAAGATTTAAAAATTATTTCCTGTCATTTAGGAAATGGAGCAAGTATCGCTGCGATTAAAGGAGGTATATCCATTGATACAAGTATGGGATTTACACCTCTTGCAGGTATTGCTATGGGCACAAGATCTGGAAATATTGATCCATCAATTATAACTTTTATGATGGAAGAATTATCTTTGTCTCCAGAACAAGTAACAGAAATACTTAATAAAAAATCAGGGGTACTGGGTGTTTCTGGAATAAGCAGTGATTTTAGAGATCTTTGGGAAGCGGCTAAGGACAGTGAAAGAGCACGACTTGCTTTAGACGTTTTTCATTATGAGGTTAAAAGGTTCATCTGTTCTTATGCAGGAGTCCTAGGTGGTGTAGATTGTATTATATTTACTGCAGGTGTTGGAGAAAACTCAGCGAAATCTAGAGAAGCCTGCTGCAAAGGATTAGAATTTTTAGGGGTTAAAATAGATCAAGAAAAAAATAATGTTATAGGCAAGGTGGCAGAAATAAGTACATCAAATTCAAAAGTAAAAGTTTTTGTTATACCTACCAATGAAGAGTTAATGATAGCGAGAGATACAAGGGAAGTTGTTAATTCATAATGTATAAGGCACATTTAAACAAATAATAAATCAGTAAGCTAGTCTGTTTTTTCGAATTTGTCTTATTTAAAGAAGCCTCTACAATTATCATCAGTTGTAGAGGCTTCCTTGATTTTTTTTATTTATTTTTCTAAAATTCTTCAGTTTCTAATTTGAATCCTTCTATTGTAATATCTTCATCGATTTCAATAAGGAGACAGCGTTTACCGTCTTTATTTTTAACTTGTTTAACAGAATTAAGATCTTTAGGGGTTAACGTAATATTTGCCATTTCACTAGTAATCTTAATAGATTTTGAATTGAATTCAGGTACAATATTATTTATTTTAAAATTATATTTGCTACCACAAGTTTCTTCAAAAACAGTTTCAATATCGCATGCAATCTCTGCACCACAATTATTAAGAATATTTTTAATATCTTCAATTCCAAGAGTAGGAGATTCACCTTCTTCAGCTTGCTCAGAAAGTTCGTGTATATTAACATAAATGTCTTGCATAAGTTCGGGTTTTATTTTGTCTCCAATTATGGATTTTAATATATCACCGAAGCAGTTTTTTTCATCTTCAGCAGTGAATTTAAAGCCACAATTAAGAACATTCTCAATGAAGGTGGAGTTTAACTCTTTAGGTTTTGAGGCATAATATAAAATTTTATTAACGTCCGTATACCCACTGGTAAGACTAGGAAACATAAATCCTTCTAATGGAGAATTAAGATTAATAACTGAATCTAAAGTTGAATTTGCTTTAAATTCTTTATCAGTATAGTCAAATTTTAGAGTTCTTTTTGGAACATCTATTTTATTTACACTTGAAAGAATGAAATTAAAAGCTTGAACTGCATCATCTATGCTTTCATCTGCAGACATATTTCTATGGCTAGAACCTAGCCAATATTCAGCTTTAATAAAAGTAATAACCACATCAGTTTCATATTTATAATTAGTTGCAATTTTTTTAATGAATTTATTAAGGGAGTCTTGAATTTCGTTTTTATCATCTGATTTCAGAGCGGCTCCTAAGATTTTTTGAGTGCTATTATCTTCTTCTATATTTTCAAATTCCAAATCAAAAATTTTAGTGTCAATAGCACCAGTAAGAACTTTCTTGAAATTAGCTAGAAAAAGCTCTTTTTTATCCATATCCATTCTATCAAAATAATCAAATTCTGAATGAATAACTGGCTCAAAATCAATTTGTACATTATCTTTTTTTAAATAAACACTATAAATTTCTTGAATTTTCAACATTCCACTATCCAATTTAAATTCTTTTCGTATGTCTGTCAATTCTTTTTTATTCATGGTTAAACCTCTTTTCATTGTTATTTTATTTTAGGCACATTTAAGAAAATATACTTAAAATTGCTGACTCCATATTTTCTTTAATATGTTTAAAATTATAACACAAAATTAGGTAATGAAATTACAAATTTCCTGTATTGATTAATAATAACTATTGACAAAGTATTATTAGCATGTTATATTATAAATATAATAAGCGCAACTTATCATATATTTAGTAAAATCTTTAAACAAAGCTTGATACCCCCAACAAATTGAAAATAAGAGAGTGGGGTGAGGTCATAAAAATATATAAAAACTATGAGTAAACTAAGAATTAAATGATGATTGCCATTGCAATCGGCTAAGAAGCCATTAAAGTAATTACTTAGAAATACAAGAGATAGCATACCGTAATAATTTAAGTTTAAGTTCGTAACTCAATACTGATTTAATGATTAAGATAAAAAACGGAAATATAGTTTAAGGAGAAAAATATTGTTAAATATATTAAAAAAAAGTAGAAGTTAGAATCTAATTCGCTGTGAATTAAGAATTCTAACTTCTATTTGTTTTATATTATTTTATTTTAATAATTATCAGTAAACCAGTTAATTAATTTTTTAGCTATGCTTATACTGTCAGGAGTTACTGGCATTTTGGTAGAGCTATACCAATCAGCATGTTCAATTTCTTTTCCATCTACTTGTATTTCTCCACTTGCATACTCGGCAGTAAATCCTATCATTAAAGAATTAGGGAAAGGCCAAGGTTGATTTCCAAAATATTTTATATTTTTTACAGTAATTCCAGTTTCCTCACGAACTTCACGAACAACACAATCCTCAAAAGTCTCTCCAACTTCTACAAATCCAGCAACAACACTATATAAATCCACAGCAGATTGAGTGTTATGAGCAAGGAGCAATTTACCTTCTCGTACAACGGCTACAATTATGGCTGGTGAAATTCTAGGGTAATTTACAAGTCCACATTTGGGACATTTTTTAGCCCTTTCTTCCGATAAATTCACTGCGAATGTACCACATCTTCCACAATATTTATGATCATTATTAAAGTTTACTATTTGGATAGCTCTACCTCCTATCCAAAACATCTCATCAGATAAATGATGAGTTAGTGCTTTAAACTTGCTGAAATACATATTGTTTGGGATAATAGCTTCTTTTGACAATTCTCCACAAAAGCAATTTTTGCCATTTATAGACCCGAAATATTGAATATTATTTAGTTCTAAATTTTTCAGATCTTTAATAGCGGGTATTATGGCTTTATTGTCTACAGATTTAACTAATAGCTCATCCTTGCAAAACAAAAAATACATATCTTCCTTTGACTCAGGCAAAATTGCAGCTACTGCTGGTATAAAGTTTGTGATATTTTCCTCGTTATGCATTAGTATCATATCTCCAATCTAAAGTTTTATATTTTGAATTAATAGTGTGTTTGTTTTTATTTACATTTTATTAATTGCATATAATTATATCATATATGCAAAGTCTTTAATATTCTAAAATTTATATTCAATTTATAATTATGGGGTTCTTTTAGAATTGTATATATGTTAAAATTAGATATATGTTAAAATGTAATGATAAAATTATTTAACAAAATTATAGAGTGATTTTAAGCCGTTTTTGTATAATTCAAGGAGGTATTATTATGGGTCTTAAACAATTGCCTAGTATTCCATATTGTAGTCTAGGTATTATGGCATTAGAAAGTAGTTCAGAATTGGGGAATAGAATTAATGAAATTTTAATGAAAAAACGCAATGATTATATGAATGGATCTATAAATCCAGTCATGGGTGGCGATGGATCTTTCCTTATAAATATGACTGATACTAGATTTTCAAATGGTGAAGGGAAGATTATTATAGAGGATACGGTTAGAGGAAAAGATATATTCATATTATGCGATGTAGGAAACTATAATTGTACCTACACAATGTATGGCTTTGAGAACCACAAAAGTCCAGATGATCATTTTCAAGATATAAAAAGAGTTTTATCTGCATTAGGTGGAAAAGCAAGGAGAATAACTGTAATAATGCCATTACTCTATGCAAGTAGACAACATAGAAGAAAACGTAGAGAATCACTTGATTGTGCCATAGCACTTCAAGAATTAGAAAGATTAGGGGTTAATGATATTATAACCTTTGATGTTCATGATCCGAATGTTCAGAATGCAATACCACTTATATCCTTTGATAATTTATATCCCACTTATGAAATAGTTAAAACTATTTTAGAAGAAGAACCTGAACTATTAGTTGATAAAGCAAAGGTGCTGGTAATAAGTCCAGATACCGGTGCAATGGATAGAGCAGTTTATTACTCTAGTGTGATTGGTCTTGATATTGGACTATTTTATAAAAGGAGAGATCATTCAAAAGTAGTAAATGGTAAAAATCCAATAGTCCAGCATGAATATATGGGCAGAGAGGTTGAAGGGCAGGATGTGTTAATAGTTGACGATATGATAGCATCTGGTGAATCAATTTTTGATATAGTATTGGAACTTAAAAAACGAAAAGCAAAAAGAATATTTGTTACTGCAACTTTTGCATTGTTTACTGAAGGTATTGAAAAATTCAATAAATTTTATGAAGAAGGTTTAATTGAAAGAATATATTCAACAAATTTAACTTATATTCCCAAAGAAGTTAAGGAAGCTAAATGGTTTCGTGAAGTTGATATGTCCGGATTTATAGCTAGTGTAATAAATAACATGAATTATGATAAATCTATAGCTCCACTAATGGATGCTACTAAGGGTATAAAAGATTTATTGAGCAAAAGATCATTATAAGTAGTTGTAATTTACAAAATTAATAGAGTAGTACATATATAAAGACTATCATGGTAAAATAATTATTTTACTATGATAGTCTTTATACTTGTTCAAAATATCATACTAGCTTTGAATCTTAGATATAAAAATTTTAATTTAAACTTAGTTTACATACTAATTATTATGTAAACTAAGTTTAAATGTAAACCTGCAGAAAATTATTATTTAATATTAAAAAAACAATATATGTGATATATTGAAATAGAAAACATAGCATATTATATTAATAATTAAAAATTAAGTGACATATGTCATTTTTTTATGTAATTAATTTTGATATAATAAATCATGTTTTAATAACATTACTTAATTTACTATATTTTATGAAATCAATATAAGTATAAGGAGGGTTCAATATGATACCAACAGCACATATTGAAGTAAAAGAAGAAGGGGTTATAGCAAAAACAGTATTAATGCCAGGAGATCCATTGCGTGCAAAATTTATTGCAGAAACATTTTTACAAAATGTAGAAATGTTTAATAATGTACGAAATATATTTGGATACACAGGTACATACAAGGGACGTAGAATTTCTGTAATGGCTAGTGGTATGGGGATGCCTAGTATTGGTATCTATTCTTACGAATTATTTAATTTTTATGGGGTAGAAAATATTATTCGCATTGGTTCATGTGGTTCTTATACCGCTGATTTAAATTTATATGATGTAATCCTCTGTACTGATGCTTGGAGTGAATCTACATACGCAAAAGTTCAAAGTGGCTATGAATATGATACAATTGCTGCATCACTTACTTTAAATAATAAATTAGAGAAAATCGCAAATGATTTAGAAATTAAAGTTCATAAACTTAGAGTCCATTCATCTGATGTATTTTATCGTGAAAATTTTGAGGACTACAAAGATATTTATGAAAAGCATGGTTGTTCTTCAGTAGAAATGGAATCATTTGCACTATTTCATAATGCAAATATATTGGGTAAGAAAGCAGCTTGTTTATTAACAGTTTCAGATAATTTAGTAACTCATGAATTAACTACTTCTGAAGAAAGACAAGAATCTTTTACTAGTATGATGAAAATAGCATTAGAAATGGCAGAATAGTCAACTGCCAGCTACCTTAAAGGGTAGTGGCTTTACACTTAAATTTATAAAAATAAAATTTTTGTTTTTACAAACTAATAAGAGGTCAGATTTTTAGATTATATCTAAAAATCTGACCTCTTATTTTTGATAATATAAACTACTAAATACTTCTAAGTCGTGTTATACTTGTATAAAAGGGAAATTATGTAAATAAAGGAGTGCTGGGATGTGATAAATAAAGGATTATATAAAGAAAAAGAGATTCATGAATCTGTGGATCTGTGTGATTGTGATGGAAAAATAAATGAGGAAAGCATTGGTTGGTCTAGAAATCCAGTGTTTAATTGCAATATTAAAGGCTCGTGGTTACGAAAGAAGAAATGGAATTATTGGTCTATAACAAATAATGAATGCCTTTTCTCAGTTACTATATCTAACATTGACTATCTAGGTATGGCATTTGTATATTTTCTAGATTTTAAAACAAAAGAGTTTGTTGAAAAAACAATTATGACTCCTTTGGGTAGGGGATATTCAATGCCCAATAGAGTATCAGAGACTGTAACATTTAAAAATTCTAAAATAGAATTATATTTTATAGGGGAAGAAAAGGGTACTCAAATTGTTGCAAAATGTAATGATTTTATGGGCAAATTAATGGAGGCTAATTTTAATGTAATTTACCCTAAAGGGCATGAGACTTTAAATGTTGTAGTACCATTTAGTAAAAATTCATTTCAATTTACCTCAAAACATGAATCTCTTCCCGTGGACGGAATGCTGAAAATTGGTGAAAAGGTATATTCTTTTGATTCAGATAATACATTTGCTTGCCTTGATTTTGGAAGAGGTATATGGCCGTATAGTGTTAGATGGAACTGGGCTAATGCTTCAGGAATGATAAAAGATAAACGAATAGGGTTTAATCTAGGTGGAAAGTGGACAGATGGGACAGGCATGACAGAAAACTGCATTATTGTTGATGGTAAAATAACAAAACTCAGTGAAGATGTACTATTTGAATATGATAGCAAAAATTTTATGAAATCATGGATTATTAAGACATCTATTACAAATAGAATAAACCTTACATTTGTACCTTTTTATGAAAGAATAGCAAAATCAAATCTTGTTGTTTTAAAATCAGAAGTGCATCAAATGATTGGCCATTTTTCAGGTAGTATTGATACAGATGTCGGAGAGTGCATTATTATAGATTCTCTTATAGGTTGCTGTGAGGAACATCTTGGTAAATGGTAATAAATCAAATTTTTCATTAATATTTAGAAAAAATTAACAAGTATATTTAATATTAAATTGGTTATCATAATAGTGTAGGGTACAAAACAACTGAGCCAATGCTTATATGTTCATTCAATGAATATATAAACCAGCCAAAGTTTCATTACAAATTTCAAATATTAATTTATATTGAAACAGAGGGCGATTTTATACGGTTGGGAAAAGCCGTAATATAGTCGATATAGTAAAACATTTATTATATTATAGTTCCAACCTATCGTATAAAGTCAAGCGAAGATCACATTGGGTGTTGTAATGAGTTTATATAGCCAAGAGGTTATATATAGTTGTGTAAATATCTTCTATGGTCGAACGAAACATCATCAGTGGTAGTGATTTGTTTAATTAGGGTCGAAAGATGTTAACTATATAATAAATTATCTATGTTGGTGCTAGGTAAGTTGTTTTGTACCCCCATATTAAAAATTTTATGATGAATTTAAATACTAAAAGGAGTAGCAATTATTGCTACTCCTTTTTTCAAGCTAAGTTGTCATCACCTGATAAATGGCATGTGTTTTATCCAAATTAAATTCTTACACGTTTACTTTTCGTTTTAAACTTAAGACTTTATAGGCTTCAATAATTAGTACTATTGCAAGAATGAATAACAAAACTGCAAAAGAGTCAAGAATAAAATTCTTATTTTCACTGAATATATGTTACTTAATTAGTGGGAATAATGCTGAAAGTGATACTGCAAACATAAAATCATAGGAATTACAGACATAATAGTTTTCTGAAACTTCCTATATTAATTTAGTAGGTTTATATATAATATATTAAATTGAAATAGAAAATATGAATAAATATTAGGTACTACCTACATGGCAAGTGACTAAATCAATAAAACTTATAAATAATTGTAATTTTATTGATATATATATAGTCTTTGACGGAGATTGGAGATATATTATATAGTATGATATAATATATCTAGAGTAGGAACTATTCTAAGTAAGGAGTGCATTATGAGAAAAGTTTATAAAGACCCAAAAACTTTAGCAACAGCTTTAAGAGATTTAGTAGATTTTTATTTAGATGGTGTAATTACATATGAAAAACTAAAAGAAAAAATAAATATTTTAATTGATGCAAATGAGGAAAGGCTTTACAAGAATGGCAATATGTCTTTAAAAATATCTAATATAATAGGCAATTCTGGGGTAGCAATTATTAATAAGGTATTTACAGAAAGACAAAGTTAATTAAATAAAAGCAATGTTAACCGTACATCATATAGAGTGTGCGGTTTTTATTTACAGAATAATAATTTTCTTGTATATATTCCTAGAAAATTATATAATGTATTAAATGTTAAAATGTTTAAATAGTAAGGAGTGATAAAATGGCTAAGAATAAACCAGCTTTTCCGTCAAGTAACAATAAATCCTCAAATGATCAGGAATCTAAGGGAGATAACAAAACACCTTTGCCAACAGCAAAAAAAGCCATAAGGGGTAACTCTAGGGGTCAATAAATAATAGTAAAGATTTAAAAAGAGCAGTAGTAACTGACTTTATGTAAGTTACTACTGCTCTTATTTTTTAGTCATTATTTCTAATTAGACTTGTCTGCCATCCACCTTTTCTATATAGGTAATATCCGTATAGACATATAATTAAATTACTAGAGCTCATGGAAATCCATATGCCTGTCGAACCCACCGATGTAAAATATTTAAAAAGCAATATCATAGGAAGTCTTACAAACCATAATCTACTTATCTCCATATTCATGGAGTATTTTGTATGACCAGAGCCTTGAAATATTCCTTGGAATACACTAAATATACCCATTAATGGCATTGAAAAAGAAATGTATATTAAATATATGATTGCCTGAGCTATAACGTCATTATCGTCCTTAGAACGTATAAAAAAATTTACAATTGGCTTGTCTTGCCAAATCAACACAATACATCCTACAATTGAAAGGCTTATGGTAAGTTTTAAGGCCTTGGTGAAGGCTTCTTTAACGCGATCTAATTGACCTGAGCCAAGATTTTGCCCTACAATAGCTGTTAATGAAGCACCTATACCCATTGCCGGTTGCATAATAAGTGATGTAATTCTATTTACCATACCAAAGGCAGCAAGCGTTGAGGTGCCATAGGATACAATAAAACCATTAAGTATTATAAAACCAAGAGCAGAACCAGTTTGTCCAATAGCGGATGGTATGGCAATCTTAAATAGTTTCTTTAATATGTGTTTATCAAAAGTAAAATTTTTAAAGTTGGGTTTTATTTTTGAAGCGGATTTATGAAGTATGTACAATCCAGCGCTTGCAAGAAGAACTTTTGATATAATAGTAGCTACAGGAGCGCCTGCAATACCCATATTAAATTTAAATATAAATATAGGGTCTAATATAGCATTTATAATAACACTTATAGAACTTAATATAGTAGGTGTTAGAGTATTCCCTTGTGCACTCATAATTGCATTAAAACAAAAGAATAAAAATGTAAATGGCATGTCTAAAAATGTAATTTTTAAAAAAATTTCGCTATAATAAGCTAAATCGCCTTTGGCGCCCATTAGATTAATTATAATTGGGCTTAAGAAATATCCTACAAGGGAAAAGCAAATTGCGCACACAACAGAAATTGCAATAAGCTGAGACGCATAATTGGAGGCTTTATCGTATTTTGATGCACCAATAAATTGAGATAAAATTGCTGTTCCTGCAATAAATAATCCAATTCCTATAGAAATGAATAGAAACATAACTGGCCATACAAAAGATATTGCTGCAAACTGTATTGAACCTAGTTTACTTACCCAAATTCCATCAATTAAACTGTATAGAGTCTGAATTAAATTACTAAGCATTATTGGTGCTGCCAAGGTTATTATTACTTTATACATTGGACCTTGCAGTATAAGATTCTTCCTTTCGTTCATATCCATAAATTAATCCCCCATTTTAGTAAAAAATGATATAATAGTAACGACATTATATATCATATGGTTTTTAAAATAAAGTATGAAGAGTGAAATGATTAATTTATTTACACTATAATTTAAAATAAAGAGAGGTTTTATTAATTTTACGTAGAATACTTTACGTGGACTACTTTAAGACAAATACTTAGGTAGAGAAGATGGATTAATATACAATAATTTTGTTTTTTTTAGAGGAGGAAATTTATGAATTTCAAGATAAGAAGTAATAAAAGTAAGATATTGAGCATTTTTCTTGCGACAATTTTAGTTATGACAGAGTTGTTTTTGTTCGTGCCGAACGTGCAAACGTTTGCCCTAAGTGGCAAAACAAAGGTAATTATTCATTATGCTAAAACCCCAAGCAGTAATTTAAAATGGAATATGTGGTTATGGCCTGATAAAAAAGATGGAAGTGTGTTTGATTTTACTGGCAAGGATGAATTTGGTCAAGTTTGTGAAGCTGAGTTTGATGGAGACCTTAATAAAATAGGATTTAGTGTGCGCACAGACGAATGGAAAAAAGACATTACGGATGATAGATTTATTGAAAAATTCAATAAGGGTGTTGGGGAAGTTTGGCTTAAAGGAGGCGACTCTAAAGTGTACTATTCTGCAGCTGAAGCAGCTGGTAAAAAGGCTACACAGGTTTCTGGGGTGCCTGGAATTATTTTAGGTAAAACAGCTAAATTCACTAGCGCAAAATTAGATGAAATGACTAGTATAAGCATAGAAACTAATTTGGCATTCCCATTTAGCACAAGCGGAGATGAAGGAATTATAGTTAAGGGCGATGGCAAGATTTTACCCGTGAAAAAGGTTACAAGCGATGAAGTAATTGATGGGACTACAACAATTGCCAAAATAGAGCTAAGTGAAAATGTGAACCTAGGACAAAAACTTACAGTATCTAAGGTAGGTTTTGCAGAAAAAGAAGTAGTGCTTGGGGATGTAATGAAAAGTGCTAGTTTTGATAAAATGTTTTATTATGAAGGAAATGATTTAGGTAATACTTATTCTAAAAATAAAACAAGCTTTAGGGTATGGGCACCAACTGCAACAGAAGTAAAGCTTGTAGCATATAAAAATTGGAATGATAAGATTGGTATTGACACAATTATGAAAAAAGGCGAAAAAGGAACATGGACTTTTGATTTAGATGGAGATCAAAAGAATTTATTTTATACATATAAAGTTAACATTGGTGGAGTATGGAACGAGGCTGTAGATCCTTATGCTCGTTCCGTAGCTGCAAATGGAGATAAGGGTGCTGTAATCGACTTAACAGAATCAAATCCTGTAGTATGGAAGCCAAGTGAAAAGCCTAATTTTACAAATTTAAATGATGCAATTATATATGAACTACATGTAAGAGATTTTTCTATAGACAAAAACAGTGGCATGCTAAATAAGGGTAAGTTTCTAGCATTTACAGAGAAAGGAACAAAGGGGACTGATGGTACGCCTACAGGTGTTGATTATTTAAAGGATTTAGGTGTAACACACGTAGAACTTATGCCAATATTTGATTATGCTAGTGTGGATGAAACTTCAAGTAAGATACAATATAACTGGGGGTACGATCCTAAAAACTACAATTCACCTGAAGGAAGTTATTCAACTGATCCATATCACCCAGATGCGAGAGTTAAGGAATTGAAGCGTGCAATACAATCTCTTCATGACAATGGAATGAGGGTAAATATGGACGTGGTTTATAATCATATGTACAGTAGTGTTAATTCTAATTTCAATAAATTAGTACCAGGATATTTTTTTAGATACAATGAAGATGGTTCTGATTCAAATGAAAGTGGTTGTGGAAATACAATAGCTTCAGAGAATTCAATGGCAAGAAAGTTTATTGTTGATTCCGTGATGTATTGGGCAAAAGAATATAATTTAGATGGATTTAGATTTGATCTCATGGGTCTTATTGATATAAAGACAATGAATGAAGTTAGAAAAAGCCTAAGTAGTTTAAATCCATCCATACTTGTTATTGGAGAGGGGTGGAATATGGAAACTACTCTTTTAGAAGATACAAGTGCAACGCAGAAAAATGCCAGTAAAATGCCTCAAATATCAATTTTTAACGATACTATTAGAGATGGAATAAAAGGTAGTGTATTCGATGCAAAAGCTAAGGGTTTTGTTAATGGAAAGGCTAATGAAGAGATAGACATAAAAAAAGGAATAGTGGGAGGAATAGATTACTCAAGTGATATAACCACTTGGGGGAAAATAGCCCCAGTTCAATCTATTACTTATGTTGAATCCCACGATAATAACACATTATGGGATAAACTCCTTCTAACTAACCCAAAAGATACTGCTGAAACAAGATTAAAAATGCACAAAATGGCAGATTCAATGATTCTTACTTCACAAGGAATCCCGTTTTTCCAAGCGGGACAGGAATTTTTAAGAACAAAAGGTGGAAATAACAACTCCTATAAGTCCAATGATACTGTAAATAAAATTGATTGGGCATTAAAATCTAAAAACATTGACACTGTTAATTATTTCAAAGGTTTAATAAAATTAAGAGAGGCACATCCTGCCTTCAGAATGACTACGGCGGACATGATTAAGCAAAATTTGAAATTTTTAATAGTTCCTGAAAATGTGGTTGCATATGACATAGCCCACAATGCTAATATGGATACATGGTCTGACATCGTAGTTGCCTTCAATGCAAATAAAAAAGATGTAGTAGTTAAATTATCTAAAAAAGCCACTTGGAATATTGTAGTGAATGGAGAAAAAGCAGGAGTTAAAACTATAAAACAATTTAAAGGCGATAAATTAGTAGTTCCTGCATTAAGTACTATTGTAATTTATGA
This sequence comes from Clostridium sp., assembly GCF_050717535.1. Lineage (GTDB taxonomy): Bacteria > Bacillota > Clostridia > Clostridiales > Clostridiaceae > Clostridium_AD. The sequence continues at coordinate 30,774 of NZ_JBOITM010000077.1, forward strand.
TGCACAAGAAAATATATTTATGACATTAAGCTTTTGGATTTATACTATATTAATTTTAGCTGGAATTGCAAGCATAATATGGTTTATAAGGAACAGAAAAAAAGCATAGGATTATAACACATTGTTTTTTTTACAAGGTCTTTATATTAAAATATAAGGACCTTGTAATAGTTTATTCATTATCAAGGAGATGCTAAAATGTTAAAAATATTACTTTTTATATCAATTTTAATTATTATAGCTATTTTTATTATAGGGTGGCATTTTTCTAGTATAATTATACATCCTAAGGTTGCAAAGTATAATTATACTTATGATTATGAAGTGGAAAAAGGGGAGATTGAAGTAAAAACATTAAATGACTTGGAAAAACAAGAAGTATATATAGATTCTCAGTATGGCTATAAAATTCACGGATTTTTCTTTCCTAATAAAGATTCAAAAAAAATCATAATCTTGTGTCATGGAATAACCTGGAGTTTATATGGTTCTGTTAAATATATGGATATTTTTTTAAAAAGAGGTTTTGCTGTCTTTATTTATGATCATAGAAATCATGGCCTAAGTGGAGGAGGGGACACTTCTTTTGGGTATTATGAAAAGTTTGATCTGAGAAAATGTACAGATTGGCTATATAACAAATTAGGAAGTGATATAACGGTAGGTTTGCATGGCGAGTCTATGGGGGCTGGTACAGTTCTTCAAAATATTGCAATAGACCCACGAATTAAGTTTTGTATAGATGACTGTGGATACTCTGATGCACAAGATTTATTTAAACATAGATTAGAAAAAGATTATAATATTAGAAAATTTCCTTTGGTGAAATTAGCGAGTAAAATCAGTAAAATGAGAGTTGGATGGGATTTTAAGGATGTATCACCTATAACTACTTTATCTAAAATAGAAATACCAATATTGTTTATTCATGGTGAAGAGGATGATTATGTACCAACTTATATGTGTAAACAAATGTACTCTGTAAAAAAGGGCTATAAAGAGATATATATTGTTCCCGGTGCCGGTCATGCAGAAGCATATTGGAAGAACAAAGATAAATATGAAAAAAAAGTTGATGGATTTTTGAAAGCTATAAATATAATATAAGCTGGGATAGCTATGCAATTTCCACTGAAGTTTGAACAATTTCACAGTAGTGTGATATACTGAGACTACAAGTAAAATTATAAATAACGTACCACCTTTATTAGGGTGGTTTTTATATTGTAGAAAGGGAGGTTTTTGTTTAATGTTTCAGTTACCACAGAATGATATGAAGTATTTATACACAACAAACTATTCTAAAGATGAAGAAAGTCTATGCAAAATGGAAACAAAGTGCCTCTTTAATAAGCCTCTTGATGGAAAGCACATATTTTCTGATATTTATGTAGAGCCATCAAGAAGTCCTTTTATAAAAAAATGCATTTCCATAATGTATACTGGAGACACAATGAAGCAAATTATTGATCAAATTGTTATGGACAAACTTACTAGTACAGATTATAAGGTTGCTTATATCAATGCTGCTGATGAAATCATGGGTTTTCATGAAGGACGTAGTATTGAATTCGAAGTGGGATTTAATATACTTGGAGAAGCTGAAATGAAAAATCCTAAAATCACCTTTGGTATTACAAAAATAGATAATAAATGGATGTTTGGTGAAATTGAAAGCAATACGTCAGACTGGTTATTTCATAACAAAAAACCTTTTTCATATTCTAATGCTCTAAAGGTGAATGTTTGTAGAGCACTAGTTAACATAGCAGTAGGTAATAATCTAGATTTAAGCGTTGTAGACCCCTGTTGTGGAATCGGAACTGTACTAATTGAAGCTATTTCAATGGGAATTAACATTAGCGGGTATGAGATAAATCCCTTTATAGGTAAAAATGCCAAAACAAACCTTAGATATTTTGGATATGAAGACGTGATAACTATTGGTGACATGAATGATATTAAACATAAGTATAACGTGGCCATAGTTGATCTTCCATATGGAATATTTACACAAATTACCACAGGTGAGCAGTTAGCTATTATGGATAGTGCTCGTAGAATAGCTGATAAAATGGTGATTATTACATTTGATGACATGGAGCAGCAAATAACCTCCGTTGGGTTCAATATAGATGATAGATGTACTGTTTCTAAAGGAACCTTTATAAGACATATATTTATTTGCAGTTAACAATTCCTTGATTTGCGGTCAGCGGGTCTTGTAGAATAAGTGTGAACTGAGGACAAGCGAAAGGATTGAGTCAATAGACAAAATGCAGGGAGGGATTAATTATGGCAAAAAAAAATAGTACAAACAACAATCTTTTATATAATACCAAGGCAAATGCTTCACCACAAATATACTCTCTATTCATAAAATTAGTAAACGAGGATAAAGAAAAATTAGCACAATTAGTGATAAAAGTTGATTATTTATTAGAATATGCAAGTTCTTGCATAAAGCAAAAGGACTTTGATGGAGCTAAGGAAGGTCTAAAAATGGCTGAAAGTAGAATAGATATTTTGAAAGGCGAAAAAGTAGATACGAAACATCTAGAATATCTATATGCTGGAATAGCTAAAAAGGCAAAAATATAATGGAGTAAGCATATTTGATTACATTTAAATATGCTTACTCCATTTTTTTTATTTTAGTGTTTATTTATGTCCTTTAATTTAATAGTTTCTTACCTGATTTTTTTCCCTGAAATCCTATCTACTATAAAAACTATTGCAGCTACTATAAGTAACGTATTAATCATACCGCCGCCAATTTTAAATATAAGACCCAAAGCCCAAAAGAATACAACTATTCCGCCTAACCAACGTAAAAATCCCATATAAAACACTACCTTTCACATATGAATTTATTAACTATATGTTCCAACATTATATCAATAAACTCATATATTTACAATAAGTTAGTGCTTTCTATGATTTTAAAAAAAATGGCTAATCTTAGTCTATTTTTAGTACAATACTTTAGGAGATTCGTTTTCTTCCAAAGACCATATCTACTATGAAAACTATAGCAGCAACTACAAGCAACAGATGTATCATACTTCCTCCAATTTTGAATATAAGTCCTAAGGCCCAAAAGAATACAACTATTCCGCCTAACCAGCGTAAAAACCCCATATATTACACTACCTTTCACATATATATTTATTTGCTAGATCTATATATATTATAATAACCCCAATTTAGTTAAAATATGCGAAATGTTTTATATATAAATTAGCTCTAGTGCTAGAAGATACCGATGTAAGTATGCGGCCTTAAAAAAGTTAGTAAGTATTCTAGTTTAATTTTGTTGTATAATATAATTAAACATAGGGTAGGGTGATGAGATGTTTTTTAATAGTAAAAAGCGAAAAGAAGTAAAGGAAAACGAAGCGAGGCTTATGAGAATTAACGACTTCGAGGTAAGGTATGTAACAACTAGAGACCCATATAAATATGGTGAATCTATAATAGGAAAGAGCTGTGTAATACATATTAACGATGGTGATTTTAGCATAACTAGTGGAAATAAGATTATTTTCGCACATTCCATAGAAGGATTACAATGCTCTGAATTATTAAGTCAAGAAGGAGTAATACTCACTTATGTTGAGGATAAAACTGGAGAAAATATAGAGGTTATGGCTTATTATAAGTACCATAGAAAATAAATAGAATAAGGATAGCAAAAGCGATGAAATAGAAAACGTAAATAGCAATGCATCACAGTCAACCATATAGTTCATCTAAGGCATCATAGCAGTCACAGGAATACGAATTATGATGTTAATGTTAAGCTCTGTGACCACGTTGACTAGCACTGTTATTATACCTATGGAATTTTAACATTCACGTACCATCGCCCAAAAATCAAGTTATTGTTCAAGCAATAACTGATAGAACTCGAAAAACTCTATATGTATTCCAACCAATTTAAAAACCTGGAATCAATTTATATGTTTTAATTATAGACATATAAGGATATAATATTATTAACTTGTAAATTAATGAAAGATTAAGGTAAATTGATATAGTTTGTAGTTATTTTAAATAATAAAATTTTCATTGTAGAAAGGTGAAGTTAAAATGAGTAAAATTGCACTTATTACGGACAGTACTTCAGATGTTGATAAGGAAATGATCCAAAAGTATGACCTAAAAGTACTTCCTCTAAGAATAATATATAAAGATAAAGAGTACATTGACAGAGTAACTATTACCCCAAAAGAGGTATATGATAATTTTGTATATGAAATTCCCTCAACGTCATTACCTTCAATGCAGGATATGGAAGACATGTATCTAAAGCTTGAGAAAGAGGGTTATACTCATGCAATAGCTGTTATTATATCTTCAAATTTATCAGGCACATACAATACATTGAGATTGGTAAGTGAAGGCCATTCATCTATAAATACCTGCGTTTTTGATTCTAAATCTCTAACTATTGGTGAAGCAGCCATTGTTGAAGAATGTGGAGAAATGATAAAAGACGGGAAAACTTTTGAGCAAATTGTAGAAGATCTTCCTGAAATACAAAGTAGAGTTACGGTTTATTATGCAGTGGATACTCTTAAATATCTAATCAAAGGCGGGAGAATCGGAAAAGTTTCCGGTACTATTGGTGAAATATTAAATATAAAACCTATAATTTCCATTAATAACGAGGGTGTATACTATACTTATGCAAAGGCAAAGGGGAAAAAGAAAGCCATAAGCAAGCTAGTAGATATAGCACGAGAGGCTCTTGAGCTAAATCCTTGTAAAATTTGGGTTATGCATGGGGGTGCTTATGAAGAGGTGAAGGCTTTTTCTGAAACAATTGCGGCACTTCCCAACATTACGAGATTATCATTTGGAGAAATAAGCCCAGTAGCGGGAGTTCATACGGGCCCTGGTTTACTTGGGATTATTGTAGTAAAAGACCCCGTGAAAAAAACAAACAATATATAACTTTAATAAAAATATGTCTAAAAAAGAAAATATTAAGGAGTGTCCTAATGAAAATTGAAGATATAATGTCAGGAGATTTTTCTGAATATCCTGAAGATACACAAAAAATTATGAAAGAATATACTGAAAATCTACGAGAAGCTATAAAACAAGAATTAATAAAGGATATATCCTTTAACATGCTTAAGGATATAGATAAAAGTAAGGATTATTTCATGAATGTTCTAACCGATATATTGGATAATGGGTATAAAGGTCTAAATAAAATGTCTACTCGGTCACTTATAGATAAATATTTGGAAAAGAAAAATGAACAAGATTTTTTTCTTTTATTAGAAAAAGTTAATGAACAAGACTAATACTAAAATATCTTTGGAATTATCTATACAAAAGCCATAAATCTTTTGATTTAATGGCCTTTTGTAGTTTAATAAATTCTTATTTTTAAAGACAAAAACAAATTAATAGCAGCAATGAATGCGGCAACAATAAAAACATATTGGTATCCCATAGTTGTCCATAATATACCGCCTACAAAAGGTATTGACATAGCAATTACATGATCAAAACTGGTACCTGCAGAAAGAGTAGGGATAACATCCTCAGGGCATATAGCAATTTTTTTTATATATGTAGACCTTGCCATTTCTACTACACTTAGTGAATTATCTATAACATAGCAGGCTGCAATAATAACTACAGCAATACTTGGAGATGCTAAATAATCTGCAAAGGAATACCCCATACAAATTACTATAAGAACTATTGCTTCTAGTGAAAGAACAAATCTTTCACCTTTTTTGTCTATAGCATTGCCAACAATGGTCCTTGTGAAAATGCTTAATACAGCTATTATTAATCCGAGTATTGCGAAAGTAGGAGGATCAACATTGTACTCTTTAATAAGTACCCAGGGTGCAAAGGTTAAAAAAATCTGCTTTCTTGCACCATTAACTACACTAAGACAATAATATAGTGTATATTTTTTCTTGAAAACAAGAGTTACCTTTTGTTTTTTAGGCTTTTTAGATTTCATTAGTCCAAGAAAAAAAGCAGCGAAAATGTAAAATACTGAGGCTAGCACAAAGGCTATTTGATAGGTAAGATTAAAGTACTTAAATCCAAACCACACAATTGCGTAGCCAACAATAGTTGCAATTAAGTTATATGCACTATATCTTCCTAGTCTTGCACCGTAATTTCCATGTTCAGAAAGATTCATTCCTATGCCAGCAGATAATGGCATAAAAATATGTGTACCAAGGCTTAGTAACATCATCCATAAAAGCATAGATGCAAAAGAGGGAGAAAACAAACCTAGACCAAGCATTCCTAGTGCAGCAAATATCATCCCTACTATTGCTATTTTTATGTCACCAAGAAATGCTAGTACTCCGAGTACTACAACTATTAAAGCTCCTGGTAACTCACGAGGAAATTCTACAATACCTCTAGCAGAAGCTGTTAATTTATATGTATCGCTTAAAAAATTATTAAACACAGTTGTGTTAATACCACTTGCTATTCCAGTAAAAAGTCCTACTATTAAAAATAACTTAAAATCTCTATCGTTATTGAATTTGCTACATAAGTTTAAAAATTTTTCTTTCAACTTTTGTTTTTTTACTAACTTATCATCATTAAGTTTTTTTTCACTATCTATCAACCTTATAACCCCCCATTCATTCTAACTGGATTAAGTATATTATAAAAAATATTAGAATTCAATAAATAACATTATTTAATAGAAAGTCAAATTAAGATGACTAGTAATTAATAACTATTTCTCCACTTAGAATTGTATCTTTAGCATCAGTCCAAGTAGCTTCAATTAAAAGATTTGTTTTTAATCCTGTTTTATAATTAAATGAAATCTCTTTATCATGGACCATATGATAGTTCTCGTAAACAGTCAAATTTTTGTTGGCTTTGTCTCTAATAATAATTGTCCAAGTTCCATTTTGAGGTTGATAAATTTTAGCGGTAATAGTTAAGGTGGACCAAAAGGTATTACTAACTCCGGTTTCATAAAACCCTTTTCCATTGTAAATATTCATTGTGAAACTTTGTTGAATACTATCATTATTTGTTACAGCCTCTTCACTAGATTCTGAAATTTTATTTTTTATACTATTTACAAATTTTTTCATGAATTTTCTCCTTATTTATTATTTTCTAGCAAATTTTAAAAAATAAAATACTAAGCTTTTTTTAAAAAAGTTTATTATGTTCTTATTATATGTAAGTATAGACGAAATGTTATTCTTATAAAAATGCTTTTTCTACAAAAGTACAGTTAATAATTACTTATAATATTAAGTGAAATATAGTTCATATAAAATAAGGTAAATATTAAAATTAATATTTTGAAAGAAATAAATCGTAAAGAATGCTATAATTATATTTTGAATTAAATATCGAGATTTAAGATTAAAGTAAAAGAAGGTGGAAATAATGACGGATAATAAATATTTACCAATTAGTATGAGTGATATTATAGATAGAGGTTGGACTGAGTTAGATTTTATTATAGTTACTGGTGATGCATATGTAGATCATCATAGTTTTGGAACAGCAATAATTTCAAGAGTTCTAGAAAGCGAGGGCTATAAAGTAGGAATAATAGCTCAACCTGATTGGAAGGATACAGAAGACTTCAAGAAACTTGGCAAACCAAGGCTAGGATTCTTAGTTAATGCTGGTAATATGGATTCTATGGTTAATCATTATACCGTAAGCAAGAAAGTAAGAGAAAAAGATTTGTATTCTCCTGGTGCAAAGATGGGCCTTAGGCCTGACAGAGCAACAATAGTATACTGCAATAAAATAAGAGAAGCATATAAAGGTATTCCTCTTATTATTGGAGGAATAGAGGCAAGTTTAAGACGGTTTGCACATTATGATTATTGGAGTGACAAGGTAAGAAAGTCTATGCTAATAGATAGTGGAGCGGATTTACTAATATTTGGCATGGGAGAGAAACAAGTTGTTAACGTTGCAAATAAATTAAATGAAGGTATAGATATAAAAGACATTACTGGCATTCTTGGAACTTGTTATGTAACAGAGAATATAGAAAATATAGGTGACCATGTTGAAATAGCATCTTATAAGGAAGTTTGCAATGATAAGAAAAAATATGCAGAGGCTTTTAAAATACAGTATGATGAGCAAGACCCTATTAGGGGTGGTGTTATAGTACAAAAGCATACTAATAAGTATCTTGTACAAAACAAACCAGAAATGCCTCTTACTAGGGAAGAATTAGATGTTGTTTATGGTTTGCCCTACCAAAGAAATTATCATCCTATGTATGAAAAGCTTGGTGGAATTCCAGCTATAGAGGAAGTTCAGTTCAGTTTAGTTAGTTCAAGAGGATGTTTTGGTAGCTGTGCTTTTTGCGCCATAACCTTTCATCAAGGTAGAATTGTGCAAAGTAGAAGTGAAAAATCGTTAATTGATGAAGCGGTAGAAATTACAAAATTAAAGGGATATAAAGGATATATCCATGATGTAGGAGGGCCTACTGCCAATTTTAGAAAGCCGGCATGCGATAAACAATTAAAAGTAGGTGCTTGCAAAGATAAGCAATGTTTACATCCTGCCCCATGCAAAAATTTAAATGTTGATCATATGGAGTATTTAAACGTACTTCGATCGCTTAGAGAATTACCAAATGTTAAAAGAGTTTTTGTACGTTCAGGATTACGTTATGACTATATTATGGCAGACAAAAATGATACCTTCTTTAATGAACTTATTGAGCACCATGTTAGTGGTCAGCTAAAAGTTGCACCAGAGCATGTTTCTCACAAAGTTTTAAAATTCATGGGCAAACCAGCTGGGAAAACTTATGATAAATTCAGAGAAAAATTTTATAAGGCTACTGAAAAAATAGGAAAGAAACAATATCTTATTCCTTATTTAATGTCTAGCCACCCAGGATGCAACATGAGTTCAGCTGTAGAACTAGCTGAATATCTTAGGGATACTAATTATCAACCTGAACAAGTTCAAGATTTTTATCCAACCCCTGGAACACCATCAACAACCATGTTTTATACAGGGCTTGATCCAGAAACACTACAAGAAGTTCATGTACCTAAAACAAAGCATGAAAAAGCTATGCAAAGAGCATTGCTTCAATATAGAGATCCTATGAAATATGATTTAGTATATTCAGCCTTAATAGAAGCAAACAGGGAAGATTTAATTGGTTACGGACCTAAGTGTTTAATAAAACCAAGGGGTCAAAAAAATATGGAACATTTAAATACATCAAATACAAAACCAAAACAGCAAAAGGGCAGAGAAAAAGGAAAAACTGTAAAAAGTAAGCCTAAAGATAATTCTGTAGATAAAAACTATACAAAGAAAAACAAACCTACAATAGCTGGGAATAAGGTAACTTTTGGAAGCAGACAGGAAAACAAAAATAAAGCAAAAAACAATAAAAGAAAATAGTGTACTATAATAAATACCTACATCCATGTCATGGATGTAGGTATTTATTAATTTAAAGTAGCAAATCACTATTCCTTTAAAATAATTGGAATCTTACTATACCTCAACTTTAACTATTTTGTTAATACCTTCTTCTTCTACTAGTTCACTTTTGCTGATGCCTTTTCTAAAATATCTAATTTGTTTATATTTAACTTTGTTCATCTCAAAATCTAAAACATCGATTCTATCGCCTTTATAAATAACAGCTTCTTTACTACCTTTTAAAAACACGTGTACTTCCATAATTTTATTTTTAGCCGCAAAGCAGCTACTCCTTTCATTTCATAATGCTAAAAAAGCATATACTAGTATCTAATTTATTATGTCTCTAAATTATAATGCCATTGCTTATATTTATCAAGGTGAAATTCCTAAGAAATTTAATAATAGTTAACCATTTATTTATTAGTGAATATAATATTAATAAATAATAGTAGGTGATTAAAATGTACATTAAGAGTATTTTAAAATTAATGGGAAGAATAGAAATGAAAATATCTTTTTATTGAAGATCTAATATAGATTTATTCTAAAAGGAGATAACAAAATGATTTATAAAGAGTATTTATTGGATACTAATATTGTAATAAAAGTGTGGAATAAATATCCTACCTTGTTGGATTCTATTGAAAATATTGATTTTATTGATTTTAAAATTTCTGAAGATATTGCAGGAGAATTATCCGTGAAAGAGTATGTAAAATTTAAGGAAGAATTTGTACTCTCAAATAAGTTTTTAAAATTATTAGGGCATATTATTACCAATAGCAGTCTTAATTTAAACGAAGAGAGCATACAAAATGATTTCATTAAATATGAAAAGAATAAAAATATATATTTTGTAAATGGAGATAAAATTTCTATTAATGACTTTAGTCTAATTGATTTATGTGAAAAGAATAAAGAATATACACTTGTTACGGAAGATAAAAGAATGCTGCGAAGTGCAAAAATTATATTAGATTCTTCAAGGGTTTTAAACTTTCAAGAATTCTTAGATGAGTTAAAGGAGCTAAATGTTTTATAATATTCCAACAGAATAAGAGGCTGTAAACTATTAAATTACAGCCTCTTATACTATTTAAGATTATTTTCTAAATATTGTTTAAAACTAGAATCCCATAATTCATAAAACTCAGTATCAATCTCACTAACTACTAATAAAAATTGGTCCAATACACCTAAATTGTTTAAACCTTTCATTAGATGTCGGGGGTAATTTACTTTTTTTGAATAATTATTTTTAGGATCGATTACTGTAATTGAAAAATCTTCTTTTAAGTACAAATCTTTACACCTAATATCTACCCTTTTAAAATTAAGCTTCTTAAATTCTCTAATAAGGTCCACTAGATTATGTGAAATTTCTTTGGTGATACCATGTTTCTTGATATACTTATCTAGCCGCTCTCCATTTGCTAAATCTCGTACGATGTAGTAATCTCCATGTTCATAAACTTTAGGGAAATATTTGCTCTTTCTAGTTTTCATAAAAATACTATATTCTTTGCCACAGATTTTTTTATCTTTGAAAATCTTAATTACTCTTTGGTTAGGGAGCAAATATACTATTCCATTATGACCAGACCCTAAAAATTCTGATGTTCTAATCATTTTTTCTACTCTACTATTTAACCTAATATAATAATTACCGTCTTCATTCATTTTATCATCTTCTTTATAGTTATATTACTATATTATATGATGAAAATTTGTAAGTATTTCTTATATATAAAAAAAAGTGTAAAAACTACTTTTTTTCTAAATAAGTTTTATTATCCAACGCCATTTTTATTGCATCCTTAATATTACTTATAAATTTGTTTTTGTAAGAAATAAAGCTTCTTCCATCTTGAATTATTTTACCAGTATTTTGAGGGGGTTCTTTAATCTTAAAAACAATACTATTAAGAGCTTCAAGTCTTTTAATTAATTCAGCATTATATTTTTGGAATTCATCTACTGAACTACTAGCACTTTCTTGTGCACTATTTAAATTAATTAAGGTTTCAGAATATTGGAGTCCTTTAAATATACCCTTATAATAGGATAATTCAATAAAATCGCGAGTTCTAGGGGACGTAGTTTGTTTTAGTAATGATTCTATGTAGAAATCTTCCATTTCTTCCTTCTTAAAGCCACTTTTAACTGCTCTATTCATAATTCTATCGGCTATTGCTTTAATTTTGATATTAGTAAAAGTCATAATTACCCTCCATTGATTAATTCATCTTGTGTTTATATTAATTAACAATAACGTAAACCACTCTAATCTTATCAAAATAAGTGCCATGAGTAAACAGTAAAAGCCTTAGCAATTAAAATATATGCTAAGGCTTTTGGTATATATATAAGATATATTATATTTTAATTTCTAATAAACCATTCCCATTTAGCTTATAATCTTTTTTATACACTAATAAATCTACTGCTACGTTCTTCTCATTTTGTATTTGAAGAAGGCCCGCATTAAATTTAATGTTCAGAAGTGCACCTCTAAAAGTTATTTTAAAGGAGCACGATTTCCAGTGCTCTGGAATAATTGGATTTAAGATTAGTTTATTATCTATAACTCTAAGTCCTCCAAAACCATGTACTACTGCCATCCATGTACCTGCCATACTTGTGGAATGACAACCATCCTTTGTGTCATTGTTATAATTGTCAAGATCAAGTCTGGATGTCCTTAAATACATTTCATAAGCTTTATCATAATTACCTATTTTTGCAGCCAAAATAGTATGAATGCAAGGGGATAAGGAGGATTCGTGAACTGTTCGTTGTTCGTAGAAATCGAAATTCTTTTTAATTGTATCAGTATCATAATCCTGTTCAAATAAGTAAATGCCTTGAAGTACATCTGCTTGTTTGATAAAGCAAGACCGTAATATTCTATCCCATGACCATTTTTGATTTATTGGCAGATTATTTTTATCCAGGTCCTTTACTAATATCTGTTCTTTATCCATATATCCATCTTGTTGAAGGAAAATCCCAAGTTCCTTATCATATGGATAGTACATATTTTCAATAATATTCTTCCAAGTAATCATTTCATCGTCCTTAAAATTAAGCTTTTTCTTAAGCTCGCTTAATCTTTCAGGCTCATTTTTATTTAGATAATTTATAACCTTTAATGTATATTCTAAAGTCCAAGTAGCAATTCGATTGGTATACCAGTTATTATTTACATTGTTCTCATATTCATTAGGTCCAGTAACACCTAGAATCACATACTTATTTTTACATTTAGAGAAAGTCGCTCTTTGAGCCCAAAATCTTGATATGGCTGCAAGTACCTCAAAACTAAATTCACCAAGGCAAGACTTGTCTCCAGTATAGTTAACGTAATTATATGTAGCATAAGCTATGGCTCCATTTCTGTGAATTTCTTCAAAGGTTATTTCCCACTCATTATGACATTCCTCGCCATTCATTGTTACCATTGGATACAATGCTGCTCCATTTGTAAATCCTAACTTCTCAGCATTCTCTATGGCTTTGTCTAACTGTTTATATCTATATAATAACAGATTCCTTGAAACTTTTTCCTCAGAAGTACTTAGGTAGAAGGGGATGCAGTAAGCTTCAGTATCCCAGTATGTGCTTCCACCATATTTTTCACCAGTGAAACCTTTTGGTCCTATATTTAGTCTATGATCTTCCCCGGTATAGGTCTGATTTAATTGAAATATATTAAATCGAATACCTTGTTGTGCAGAAATATCACCTTGTATAACTATATCGCTTTCCTTCCACTTTTCTTTCCAAGCATCAGCTTGCTCTTTTAATAACATTTCAAATCCGTCTTTTTTAGCTTGGCTAGAAAGTTCTTTTGTTATTTCGATTAATTTGGATATATCATAATATCTTGATGAAGTATTAGCCACATATTTATAAATTACAACTTCGTCATTTTCTTCACAATTAACTAAAGCGGTACTGGCAACATATTTTTCACTTTGATTTAGTGCTATAGCAGGTTTAATTATTTTATCATTCACAGTTATTTCATAGTTCATATATGTGCAGATATGAAAATCTAATTTTTTGGTTTTTAATAGCAAATATCCTGCGTAAGGATTAATTTCTTTGGAAATCTCATCCCAAAACTTTTCATCATAATTGGAATCAAAGTTTATAACATCTCCATCAAGGTAAGGTGTTAATTCTAATTTGCCACTAAAATTCAATGGCTTTATAGAATACTTTATTACTCCTATTTCCCCACGAATCATACTAATAAATCTTTTAGCATTTACTTCAATCTTATTACCATTTGAAAGTGTAGCTTTAAAACTTCTTTGTAAATAACCCTTTTGCATATTCAAAACTCTTTCAAATTCTATTACAGTGCATTTAGCAAGATCTAAAGAAACGTCATTAATTTTAATGTTAATACCAATCCAATTTGTTGAGTTTAAAACCTTAGCAAAATATTCTGGATATCCATTTTTCCACCAACCTACTCTTGTTTTGTCTGGATAATAAACACCAGCTATATAATTCCCCTGTAAAGATGAACCACTATATTCTTCCTCAAAATTTGCTCTTTGTCCCATATAACCGTTTCCTAAGCTAAATATACTTTCAGATATTTCATTTTTATCTGCATTAAATCCTTGCTCAATAATATTCCATTCATCTAATTTATAATAGTGTTCCATTAAAACCCTCCTGTTGTTCTATGGGGTACAAAACAATTATTAATTGTTTTTCCTCCTAGTTATTCTACTGATTAATTAATAATTATTAATTAACAATTATTAATTAATCTGCTTGTTATAGTTCTAATTTATCAAAAGTCATATTATTAAATCCTGAAAGGACTAAATGAGCTTTTCTCAATACATCTTTAGAACCTATTCCAACACAATACATTCCTGCATTAATGGCAGCTTCAACTCCGGCTTCAGCATCTTCAAAAACAATACACTGACTTGGCAATACTTTAAGAGCCTGCGCACCTTTTAAGAAAACTTCTGGGTTTGGTTTTGCTTTAGACACTTTTGTGCCATCAATTATGGCATCAAAGTAATCCGTTAGATTTAACTTGTCAAGAATAAGCATAGAATTCTTACTTGCAGAACCTAATGCTACTTTTATGCCATTATCCTTCACACTTTTTAAAAAGCCAATAACCCCAGGTAAAATATCATCAGGAGTTAATTTGGAAATATATTCAACATACCAATTGTTCTTCTTTTGTGCCAGTTCAATTTTTGTATCATCATTCAATGTAATATTACCTATCTCCAATATGATTTGCAATGACTGCATTCTGCTTACACCTTTTAACCTCTCATTGTCTTGAAGCGAAAAATCAATATTAAGTTCTTCTGCTAATCTCCTCCATGCTAAATAATGATATTTTGCCGTATCAACTAATACTCCATCTAAATCAAAAATAAATGCTTTAATGTTGTGCATAGCGTCCTCCTTTATATTTATGTAAATTACTATAGTAATAAAAGTCATTACTTAATGGTTTTGAATAAAATGTTTTGGCCTTATACATAGAATTTAAAATTATAATTCCACGGAATAAAAATATTAACAAAACAAATTAACCCTACTTTAATATAATAATATAAAAAACATGATTTGTGAATGCGTTTGCACAAAATAATTTCTATTATTTTTTATTAGTGAAAACCTTGTCTCATTAAAAACAAATTAGTATGCATTCAATGATTTCAGTGGTGCATCAAAAAAACGTGAGAAAAGTAGATATAATAACAAAAGTAAAACAATATTTTATTGACAGAAGATTAATCAAAAGATTATAATTAAGTTGAATAATTTTGCAATCGGTTGCACAATGGAATCCTAATAAGTTTAAATATAGTTAGGCATATTTCAAAAAAAATTATTGTGTCACTTTTTTATCCCATATTATGTCTAGTATTTATATAAGCTATCCTTGCACAAAATTACATTTAATAATATAATTAGTATACAACATTTTTAGAAAGTAGGAAGTGAAGTTTTCATGTCAGTAACTATAAGAGAAGTAGCAAAGCTTGCAAATGTATCACCATCTACAGTTTCAAGAGTAATTGCGGATAATCCTAAAATTAGTGATGCTACAAAACAAAAGGTTTATAAGGCAATGAAGGAAATAAATTATCATCCTAATGCAATAGCTAGGAGTCTTGTTAGTAAAACAACAAAAACTATAGGACTTATTTTACCTAACACAGATGAAGATTTATTTGTTAACCCATTTTTCATTCAAATTATGAGAGGCATAAGTCATTATGCTCAAAAAAAAGGATATTATATTATGTATACCTACAGTAATAATGAAGATCAAGAAGTAGAATATATAGCAAGTTTAATGAATAGTAGAAGAGTTGACGGTATTATTTTACCAGTAGTAAGGAAGAATGATAAATGTATCGCATATTTAAAAGAATCAGATTATCCTTTTGTAGTAATTGGTAAACCAGAAGATACTGAAGGGCTTTTATGGGTTGATAATGATAATTTTCATGCAATGTACAGTGTTGTTAATTACCTTATACAAAAGGGTGAGAGAAAAATTGCATTTATAGGTGGATCACCTACGCTTAATGTTACTATAAATAGATTAGAAGGTTATAAAAAAGCAATGGAGAATATTGGTGTTAAAATAGATGAAAATATGATTCAAGTAGCAGAATTTACAGAAGCTAGCGGCTATGATGCTATGAAAAAGATTTTGGAAAACTCAAATCCTACAGCAGTTGTCACTACTGATGATTTGATTGCCTTTGGCGCATCTAAAGCAATAAATGAAATGTCACAAAATAACATCTCAATTGTTGGTTTTAATAATACCCCATTAACTGCTTATAGAAACCCGTCACTATCCTCAGTGGATATTAATTCTGAAGAATTAGGTTATTTTGCAGTTAAACTATTAATTAATAAATTGGAAAATGAAAAGGAATATATAACTAATTATATTATTGATACAAAATTAGTTGAAAGAGAATCAACTAAATAACTCTAGGTTTCTAGAGTTATTTTTTAAGTGCACTTGCATAGTATGAATAGAAAGCTCTTACTATATTTTTTTATTATTTTTAAGGAGAGAGATTAGATAATGGATGAAGTATTAGAAAGCAACAACTTCACTTATAATGGGAATGATTTAGGTGCAGTTTATACTACTCATGGCACTACTTTTAAAGTTTGGGCACCTAATGCGGAAGAAATTTCAGTAGTTGTGTATGAGACTTTCAATGCTGAGATAAAGCAAAAACATGTCATGAATAAAGGGGAAAAAGGGCTTTGGTTTCTTACTCTTCATGGTGATTTTAAAAATAAGTATTATAATTATTTAGTAACAAATTCTGGGATAGAAAAGGAAACACAAGATATATATGCCAAAGCTGCAAATGCCAATGGTAAAAAGGGTATGATTGTGGATTTTAATTCTATAAATCCACACAATTGGAAAAATCATAAAAGACCTCTACCAATTAATAGAACTGAGCTAGTAATTTATGAACTTCATGTTAGAGATTTTTCAGTATCAGAAGACTCAGGAATTAAAAACAAAGGAAAATATTTAGCTTTTACTGAAAAAAACACTAAAACCTCTAAAGGTGTTGTTACAGGACTGGACCACCTTAAAGATCTTGGAATAACTCATGTTCATCTATTACCTGTTTATGATTTTGCAACTGTGGATGAAACGGTAGGTGGATATAATTGGGGATATGATCCTTATTTATTTAATGTTCCCGAGGGTTCTTATGCTACGGATGCCCAAGATGGCACAGTAAGAATTAGAGAGTTTAAAACTATGATTCAAACACTACATGAAAATGGTATCTGCGTAATCATGGATGTTGTATATAATCACACTTTTGATTTTGAAAATTCACCAATGGAAGTCACAGTTCCAGGATATTATTATAGAAGAGATTGTAACGGAAATTATACTAATGGTTCTGGTTGTGGTAATGAAACTGCTTCAGAGAGACCTATGATGAGAAAATTCATTGTAGATAGTATCGCATTTTGGGCAGAGGAATATAAAATAGATGGATTTAGGTTTGATTTAATGGCTCTTCATGATATTGATACAATGAAAGAGGTTATTAAGCAAGCAAAAATTATTAACCCTAATATTGTTATTTATGGTGAACCATGGACAGGTGGCCCATCTTCATTACCATCATCGTTACAACTATTAAAAGGTAGCCAAAAAGGTATGCAGGTATCACTCTTTAATGATGCTTTGAGAAATTCCATAAAGGGAGACAATGACGGTAGCCAGGTGGGATTTGTAAATGGCGGAGTAGGTTTTGAACTAGAAGTGAAAAAAGGAATTGTTGGTGGTATTAAATATAATGACAAAATATATGATTTCGCGAAAGAACCTGGAGAATCCATAAATTATGTAAGTGCTCATGATAATTTATGTTTATATGATAAATTTGAAAAAAGCAATCCTAATAATACGCCTTTAGAAAGAGAAAAAATGAATAGATTGGCTTTATCTATAATACTTACTTCTCAAGGAATACCTTTTATTCAAGGTGGGACGGAAATATTAAGGACTAAGCAAGGAAATCATAATAGCTATAATGCTGGTGATACTGTGAATGAAATATGTTGGAATAGGAAATCTGAGTTTACAGAAACTTATGAATATATAAAGGGTTTAATTGCATTAAGGAAAAGCCAAAAAGTTATGACCTTAGACAATGCTTATGAGGTAAGAAAGTCTTTAGTATTTCTTGATGCACCTTGTAATTGTATAGCTTATGAGTTAACATCTACCTTCAAAAACGAGTATAATAAATTAATTATAGTTCATAATGCTAACAATAAAGATATAAAAGTACTTTTACCAGATTGTTATGATTGGAGAGTTTTAGCCAATGAATATGAAGTTGACAAAGCGGGTGTAAATAAAGGACCTAAGACTTGTGTTAATGAAGTAAGTGTGCCACCTATTTCTACTTATATATTATGTAGAGGGTGTTAAAACACTATAGGATAACCTGGAAATATTTAAGTTTGGAGGACATAGAAACAAATGATTTATTTTCAAATATTTTTTTCTTTCTTAATATTTATAGCTGCCAACATTTATGTTGGTAAAAAAGGGTGGTTACTTATAAACACAGTAATACCTAAAATTAGTATTTATTTATATTGGGCAATGTTTGTTTTTATTGCGTTGTCTTTTATAATAGCGAGACTTAGTAAGGATAAAGCACCACATTTTGTTGAAAAATTTCTTAACATTTTAGGAGGATACTGGCTTGCAGCATTTTTATATTTTATAATATTATTAGGAGTTATTGATATTGTAAAATTAATTTTAGGTATTAAAAATTTTTCATTTCTAAGTACCAAGGTTTTGCAAAAAATATATTTTATGTCTAATATAGGAGCGATTATCATTGTAGCTGTTTTGCTAATATATGGAACCTACAATGCCACAAATATTAAAACAACTAAGTATACAATAAAAATCAACAAGGATGCAGGCTCATTAAAAAAGCTAAATATCATTATGCTTTCAGATTTGCACCTTGGTGACATTGTGGATAAACAGAGACTTTCAAAGATGGTAATCAAAATAAACGAATTAAACCCAGATATTGTAATATTTGCTGGAGATATTATTGATGATTATATAGAGCCATTTATAGATCAAGACATGGGATCAGAATTCAAAAAAATACAATCTAAATACGGTGTTTATGCTACTTTTGGTAATCATGAGTATTATGGAGGTTCAATAGATAAGATTGCTTATGAATATGAAAATTCCGCTGGTTTTAATTTGTTAAGGGATAAAACGGTAAAAATTAATGATAGTTTTTATATTGTGGGCAGAGAGGATTTATCTTATGAGAGATACAGTAAAACAAAACGAAAAAAAATAGAAGAGCTACTTAAAGGTGCAGATAAAAGTTTACCTGTTATTATAATTGATCATCAACCAGTAAAATTTAGTGAGGGAGAAGCAGCGGGGGTTGACCTGCAATTTTCAGGCCATACCCATGGAGGTCAATTACTACCAGCTAATATTGTAACTAAAAAGTTATTTGAAAATGATTTTGGATTACTTACAAAGGGAACTTATAATGTTGTGGTATCCAGCGGGGTTGGAACTTGGGGACCTCCTATAAGAATAGGAACATCCTCAGAAATTGTTCAAGTAGAACTAGAGTTTAAATAATTAAATTACTTATATAACTGACTTAAAATAGAAAAACCTGCACTCATAAGAGATGCAGGTTTTTCTATTTTATTTTAATTAATATTAAGAATTATTCATTGATTTGATGAAAACACAAACCTAAGGCTCTATCTCAATATAAGCTATCGCCTTTTTGTTAAATAAATATTTTTTACCCATTGTATTAACCTCATGGGGTCTGGAGTTTTCAAAATTGTAAAACCAACTTTTAAACAGATCAGCTTCAGATTGTTTTAAATCAAGTAATTCTTTGTCACCACTAATAAAAGAAATCGTTAACATTTTATGCCCTCCCTTTCAAGTACAGAATATTCTGTACTGTTATATATTCTCTGCTTGAAAGAAATTTCCTCTATTTATAGGACTATTTTAAAAAAATATTTTTTAGTAAGTGATATTGTCTAAAATAAACTTATAGTTAAAAATTTAACAATCTTATTATAAAAAAAAGAAATCTTCACTACAGTGGCAACAGTGATAGATTTGCTCTTTTGTTGTTAGTCTAAACATTCTAAACATTCATTAATTACATCTTCTGTAATTTCAACTAATTCATCTTTTTTCATAAAAACACCTCCTTGTTTGTATATAAGATCAAAAACAATTATTAATTATTAATTGTTTATACCTTAAATTTAACTTTAAATCAGCTTATAACAAAATAACCTATGCTATAAGTGTTATCAGTACATTATTTAATAAAAATTTTAATAAGGGATTCATTAAGAAATTTTGGAATGAAGAGGGTAAGAATTAAAGAATTGAAATTTTTAAATTCATGTCTTCTCTTGTTAAGTGATTAATGATCCGATTTTTCGCTACGTATTGGCAAATAGTTTGTAATCTTTAAAATATGTTGTTTCTACTAGGTAACTCTATTATTATATACCATAGTATGAAATAATGCAAGGTGAATTTAAAATAAAATTGGAAAAATTAAAACATCTTAGTATAAAATTTAAAAAATCAAGTTACCATTAAATATTAAAAATAATGATAACTTGATTTATAATTTGAAAGTGGTTACTTTTATTTTGATATAATGGCTTGGACTCTTCCGACCTGCCCATCTTCTAGCATAACCTTTATACCCCTATGGTGAACAGCTGAGTTGGTTAACAACCTTTTCACTACACCTCTAGTAAGTGTAGTTGTTCTTTGATCTTTTTTTAATACAACATCTACAGTAATGCCTATAGATATATTACTTCTTACTTGTCCTCTATTATCATTTTGTGTAATCATGCGCTTGTAGTCTCCTTCAATAAAATTACTTTAAAGCATATTTTTAATCTTTGATAAAATCTAATTTATATTAGCTTTATATACAAAGAATACTCTAATTACTATTGGTTTGTCAAAATTTATTTAAGCTAATTAGTTTTTTATAGTAAAAAGATCATTCGAAAAAATCGCTAATATACAAAAAATATGTGTAAGTAGGAGAATAAAAAACACTTGAAAGGAAAACATATTGTAGAAAATACTTTTTTAGAAAGGAGATATTTCCATGGTCAACGTATTGGCTTTCATCCCTGATAATCTTATAAATCCAATTATATCCTCTACTTCTATTATAATTGGTGCTATTTTAGGTGGCATTTTTAGTTATATTATAAATAAAAAATTTACTAGTAGAGCTATCGAAACACAAAGTAATATTGAAAAAGCTAGAAGGGAGTATCAGGAAGAAAATAAAGCTATGAAGCTTAGTGAGAATGCTACTATTATTAGATTAGATATATGCACCACACTATTTCAGAGCTTAAGAATGTTAAAAGAATTTAGTAGTGGGAATAAAACCACTATTTATCCAGTACCTATTAACTTTAATTATGCTAAAGCCATTGCAGCCCTGGAAAAAAAATTAAATTTAAAAGAACTAAGTTATATTTATCAATTATATGTAATTATAGAAAAATTGCATAATGATACTAAAGAATATTATTATGATGAAAAGCATTATACTTTAATAAAAGAAGATTACGAGATGTTTATTAAAAAACTTTATGGGAACAATTTTTCAAAAGCATTAAGTTTTGATACCGACAAGGCAACCTATGATGATTTATATAATAATGAAATTATAAAACCAGGCTATAAAAGTGTACTAATTAAGCTAGACAATATTACTTATTAATGTTTTTTCAATAAAATAGTAATATATTTCAGAAATATAAAGTACATTTGCATATAAACACTTATGCATTTCAATATTATGTTGAAATTTTCGCCGAATTGAGATAAAATGTTTAGTAGGGAAAACAACAAGTTGAGTATGAGTATAAAATTAAAAATGTAGAAATTATAAATTAAAACATAAATTCTATAGTATTTAACATTCTTTGATTTGCTGTACGAGGAGGAAAATTTATGTCAACTAATAATATTGAAATGATGAAAAAAATTATTGAAGAAAAGAAGAGAATAAGTTCTGAGCAGGGTGGAGTTTCAAGACCAGATAAAGTAATTGGTAAAAAAATGAAAGCTGCAAGGAGCACTAAGAAAACTGGCGGTTTATTTGATAAATAAAAATATAACTACATTGGAACCTTATTAAATAATAAATATACATATAATCCTACTAAAATTAGTAAAAAGCAAGCCTCTTAATTTTGAGGCTTGCTTTTGCTGTATTGTACCTTTTATTCACTATTATAATTAATTTGTATTAATTGTCCTGGTTAAGTATGAATTGCAAATTTCATATGATAAAATATAATTATAGTCTACTAGTAATTATTATAAAAATATGGGAGGTAGCATAGTATGAACAAAGTAATTGATGTTATAAATAACAGAATGTCATTAAGAAAATATAGTAATAAATCAATTGAAAAAGAACACCTGGATACTATAATAGAAAGTGCAATGAGAGCACCCACAGCTGGAAATATGATGATGTACTCTATTATTGTAGTTGAGGATGAAGAAAAAAAGCTTAAGCTAAGTAAGACCTGTGATAATCAGCCTTTTATTGCTAAAGCTCCTCTAGTTATGATTTTTTTAGCCGATATGAAAAGGTGGTATGATTATTTTGAATATGCAGGTGTAAGGAGTTATAGTGAAAAACATAATATTAAATTCGAAGGTCCTAACAAAGGAAGCTTTTTATTAGCAGCAAATGATGCAATTATTGCAGCACAAAATGCAGTAATCGCAGCGGAATCTTTAAATATAGGTTCATGTTATATAGGCGATATAATGGAGAATTATGAGAACCATAAGGAACTGTTAAATCTACCGGATTTGGTATTTCCAGTGGCGATGTTGTGTTTTGGATATTATCCAGAAGATACAAAACGAATCAAGACTACTAGATTTGATAAGGAATATATAGTATTTAAAGATGAATATAAAACTTTAACATCTAAAGAATTTGATGATATGTACATGGATCTAAATGAGAAGGTAACCAAGGTAAATAAATTTCAGGCAGAAAATATTGGCCAGCATTTATATGCTAAAAAGATATCCTCAGACTTCATGAAAGAAATGGGTAGGTCTATAGATGTAGCCCTTAAACAGTGGAATGTCGAAGAACTTTAGATTTTCCTATTGCGGGAATGACCATAGTAAGTAAAAGATTAATTGATAGAGATTATAATATTGTAATTTAAAAGAGGAGTGAGTGTATGAGTAGTATCGCAGGAGAAGGTTGCGAAATAAGAGTTCCATTAAATGAGAGAAGGCCACTAGCGGAAATAGAACGTAGTCTTATTACAACTTATAGAAGACATATTTGGGCAAAATTTACTAAGGCTATAGTAGATTATAAATTAGTTTCTAAAGGTGATAAAATTGCTGTGGCTATCTCTGGTGGTAAGGATAGTTTAATAATGGCTAAATTATTTCAAGAGTTACAACATTACGGAAGTGTTAAATTTGAGTTAGAGTTTATTGCAATGGACCCTGGGTATCATGAAAATATAAAAGAACTATTAATTGATAACTGTAAGTATTTAAATATCCCAGTGAATATATTTGAATCAAGTGTTTTTCATATAATTGATACCATTGCAAAGAATTATCCTTGCTACATGTGTGCTAAAATGCGTAGGGGTGCCTTATATGCAAAAGCAAAAGAGTTAGGTTGTAATAAACTTGCACTTGGTCACCATTTCAACGATGTAGTTGAAACCACTATGTTAAATATTCTATATTCAGGAAACTTTAAAACTATGCTTCCAAAATTAAAATCGCAAAATTTTGAAAATATGGAATTGATTCGTCCTCTTTATTATATTGAAGAACAGTATATTGAAGATTTCATACAAACCAGTGGTATTTGGCCACTAAATTGTGCTTGTATGGTTGCAGCTAAAAAGATAGGAAACAAGCGTCATGAAATTAAAGATTTAGTTAAAGAGTTAAAGAAAAACTTTAGTGAAGTAGATAAATCTATTTTTAGAGCAGCACAAAATGTAAATATGGATTCTATTTTAGGGTGGCAAAAGGATGGAGAAAATTATTCGTATTTAGATTTTTATGATAAAAATGTGGAATAATAAACAGCAGTGGAACTATTATTAAGTTCTACTGCTATTTTTTTTATAGAATTTTAAAAGTATTTTAAATTTACTAATACATTTTGTTTTTATGTATATTTTAGCAAATTTAAGAAATGCTTTAGAGAGGTTCTACAACAGTGTTGTATATAAGTATTAAATTATGTTACATATTTTTTTGTATCAAACTTATGAGGAGGTATAATAATGAAAAAGAAAACTGTAATTTATGTTTTAATTGTAATAAGTATTATAATTGGTATTTTTTTAATAAATAAAAAACAGAAGGATAGTAGAATTATAACAATAAAAACTTCAATAGCTTCGGTAGGCGAACTTAAATCCTATATATCGACCACCGCAACGGTTAGTTCAAAGAAAAGTAAAGAGTATTTTGGTCTTCAGTCTAAAATCAAAAAGGTTAATGTAGCACTTGGTGACAAAGTCAAAATTGGTGATGTCCTAGTAACTTATGAAACTATAGATTTAGCTTCTACAGTAAGCCAAGCACAAATTCAATATGATAATGCAATCCTCCAAAAAAAAGATTTGTACAATCAAAATGATGATATTGAAAGTAAAATTTCAGATTTTAGTAATGAGATTGCAACATTAGAAAAAAGTTCTAATCCAACGGATAAAGCAAAATTAGAAAGCATAAAACAACAGAAAAGCGCCTTATCACCTTTATCAGCAGAGAAATTAAAACAAGCAGATAATTCTGTAAAGCTAGCAGAATTATCCTTAAATTCTGCTAAACAAAAACTATCGGAAAATAAAAGCTCAATTATATCTACCAGTGCAGGAGTTGTAACCACACTTAAGGCAATAGAGGGTGCAGTAGGAAATGGTATGGAAGCAGTGGTAATAGTTCAAGATATAGAAAATTTAAAGGTTGTAGCCTTCCTTGGAAAATACGATGCAAGTAAAGTTAAAATTGGTCAAGAAGTAATAATTAAAAATGGAGATAAAACCTTTAAAGGAAATGTTTCATTTATAGACCCTGCTGCAAATAAAACAGTGGGAGTAACAGGAAGTGAAACAACTTTAGCGGTGGAAATATCTATTTTAGATAAAACTCCAGATTTGAAGATTGATTTTGATGTAGATGTAGATATATTAGTAGGTAAAGTTGCCAGTGCTATCAAAATACCATCAGAAGCATTAAAGATAGAAAAAGGTGGTAAAAATTTAGTATACGTGGTTGAAGAAAATGTAGTTCGTGAAAGAAAGGTAACTATTGGATCTCAGTCAGATACTGAAGTTCAAATAACTAAAGGAATTAAAAAGGGAGAAAAGATTATCTTGAACCCTTCAACCTCAATTTTGGAAGGCACAATTGTAAAAGAGTCAACAAATTAAAGTAAAAGATAACTGTTTTGTAGCCTAGGCAGTAAAGGAGGAATATAATGTTAGAGGTAAAAAATCTTATAAAAATATACAAAACTGGTGAGCTTGAATTCACAGCCCTTAAAAATATTAATCTTAAAATTGAAAAGGGAGAGTTTACAGCAATAATGGGAGCTTCTGGCTCAGGAAAATCTACTTTGATGAATATACTTGGCTGTCTTGATAAAATGAATAGTGGAAAGTATATTTTGAATGGTCGTGATATTTCAATTCTTAGCGATAATGAACTTGCCTATATTAGAAATAAAGAAATAGGATTTGTATTCCAATCATTTAATCTTATTCCAAGAATTAGCTTGCTCGACAATGTTCAGCTTCCAATGATGTACGCGGGTGTACCTGCGAGGCAGCGCAAAGAAAAAGCTCTCTATGCACTTGAAAAAGTAGGACTATCAGATAGGGTAAAGCATCTGCCAAATGAAATATCAGGGGGACAAAAACAAAGAGCTGCAATTGCAAGGGCCATAGTTAACTCTCCAGCAGTGATTATGGCAGATGAGCCTACAGGGAACCTTGATTCTAAATCCTCAGAGGATATAATGAAGATATTTGAAGATTTAAATAATGAAGGAGCTACAATCTTAATGGTAACGCATGAAACTGATATTGCAAACCATACGAATAGAATAGTAAGGTTTAGAGACGGTGAAATTATATCAGATTCTATTGTTAAGCATAGAATCGTTATATAAAAGGAGCTGAAAGTATGAATATATTTGAAAGTATAAAAACAGCCTTAGAGAGTATAAAGGCTAATAAAATGCGTTCTTTCCTTACTATGCTTGGAATAATAATTGGTATAAGTTCAGTTATAACAATTGTATCTCTTGGTCAAGGAGGCCAGAAGGCTATCACAGGTGAATTTGCAAAATTGGGAGCCTCTTCTGTTACGGTTAAAGTAAGTGGAGAAAATGCTCAATCAACAGATTATATAACCCTTGAGGATGTTAAACAAATAAAACAAAAGATCGACAGTATTAAATATGCAAGTCCTACCTTTCAACTTCAAGGCACTGTTTTTTCTGATAAGAAGAGCAAAAATGCCTTTATGAGGGGAGGGTCTCCAGATCTTGCATATATAAATAACACTGAAATTATTTTTGGAAGATATTTCAATGAAAAGGAATATGAGCAAGGCGAAGCAGTGGGTATAATTGACGAAACTGATGCCATTACTTTATTTGGTTATCCGGATGTGGTAGGTCAGAGTATTAAAGTAGGTCAAAATGCATTAATGAAAAAAATGACTATTGTAGGCGTTGAGAAAGGAATAACGTCGCCTTTTGGTAATGGCGGAAATTCTGGTAAACCAATTATAATAACCGCACCGGTAACCTTCTTAAGTACACTACAGTCAAAGGAGTTTAAAATAAGTTCAATAACCGTAGTTGCAGATTCACAAGCTAATAGCGAATCTGTAGGAAACGGGACAATAAAGATCTTAGAATCTAGGCATAATAACAGAAGTAAAGAAATCTATTCTGCGGACAATGCGTTAGCGGTGCTTGAACAAATCAATAGTGTTCTTGGAATATTTACAGCATTTATAAGTGCAGTTGCGGCCATATCACTACTGGTTGGTGGTATTGGTGTAATGAACATAATGCTTGTATCAGTGACAGAAAGAACAAGAGAGATAGGCATAAGAAAAGCAGTAGGAGCAACAACTAAAATAATACTAATGCAGTTTTTAATTGAGTCAGTTATTTTATCATTAATAGGAGGTACAATTGGAATGATTTTGGGAATTGTTGGGGCAGAGATAATAGGAAGCTTTGCAGGAATAACACCAGTAGTATCTTGGGCAGCTATAATTGGGTCCATTTTATTTTCTTCAGTGGTGGGTGTTTTCTTTGGTATATATCCAGCTAAGAAAGCAGCAGAGTTAGACCCAATTGATGCCCTTAGATACGAGTAAACTTAAAATAGTGCCTGCACAGGCACTATTTTTTATCTTCTTTTAACTCTTCTATCATAAATTTATCAAAGTGAATTTCTTCTATAAAATTATTTTCATCAAAACTAGTTTTACGTCTTTTATTATATTCATTAACATTTGATTTTAGCCAGTAAGGAGTTGCTATGTCAAATTTATAGCATAATTCTGTTAAGCAAGCTTTCAAATTTTCTTGATAACTGTCTTCAATATCCGACACTGACACTTCGTCCTCAATAATTCTATTATCATAAATTAATTTTCCCCAAATTCTTAACATATTTGCCTCCTTGTTTAAAAAGTATCGTTGTATTGTGAAATGTTTTTTTGTTAGTCATAATTCTATCATAAATAATAGTTAATGTCATGAAATATTATAGTTATTTTTCCAGATGCCTTAATTATTAATTAATGCTATAATTAAGGATAGCATAAAAGATATACTAATACATTTTAAGGGGATTACGAAATATGAACATTCAATGCTTCGGAACAAAAAAGTGTTTTGATACACAAAAGGCAGAGCGATATTTTAAGGAAAGAACAATAAAATATCAATTCATAGATTTGAAAATTAAAGGACTAAGCAAGGGTGAGTTACAAAGTGTTAAAAATTCTGTAGGTTTAAATAATTTAATTAACATTAAATCAAAAGATTATAAGAAATTAAATTTAGATAAAATAAGAGGAGAAGAGAGCAAAGAAGAAATTTTATTAGAAAACCCACAACTTTTAAAAACTCCTATAGTACGAAATGGAAAACAAGCCACCGTGGGTTACGTACCAGAGATATGGTCAACGTGGGAATAGTAATAATATTAAATACGTACATTAATTTGAATTCAGATATTTAGACAACCTAGGGATTAGTTGTTTAGCTAAGATTATAGCTATAATTGCTTTTATAATATCGCCGGGTATAAATGGTATGCAAGCGTATTTAAGAGCTGTATAAAAGTTTATGCCTTTCCCTAGATAGTTTGTAAAAATAAAATAAAAGTAAGGCACTCCGATAATATAGATTACAAAACTTCCTAAAATAACGGAATATATTATTTTGTAAAGAGACTTATTTTTTTCTGTGAGCTTACCAATTACATAAGCTGCAAAAATAAAACCTATTAGAAATCCAAATGCTGGGGTTACTACCGAAGTCAATCCTCCAGTTCCGCCAGCAAAAATAGGAAATCCGATTAAGCCTAAAATAATATATGTTATTTGAGATAGTGCACCTAACTTAGCGCCTAATATAAGTCCAGATAAAACAACAAAAAGAGTTTGTAGAGTTACAGGGATAGGTCCTAGAGGTATAGAAATAAATCCGCCCACAGCTGTTAGTGCTGTAAATAATGAAGTAATTATTAGGTTTCGTGTAGATATTTTCAATGTATGCCCCCTAAAAATTATTAAGCTATCGCCACTCTATTTTGAAGGGCGATAAATCTGTTTCAATTTGCATTGCATTGTAAACTAAATGATAAATTTGTGTTTACAATTATATTATCATGGATTATTTTTAAAGTCAAACAAATTAAAAGTAGAGGTTTTAATTTGTTTTTTATGGGATTGCACAGAATCAGATTCAAATTTTATTGAAATTAAATAGCTAGACATGAGAGTAGCCCACTTAAATAAAAATGTCCATTTGGATAAATTTATTTAAGTGGGTTATGTTTATTGTAATCATTATGATATATGTTTAATAAAAATTTTGATTTGTTTGTTGACAAAGGTTATTTAAACGGTTACAATAAACTTAACCGGTTCAGTTAATCGGTTAACTAAATATGAGGTGATGTAGTATATGAGTAAAATATGCATACTTGGAAGCTTAAATCTTGATATAGTATTAAAAGTAGAAAATATGGCTAAAGTTGGAGAAACCATTTTTGCAAAAAGTCTAACCACTATGCCTGGAGGAAAAGGAGCAAATCAAGCTGTTGCGTCTAAACGAATGGGATCAGAAGTTTACATGATAGGTAAGGTTGGCTTAGATAGCAATGGTGAATTCTTGGTTAGTAAGCTTGCACAGGATGGTATAAATACAGACTATGTTTTTAAAGATAATAAAGAAACTACTGGAACTGCAATAATAAATGTTAACTCTGAAGGTAATAATTCTATAGTTGTAGTAGCTGGCGCTAATATGAGTATTAATAGCAATGAGATAGTGCAAAGCTATTCAATTATAAATGAGTGTGATGTATTAGTGGCACAATTTGAAACACCTAGTGAAATCACAATGGAGGCTTTCACTTATGCTAAATCTAAAGGGATTACAACAATACTAAATCCGGCTCCTGCAAAAGGGGTAGATAAAAATTTATTTAAATATACAGATATACTAATTCCTAATGAAACAGAAGCGCATGGGCTTACAGGAATTTTAGTAGAGGATTTAGAAAGCGCTAAAAAAGCAGCCGAGTATTTCATAAGTGCAGGAGTAAATTATGTAATAATAACTTTAGGTTCAAAGGGTGTGGCATTAATAACTAAAGAAAAGTCAGAATTGATTCCAGCATTTGTGGTAAATGCTGTTGACACAACTGCTGCAGGAGATAGTTTTATTGGAGCACTCGCAAGCAAATTAGGCTGTAAAGAATTAAACTATGAAAATCTTAAAAAGGCTATAGTCTTTGGTAATAAGGTTTCCTCAATAGTAGTTCAAAGAGCAGGAGCACAACCATCAATACCAATGAATCAAGAGGTAATAGCCCTTTATGGCGAAGATTAGAATTAGTAACAGAGATTTACCTAGAAAAGCACAAGGAGGAATGGTCATGAAAAAAACAGCATTACTAAATTCACAAATATCTGAAGTGATATCTAAAATGGGACACACTGATACATTAGCTATAGGGGACTGTGGTCTACCTATACCAGATGAAACTAAAAGAATAGATATTGCCTTAATTAAAAACATACCTGGTTTTATAGAAACATTAAAAGCTATATTAACAGAACTTCAAATACAGGAAGTAATAGTGGCTAAAGAAACTTTTGAAGTTAGTCCTATCCTATTTAACGAAATAAAAAAAGCAGTTGGAGATGTGAAAATCACTTTTATAACTCATGAGGATCTCAAGTCTGAGTTAAGAGATTGTAAAGCAGTGGTAAGAACGGGTGAACAAACACCTTATGCAAATGTAATTCTAAAATCAGGAGTTGTATTTTAACTACCAGTTAATGAAAGTAAGGTTTAAGGAGGAGATTCAATGGCTAACATAATACCTCTACTTGAGATGAAAAATGTTTCAAAATCCTTTCCAGGAGTAAAAGCACTAGAAGATGTTAGATTAGAGGCTTATAGTGGAGAAGTTCTAGCTCTACTGGGAGAGAATGGAGCGGGTAAATCTACTTTAATGAAAATTTTAAGTGGGGTCTATCATAAGGATACAGGAAGCATTTTTATCCAAGGTTCAGAAGTAGATATAAAAGGGATAAAGGATGCTGAAAAACATGGAATTGCAATTATTCATCAAGAACTAAGTCTTCTTCCTAATTTAAGCATATGGGAAAATATATTCTTAGGTAATGAAGGATTTAATGGATTAACAAGAAGAATAAATAAAAAAGAATTAAAAGAAAAATCAGAAAGCTTACTTAAAGATATCGGGTTTAGTATTGGCGTAGATACCTTAGTCAAAGATTTGAATGTAGGTGAAAAGCAACTAATAGAGATTGCAAAAGCACTTTCCAAAAATTCAAAAATAATAATAATGG
Organism: Clostridium sp.; assembly: GCF_050717535.1. Classification (GTDB taxonomy): domain Bacteria; phylum Bacillota; class Clostridia; order Clostridiales; family Clostridiaceae; genus Clostridium_AD. Next base: position 62,029 of record NZ_JBOITM010000077.1, read on the forward strand.
ATGAGCCCACAACGGCATTAACTGATGTTGAAACGGATAATCTTTTTAAAGTAATTGCTAAGCTCAAAAGCGATAACATGAGTATTGTGTACATATCTCATAGAATGGATGAAATTTTTAGAATTTGTGATAGGATAACAGTTTTAAGAGATGGTAAATATATTGGTGGGGTTAAAACAAACGAAATTACTAAAGATGATTTAATATCAATGATGGTTGGTAGAAAACTAGAGGAACAGTTTCCATACAGAAAGTCATCTAATGAACACACTATTCTTAAAGTCCAGAACTTAACCTTCGATAAAAAAGTATGCGATATTAGCTTCGAAGCAAAAGGTGGAGAAATCTTAGGTTTTTCAGGTCTAATGGGTTCAGGTCGGACAGAAATGGCAAAAACTATATTTGGAGAGTATAAAAAATCATCAGGTAAAATAATTATTGATGGTGAAGAAGTTAGTATTTGTTCCCCAAAAGATTCTATAGAAAAAGGAATTTGCTATCTTTCTGAAGATAGGAAACAAGAAGGGCTTATTTTAGGTATGTCAGTAGGAAGTAATATGACCTTAGCCAACCTTAAAAAATATGAAAATGGCACTAAACGTATAAATAAAGTAGAAGAAGCTAAGGAAGTCCAAGAGTATATAAAGAAACTTTCCATAAAAACTCCAAGTGCAGACCAGTTAATTAAATATTTAAGTGGAGGAAATCAGCAAAAGGTTATATTAGCTAAATGGCTTATGCTTGCTCCTAAAGTATTGATCATAGATGAGCCAACTAGAGGAATAGATGTAGGTGCTAAGAAGGAAATCTATGATGTTTTAAATGAATTAAAGGCTATGGGTAAAGCAATTATTATGATATCCTCTGATATGACTGAAATACTAGGCATATGCGATAGAGTTTTAATCATGCACGAAGGAGAAATATCTGGTGAGCTATCTAGGGAAGAAGCTTCACAAGAATCAATAATGAAATATGCAGTAGGCATAAAAAATTAAATGCTTAATTAAAAACTATCAGCCAGAAGGGAGCTTTTATTTTGAAAACAAATTTAAAGAGTTTAGTTATAAAGTATAAATCACTAATAGGTCTTTTGATATTATGCATAGCTATATCGATTATTACACCTAGATTTTTAAGCTATGGAAATATTAAAAATGTGCTTACACAAGTTTCAGTAAATGCAGTTATAGCTGTAGGAATGTCTTTTGTAATTCTTACAGGAGGTATTGATTTATCAGTAGGATCTATACTTGCAGTCAGTGCTGCTGCTGCCGCAAGTATAATGAAGTCTACAGGTAATATATATCTATCAATAATAGTAGCGTTAGCTATTGGTTGCGCAATAGGATTTATAAATGGTTTTCTTGTTTCAAAAGGTAAAATACAAGCTTTCATTGTTACATTAGCTACAATGACTATCTTTAGAGGCATAACTTATGTGTATACAAATGGTACTCCTATCTCGGGACTAGGACAAAATTTTTCTGGCATAGGGAATAAAATGATTTTAGGGTTACCAATACCAGTTGTAATTATGGTTATAGTTTTAGGTATAGCATATTATGTTTTAAGTCAAACTAGATATGGTAGATATCTTTATGCACTTGGCGGAAATGAAGATTCGGCAAGATTATCAGGTATTAATACAGATAAGGTTAAAACCCTTGTATATGTTATCTGCGGCGCAACAGCAGCCTTAAGCGGAATAATTGTTACAAGTAGAATAGGGTCAGCATCTCCAAATGCTGGAGTAGGGTTTGAACTAGATGCTATTGCAGCTGTTGTAGTGGGTGGAATTTCACTATCCGGCGGAGAGGGAAGCGTAGTAGGTACTATAATAGGTGCTTTAATAATAGGTGTACTAAGTAATGGATTAAATCTTGTAAATGTGTCTCCTTTTTATCAAGCAATAGTTAAGGGCTTAGTTATTTTACTAGCAGTAATGATTAAAAGAAAAGAAAAATAAAACTTGGAGGATGATTTGAATGAAAAAAAGAACAAAATTTCTAGCAATGGCACTATCAACCGTACTAATTATGGGAAGTCTAGTTGGATGTTCACAAAAAGCTACTAAAGGTGGAAAGAAAATTGGAATAGTTATGTCAACTCTTAATAATCCATTCTTTGTATCAATGAAAGAAGGAGCTGAGAAAAAGGCAAAGGAACTTGGATATGAGGTTGTAGTTCTTGACTCGCAAAATGATGCTACGAAGGAAAGATCTAATGTAGATGATTTAATTCAACAAGGAATAGTAGCTTTAATCATCAATCCAACAGATAGCGACGCAGTCGTGAACTCAATTACAGCTGCAAACGATAACAAAATTAAAGTTATTACTGTAGATAGAAAATCTAATGGTGGAGAAGTTGTATGTCACGTAGCATCTGATAACATAAAAGGTGGAGAGATGGCAGCAGAATTTATACTTGAAAAACTAAATGGGAAAGCAAACATAGTGGAATTACAGGGTATTCCAGGTGCTTCTGCTACAAGAGAAAGAGGTCAAGGTTTTCACAATATAGCAGATGGTAAAGATGGTGTTAAGATTATTGCAAGCCAAGCAGCAGATTTTGATAGGCAAAAGGGATTAACAGTTACTGAAAATATTATTCAAGCAACTCCTTCTTTCGATGCAATATTTGCACATAACGATGAAATGGCACTAGGAGCTGTAAAGGCAGTTAAAGCAGCAAATAAAAAAGTGATTATTGTAGGCTTTGATGGCAATGATGATGCAAAAACAGCAGTTGCAAGTGGAGACCTAGCAGCTACCATAGCACAAAAGCCTGATTTAATGGGTGCTGTTGCAGTGGAAAATGCTGTTAAGGTAGCAAAAGGTGAAACAGTCGAAAAAGAAATTCCAGTTGAGCTTCAACTTATAAAAAAATAGCACTGCAAAATATTATTCCCCCAATAATAGAATATAAAAAGTATAACTCAGGGGACTATCCTCTGAGTTATACTTTTATAAAGGGTTTCAATTCAAAGTTTATTTTGGTATAATTCAAATTAATTAATAGCTTGTTTATCATAGTGAGTATTTACTTTAAATGGAGGATAATTATGAATAATGTTACAATGAAGGATATAGCAGAAATGGCTGGAGTTTCAAAAGCCACCGTTTCAATGGTTATGAACAAAAAGGATGCTAGCATAAGCGATGTAACCAGGAAAAAGATATTAAAAATTGCTAAAGAAATGAGATATATTCCTAATTCAATAGCTAGAAGTCTTAGTACCAAAAAATCTGGTACAATAGGAATTATACTTCCAGATATAACAAATCCCTTCTTCTCAGAAATGGCAAGGGCTATCGAGGATGAGTCAGAGAGATTAGCCTATAATCTAATTATATGCAACACTGATAACGATAAAAACAAAGAAGAAAAGTATATTGAACTTCTAATAAGTAAGCTTATTGACGGTGTTATTTTTATGTCTGGTGGTAAAAGTAATGAAAACATAACCATTCTAAAAAACAACAATGTTCCTTTTGTATTAGTTGATAGATATATTGAAGGATATAAAGAGGATTATGGTGTGTTTTGCTTAAACAAGCAGGGTGTAAAAGAGGGTATTAAATATTTATATGAAAAGGGAAACCGTGAAATAGCTTTTGTAAAAGGTAGTGAAAATTTAGAAATATCAAAACAAAGATTAGAAGGCTATATTGAAGCAATGAAAGATTATGGAATATATGAGGAAAAATATATATTTGAAGGGGACTTTAATGTTGAAGGTGGCATAATGGCCACTGAGAATATAATAAGTTGTTTTCACAATTTAGATGCCATTTTTTATAGTAATGATATGATGGCTATAGGAGGAATTAAAATTTTGCTCAGAAGCGGATATAAAATCCCAGAGGACATATCTGTTGTTGGCTTTGATAATATACATATATCAGAGTTCATTGAGCCAGAACTTACAACAATAGCACAACCTATATATATAATGGGCAAAAGAGCTTGCAGTATATTGATTGATATTATTAATGGAGAGCTCCCCTCGGAAAAACAAGTGTACTTTGAAACAAAACTTATAATTAGAGGAACAACATAAGTGTAATCTTATATTAAATATAATCTTAGATATTTTCGAAATAAATTGCATATATTTCCTTGGAAATATAAGACATAAATTTTGGAAATTATTGTTTCACATAAACTTTTTATAAAAAATATGTACTGGCTATTTGACTAGAATAATAGCATTCATAATTATTTAATCAAGGTAGAATAATTGTGACGGTACAATTAATCGCATTTTTGCAGGTAGTGTAATTATTATAATTTCTAAATGGCATTCATGAAATGTTAACATGTCTGTCACTTAAGTGCCATGGTATAACTTTATTATATATATAAGGGATATATGAATTAAGACTATAAAAAACATACAATTTTATTATGCTAATTTCTGCTTCCTCTGTGAACCTCCTTTTGCAGAGGAAGTTTTCATATTATTTTTATGTTATGTAAAATATATAAATTATGATTATTGGCAGTATTATAATATAATATGAAGTAGAATTAGAAATTAGTAGTTTATTTAGAAATAAACTTGGTTTATCACAAGTTTTTAAGAGGAGAAAATTATATGAATGAAACCATTTTAATAGTAGATGATGAAGAAAGAATTAGAAATCTTGTATCGATTTATTTAAGAAAAGAAAAGTACAATATTTTGCAAGCAGAAAACGGAAGTGAAGCTGTAGATATATTTAATAAGAATAAAGTTGATTTAATTATCCTAGATGTAATGATGCCTATTATGGACGGGTGGGACGTATGCAAGGAAATAAGGAAAACATCTAATATACCCGTTATAATGCTCACAGCTAAATCTGAAGAGGATGACCAATTATTAGGGTTTGAATTAGGTACAGACCATTATATTACAAAGCCCTTTGTTCCCAAACTATTAGTTGCCAAAGTAAAAGCCATTATAAGAAGAACCTATGGCATTGAGGTCTCTTTAAAGGTTGAAAATAGTTTTGATGGGTTAGTAGTTGATAATTTAAGCCATGAGGTTACAGTAGACAATCTTGAAATTAATCTATCTCCAAAAGAATTTGAACTATTAAATTATTTTATAATTAATAAAAGAATAGTATTAAGTAGAGAAAAAATATTAGATGCACTATGGGGCATTGACTATTTCGGGGATTTAAGAACAGTGGACACTGTTATAAAAAGATTACGAGAAAAATTGGGTGAAAAAGCTTACCTTATAGCAACCATAAGAGGTGCAGGATATAAATTCGAGGTGAAAAATGAAAAGTAAAAAGAGCATTACAACAAAGCTTTTTGCCATAACCTCTATAGTTTTCGCAATATTTATAACTACTAATTTAGTGGTACAATCTGCATTCTTTGAACAGTTTTATATTAGATGGAAAAAGGATAACCTTCAAGATAACCTTGTAAAATTTAAAAACCAGTATGTTTTGCTCCAAAAGGAAGAAGACAAGTTTAGCTTAATTAATTCTTTTGAAGAAGACAATACCTATAAGATAATTATAAGTGATAGTTTAGGAGCTTTAAAGTATCTTACAAAAACAACGGATGAAAAAAAAGACTCTAAGACAGTTATAATTATACACCAAATAATGTCTGATGAAATTGAAAATAATGGAGGCATTGATAAATTTAAAAAAGAAGGAAAACCAATGATTTTTATTACTCAAAAAAACCGTGATATGGTAGTAAGTATAGCGGGCATATTGTATGATAAAAAAACAGATGAAACCGTGTATGCTTTTTCTTCACTACAACCAGTAAATGAAGCAGTTCAAGTTATAAAGGAATTTTACTTGTATTTTTATATAGGTGCCCTATTTACTATTCTACTGCTTTCTTTCATATATTCAAATATGATTGCAAAGCCTTTGATAAGAATAACTAAAACAGCATCTAAAATGGCGAAGCTTGACTTTACAGAAAAATGTGTAGTTAAAAGTGAAGATGAAATAGGGGCTTTGGCTACCTCACTAAACCTTCTATCAGAGAATTTAAACGAATCATTAACCTCCCTTAAAGATGCCAATTCGAAACTGGAAAGGGATATTGAAAAAGAAAAAAAATTAACAGAAATGAGGAAAGATTTTGTGGCGGCAGTTTCTCATGAACTTAAAACACCTATTACTCTTATTGAAGGGTATACATTAGCACTAAATGATGATATTTTAGAAGGCGAGGAAAAACAATATTTTATTGATGTAATAATGGATGAATCTAGAAAGATGAACAGTTTAGTTTCAGATATGTTGGATTTATCTCAACTAGAATCAGGGAATTTTAAGTTAATTAAAGAAGACTTTTTCCTTTATGAACTAGTGAAATCAGTTACCAAGAAATTTTCATCACTGCTTAGCGAAAAACATATTAAATTAGGATTGAATTTTGTGTGTGACGTAAAAGTAAATGCAGATTGGAATAGAATAGAACAGGTAATAACAAACTATATGACTAATGCAATAAGACATACTGCTGATGCTGGATCAATAATGGTATCAATGATAGATAGAGAAGATTGTATTTGCGTTGAAGTTGAGAATAGTGGAAGTGAAATTGATATTTCTGAAACAAGCAAGATATGGGACAACTTCTATAAGATAGATAAATCAAGGACTAGAAAGCTTGGAGGTACTGGCCTGGGCCTTTCAATAGTTAAAAATATAATGTTGCTTCATGGTGGTAGCTGTGGAGTAGAAAACACAGAAAGAGGAGTTAAGTTCTATTTTATTTTAACAAAACAATAAGAATCTGTAATTACTGAGCCTAAGATTTATAATTTAGGATCATATATAGTGATAATGATAGAATGGTATGTAAAATGATAAAATAAACATTTTACATACCGTTGTTTAATTTTAAATTGCTATCTTTATTTTGCCTTGAATCAGATCTTTATAAACTTATTTTTAAATAATGCGCATGCTCAGCTGGCCAAGAATTTTTATAATATATATTTAAAGCACCAAAAGAATGATGAGAGACTAAAGGTTGTGAACCTATAAACCCTGTAACAATCATTGAGTGGAATATATTTCCATTATCACCTTCGAAAAATATTAAATCACCTAATTCAAGTAGGTGAACATCGTCTATTTCAAGGCCTTTAATTCCACGGGATTTAGCTTGTTGATTAACTTTCAAGGTCCAATAAAGCGAATGAGCTACTGTCCAGGTCACAGACCAAGTATCATCCTTTGTACTTAAGGTATTAGCCTTGTTGTACCACCATGCATGTGAACCATCATAGGTCATAGGTGCTCCACCAGCTAGCAGGCACTGAGAAACAAAGTTTGCACAATCCCCACTTGTTTCATTATTAATAAGAGGGAAGTATCTAAAGCTAGGGTTTGGATGCAATGCAAAGGTCTTTGCATAATTAACAGCATTTATTCTTGAATATTGATTTATTCTAAAAAGGTCCATGATACTCTCCATAAAATTACTATTAGTAAATTCTATGATAAAACTACTGCGAATGTTCATAAAAAGCAAAAATTTATTCTATCCCAGCCACACTTACATTTAATAGCTTAACAATTTTAGGCCCTATGAAGTTATTATCCTTTTGAAGTTCTTTTGATAAATACATTTGCTTTTGCAATTTTTTAATATTGCCTGAAATAGAACCGCCCGTAACTGGCATGGTATTTGTGCCATTAAAAAACCAACCTAACCTAATTTCTCCAGCAAAATCTCCTGTTAAAGTATCCATTTGGAAGTCGGAAAAGGCTATAATTTCTAGGTGCGGTTCCAATTTTAAATCCTCTGTTGAACGTGTTCCTCCTTCTATAATAAAGTTTGATATATTGCCTGTAGGCTCTACATTTAAATAATGGCAATGACGCAAATCGCCATGATACATGTTTAAAACACCATTATTAAATATCTTAACAGAATTAACAGGAAAACCATTAGAATCATAAGGAGAAGAGTTAGTTGAATTTTTCATAAAAGGATCTAAAGTAAGAGTTATGGTATCGCCTTGTACGTCATCGCCTTGTATATTCTCACCAAGTTTTGCAGTAGACATTCCATTATACACAGTTTTAGCAGAAGCTTGTGATAAATAAAAACTAAGTAGTTCGATTACTGGAGTTCCATTAAGTAATATGTTGTATTTACCAAGTGCTGGAGTAGAGGATGCGATAGATTTTTCTTTACTAATAATAAGCATTTCTTTTACTTTTTCATCTATCAGTTCATAGTCCATCTCTGAGAAATCTATATGCTTGTAAAGTTCAATTTCTTCAGTATCTTCCTTCCAATTAGTTATAAATTCTAGTTCTCCCTTATACGTAGTGAAAGATACATCTATTCCGGTGGAACTTACAATACGTGTATAAACTTTATTAAGGAAAATTTCAGACGAATTTATACCGCCTTTATCAGAAACATCAGAATTGTAGAGCGCATCCGTTAATGTAGGAAGCCATGCGTTAAGAGGCTTCTCCGAGAAATTACTTGTTATTTCAGGTTGAAATTTACGGGATGGTTGTAGCAAAGGATACTTTTTATTTTTTATAAAACTTGCTGCAAAGGAAACTTCCTCAATAACCTGAAGGATTTCTTCATCACTCATAGTAGGATGAATTATAGCGGAGGAAGATCCTGTATAGGCTATGCTATCTTCCTTGAAGTTTTTATAAATTGTTATATTAAAATTGTGAACATCTTTAGCTCTATACATATCCAAGTCTTTTTTTACAAAGAAGAGTTCACTAGCAATTATTTTAGTTTCTATTATTTTAAAACCATCTATTTTAAGACTATCCGATTTTGTAGATTCATGGATTAACTTTTTTATTTTTTCTATCATTATCCTAACCTCACTTTTGCTTTGATATATGGACCACCATCTGAAACTTTAACAAATTCCTTGTAACCTTTTCCACATGCACCAGAACCAGAAAGTTCCACGGCTTCCGATAGCATTGATATAGACTTTAAAACATCAGGTACATATCCGGTCATAATTACAGGGGAGACTATTTCACCAGTTAATTTTCCATCTTTAATTTCACTACCCTTAAGTATCATACATTGAATTCCCCAATTTTTAGGATCTTCCATGCCACTCATAGTGCCATCTAATAGGTAACCGTGTTTGATAGAAGTTATCATATCTTCTAAAGTGTCATTTCCAGCATTAAAGAAAGTATTAGTCATTCTTGCATAAGCTTTTCTTTCAAAAGATTCTCTTTTACCATTACCAGTAGGTTTAGTACCCAGCTTCAGAGCAGATAAAATATCAGAAAGTCCTTTTTTAAGTATCCCTTTTTCTATAACAATAGTATCTGTTCCAAGGACTCCTTCATCATCAAACAAATAGGATGACATATTGCTTACCGCTGCAGCACCATCATGCATAGTAACTAATTCTGATGCCACACTTTTTCCTATATATTCTAAAGCTTTTGCTCTTTTTTTAACAAACATGTCCATTTCTACTCCATGACCAAAAGCTTCATGTGCGATTAACCCTGAAATTTCAGGAGAACATATTACTTCATATTCACCTGGAACTACATTTTTCGCATCTAAAAGTTTTATACTAGTATCTATCACTTTTTCTATATCATCTTTCATTTCATCAAGTAATTCTACTGCCTTAAGTCCTGAGAAAGTCGCATGGGCATATTTAGTATTATCGTCTCTGCGGACTATGCTTACCAAATATCCTTCGCTCCATATATAAGATTGTTCTAGTTCTTTCTTATTAGAAATAAATATTTTCGATACATGGACTTCGTGATAGGTTACTCTAAAATCTACAAGTAAATCTGAATAACTTAATGCAGAATCTTTAATAATACACATTTTCTCTATTTTTTCTTTTGATGTTAAATTAGCGGGAAGCATAGTAACTTCACCTAAAAACTGCTTCTTAATTAAAGTTTCTTCTATTAAATCATAATCATTTACGGTTATTGAAGCATTTTTTAGATTTTCAAGTGTTTTGGTCATTTCTTGCTTTATTTTATCTACTATAGTATTCAGACTATTCTTATTTATTTCGTTAAAAGAAAACTCAGAATAGTTAATACCATTATGAACCCTTATAACAAAGCCTCGTTCACACCAAAATGAATCGCTTAAATCTATGCCAGTTTTTTGTACGTTATATAGTTTTCCTTTAGTATCTGTTCCTAAAATTGACACATATTTATAGTTTTCAGAAAGAAGAATCACTAATTTTTTTAAAATAGGTTTTTGATTTATTAAAAAACTCGACATTGTAACTTTCATCAATTTATCCCCCTAATATTCTTTCTATTATATAAGAAAATTATTGATTTCCTTATACATATTCACAAATAAATTTTCAAAATAAATGGTACATTACCGTTGAATGATTCCAATTGATATACAATAGTAATTATATATTAAATTTATAAGTAAATCCATTAATTTGAAGTATTGAATATTTATTCACTCATAAAGATAACAATATTAAAGTAACCTTTAAAAACATAATGAATAAAATAATTAAGAGGATAAATTACTTAATGGAGGAATATAAATGCAATTAAATGGTAGTAAAACGGAAAAAAATCTTCTAAGTACTTTTGCTGGAGAGTCACGGGCTAGAAATAAATATACATTTTATGCGGAAAAAGCGAAGCAAGAGGGATATGAATTTGTAGCATCTATTTTTGATGTAACTGCTAATAACGAAAGGGCTCATGCAAGAGAAGTTTTTAATAGGTTTCTTAAAATGAATAAAAATACAACAGATAACTTGAAAGATGCTGTACAAGGAGAAGCTTTTGAAAGTAGTAATTTATATAAGCAATTTGAAAAAGAGGCTAGGTCAGAAGGCTTTATAGAAATTGCAGACTTCTATAAAGAATTGCAAGAAGTAGAAGAAAGTCATGAAATGAGATTTATGAAAATATATGAAAATCTTAAGGCGGGCATGATGTTTAAAAAAAATATTGATGTGAAATGGCAATGTATGAATTGTGGGTATATTCATATAGGAAAAGAAGCCCCTAATTTTTGTCCATTATGTAAGTTTTCAAAGTCTTACTTTAAAATCTATTGTGAAGACTACAACAACATGGAAGGAAATTCAATGTATGAAACATACAAAAATATGAATAATCGTGTTTCTGAAGATAATGTTGAAAGACAGCAAACATTCACATTAGAGGAATTATCAAAATATAATGGTATTGGCGGTAATGCTGCTTATGTAGCTATAAATGAAGTAGTTTATGACGTAAGTTCTGTTAAAGCTTGGGCTGGTGGTGTACATTTTGGTGTGTCTGCGGGAAAAGACGTAACGGTGGATTTTAATACTTGCCATGGTAATTCAAAAATACTTGATAAATTACCTAAGGTAGGGGTAGTGGTAGGATAACAGATAGCTTCCTCTTTATTATATAAGAGGAAGCTAATTTATTTAAATTACCTGTGAGATATTTTAATTTCAGTTCCTGAATCTAATGCAAGTTATTGTAATAATATTGTCTTTGTAACAATTAGAATACGTTTTTCATATTATATATAATATCGATTTAACAGTTAGGTAAATAATAAAATTATCATTCACTAGGAGGTTTATATGTACAGAGATCCATATATGATGTATGATATGAATTTATTGGAAAAATCCCTGGAAGGTATTAAAGCAGCAGTTCAAGGTGAAAGAGAAGATGAATTATTCTATGACTACCTAATAAGCATTGCTCCTACAGGAGATGAAAAAAAAATTATTGCATCTATACGAGATGATGAACGTGGACATAATAAAATGTTTAGACAAATATATATGAACATCACTGGTGTAGATGTACCACCTGGCAATGACGAGGAATTTGTGAAGCCTATTTCTTACCTTGATGGCATTAAAAAGGCTTTGTTTGGAGAGCTAGGTGCTGTAGAAAGATATCGAGAAATCAGAAGAGGACTTCCATCTAGAATATCTAGAGATTTACTTTTCAATATTATAACTGATGAAATAAAGCATAGTGCTAAATACAATTATTTATATACATTAAACAACAGTAACATGCAAAGAGACTTATATCGAATTATGGCATCGGCTATAGATACAAGCAAATTTAGTCCTGATAATTGGGTGAAATATATAAAATAGCGGCTAAACCTTGAATGTGATTTGAATTTAAATTATAATTATAAACAATAAAGTACATTTATTATGATATAAAAATATATTTTGTAGGTGATGAAGTTCACCTTTAAACATCTCTTTGGAGAATAATGACTTCTGCCATGATAAAACATAGTAGAAGTATTTTTTAGTCACTAAATTGAATTATAATACTAATCTAGTATATAAGATAAATGGGTGAGTTATATAATAAGCAACGTATAGAGTTTTTTTATAAATGAGGAGAGGAGATGTTAATTATTATGGCAAAGCTTAAAATTGAACCTATGAAACAACCAAATAAAATAATTAACTATTGGAAAAAAGAGAAGTTTGTTGTATTATGCATTGTTATATTTGGATTAACCTGTAACAGTGCAATAATTGCAGGACCAATTTATCAGGGTAAATTAATTGATTCAATTATTTACGGTTATAAACTATACGATATAGTAATGCTGGCGACTACTTTTGTTGCTCTTATTGCAGTGGTTCAATTGATGCGATATTTTAAACGTTTTTACATAAGACGATTTGCCAATAGTACAAGCGCTACCATGAGGCTTATGATATACAATAACATAATGCATAAAAGTCCTGAAGAACTAGATAATGAAAATATGGGTAATTTAATGACTAGAGCTATTTCTGATGTGGATTTATGCGTAGAGGGCATGCGAAAATTCACCACAGAGGTTTTTGATACTGGGGTGCTAATGGCTACTTATTTTATATCAATGCTATTTTATGATGTTAAAATAACTATTCTCTCCTGTATTTTTATTCCGGTTGCCATGGCGCTTGCTGAAAAATTGAAAAGTATTATTTACAAATACACCATTGAGTATCGCATAAAAAGCAGCTATGTTACAGATATTACCTATGATGCCATTGAAAATGCCATGGTCTATAGAGCAAGTGGTATGGAAGACCAAAATATAGCAAGTTATAATGGTGAATTAGAAGATTTACAAAATAAAGCAATTAAAGCTAGCATTCTAGAAAATTCAATGCAACCAATTTATAATGTTATTGCAATGCTTGGAATAATTATAGTAATTTATTTAGGGGGTACAAAAGTTATTAATGGGGGGTGGACTGTAGGTAACCTTTCTACATATCTCATTATATTTACCGCTATAGCAACTAAGGCAAGCAAAGCAGCAAAGCTATTTAATTCTGTGCAAAAATCACAAATATCATGGAAACGTATTAAACCTTATCTTACAGAATACCAAAGCAAAGTTAATACTTCCCTGGACATTAAGGGTAGTACAAAGCTTTGGGTAGACAATCTTAGCTTTTCTTATGCTAAAGGCAAAGAGAATATACTTGAAAATATAAGTTTTAATGGAAAGCAAGGGGAAATAATAGGGGTAACTGGTTCTATTGCATCTGGAAAATCTACACTTGGATTATGCCTGCTTGGATTTTATCCTTATATAGGCAGTATTAAGATAGATGGAAAGGAACTTAGGGACTACTCTGAATATGAGAGAAGCAAGATGATTTCTTACCTAGGCCATAAGCCTCAATTGCTATCAGATAGTATTTATAAAAATATTACTCTTGGAAATGATGAGGACATTACTTCTGTTTTAAAGGATGTTTGCTTCTATAATGATTTGGCAGCAATGCCTCTAGGAGAAAAAACACTTGTTGGTAATAATGGGATAAGATTAAGTGGGGGTCAACAGGCAAGGATATCCTTGGCAAGGACACTTTTAAATAAAAATAAAATTATGGTTTTAGACGATCCGTTTTCTGCTGTTGATATGAAAACAGAAGAAGAAATCATTAAAAATCTTAAAAATAATTATAAAGGTAGCTTGATAATCCTAATTTCACATCGCTTAACCATTTTTAAGGAAGTAGACCACATTGTTTTTCTGGGCAATGATAAAACAGTAGATTATGGTACACATGATGAACTTCTCAAAAGTTCTGAAGTTTACAGAGCAATAGTAAAGCTACAATCTACTGGGGGGGATAGTTATGAGCAGTAGTCTAGTAAAAAACTCTATTACCTGTGTGCTTAAGAAAAATATAAGAATTGATGCACTACTAGTTTTTGCTGTCTGTGGTGTTGTTATCGCAAGCTTAATTCCTCCACAAATTTTAAAATATATTATTGATGGTAACCTTGTACCTAGAAGTAGTGATAAATTATTTTCTATGGCAATAATTTACATGGGGGTACTATTATTTATTGGTATCTTTGATTTTATAAAGGAAGCTGTGATTACAGTTTTAGGTCAAAGAATTACCAAGGAAATTCGACTAGAAATGATGGAAAAATTAAAAAAGATTGGTTCTATGTTCTTCTCCTCAAATGATACAGGCACAGTTGTTTCAAGATTTATAAATGATGTCGATGCAATAAGTTCTATGTTTACTGGTGGTATTATAGGTATGATGATTGACTGCTTAAAAGTTATAGGAATTGTTGTTTCTATCTGGATGTTTAGTGCAAAGCTCGGAATTATAACTTTTCTCCTACTACCTATTATTTATGCCATTACTCGAGCTTTTCAAAAAAAAATGCTGAAAGCGCAAATAGAAAATAGAATTTATGTTGGCAAGGTAAACAATCACATATCGGAAAGCTTAAAAAATATACAGATGATTAAATCCTATAGTAAAGAAAAATATATGGAGAAAAACTATAGTTCATATTTGATGGATACCTATAAAACTATTGAAAAAGTAAACTTTTATGATTCTGTGTTTTCACCAATTATACAGCTTACTAGGGCTGTGGTCATAGGTATTATTGTAATACTATCTGCAAAACAGTTAAACTATTTGGGTATAACACTTGGCATGGTTGCCGCCTCTATTGAATTAATTTCCAATTTGTTTGCGCCCATTGAAAATTTAGGTATGGAGCTTCAAAACATTCAGCAGGCAGTATCTGGTATCCATAGGGTAAATGACTTTTATAATTTGCCAGAGGATACGTGCACACTTAGTGAACTCAAAGGATCGGATATTATTCCATTGCGAAGTGACGTTAGGCTGTGCTTTAATGATGTAACTTTTCAGTATGATAAAGGGACTGATATTTTGAAAAATATTAACTATAATTTAAAACCACAAGAAAAGGTTACGTTTGTAGGACGAACAGGTGTTGGCAAATCAACATTATTCAAGCTTACTATGGGATTTTTAAAACCTTCTAATGGTAATATAACAGTAAATGGAATTGATGTTTATGATATACCAAACCTCGAAAAACGTAAAATATTTGGTTATGTTAATCAAAGCTTTCAAATGATAAATGGCACAGTGGCAGAACAAATTAGTCTGAAGGATGAGAGCATTACAAAAGGGCAAATAGAAAATGCCCTGAACTTTGTGGGATTAACTGATTATGTATTAGCTTTAAAAAATGGAATCTATACACAAGTAATTAATGATTCTCTTTTTTCACAAGGTCAGAAGCAACTTCTTGCTATTGCAAGAGCAATTGTGACAGATCCTCCAATTCTACTGTTTGATGAAATAACAGCAAATCTTGATTCTATAACAGAAGAAAAGTTTATAGCTGTACTTCAAAAGGCAAGTAGGTCGCATACAATATTATCTATCACTCATCGGTTGTCCTTTATGAGTGATTCTGACACTGTTGCTATTTTAGAGGATGGTATGATCAAAAATGTAGGATCTCCTGAAATGCTTTTACAAAAGGATGATTGGTATCGTAATAATATTGCATTGGAAAAGCTGACTTGGAAATAAAATATGGTATTATTAATTTGTTTAATCTTAAAGAATAATAGTGAAATTAAAAAATATTATAAAAGTAAACACTTGATTGTATCTGTGTTTACTTTTATAATATTTATTTGTGTAAATTATATTAATTATTTCATAGTAAATAGATGGGGTTCTTGTAAGTAATCTTGAACAATTCTAAGGCATTCACCAAATCTTTGATAGTGAACAACTTCTCTTTCACGAAGAAATTTCAAGGGTTCTATTACATCAGGGTCGTCAGCCATATTAATTAGATATTCATAAGTTGCCCTTGCCTTTTGTTCTGCAGCTAAGTTTTCAGTAAGATCTACAATTGGATCTCCCTTTGATTGAAGATAAGAAGCATTAAAGGAAACACCAGAAGCACTTATAGGATATACTCCTCTACCATGGTCAACGTAATAGCCGGCCATACCACCTTTTTCAATTTCTTCAAGAGTGGCATTTTTCATTAATTGTCTAACCATAGCACCAACCATTTCTAAATGAGCCAATTCCTCCGTACCAATATCATTACATGTTGATATTGCTTGAGGTGTAATCATAGAAAAACGCTGACTTAGATATCTTAATGAAGCTCCTAATTCACCATCCGGACCTCCGTATTGAGTAATAATAATTTTTGCCATTTCAGGATTTGGAGTTACAATTTTAACTGGATATTGTAAGAACTTATCATATGTCCACATAAATTACATGCCCCCCTTTTCAAGTTTGAAATTAGCATCATTTTCCCAAGGCCAAGGATCATTTATCCATTGCCATGGGTAAGGACTCGGAGAGCTGTGCTCAGACAACATTCCGTAATTCATCTCATAGATTGCCTTTAATCCTTTAGATTCCATTACGTAAAAGTTATAATTTGCTAGAGCTGCTTGATCCATTGGATGAGTATTAAGAAATAAAGCAAGGTCCTCTTTTACAAATTCTGTAGCAGTAATTTCTTTCAAAAGATCCATTCTATTCTTCATAAGTTCTCTCCTTTTTACTTGCTTTTAATGGACGTTGTGTTTTGTCTTCTCCTACATATGGACTATAAAGCTCTGGAAAAACAGTTCCTCTTTTAAGGGCTTCAATAGGCGAGAAAAGTGTGCAAAGGTTCTGGTAGGGTACGTATGCAGCGGCTAGTCTTACGTTTTTTATTACACTCTCTTGCGGGATACAGTTATTCATCGTTGAAATTTTAGTTACATTTTTTCTAGTTTCATTCTGTTCCAAGTTGATCCTCCATATAATATTGTTAAGTACATAATATTATATTCAAAAGATTCAAATAGTGATTAAAATTTTTTTATTGGAAATACAAATCATGCAATTTCTTAACAAATATTCATTAAATGTTTAGCTTTCAAAAAAACACTATAATAAGTCTCTCCCTCTTTTTGAATATAAAGCTCTATAATTTTTTGACGCACTTTCATATTCTTCTAATATGTTATTAAGTACTAATTCATATAAATTACTATTATAAACACAAACAAGACCATTCAATATAATAAAAGTTATATTGAATGGTTTTGTTTTTACTTTAAATCATGCTTTTTTACTTATTTTATATGCATTTTTTAAAATTATATGGTATACTTGTATTGTAAACATTAAGTATACAAGCATAAACGCACTGAATTCAAGTGTATACGTATGTTTACAATAATAATTGTTTCATTTTATTTTAAACATTTTTTAATTATTTATATAAAAATATGATTAAGACTAAATATACTAGCAATTATAGTGTTTTGAAATATTTTAAACAGACCGTAGTTAGTTCATAAGTTAAAATGCAATTTATTTATGATAGAGGCTGAATTTAACCTATAAACCCACCCAAATACTAGTATCAGAGAGGAAGTTAACAATGGATGCAATATTAAGTGTAAGAATAAGTGATGAATTAAAGCAAAAATTTAATGAACTCGCTCAGAGTGAAGGAATAAACAATAAGGAACTCATGGAACAAGTAGTTAAATACTATGAATTGAATAGAGCCAGAGAAGAAGACAGTAATATGTCCGAGGATATAAAAGAGTTGCAGACAATAACCAGTAGAATGGCTGATATTTATATAAACATAGTAGAAAGAAATAATATTAAAGCCTTAGAGGTAAAAAACATTCATAGAAATGAGCTAATAGATAGTAATAAGGAAACTGAAAAACTAAAAGAGGAAGTTATATTAATTAAAGAAGAAAATAAGAAAATAATAACACTAGAAAAAGAGCAATCAGATACAAAACGTATAATTAAAGAACTACAAGAAAATATTAAGAACTTGAAGAGTTTTAATAATATGCAAGAAGAAAAAATAATAAAGCTAACAGATAGCAATGAAAAATACATTAAATATAAAGATGAGATTATAAAACTTAAAACAGAACAAGATAAATCTACAAATGAGAATATGCAGTTGAAAAATGATTTATTAAATAAAAAAGATGAAGCAGATAAATTAGTAAAACAAATCCAGGAATCAAATCAAATAAACAAAAACAAAATTGAGGAACTTGAAATCAAATCCAAGCAAGATATTGAAATGCAAAGGGAACGAACAACTTTCCAAATGGACAAAGAAGTTTTAAAATTAAAGGAGCAGCAACAATTTAAACTACAGGAATTACAAGAAAGTTTTAATGAAAGAATTACTAATTTATTAAAAGAAAAAGAGGAGGCAGCGGAGAAATTCAAAAATATGATTCTTGAAATGGAGAAAAAAGATACTGAAGCTATTGTGATTGATAAAAAATAAAATTCAGTTTTAGCTTTTAATTAGTATATAGTTTAAAACAGATGCAACCTAATTTAACGAAAGTTAAGTTAGGTTGCTTTCCATATATATTCGTATTAAATTAATAATGTAATAAATAACATTAATTAATACGTTTAAAGTAAAATTTATGGTATAATATGGTTAGTTTATGGTAATGAATATCATAAGAACGTTTGTTCTTATGATAAGGAAAGAGGTTATTACCATGAGCGTAAATATATCAAAACGCGAAAATGAACTAGTTATAAGTGCTATAAAATTTTTGTGCAATGAGGTATTAAGACAAAATATAATTATAGAATTATTGTCTAGACCAAAGAAAGAATATAAATTACCAAATGTTTTAAGCTTTCAAGACGTAACAAAAATATTAGTTGCACTAAAGAATGAAAAGCAGAAAACAATCTTATTTCTAATATATTCAGCAGGATTACGAGTTGGAGAAGGTATAAAACTAAAGTCTCAGGATATAGACATCCAAAGGATGATTATTCATGTTGTACAAGGAAAAGGTAAAAAAGACCGATACACAATTCTATCAGAAATTGCACTTGAACAGCTTAGAAAGTATTATAAACTATATAAACCTGAAATATGGCTGTTCCCAGGGCAAAATAATAAGGAATACATTACTGAAAGAAAAGTTCGGAGAATATTTCAACATGCTTGTATTGCTGCTAGAATAACCAAGAAAGCAACGGCACACACACTTCGACACTCGTTTGAAACTCACTTACTTGAATGTGGAATAGATTTAAGATATATCCAAGAGTTACTAGGACATTCAAGCTCTAAGACCACTGAAATTTACACACATGTTACACAAAAAACATAAGTAATATACAAAGTCCACTTGATAAACTAACAAAGAAGTGATGAAATAAGTGTGGTAATACATTCAGCTAGAGGTATAATACCCGACACAGACGTCGGGTATCCGTCTATATTTTAGGGATATCCAGACATTTATGTCGGGGTTACTAACGTTATACGGAATTTAGAACAAACATGTAATTGCTCATAAGTTAGTGGGTTTGACATAATTGAGACGTAGTCGTCGAAAATGACGAATTAAAGTAGTTAAGGAGAATTAGTATGTATAAAGAAGGAAATGAATCTTGGAGAATAGTAGAATCAAGTGATTTGTCGGTAAATTTTGCTCTTTTTACTGGTTGTCTATATGGATTGATAGATGATGTTGATGGGATGAGTAATAATAAACTTTGGCCTCCTAAATGTGAGATTAATAATTTAACTGAATCGTTATCTTTACTAAAAGAACAATGGAATGAATGGTTTAATTCTATGATTAATGATAAGGGAAAAAAAGTTATTTTAAAACAGGAGTTTGATTTAATAAATAATATGTTCAATCCACCTAATTTCCCTGAATTTCCTTATTGCGAATTAAGAAAATACTGTAAAAATTCATGGCAACTTTTTATACAATGGTGGGAAATGGTTGGTGGAGGCAAAAATGCACTTTCATATCTTGAAGGACTTGGTAATGAAAGAATCTATAAATATATTAATGAGTTTGAAAATATAGTGCAAAGGAAAGTCAAACCATTTAACTTATATATAGATTTAGTATATACAGGCACATCTCAGATTATAGAAGTGAACAGCGAATATATCATTATGGTTCCAGTTAGACCTTTATATTTTGATAAAGATTGGTGGATGAATAAGTTAGAACAGATAGGCTAAATAGTAATAAATGAATAAAATTGATACATAATATTCATATTGTATGTAATAACTCTAAAGATAACTGGAGTGGGGATTGCTCAAAAGGTGGTGATTAAACTCCGTATAACAAAATGTTGCCGTCCGCCTTGGCTGGTGGACTATTTTTATATAACATTATGTAAATTTATTACTTGTATTTATATGTAGTTATAAGTTAACTCATCGCCAAGGCACATTTCTTCTCCAAGCGCGTGGCGCTAAGGTTCAGAAACGTCGGCAACACGGAACGTTAGATGAAATCCCGTATAAATGAGTGCTGATTCAAAGTTATCGTTTGAAAAATATTTAGCTCGAATTTGTAAGTTAATACGAACGTAGAAAATTAATATTTTTGCGGAGCGCAACTTTGAATTGGCAAAAAGCAAACATTAGGTGATAAAAGTCAAAGCGTCCATCCGTCAAAATTTAATATAAACTTCAAAACATGAGGTTAAGAAATCATTACAGACAAAAAAATCATAGTACAATTTACGATGATGACATTTTGCATAGCCTATCTTGTGTCAGGTACTTTGATTGCTCTTGGGCAATTCGGATATTCGGTTCACAATTGGGTTCACTCGTTACAGCAATTCGGGATGAATATTCCTTTTGCAATCTATATTTTGTCGCCCGCTATTGCTTCATATATCGTTCTGAAGAAAAATAACAAAATAGCAGGTTTTAAGGAATGGTTGAAAACTGTTTTTTACGCCAAAAATAACATATGCATTTATTTGTTCGTTGTTGCAGGGCTTGCACTGTATTTTTGATACATATTGCAGTTTCAGGCCGCACGGAAATGGTGCTTCCATTTTATACGTTTTTACTTTTCCTGCCTGGTAATCTTATTATCGGTGGCTTGGAGGAAGCTGGCTGGATGTACATATTGCAGCCTGGGCTTGACAAAAAAATATGGCTTTGCTTTATCTTCTGTCTTTGTTGGAATCATTTGGATTTTATGGCATATCCCTCTCTTCTTCATTCCGGGTACGAATCACGGAGAGGGACTCATTAACTTTTGGATGTTTGCAGTTCAGCTCATGGCGTTTCGGTTTTTCAACGGGGCAATCTACAAAATATCAGGCAAAGGCCGTGTGTTTATGTGCGTATTATTCCACACCATGTTCAATGCGGCATCTCCAATCTTTGGCACCATGACTATGACTTGGGCGGGAACTATTGCCGCAAATGCTGTGATTGTTCTTGTTTCAATTGTAACCGTTGTGATATACGACAAAAAGAGCAGGCGAATAGTATAAGCATAGTATGAAGTAAATTAATTCGTAATCTTTATAAAATCTGTATTAAATATACCTTAAATTTAAGACTTTATTCAATAAGAGGGTTTTTGTTAGTGGAAATTTGGAGTGTAGCGCCTACGGACTTCATCTAACAAAATATTCCCGTTCGCTACGCACATTAGCCAGCCTAAGATAGGAGCTATCTAAGGCTGACTAATGTCGGGAGTAAGAAACGTTAGCTGACAGCTTCAATTAGATTTAAATTCAAAAATGATTTATTATTTCTTAAGGTAAATAAAAGGAATATCAACATCTATTACAGCATGAAGTGATTTTAATAAATCCAGACCTATTAATCCATTTATTTCACCAGAAGGGTCAATATTTCCAAAATCCATTTTAATATCCTGAAAAATAACACTACCGATTTCAATTTCATCAATTGTTTTATAAAAATACCTCATTTTTGCTCCGCCTGCTCCACGGGTAACAGCGTTTTTATCAGTTGAACTGACTTTTATACCAATTTCATGTACTGCTTTTGATGATAAAATAGATTCTACCGCTCCTGTATCAATGACAACATTATTTATTATTTTAGTGTTACCGTTATAGTGAATTTTAACTGAAGTACATATTAATCCATCATAAAAATATATGTCCATATTACATTCTCCTGTTTCTATAAGAGAAAAATATGTTTCTTATTTCGCTATATATTTCTTCTTTACTGGTGTGATAAACTAGCTCCTTATCCGTGCAGTTGACAAGCTCATCGGTAGCTTCATCATCAGAAGTGAAATTTTTTATTACTTCCATTTCATCTATATATTCTTTGTTTTCAGCTTCATGGGAGTTTAGTATTAATAGTTTCACCCATTGGTTCGGATATATATCCCTTATTTTGTTCCATTTCATTTTACATTGCTCCTTTGAGTATATTAACTATAGTTTATCATAAAATTGTTTAATCAAATACTAAAATAAATTTAATTGGACAGGAAAACTAAAAAAAATTTAAGGAATATGAAATCTAGTCGTCAGCTAACAAAAATCTCCCGTTCGTTTTGGCATGAAAAGACTTCCAAAACACATTCTTTCGCCAAGTGCGGTCGCGATAGGCCCAAGAACGTTGGGAGTTAGAAACGTTAAGTGAAATTGGTAGCAGAACCATGCGTCATCTGGGGCAAGAAAAGGAGTATAAGCATGAATGAATGGGAATTAGAAGATGTTGAGACAGTGAATAAATCAAATCCGAGTAATTTCTTTATACCTGATGAAAAAGAAAGAAAATCTCAGAAAAAAGGAGATTTGGTAAGGTTACATTTTATACTAACTAAACCAAAAGAAAATGAACCGAGAGCAGAAAGAATGTGGGTTAAGATAACAAATAGAGGGTTGTTTGGTAATAAATAACTTGATCTAGCTCCACGGGGCGAACAACTTCACTTAACAAAGTACTCCCGTTCGCTTCGCACATTTTTCAGCCTAAGATAAGAGCTATCTAAGGCTGAAAAACGTCGGGAGTAAGAAACGTTATACGGAATTTAGAACAAGCATATAATTGCTCATAAATTATTTGTAATGATTTTTTTAAACACATTTGTAAGAAAGTGCAGAAAAAAGAATGTTTATAAAATATGTATCTACGAGGAGAACATAGAATGCAATTTGAAATAATAGGAAATTTGGAACAACCAAAAGCATTATTAATACATGCAATGTTTTTTGACGAAAGATGCTTTGTAAAACTTTCAGAATTTTTGAAAAAAGATTACTGTGTCATTATTCTAACTTTGGATGGTCATGGTAATGATGAAACAATCTTTCATTAGAGAATGTAGCAGTGTTAACAGAAAATCAAGGTATGGACAAAAAGTATGTTAAATCTGAGCTTATGTCTTATGCTTATTCGTATGATTATAGAAAGGCTATTAGGGCATCCAGGCAACAGCCTTAAGCAAATAGATATTAGCAATTATCTATATAACGATTAAGAAGATGATAACAGTAAAAAATATACCCTTTTGGCAGATAGGCAAAAACATCCAAAATAGAACATAAGGAGGGTTTATATGAGTAAGATAATTTTAAACTTAGCTATTAGTTTGGATGGTTATATTTCAGATAATAATGGAGGATTTGATTGGATTGTTGGTCATGGTGATAACAACAATGACTCAAAGGAGACTTTCGATTTTTTTTGAGTTTATGGAAAGTATCGATACAGTTGTAATGGGATCAAAAGCCTATGAAGATTGTGTATTATCTGGACTTGAAACGTATGCGGATAAGAAAATTATTGTTGCAACTTCAAGAGATTTAAAGGGTAGAGAAAATGTAGAATTTGTTAATGGTGATATATGTGGCAGAATACTAGATTTGAAAAAAAAGCATCATGGTAATATTTGGCTGTTTGGAGGTGCTGGCTTAACCGATGCATTTATTAAAGCTGATATAGTAGATGAATATATTATTGGCATTATTCCAACAATTCTAGGTAATGGAAGATTATTATTTAAAGGTGATTATTCAAAAATTGATTTGCACCTTGATAAAGTCACAGTTAATGATGGAATTACAATATTGATATATAGCAAAAGACAGTTACGAATCAGTTAAAAAGAGATTTAATAGAGATTATTAATATTGGAGAGGAGATGGTATGAAAACAATACCAAATTGTATATCTTTTAGTAGAATAGTTTTTTCTATTATTTTGATAACTGAACCATGCACACTCGTGATTTCAATCGTGAGTTAGTGGTTCTTTTATGCTAGTAAAAACATTTTTATAATTTGCAAATAGAATATATGTTCTCATACGAGGGCATAATAATAGTAT